>UQUN01000022.1 GCA_900544175.1 uncultured Alistipes sp.
ATCAACGCCTGAAGTCTGGCTCGCTTGAAATCAACAGGCCGTTCCCCATTGTGTCGTAATTGAAAATCTACTGATAACAGATGTCGCCCACCAAATCGATACCGTAAAATGTGCTGCGCCGTGGTCTGTTTTTTCAGGCCATAACGCGACCGATACATTCAGAACACACTGATTAAAGGAAAGTTAAGCGCAACACCCATGCCTTATGGTTTAAGGTGGCAAGGGGTATCTTTGCGGATAGTCAGAAAATTTTATATTTTTGCAGATTAGTACACAATTAAATTTAAAAATATATGAAACGTATATTGGTTGTAGGTGCCGGCGGGCAGATCGGCACCGAGCTTGTGCCTCATCTGCAGAAGCATTACGGAGAAGACAACGTTATTGGAGCCGACCTCAAGGACGAGGCTGTGGCCAAGATCGGGACATATGCAAGGGCCATCAAACTGGATGCCCTCGATCTCAACGCATTCGGAGATGCAGTAAAGGAAAATAGGATTGACGCCATTTTCAATCTCGTGGCTCTTCTGTCCGCAACTGGCGAGAAGAATCCAGAGCTGGCATGGAAGATAAATATGGGTGCTCTCGTGAATTCCCTGACTCTTGCCAAGGAATTCAAGACAGCGGTGTTCACTCCTAGTTCCATAGGTGCTTTCGGACTCAGTACGCCTCATGACAAGACTCCTCAGGATACGGTGATGAGGCCTGACACCATCTACGGAGTATGCAAGGTTACCGGCGAGCTTCTGTCCGACTACTATTTCCATCGTTTCGGTGTCGATACAAGGAGTGTGCGTTTTCCCGGCATCATCTCCAACGGCTGCCTGCCCGGTGGCGGTACTACTGACTACGCGGTTGAGGTGTTCTATGAGATACTCAAGACAGGGCACTATACCTGTCCTATCCCGGAGGACTCTTACATGGACATGCTGTACATGCCTGACGCACTGAATGCCGTGACCCAGCTCATGGAGGCCGACCCTTCCAGACTGAAACACCGCAACAGTTTCAACATCACATGCATGAGTTTCTGTCCTAAGGAGTTGTTCGCCAAGATAAAAGAGCGTATACCCTCTGCCACATTCGACTACAATGTGGATCCTGTAAAGGCCGCCATAGCTGATTCATGGCCCAACATGATGGATGACAGTTGTGCCCGCGAGGAGTGGGGCTGGAATCCTCAGTGGCATATCGACGCCATGGTGGACGACATGCTCAAGGAGATAGGAGCCAAACTTGGTAAATAATCAAATCTCAGGTTTGTGAAACGGTGTTTTTGCAGAATATTGATGTCGGCGGTATTTCTGATGCTTTCTTTCGGAAGTATCGCCGATATTTCTGCCCGCAACCGCAGGGATTTCGTGTTCTGGCAGGGCAGCGAACTCCGGCTTACTTGGGGAGCCATGCCTTTTGACGCGGTCACGCTGAACAACGGCCTGAGTGCTGACTATCTTTATGGTTACGGGACTATAGCCGGAGAGATAGCCGGCAGCAGGTATTACGGTGGTGACGGATATCTGTCAGGGGCAGTGGGCCTGACATATACGTACCGTTTCCGCAAGTGGTTCGAGCTTTCCGGAGTGGTGACATATTCCGGATATTACCGCAATTATTTTGACAAGTATACCGGTAGCCTGGCATTCAGGGGCAATGACAATCAGATCTCCCTGATGCCTTATGTACGCTTTGTGTGGGTGCATACCAATCTGGTCAGGCTTTATTCCGGTATCGGCCTTGGAGTCTCCTTCCTGACCGAGACATGGAATAACAGTACTTCCCTGACCTTGCTTCCGGCATTTGCGGTCACACCCATAGGCATTACTGTCGGAACATTTGTCTACGGCATAGCGGAGGTGTCATTGGGCAATACGGGTATGTTCTCGCTGGGAATCGGATATAAATTCTAAAACCGGAAATCATGAAGAATACGATAAAGATATGGCTGGCGGCAGCTGCTCTTTTGATGGTGGCGGGGTGCAAGGTGGACAGTTCTGAGGAGAAGTACGTCAATATTGTCGAGGAGGCTTATTACGTCTATTATGTTACCGGAGACTATGTGTTGTCTCCTGTTCTTTCCGTATTGGACCGGGCTCTGAAAGTAGATATGTACGTGAAGGCCGATCAGTATGGGAGATACGAGTTGGAGGACCGGTATTTTCCTGAGTATAAAGTCCGTCTTTACGATGACAGGTGTATCCTGGCAGGCGGGATAGGAGAGTTTGTGTTCGACGGCAATTCCATTCTTGACGAAGGTGCTGTCTGGGAATGCACTTTCAACGGGGTTGCCGCTGCTGTGACCTGCACAGGTCCTGATGCCTGGGATGTGGATGTAGACTTTCAGACAACTGAGCTCAGTTCTCCTTATTCTTTGAATACTATGGAGATGCATGTGGCTCTTGCTGATTCTTGTGATTATGGCTATGTGTATGAGGTGACTGTTGAGGGCGATTATACCGAGCACACTTCCAGCCGGGAAGGGAATATTGTGGTGGCAGTCGCTTTCTCTACAGCGGAACCGACGATGGCTGTACTTAGCCACGGGCCATCGTTCCATTTTTTCAACGGTGGATTCGATCTTCATATGGACATATTTGGGGAGATGGAGCGTTCTGAGGATATAGAAGTGCGTCTGTCTCCGGCTATGTCCGGTACTGAGGTTACGGTAACCTATATGGGTGAAACAGAATTCTGGAGGGAATGATCTGATGAGATTCACGTTACTGAAGACAGATTCGCGGTCAGATGCCCGCAGGGGCAGGATAGAGACGGACCACGGGACGATAGAGACACCGGTTTTCATGCCGGTGGGGACTGTCGGCTCTGTCAAGGGCGTGTACCACCGGGATCTTAAAAGCGATATAGGGGCTCGGATTATCCTGGGCAATACCTACCATCTGTATCTGCGTCCAGGACTGGACGTGCTCCGGGAGGCCGGCGGTCTGCACAGTTTTATTGGCTGGGACCGTCCGATACTCACAGACAGCGGTGGATTCCAGGTGTTTTCTCTGGCCGGCAGCCGTAAACTGACACAGGAAGGCTGTACTTTCCGTTCGCATATCGACGGTTCAGCCCACAGTTTCACACCGGAGAACAATGTGGATACCCAGCGTATCATAGGAGCCGATATCGTGATGGCCCTGGATGAGTGTACGCCTGGCGATGCAGACTGGTCTTATGCCAGAAAATCGCTGGACCTTACTGAGAAATGGCTGGAGGGGGGTATCCGCAGATTTGATTCCACCGAGCCGCTTTACGGATATTCGCAGACATTCTTCCCCATAGTGCAGGGATGCGTGTACCCCGATCTCAGACGGGAGGCGGCCGAGCATGCCGCATCGTTCGGCCGGGAAGGCTACGCAATAGGCGGCCTGTCCGTAGGGGAACCCACCGACAAGATGTACGAGATGATAGAAGTGGTGCATCCGATACTGCCGAAGGACCGTCCAAGATACCTTATGGGAGTAGGAACTCCGGAGAATCTCCTGGAGGGCATCGCCAGGGGCATAGACATGTTCGACTGCGTAATGCCTACCAGAAACGGCCGTAACGGTATGCTTTTTACCTGGGAAGGCCGGATGAACATGCGCAACAAGAAGTGGGAGAGGGATTTCTCTCCTATAGACCCCAATGGCACATCGTTTGTGGACACTTGCTATACAAAGGCATATCTGCGTCATCTGTTTACTGCAGGAGAGATGCTTGCCGCACAGATCGCCAGCGAGCACAATCTTGCGTTCTATATGGATGTGGTGGCGAAGGCTCGGGAGCATATAGAGGCAGGCGACTTCCGCCGTTGGAAGGACGCAGCGGTAACCAGACTGCAGAACAGACTATAACCCATAATCGCGGCAATGAATATCAGCACATTCAGAATCAAGTTACTGGACAGGTACATCATCAGGAAGTTCATCGGTACTTTCTTCGTGGCCCTGCTGTTGATAATCGTTATCGTGATCATTTTCGACATCAGTGAGAAGATAGACGACTTCGTGGACAAGGAGGCGTCCCTGAGGGCGATAGTGATGGACTACTATCTCAACTTCATCCCGTATTTCATCAACATGTTCAGTCCGCTGTTTGTCTTCATAACCGTGATATTCTTCACGTCAAAACTGGCCGGCAACAGCGAGATCATAGCCATGCTGTCAGGGGGCGTCAGTTTCGGACGTCTGATGTATCCGTACTTTCTGTCCGCTCTGCTCATAGCATCCATGAGTCTGTGTCTCAATCTTTTCGTGATTCCGAGAGCCAATGAGAAAAGACTGGCGTTCGAGGAGCAGTACATAAAAGGACAGAAGTTCTACAATACCAACCGCAACATCCATTATCAGATAGCACCCGGAGAGTTCGTGTACGTCGAGTCCTTCAGTACCTGGAACAACACCGGCTACAAGTTCACTCTGGAGTCCATCGAGGACAGCAGGATTGTCTCCAAGCTGTCGGCCGAGAGTGCGGCCTGGGACTCCACAACAGGTGGATGGAAACTCAAGAACTATACTCTGAGAGATTATTCCACGTCGCAGCAGAGCATAACTTTCGGCAAGCAGATGGATACGGTCATAAGCCTTACCATAGATGATTTCTATCGGAGGGAGAATACCGTGGAGACGTTGAGCTACAAGGAACTGGAGGAACTCATAGACATGCAGAGGATGAGGGGGGACAGCATGGTCAAGTATTCTCTCATAGAGAAGAACACCCGTTTTGCCGTTCCGTTTTCGGCCTTTATCCTCACCATGATCGGTGTTTCCCTTTCATCCAAGAAAAGACGCGGCGGCATCGGACTCAATCTCGGTATCGGCATCGCCCTGAGTTTTTCCTATATCCTCTTCCTGCGCTTCAGCCAGATGTTCGTGATAACGGATACTCTGCCCACCTGGTTCGCCATGTGGCTTCCTAATATACTGTATGCCGTAATAGCTGCGGTCCTTTACAGGCTTGCTCCGAAATAATGACTATATTTGCGGATTACTACTGTTAAGTGCGATATGACATCTAAAGAGATAAGAAAGCAGTTTCTGGACTTCTTCGCATCGAAGGGTCACAGAATAGTGCCCTCTGCCCCGATGGTGGTGAAGGGGGACCCGACGCTCATGTTCACCAATGCCGGCATGAACCAGTTCAAGGACTGGTTTCTCGGCAATACACCAATACTTTATCCGAGGGTGGCGGACAGCCAGAAGTGCCTCAGGGTAAGCGGAAAGCACAATGACCTCGAGGAGGTCGGCCATGATTCCTACCATCATACCATGTTCGAGATGCTCGGCAACTGGAGTTTCGGAGACTATTTCAAGAAGGAAGCCATTGCGTGGGCCTGGGAGCTGCTGACGCAGGTCTACAGGCTCGATCCTGAACGTCTCTACGCTACTGTCTGCGAGGGCAGTCCGGAGGATGGTCTGGGGCCTGACGACGAGGCTCTGGAGATATGGCGTCAGTATCTTCCTGAAGACAGGATACTTTACGGCTGCAGGAAGGACAATTTCTGGGAGATGGGGGATACGGGACCTTGCGGTCCCTGCAGCGAGATCCACATCGACCTGCGCGACGAGGCCGACCGCAAGGCTGTACCCGGCCGTGAGCTGGTCAATCAGGGGGACCCGCTGGTGATAGAGATATGGAACTTGGTCTTCATCCAGTACAACCGCAAGGCTGACGGTACTCTGGAGCAGCTGCCGCACAGGCATGTGGATACCGGCATGGGTTTCGAACGCCTTGTGATGGCGGTGAACGGCAACAAGAGCAACTACGACGGGGACATGTTCCAGAATATCATAGCTGAGATAGGAAAGATTTCAGGACATAAGTACGGGAAGGAATCGGAGGATGTGGACGTGGCGATGAGGGTTGTGGCCGACCATATCAGAGCCATTTCCTTCTCGATAGCCGACGGTCAGCTGCCCTCCAATGTCAAGGCCGGTTATGTCATCCGCCGTATCCTGCGCCGTGCAGTCCGTTACGGCTATACTTTCCTGGGCCTTAACGAACCGTTCCTGTGCCGTCTTGTTCCCGTGCTGGTAGAAGTCATGGGCGAGGCCTATCCGGAGCTTGTCAGGCAGCAGGCCCTCATTGAGAATGTGATACGCGAGGAAGAGGAGGCTTTCCTGCGCACATTGGCCAAGGGTATCGGCCTTATAAACGCCATTATGGAACGCAATGCCGGAACAAGATGCATTTCCGGCAAGGATGCTTTCATCCTCTACGATACCTATGGTTTCCCGATCGATCTCAGCGAGCTGATCGCCCGCGAGCACGGCTACTCCATCGACCTGGAGGAGTTCGAAGTGGAGCTGGGCAGGCAGAAGGCCAGGGCCCGCAACGCCGCAGCAGTGGAGGCCGGGGACTGGGTGATCCTCAATGATACCGACGAACACTCCTTCGTGGGCTACGATCTGCTCGAGACAGATGTGCAGATAGTCAAGTACCGCACAGTCAAGACAAAAGGCAAGGAAGTCTATCAGCTTGTATTTGACCGCACTCCCTTCTATGCCGAAAGCGGCGGACAGGTGGGTGACTGCGGATACATCGTATCGCCTTCAGGGGAGAAAACCAATATTGTCAATACCGTCAAGGAAAACAACCTGAGCATCCATATAGCCGAGCGCATACCGTCGGAGCCTGAGGCAGGTTTCCATGCTGTGGTGGATGCCCAGAAACGTCAGGAAACGGCCAACAATCACTCGGCGACCCATCTGCTTCACTATGCCCTGCGCTCTGTCCTCGGCACCCACATCGAGCAGAAGGGCTCGTATGTCTGCCCTGCCTACTTCCGCTTCGACTTCTCCCACTACGAGAAGATTCCTGCTGACAGGCTCCGTGAGGTGGAAAGGATGGTCAACCGCCTGATCCGCTCCGACTTTCCCCGTGAGGAGTTCCGCGATATACCTATCGCCGAGGCCAAGGCAATGGGGGCAATGGCCCTCTTCGGGGAGAAATACGGAGACAAGGTCCGTGCTGTCCGTTTCGGGGACTCCATCGAGCTTTGCGGCGGTACCCATACTGCATCGACAGGCCGTATCGGCATGCTCAAGATAGTCTCAGAATCGGCAGTGGCCGCCGGTGTCCGTCGTATCCAGGCTGTCACAGGAAGCTACGTGGAGGACATAATTGACGGTGTGGAGGACCAGATTGCGGCAGTCCGTTCCTTCTTTGAGAATACCCCCGATGTGATCACAGCCATACGGAAGATGGTGGAGGAGAACGACTCGTTCCGCCGTTCCCTTGAGGAAGTGGCCCGCGAGAGAGCCGCTGCCCTCAAAAAGTCATTGACCGAGAAGAGCGAGATGACTCCTTCCGGGGTGCGTCTGTTCACCTTGTCCGGAATGTATTCGCCCGATATCATCAAGGAAGTGGCTTTCGAACTGCGCAAGGAGAATACCCGTGCGGCCATGGCAGCGGCCTTCATGACTCACGAGAACAAGCCGTCGCTGCTGATGATGTACACGGACGATCTGGTGGCCGCAGGGGCGCATGCCGGCAAGGATGTCAAGGCTGCGGCCGCAAGCATCAAGGGTGGCGGAGGAGGCCAGCCTTTCCTGGCAACGGCCGGAGGCAAGGACCCGGACGGGCTGATGGCAGCTCTTACCGCAATGATAGAGTCAATCAACAAGATAGGTTAACTCCGGCAATAGGCAGCTCTGAATGAAGAAACTGGATCTTTTCCTGCTCAAGTCGTTCCTCGGACCGTTCGTGATGACGTTCTTCATTACCGTATTCATACTGGTAATGCAGTTCCTGTGGCTTTATATCGACGAACTTGTGGGTAAGGGATTGAGTTTTCTGGTAATCATGGAATTCCTCGGCTGGGGTTCGGCCACCATCCTTCCGCTGGCAATGCCGCTCGCCACTCTGCTGGCATCCATAATGACTTTCGGCAATCTTGGCGAGAACAACGAGCTGCTGGCCATGAAGGCGGCGGGAATTTCGCTGCAGAGGATATTCCTGCCTCTGATTTTCGTCGCGTTTTTTATCAGTGTCGTGGCCTTTTTCGTGTCCAACAATCTGATACCGTTGGCATATAATAAGATATATACGCTACAGTATGATATCTCCAGGACAAAGGACGAGATAAAGATACCTACGGGTACATTCTACAACGGTATAGACGGATATTCCCTCAGGGTTAACTCCAACGACAAGGAGACCGGTATGATGTACGATGTTATGATCTACAATCATACCAAGAACAAGGGCAATGTGTCGCTGGCTGTCGCGGATTCGGGAATGATACGCTCTACTCCGGACAAGAAATCCCTGGTGTTCACACTGTATAACGGGGTGTCCTACGAGGAGGACAATACGCGCAATGCCAAGGATACGGTCTACACGCTGCAGCAGGTGGAGTTCGACATGCAGGAGGTTGTGATCGGTCTGGAGAACTATGCCTTCCAGAAATCCGAGAGTGACAGGTACGGCAACAATATAATGGCCAAGAACCTTGATGAGTTGAGGCATGACAGGGATTCTCTCGGAGCACTGTACGATGAGGTGGCTGTCAGTCAGAGGAAGGAAGTGACTTATGACCTGCACATGTCGGTGCCGAAGCAGTTGGATACGGCTCTCAACAGGAACTTCAGGACAGATTTCCCCATAGATACACTGAAGTGGACGGATACGCAAAGGGAACTCAAGGCTGTTGAAGATGCTGTCGTGACCGTACAGAAGGCCATTCAGACCATGCAGGGTTATGACAGGGAAGTCGAGCAGTATGCGTTCTACCTCAGGCGAATAGATCTGGAGCTGCTCAGGAAGTTCACCCTGTCGTTCGCATGTTTTATATTTTTCTTCATAGGAGCTCCGTTGGGGGCGATTATAAGAAAAGGAGGACTTGGAACACCGGTCATCGTGTCGGCACTGTTCTTCGTGCTTTACTGGGTTGTGGATATTTCAGGCAAGAAACTGGCGAGGGACGGTGTGATATCTCCTGAACTTGGTGCCTTCATTTCCACGATAGTGCTGCTGCCCATCGGTGTGTTCCTTACGTGGAAGTCCACCAAAGATTCGTCAATATTCAATTTGGAGACATATCTGCTCCCGGTAAAGAAATTTTTTGCAAGATTGTCTATGAGTAAGAACAAAAACAGGAATGCCGGTTCCACTGACGGGATGATCAGCAGGCACCGGAAACCGAAGATAGTATTCATGGGTACCCCTGAGTTCGCGGTGGAGTCTCTCAAGGCTCTTGTGGAAGGGGGATATGAAGTGGTGGGAGTCGTGACGGTCCCGGACAGGAAGACTGGAAGGGGACTGAAGCTCACACCCAGTCCTGTGAAAGAGTATGCCGAATCCCTCGCTCTTCCGCTTCTGCAGCCTGACTCGCTTAAGGATCAGGATTTTCTCGACAGACTGTCGGATATGGGGGCGGATATGTTCATAGTGGTGGCGTTCCGCATGTTGCCTAAAGCCGTGTGGTCAATGCCTCCGATGGGTACGTTCAATCTCCATGCGTCCATGCTTCCTGCGTATCGTGGAGCTGCTCCGATCAACTGGGCACTGATAAATGGCGAGACTGCCACCGGAGTCACGACTTTCATGCTGGACGAGCACATGGACACCGGAGCGCTGCTGTTCCAGCAGGAGGTGGATATTCTTCCGGAGGACAATGCCGGGACCTTGTATGCCCGTCTTATGACCGAAGGGGCCAAGCTGGTGTTGAAGACTGTGGACGCCATAGCCGACGGTAGCGCGGAGCCAATGTCTCAGGATGTGTCGGGACTGGACCCTGCGCGCATGGCTGCACCCAAGATCGGACGCATGACCGGAGCTATAGACTGGAACTGGAGTGCTGTGAGGATTCATAACCTGGTGCGCGGCCTTTCTCCCAGACCCGGGGCTTACGGTGTGCTGCATCTGCCTGGAAGGGATCTGGAAGTAAAGATATATGCGACGGAACTTGTAGACGGTACCGGCGTTCCGTCGGCGGATGATTTTTACGCCTCGGAGCCCGGCACTCTTTACACTGACCACAAGTCGCGGATAATCGTCAGGTGCGGGGAAGGCATGCTGGCGGTGACGGAGATTCAGGCTCCAGGAAAGAAACGAATGCCTGTGTCGAGTTTCCTTGCCGGATGGAGGGACAGATAATGGGACCGTCCGTATCCTATGCCATTCTTTGTGCGGGAGATTTCCCTGCAAGGTCCGAAGTTCTCGGTGCACTGCTGTCCTGTGATGTGTCTGTATGCTGTGACAGCGCGGCCGGGTCCCTGCTGGCATACCGTAGGCCGGATTTTGTGGTGGGGGATATGGACTCGCTTTCTCAAAGGCTCAGGGATGAGTTGTCAGACCGGGTATTTGAGGTCAGCGAGCAGGAAAGCAACGATATGTCCAAGGCGTTCCGTCTGGTCTGCTCCGTGCTTGGGATAGGCGGGAGTGTCCCTGTTCCGGAATTCTCCATCACTGTCTTCGGGGCGACAGGCAGGAGGGAGGACCATACTCTGGGCAATATATCCCTTCTGGCGGATTTCGCGTGTTACTTGAAGGATGAAGGAGCGTGCGGCAGGATAGCCATGCTTACGGATTACGGGATGTTCGTGCCAGTTCTGGACACGTGCAGTCTGAGTCTTCCTGCAGGTCAGCCTCTGTCACTGTTTTCATTCGATCCGGGACTTCGTATCGTCAGCAGCGGGCTTCAGTATCCTACCGGCGGCGTGGTGTTCGACATGTGGTGGAAGGCCACTCTGAACAAGGCCTGCGGAGGCGCAGTCAGGTTGGAGTTCAGCCGACCTGCGAAAGTGCTCCTGTATCTGCCAGGAATGTATGACAGCACAATGGAAATCACTGGATGACAGGCATGGTAAAATTTCTTAAAGACTGGACCTTGCCGATAGCGATGCTGGCAGGTGCCATGGGATATTTCATCTTCCACAAGGTAGAGTTTCTCGCTCCTCTCAAGCCGGCTGTATGGTCGTTTATCGACATACTCACTCCTTTGCTGATATTCGCACAGCTTTTCCTGACTTTCTGCAAGACTGACTTCAGCTCTTTCAGACTGGCCCGCTGGCACTGGAAACTGATTGTCTTCCAGTGTGCCGCCTCCCTTCTCATGGCTGCAGTGCTGATATTCCTGCCTCTTGACGAGATATACCGCGAGGTGTTCGAGGGAGCTATGGTCTGTCTGATCTGCCCCACTGCTACGGCGGCTGCGGTGGTCACGGACAAGCTCGGCGGGAGCGCGGCCAGAATAACCGTATATACGCTGATGTCCAATATGCTGACTGCTTTTTTCGTTCCTATCGTATTCCCGCTGGTGGAGACACATGCGGGACAGGATTTCCTGTCGGCTTTCCTGAGGATTCTCAGCAAGGTGTTCCCGTTGCTGATCTGCCCTTTCCTGCTGGCGCTTGTTCTGAAGCGCGTGTGGCCCGGTGCGCATGCCTTCTTCCGGAACCATTCCGGTGCGGCTTTCTATATCTGGGGTGTGGCCCTGGCTTTGGTGGTCGGTCAGACAGTCCGTTCGCTTCATAACAGTACTGCACCGTCCCTGGTGCTTTGGTTGATTGCTTCAGGGGCTCTGGTCTGCTGCATCGTGCAGTTCTGGTTCGGGAAAAGAGCCGGTTCGGTGCAGGATGATTCCATCACGTCGGGTCAGGCTCTGGGGCAGAAGAACACTGTATTCGCCATCTGGACTGCATACACGTATCTCAATCCGTTGTCCTCTCTGGCGCCAGGCACGTATGTCCTGTGGCAGAATATTTTCAACAGCTGGCAACTGTGGCGGAAGAATCACCGGCGGGATAAAAAAATAAGAACTGTGTCGAAAATAGAGACAGATGAAACAGTTTTTTTGTAAGTTTGCATATTAATTTGGATGCAGACAGGCATGGGTAAAGACAAGAAGACAGTAAGGCAGTATGTCCTTAATAAGGAAACCCTTGATTATGATTTGGTAAAGCAGCCGTCGGAGATGCAGCGTGCGGTCAGGAAAGCGGCGGCTTATGTGCTTTCCAGTGTGGCGGTTTTCGTACTGTCTCTCTATCTTGCCACCGATGTGTTCGACCTGAATACTCCGAAGGGCGTGCTTGTTGAGCGGGAGTCCAGGGAATGGCATTCCAAACTCGATATGCTGGAACGCCGTCTGGATGCGTCTGCCCGGGCTCTCGAGGATATGGAAAGGAGGGACAATATGCTCTACCGTTCTGTCTTCGGTATGGAGGTGGTTCCCGAGGATATACGCAATGCCGGTTACGGCGGCGTGGACAGATATGCCGATATCAGGGCCAGGGACTTTACCGGTGCCGTTACTTCGGCAGTGATAAAGTCTGACATACTCTTGAAGAAGGCGTACGTGCAGTCCAAGTCCTTCGACCAGGTTGCCATGGTCTCCGAGCGGGCGGCGGAAATGGCCTTGTGCGCTCCGACTATTCCGCCTGTAAACTATGCCAATGTGCGTCAGGCCTCCGGATTCGGTATGAGGGTGGATCCTATTCTTAAAAACAAATACAGACGGCATCAGGGGGTGGATCTGGCTCCTAAGTCCGGAAAGGATGGCGAGCCTGTATATGTCACCGGCAACGGAGTCGTGAAAAAAGTCGGCTATGATGCCGGGGGATACGGGCGTTATATACTGGTGGACCACGGCTTCGGTTATCTTACGAGATACGCACATCTGAAATCGTCCCTGGTGGAGGCCGGACAGGAAGTCCACCGCGGGCAGCAGATTGCGGAAATGGGCAATACGGGACGTTCTACGGGCACTCACCTGCACTATGAGGTGATATATATGGGCCGTCATGTCAATCCGGTCAATTATTACAACAAGGATATACTTCCGGAGGATTATGCGGCCATCATTGACTCATCTAACGAGAAACCTATGAGTTAATCGGTTATGGGCAAACTGAAATACGATAGGGACCTTCTGGATTTTGTCGAGGACAAGCGGCCGGTGATCTGGCATGTCCTCCGTGTTCTCAAGTTCTCCGGATACGTGCTGGCGCTGGTCTTTTTGTACTACGTGCTGTTCACGCTGTTCTTTTCATCTGAGGAGGAGAGGCGCATGATGGCCGAAAGCCGTCTTATAGAGGAGGAGTATGACCAGCTTGAGAATCAGGCAAGCCTGCTGGAGGATGCGGTGCGCGAGCTCGGAGTCAAGGATGAGAATATCTACCACGAGCTGTTCAATACCAATTTCCCTGACCTGTCCTTTGCACCCGACACGTCTTCCCGCAGCTATGATGTCTCTGTGACTCATGCCAGACTCGGATATATGGAAAAGGATATGGACGCCCTCGGGAGGCTTGTTGAAGAAGTTACGGATTCTGCCATGGCCATGGACAGCATGCAGCTCAGGAAGATTCCCTCTGTGCTGCCGATCATTGACTTCCCTCTCGGCAATGTCGGCGCGTCCGTCGGCAGGAAAATGCATCCGTTTTATAAGAAGGTGGTGCATCACGGCGGTCTGGATCTTGTCGCTCCGGCCGGTGTTGAGGTCATTGCTACGGCTGACGGACGGGTGGAGTCTGTAGAAAGGGCTATGAAGCTGCAGGGAACAAGAGTCACGATCGATCATGGGAACGGATACAGTACCGTATATGCCCACCTGTCGGACATTCTTGTCAGGAAAGGCCAGAAGGTCAGTCGTGGAGATGTTATAGCCAGGACGGGGAACAGCGGCACGTCCTTCGCCCCCCATCTGCATTACGAGGTGTTGAAAGACGGCCAGGAACTGGATCCTCTGTGTTTTTTCAGCGGGGAGCTGGACGTGGACAGGTACGGACTCCTTCTGGTCTATGCGGTCAATACAGGACAGTCACTGGATTAAATGCAATGCGATATGCCATACAAGGAATATAAACCGGAAAAGCTGTATTACAGTATAGGTGAGGTGGCAGAGATGCTCGGAGAGAGTACCTCGCTGGTACGCTTCTGGTCCGATACGTTCTCCGAATTCATCAGACCCGAGAGAAACCGTAAAGGCAACAGAAGGTTCACTCCGTCGGATGTTTCTGCGTTCAAGGTTATCCATTATCTGGTCAAGGATCAGAAAATGACACTGGACGGTGCTGCGGCAAGGATGAGGAATGACCGAGGCGGTGTAGACCGTAAGGCCGAGGTCGTGGAGAGACTCCGGGGTATCCGGGAGACGTTGCTGGACATATCCAAATCTCTTGGCTGATGAAGGCAGGTGTCATAGCGGCGGCAATAGAGGAATATGCACCTCTTGCCTTACAGGAGCAGTGGGACAACTCCGGTTTCTGTATAGGAAACGGGGATTCCGACGTGCATGGAGTCCTGATAGGCTTTGACTGTACGCCTGAGCTCATCAATGAGGCAGTGGAGACGGGGGCTGACATGGTTGTCACTCATCATCCGCTGATATTCGGCGGGATAAGGAAGATATCCTTGTCCACGGATACAGGCAGGGCCATCATCTCGGCAGTGAGAAACGGCATTACGGTGTATGCCTGTCATACCAATATGGACAAGGTGCTTGGCGGAGTAAGCGGCAATACGGCCTCGTGTATGGGACTGCGTGATGTGCGGGTTCTGGACAGTGACGCTGACGGCAACGGACTTGGAGTGGTGGGAGTGCTGCCCGGACCCATGCCTGCAGCGGATTTTCTTGCATTCCTGAAGTCGAGTCTCGGTCTGAATGTCATACGGCATTCTCGGCTGCCGTCCACACCTGTCCGGACTGTGGCTCTTTGCGGAGGAAGCGGCCGTTCCTTGATAGACAAGGCTGTGGAGTCGGGCGCGGATGTGTATGTAAGTGCGGATATCACGTATCACGAGTTTTATGCACCCGACGGCATGATGATAGCGGATATCGGCCATTTTGAGAGTGAGGTGAAGATAATGGATGTCATATATGGCATCGTTCGGGAAAAAATTCCTAACTTTGCAGTTCAGATTGCCCGGAGAAGTACGATTAATCCTGTATATTATTTTTATTAGATATATGGCTACAACGAAACAGAAGATGATAGACACTCCTATCGACCGGAGAGAGACATTCGTATCCCTTTCCAAGAACATCAACGACACCGAAGCTGGAATGGAGCACAAGCTTCATACGCTCTATATGATTCAGCAGAAAGACTCAAAGATAGACGAGATCCACATGCTGCTCGGTGAACTGCCTGACGAGATCAGGGATCTGGAGGACGAGATAGAGGGTCTCAGGACTCGGGTGGGCAAACTGCGTGAGGAGATAGCTGAGGCAGAGAAGTTCGTGGCACAGAAGAAAATCGAGGCGGAGAACAGCAAGGCTGCCATTGCCAAGTATCAGGAACAGCAGGCTAATGTGAAGAATAACCGTGAGTATGTGTCGATTTCCCGTGAGCTGGAGTATCAGCAGCTCGAACTGGAACTTGCCAACAAGCGGATCAGTGAGAAGAACGCGCGCATGTCCGAACTTAAGGCTGCGGTTGCGGCTACGCAGAACGAGATTGCCGGAAAGGAATCGGACCTTGAGGAGAAGAAGAAGGAATGTGACTCTATAGTCGAGGATACGGCCAAGGAGGAAGAGAGGCTGACCAAGGAGATTGAGGAACTCAAGTCCTCCATCGACGCCAGGACTCTCGCCGCTTATGAGAAGGTTAGGGCCAATGCTCATAACGGTCTTGCTGTCGTTACTGTCAAGAGGGATGCCTGTGGCGGATGCTTCAACAAGATACCGCCTCAGCGACAGCTTGATATCGCGATGAACAAGAAAATAATAGTGTGCGAGTACTGTGGCAGGATCCTTGTCAGTCCCGATTTCGAGGAGGAGAAAGATTCCGTAGTCAAGGGATGAGACGCACATTTTTCCGACATGTAGGACAGACATCGCCATCCCCTTTGGCCATTCAGGTAGACAAGGCGGATGGTGTTTTTCTCTATTCGGGTGACAAGCGTTATATTGATCTTGTCTCCGGTGTATGTGTCAGCAATGTAGGACATAACAACCCCGAGGTAGTGGAGGCTGTGAGAAAGCAGGCCGGGGATTATTTCCACCTTATGGTCTACGGAGAGATGATAGAGGCTCCTCAGGTACTTCATGCGGAACTGCTTGCCTCCATACTGCCCCCTTCTTTGGACTGCATATATTATGTCAATTCCGGCACCGAGGCCGTGGATGCGGCCCTGAAACTGGCCAAGAGGCTTACGGGAAGGCGCAGGATTGTCTCGTTTATCAACTGTTATCACGGTTCATCGCATGCTTCCATGAGCCTTATGAGTGATGAGGAAAGAAAAGATGCCTTCCGTCCTCTTTTGCCGGAGGTGGACTTTCTGCATTTCAACCGCAAGGAGGATCTTGTGCGCATTACAGAGGAAACGGCCTGTGTGATCGTGGAGCCTGTCCAGGGAGAGGCCGGTGTGATTGTTCCGGAGGGGGATTTTCTCAATGCTTTGCGTGCAAGATGCTCTGATACTGGAGCGATGCTTGTATTCGACGAGGTTCAGACCGGTTTCGGACGGACAGGCAGGATGTTCGCGTTCGAGAAGTACGGAGCCGTTCCGGACATTCTCGTGCTGGCCAAGGCCCTCGGAGGAGGAATGCCGCTGGGAGGAGTGGTGTCGTCCAAAGAAAGGCTTGACGCTTTTACCTGCAATCCTGTTCTGGGACATATAACCACATTCGGGGGACATCCGGTGTGCTGTGCGGCCGCACTCGCATCGCTTAAGATTCTGCTGCGGGAGGACTGGGTAGCCCGGGCCGAAGCCAAGGGACGGTACATGGAAGATGCGCTGCGCTCTCATCCGGCTGTCAGGGAAATACGGCGTTCAGGCCTGCTTCTGGCAGTAGATCTTGGACGGAAGGACTATGCCTCGCGGATGCTGGATCTGCTGCTTGAAGAGGGTGCGGTGAGCGACTATTTCCTCTACAATCCGACTTCTTTCCGTATTGCGCCTCCCCTGCGGATCAGCATGGAGGAGGCCGCTATGGCCGTGGATGCCGTAACAAGGGCATTGGATAAACTTTAAAACGGATTGCAATGGCGAAAACAGTAAGACCTAAGAATAAGAAAGAGGTTTCTCTCGATGCCATAGGGCAGGAGGCCGGCAAGGTGCCGCCTCAGGCTCTGGATGTGGAGGAGGCTGTGCTTGGGGCGATGATGATAGAGCCTAACTCAGTCCCTGACGTGCTGGATTCCCTTACGGCCGACAGTTTCTACAAGGATGCACACAAGAAGATATTCTCGGCCATATCCAGGCTTTCGTCCGCCCATGAGCCTGTGGATATATACACAGTAGCCGAGGAACTTAAGAAGACCGGAAGTCTTGAGGAGGCCGGAGGTGCGTATTACCTGAGCCTTCTGTCGTCCCGCGTAGGTGCGGCGGCGCATGTGGATTATCATGTCAAGATACTGCAGCAGAAGTATATACAACGTGAACTCATAACGATATCGGCCGAGGTGCAGAGAGATTCGTTCGATGACAGCATTCCTGTGGACGACTTGCTGGACAATGCCCAGCAGAAGCTCTTCGACCTTGCCGAGAAAAACATGAAGCGGGAGACACTG
The DNA here is from genome assembly GCA_900544175.1 of uncultured Alistipes sp. Classification (GTDB taxonomy): domain Bacteria; phylum Bacteroidota; class Bacteroidia; order Bacteroidales; family UBA932; genus Coprenecus. The sequence continues at coordinate 17,442 of UQUN01000022.1, forward strand.
CCGGTCCACGATGTGCTCAAGGATACGGTGGCGAAGATCGAGGCCAATCAGGACCGTACCGACGGGCTCAGCGGAGTCCCTTCAGGATTTACCGGCATAGACAAGATTACTCTCGGCTGGCAGGAGTCGGATCTGGTGATCATAGCTGCGCGTCCTTCTATGGGTAAGACGGCATTTGTGCTTACGATGGCCCGCAACATGGCTGTGGAGCACAAGATACCTGTTGCTTTCTTTTCGCTTGAGATGTCTTCGGAGCAGTTGGTGAAAAGGCTTCTCATATCCGAGACGGGTCTGTCTTCTGAAAAGATACGAGGCGGAAAGAAGCTGTACGACTATGAACTGGTGCAGCTGCATGAGAGGATAAAGGATCTGGACTGCGCACCTTTGTATATTGACGACACGCCGTCCATATCGGTGTATGAGTTGCGGTCCAAGGCGCGGAGGCTTGTACGCAATGCGGGAGTGAAGCTGATAATAGTGGACTATCTTCAGCTTATGACGGGTCCTCCGGAGCTGCGGGGAATGCGCGAGCAGGAGGTGTCCAATATCTCCAGGTCTCTGAAGGCTATAGCCAAGGAACTTTCCATACCAGTGATTGCCCTTTCGCAGCTCAGCCGTGACGTGGAGAAAAGAGGCGGCAACAAGATCCCTCAGCTGAGTGACCTCCGTGAGTCCGGAGCGATAGAGCAGGACGCGGATATAGTTATGTTCATACATAGGCCGGAGTATTACGGCACTGAGAGCGAGACGGCTGTACAGGGTGAGGCGCAGATCATCATAGCAAAGCATAGGAACGGATCGACGGATACCGTGCAGATGCGTTTCAGAGCCTCTGAGGCACGGTTTGTGGATATCAATGACGGTGGCTTCGGCATGCCTGACACCGGTGACGAGTATATCGTGGAATCGAGTATGAACAACCAGGAGTTTGAAGGGGATTTTTAAATATATGTGTCTGACGGTGCTGCTGCTGGTACAGTGGCAGCCGCTTTCCGGACAGTGCTTTCCAGTACACCCCGGACTGGCCGATGAGCATGCGTTCAGGCAGGGGGAGCATCTCAAGTATATAATACATTATAAGTGGTTGGGGATACGTACTGACGTGGGGTATGCCGAGGTAGTGCTTGAGGACGGAGGACTCAGGAATGGCCGCAGGATACTGCATCCTGTGGCTCAGGGCAGTACCTATAAGTTCTGGGATGCTTTTTTTAAGGTGCGGGACTTGTACGAGTCCGCATTCTATGAGGACAGCGTCCGTCCCGTGTATTTTCACAGGGACATACATGAGGGGAAGTATACGGTCCGGAACATCTACCACTGGGACGACAGTACCCATGCCATAAATGCGAAGGTTATCTGGGCTGACAGGACAGTGGACACTCTGCTGCCGGGCCATCAGTGTACATTTGATCTTCTGACTCTTTTCTACAATGCCAGGAATATGGATCTGGAGGCTCTGGATGAAGGTGTCAACAATCCGGTGTCATTTGCGATAGACAATGAGATATTCGACATATACTTCAGGTTTGTGGGCAGGGAGGAGAAGAGGATTCCGGGGCTGGGTGTGTACCGTACGTTGAAGTTCGCCGCAAAAGTAGTGGCCGGGGAAGTGTTTACCGGTGAGCAGGAGATGTATATATGGGTGTCGGACGATATGAACAGGATTCCTCTGCTTTTCGAGTCGCCTATCATTGTCGGATCCGTATTCGGACGTCTGGCCGGATGGGACGGACTCAGGTTCCCGATAGAGGAGTGTAAAGTAGTCAAGAAACCTAAAAACAGAAAGAGATGAGACATACCGAATCAGGGATAAGTCATGCTGGCAGGGTGATTTCTGTCGCACCGTTCGAGGTAAAGGTGGAGATAGAGGCCCAATCGGCCTGTGCGCAGTGTCATGCGAAGGCGGTTTGCGGTGCGTCTTCCGGAGAACGACGTGTCATTCCCGTCAGACGCCGCGATGACGGAACGTTCAGGCCGGGGGACAGTGTGAATGTGATAATACGTCAGACCCAGGGGTTCAAGGCTGTTTTTATCGCATATCTCATTCCGCTGTTCATTTTATTGGTTTTATTATTAACTTTGCCTATGTTTTTTGAAAATGAGCTGGTGACCGGACTCGTGGCGTTGGGATTCGTTGCTTTGTATTACCTTATCCTCGCCAGGTTCAGGGACAGGCTCAATTCGGGATTCGAGTTTATTATTGAGAAGATAAGACAATAGTCTGCGGATGTTTAAATTAACTACAGATGGGTACAACATTTATTTTTACGGTCGTTACTCTCAGTGTGCTGGGCTTGTTGCTCGCAGTGGTGCTCTTTCTCGTGGCCAAGAAATTCAATGTGGAGGAGGATCCGCTCATAGATGTGATTGAGGCGGTCATGCCTGGAGCCAACTGCGGTGGCTGCGGCTTTGCAGGGTGCAGGGCATTTGCTGACGCTTGCGTGAAGTCCGGGTCACTTGACGGGAAGTTCTGCCCGGTAGGCGGAAACGCCGTGATGCAGAAAGTGGCTTCCGCCATGGGAGTCCAGGTTGAGGAAAAGGCTCCTATGACAGCGGTTGTAAGGTGTAACGGTACATGTCAGAACAGGGTCAGGACCAATGACTATGACGGCTCCCGCTCCTGCCGGATAATGGCGTCTCTGTATAGCGGAGACACTGCCTGCCGCTATGGCTGTCTCGGTGGAGGAGACTGTGTGAGTGCGTGCAGTTTCGGTGCTGTTTCCCTCAATCCGGAGACATTGATTCCTGAAGTGGATGAGGAAAAATGCACTGCGTGCGGAGCATGTGTAAGGGCGTGCCCCAAAGGCATTATCGAGTTGCGCAACAAAGGTCCCAAGAACCGTCGCGTGTTCGTATCCTGCATGAACAAGGACAAGGGCGGTGTCGCCAGGAAGGCTTGCTCCGCGGCATGCATAGGCTGCCGCAAGTGTGAGAAGGCATGTCCTTTTGGTGCCATAACAGTCGAGGACAATCTGGCTTATATAGATTTCAATAAATGCAAGCTCTGCCGCAAATGCGTGGCAGAGTGCCCTACAGGAGCCATACATGCCGTAAATTTCCCTCCCAAGCCGGCTGCCGCTCCCGTGGAAGAACCAAAAAATAACAAGCAATGAGACGTACATTTTCAATGGGTGGCGTTCACCCGCATGACTGCAAGATGTCAGCAGACTCGGCGATAGAGACATTCCCTCTGCCTCAGAGGATGTACATTTCCATGTCCCAGCATCTTGGTGCTCCGGCCAAGCCTGTCGTGCAGAAAGGAGACAAGGTGATGACGGGACAGCTGATAGGTGCTTCGGCCGGATTCATATCGGCCAACATACATTCTTCCGTATCCGGTACAGTGGCGGCCGTGGAGCCTTATGCCGATCTGGCCGGTAATCCTGTGATGCACGTAGTCATCGATGTGGAGGGGGACGAGTGGGTTGGACAGATAGACCGTACTCCGGACATTGTCAGGGATATCACTCTGTCATCGGCAGAGATTGTCAAGAGGATAGCGGACTGCGGGGTAGTTGGCCTTGGAGGAGCGTCTTTTCCGACACATGTGAAGCTCTCGCCTCCTCCTGGAAAGAAGGCGGAGTTCCTCATCATCAACGGTGCTGAGTGCGAACCGTACCTGACCTCGGACTATCGTCTGATGGTAGAGCATGCCGAGGAAGTGCTGCTGGGTGCCCGTATCATGATGAAGGCTCTGGGGGTGGCTAAAGGATATATAGGCATTGAGGAAAACAAGCCTGAGGCGATAAGGAGGATGAGGGAGTTGACTGCTGTCTCATATCCGGAGATAGAAGTCGTCTCTCTGCGCAAGAAATATCCGCAGGGAGGCGAGAAGCAGCTCATAGATGCTGTGACCGGTCGCAAAGTACCTTCCATGGGATTGCCTATCGATGCCGGTGTAGTTGTACAGAACGTGGGTACGTCGTTTGCCGTATATGAGGCGGTCCAGAAGAACAAGCCTCTGTTCGAGGGTGTGATGACAGTCACAGGAGAGTGTCTGGACACTCAGCACAATTTCCGTCTGAGGGTAGGGACTCCGTTCGAGAAGATACTGGAAGCTGTGGGAGGTGTGCCTCAGCATGCCGCCAAGATTATCAGCGGCGGTCCCATGATGGGCAAGGCCGTCTCCAATCTGTCTGCGGCTTCAGTAAAGAGTACCTCATCCCTGCTGCTTCTTACGAAAGAACAGACCATTCGCAGGGAGGAAGGCGAGTGTATCCGCTGCGGCAAGTGCGTTCAGGCCTGTCCGATGGGTCTGGAGCCATATCTGCTCAACAAGCTCGCACGTGCCGGCCGTATGGAGGATCTGGAGTTCAACAAGGTATATGACTGCATAGAATGCGGGTGCTGCATGTTCACCTGTCCGGCCTACATCCCTTTGCTGGACTATATAAGAACGGCCAAGGCAGATGTCATGCGCATCATGCGCAGCCGTCCCAAAAAGTAATCGATTAAACCGTTATAGAATATGAGAAAACTGATAGTATCTCCCGCACCTCATGTCCATGGAGATGAGAGCACGAGGAAGATCATGCAGGACGTGCTGATCGCCCTTGCGCCCTCGATGCTTGTAGCCGTGTACTTCTACGGTCTCTCCGCCATCAAGCTGCTGCTGGTGGCCGTTATCGCGTGTATGGGGGCGGAGTTCCTCATTCAGAAATATCTGATGCGGTCCAAGGTGACCGTTACCGACCTGTCTGCGGCAGTGACCGGAGTCCTGCTGGCCCTTAACCTGCCTCCTACGGCTCCATGGTGGGTGGTGGTCATAGGCTCCGTGGTGGCCATAGGAGTGGCTAAGATGACATTCGGAGGTCTTGGCCACAATATCTTCAATCCTGCACTGGTAGGCCGTGTCTTCCTGCTGGTATCCTTCCCTGTGATCATGACAGACTGGACCGTACCATCATCATGGTTCCGTCCTGGAGTGGATGCTGTTACCGGCGCCACACCTCTGTCATTGGTGAAGGAAGGTCTTGCCCAGGGCATGACGGTGGAGCAGATTCTGTCCGTGCATCCTGACCTGACATACGGACAGATGCTTTTCGCCAGGGCAGGCGGCTCTGCCGGAGAAGCCTCCGCGCTGGCTATAGTTCTGGGATTCATCTACCTGCTGGTACGCAGGGTCATCCGTCCGCACATCCCGGTCACGATTATCCTGACCATAGCCGTGATGACCGGCATATTCTGGCTGATAGAACCATCGCAGTATACTGATCCGCTGTTCAACATCCTGACGGGTGGAGTCCTGCTCGGTTCGGTCTTCATGGCCACCGACTATGTGACATCGCCCATGACGGCCAAGGGTATGGTCGTCTACGGTATCGGCATCGGCGTCATCACTGTCCTGATACGTTTCTTCGGCTCGTATCCAGAGGGTGTCTCGTTTGCGATACTCATTATGAACTCTATAGTACCTTTACTCAACAAATACATCAAGCCCGCAAGATTCGGGAAGGAGGTGAGTCATGCCTAAGGAATCCACACTTCGCAGCATGGTCCTTTGCCTGTTTCTCGTCTGCCTTGTATGCTCCGCTCTGCTTGGAGGAGTATACGTGCTGACGAAAGGCAAGATAGACCAGGAGCAGATCAGGAAGACAAACAATGCAATCGCTCTGGTTACGCCGGAGTTCGACAATGCACCGTCGTCAGAGAAGATGTCGGTGGAGATTGACGGTAAGGATATTACCGTGTATCCGGCCAGGAAAGGCGGACAGACCGTGGGATATGCCGTAGAGTCATTCACGTCCAAGGGATTCAGCGGTACCATCAATATTATGGTAGGTTTTGATATTGACGGCAACATCATAGGGACCTCTGTCTTGTCCCACTCGGAGACGCCGGGTCTGGGAGCCAAGATGACGGAGCCGGCATTTTACACCCAGTTTATCGGCAAGAACCCGGCATCCTTCAGGTTGGCTGTCCGTAAGGACGGAGGTGATGTGGACGCCATTACGGCCTCGACTATCACATCCAGGGCATACTGTGATGCGGTAGACAGGGCGTACAGGGTATTTCAGAAGATTATGGACAATACATCAAAATAGCGGAATATGAGTAAACTGAGAATTATAGCCAACGGCATCATCAAGGATAATCCTACGTTTATCCTCGTGCTCGGCATGTGCCCCACCATCGGCACCACCACCTCCGCGATAAACGGTATGGGAATGGGACTCGCCACCACTTTCGTCCTTATTCTCTCCAATGTATTCATTTCCCTTCTGGCCAAGATGATTCCGGACAAGGTCCGTATTCCGGCCTATATCGTCATCATAGCCTCTTTCGTGACGGTCCTTGAGCTTCTCATGCAGGCTTATGTGCCGGACCTTTATGCCGCACTGGGACTTTTTATCCCGCTTATCGTGGTCAACTGCATCATTCTCGGCAGGGCGGAGGCGTTCGCCAACAAGAACACGCCGCTGGATTCGGCCTGTGACGGTATCGGTATAGGACTCGGCTTTACGCTGGCACTGACTGTCATCGGTATGGTCCGCGAGCTGCTGGGCAATCTTTCGTTCTTCGGCATCAAGCTGGCTGAGGGCGGAGACGGCATGCTGGCCTTTGTCCTGGCTCCGGGAGGATTCATTGTGCTGGGCTACCTCATGGTGATATTCAGAAAACTGATTAATAAAAAGGCATAATAAGTTATGGAATATCTGATAATAATCATATCGGCGGTATTTGTCAACAATATCGTACTTTCCCAGTTCCTGGGCATCTGCCCTTTCCTTGGCGTGTCCAACAAGGTGAGCACTGCCGCCGGAATGTCCGCTGCAGTGGTGTTCGTCATCACCCTGTCCACTCTGGTCACCTATCTTATAGACCATTATATCCTGGCCGCACTGGACATCACGTTCATGAGGACGATAGTCTTCATTCTGGTGATTGCCGCCCTGGTGCAGATGGTCGAGATTATTCTCAAGAAGATATCTCCCTCGCTGTATCAGGCTCTGGGTATCTTCCTGCCTCTGATCACTACCAACTGTACCGTGCTTGGCGTGGCTATCAGTGTCGTTACCAAGGAATTTACCTTCGGAGGTGAGGCACACATGCTCAACCTTGGCGAGACCGTAGTGTATGCGGCCTCAAGCGCCTTGGGCTTCGGTGTGGCGATGGTCCTTTTCGCAGGTATTCGCGAGCAGCTGGAGCTGGTGTCTGTGCCAAAGGCTTTCAAAGGTACTCCTATAGCATTGATTACAGCCGGGATTCTGGCTATGGCGTTTATGGGATTCAGCGGACTTGTTTAGGTTATGGCAACTATTACCGAGATAGAAAGACTTATCGCTTCCGGACGTCTGGATGATGCCCGTGACGAACTTGACAGGCTGCTGGAACGGGAACCGCAGAACCCGCAGGCATGGTTTCTTCTGGGAGGCATATACCGCAGGCACGAGCTTTGGGGAGACGCCATCAATGCGTACAACAAGGCAAAACTTATCGAGCCTGAAGGACCCGCAGCCGCTGCTATCGAGTCGATTTATGATATCATACGCTTTGTGAATACTGATTTGATGAACCCTTAGACGTGCAGGGAATTTCCGAGGACGTACAGGACTATGCCTATGGCTACGGATACGTTGAGGGAGTGCTTTGTACCGTATTGGGGGATTTCCAGCGTCAGGTCGCACAGATCGACTGCATTCTGGGATATGCCGTGGACTTCATTGCCGAAGACCACGGCATATTTTCTTTCCGGGCTCAGACTCATCTCCTTGTTCAGGAAACGGTCGGTCGATATGGAGTTTTCAGTCTGTTCCACGCCAATGATAGTGTACCCGTCGGCCTTGAGTTCCTTGAGAGCTTCTTCTGTACTGTCTCTGTATTTCCAGTCTACCGAGAATTCCGCACCGAGTGCTGACTTGTGTATCTCGGGGGCTGGAGGAGTGGAACTTATCCCGCACAGGATGATGCCTGATGCTCTGAACGCATCGCAGGTCCTGAATGCCGAACCGATGTTGTGTCTGCTTCTGACATTGTCCAGAACCACGGTTACGGGACTCTTTTCAAGTTTCTTGTATTCGTCTATACCGGGGCGTCCCAGTTCGCTGTTCAATAATTTTCTAAACATAGGGATTGAATTGTGATGCAAAAATATTAATTTTAGACTTTGAATGATAAAGCATGTCAGGTCATGATGAGGATATTGTATGTCTGGATAGCATCAGTGGTACTTTGTGTATCTTGTTCGTGGCATCGGCACGTATTGCCTGAAAACGTTCGGGCCGAGGACGGTTATCATGACTCCCTGGCAGTGGAGTTCAGCCGTTACGCCATTGCCGGACAGAACGATTCGGTCATTCTGAAGGCCGGAAGTGTCATGAGGCGGGCTATGGCTGAGAACGATACGGTAGCGGCTTTGTGCGCGTGCGTGTTCGCGGCCCAGTCCTGGCTTAACGCAGAGGATATCGATTCGGTGAAGTATTATCTTGATGTCGCCGGCAAGTATATAGAATACTGCACTTATCCTTTCATCAATATACTGTACAATAATGTCTACGGAGGTTACAGTATCAGGGCCGGACTGGACTACTCCATGGCTCTGGATTATTATCTGGACGGACTGCGCTGGGCAGAGGCGGCCTCTGACGTTGACAATCAGGCTTGTCTGATGCTGAACATAGCCAATATCTTCTATATGCAGCACAGTCCCGACGGGTTGCATTATGCGGAGGAGGGACTTAGATTGATCAGGATGTCCGAACATACCGGAAGCTATGTCAAAAGTGCTGCGTACATCAATACGGCGCAGATGCTTTTTCTGAATGAAAGTCTTAGGGTGGCGGAGAAAAGCCTTGATACGGCATGGAGCATGGTGAAAAAGGAGCATATATATCCCCTGTACTCTCCTGTTCTGGTATTGTATGCGCAGTTGAGTGACAAAAAGGGAAGGCGGGAGGAGGCACGGGACTTCTATATGGAGGCTGTGAGGTTTTCCAGGTATTCGGATCACGGAACCATGTCTCAGGTGCAGATGCTGTATGGGGATTTTCTGGCCGGTGATGGGAAATACAGGGACGCATTGGCCTGTTACAGGCGTGGTCTGGACATATCAGTGGGAAGCGGCAGTATGGAGTTCTACTCTCAGTTGCTCAACAGGCTGGCGGACTGCAGCTGGATGACGGGAGACAAAGAGGCTTCTTTGGATTATTACCGCCGGTATTCCGATTGTCAGAAGAGTCTGGCCGCCGACAAGCAGGATGCGTTCAACAGGGCAGTGCTTTCTCTTAAGGAGGTGGAGCACGAAAGTGAGATACTGCAACGGGAGATGGAGAGACAGAGGCTGCAGCACACGATGATTGTACTGTCTGTGGTGACGGCCGGGACTCTGATAGTGATTGTGCTTGTGTTCCTGCTGTACTACAGGAAAAGGGCGGCTTATCGCAGGCTCGTGGAGCAGCACCGTCACTATGCGCAGAAGCTGGAGCAGGAAAAGCGGCTCAACTCGATGGCTCCGAGCCCTTCCCGGGAACTTTTCTGCAGAATAGAGGACTTGATGGTCAGGGAGAAATATTTCATGCAGAAGGGCATCACTCTTGAGGCAGTGGCGGAGAAGGTGAGCACCAACAGGACTTACTGCTCGAAGGCCATCAATACATTTGCCGGGTGTTCGTTCTACAAATGGCTGGATGCACTGCGGATAGAGGAGGCTACCAGGAGAATCGTCGCGGACAGCAGTATCCTGTTCAAGCAGCTTGCGGAGGATCTCGGCTACAGTTCGGTCTCTGCGTTCTCCAAGGCATTCTTCAATGAAATAGGCTGTACTCCCAGCATTTATCGTGATGCTTGTAGAAAAAGGCCTGAGAAAGAGTCTGATAAAAAAACAACGTCTTCGTAAATTTTTACTCTGCTGTTGTGTTTTCGGTTGACAAGTCTTGTGTGTTATTGTAATTTTGAGGTATTGTTAACCTTTAAAAAGACATGATATGACAAGAAAAATTCTACAACTATCCACGACAGTGTTCCTGCTGTCACTTCTATTCACGGCGCTTCCTTCCTGCAACAAGGTTGAAGAGGCTGCGGTGAAACTTGTGGCTGTCACCGAGGGAGATGTGACAGTAGGTTGGGAAGGAGGTACCTGCAGCTTCCTCTACAATATCGAGAATCCTACGCCTACGGGTATTGTGAACCCTACTACTGAGGCGGAGTGGATTACGGACTTTGACTACCACAGTACATTTGGCGAGATAAAGATGACCGTGGCGGAGAATCCTGACGCCGAGTCAAGGACGGCCGCTGTGTCGGTCGAGTATGAGGGACAGTCTGTCAGCTTCAACGTCGTCCAGGCGGGGAAGGACGAGATGGGCAACAGTCATCTGAAAATAGAGATCGACAGTATTCGCACCACTTCTGTTCACGTCACCGTGACGCCTGCCGATAATTCGCTTACCTATCTGGTCCTGTCATCGGATATGGCCAGCATGGCAGGTTTCGAGGATGACGACGTGCTGTTCGAAGACGCGATGAGCTACTATCAGAATATGGCGGACTCATATAATCAGTCTCTTCAGGATGTTCTCGCTTCCTATCTTCTGACCGGTCAGTATGATGACACATTCAGCGGTCTTGAACCAAACACAGAGTACTGTGTGTTCGCTTTCGGAGTCTCGGCCGACGGTACTGAGAGGCTTACGCCTATAGCAAGAGCTTCTGTGACCACGAAGCAGATTGAGGATGTGTCGGTCTCCTTCACATTTGACATAAATGCAAGTCTTTCAACTTCCGGAACCGGTGCTGTCTCCGAAATCACCATAAAGCCGTCCGATACAGAGGTGAAGTACTGGTATGCGCATCTTACCCAGACGGACTACGACATATACGGCAAGTCCATGCCTGAGGCCGTCGAGGGGTATCTGCGGTGGACGCTGAATTACTACTATTATTCCGGCATGACGTATGAGGATATCTACAACACATTCTCATGCAGTGGCATCACGAATCCTGAATACACTCTTGACTGTAATTACAGGTATTGGATCGCGGCATTTGCCTGGGATCAGGACTGCAATATAACTTCGGAAATTGCATGGGAAGAGTACAGGGCTCCAGGCGTAGTGTCGGACAATGAGATAACTATAGATGTCACGGAAATTACCAACACAGCAGTCACTTTTGATATCTCGACAACCAATGACGACCCGTATGTGATGTTGTGCGAGCCCCTGTATCGCGTCGAGGGCATGGACGATGAGTATCTGATGTGGAGTCTCGTGGATTATTATGACTTTACGGGCGCGATATTCAACGGAGGCATGACCGGAGTGACCTACAGTGATCTTGAACCGTCCACTGACTACGTCCTTCTTGCTTTCGGTTATGACGGAGGCTCGTGGAGTACCGGACTTACCCGTTATGACTTCACGACGAAAGAACCTGGCAGTGCCACCGATGTCACGTTCGACATCACCATATCGAACCTCAAGCCTACCAGCGTGGATATCTCCGTAGTGCCATCGGATCCCAGTGTCTACTATTACTATGACCTCTTCCCGGGAGACTGGACGGAGGATGACGTGCGGGAGCATTTCGAGTCAGATATGGAGTCGCAGTTGGCCGGCGGCAGCGTTTCGAGTCCTCAGGAGTACTGGGAGTATACGGCGACTCTCATCGGTAATGATGCCTGGACATACTCTGTCGTTTCTGGCAATTCGTATGTGGTCGGGATAGTCGTGCCTGATATGGAGGCGGGAACCGTTGCCACGACTCAGGTCAGCGAGCCTTTCACTGTTCCGGAGCCGGTTGTGTCAGATGTGCAGTGTATCATGGACTGCTCCAAGTATTATGACGGAGACGAACTGTATGCCTACGACGCGCTTGCTTACCAGAGTCTACAGGGCAAGGCGCTTCTGATACCCAAGCCTCTGCTGTCGGAAGGTGTGGTTCACTATTACTATACCATAGTTCCATGGAATGATGTCTATGATGATGAGTCCAAATACACTGACGAGGGTTTCATCAGGCAGCTTACAGGCGGTCTTGGTCAGGTGGATCTTGAGAACGGGCAATGGTCATGCGAATATGACAAGGAGTATTTCCTGATGTCAGTGGCGGAGGATGCAGACGGCAATTACGGAAAGTTGTTCCGTCACAGGTTCACCCTTACGAGAGACGGTGCCTCTCCGATAGACGAGATAGTGGGCGCATCTGCGGGCCAGGCGGTCAGGACCGTGGAAGTGGAAGATGCCGGACTATCTCCTGTGGCGGAAAACGCCCGGGCAAGAGTCCGCAGATAGCACGGTACTGTGTATGATGTAGATGAGGCCGGAGCTCCATGGCATGGGGTTCCGGCCTTATTATTTTGAAAAACATTTGCCTGTAGAGAAAATTCTGCATACTTTTGCAATTACATAGATAGAGGAAAGGAATATCATAAACATCAAAATATGAAACAGGATCTTCAAATATCTGAACTCATCAAGAAGGAAGAGAGCCGTCAGCTTCACGGCATAGAACTCATCGCTTCTGAAAACTTTGTCAGCGACAATGTCCTGGCCGCACTGGGATCATGCCTGACCAACAAGTATGCCGAGGGTTATCCCGGAGCCCGCTACTATGGCGGCTGCGAGGTGGTTGACCAGGTGGAGCAGCTGGCCATCGACCGTCTTAAAGAACTCTACGGAGCCGAGTTCGCCAATGTGCAGCCTCACTCAGGTGCGCAGGCCAATATGGCCGTGTTCATGGCCTGTCTCAAGCCCGGTGACACTTTCATGGGTCTTGATCTGGCTCACGGCGGACATCTCACCCACGGTTCTCCTGTAAACATGTCCGGTATCAACTACCATCCTGTGGCTTATAAGCTCAACGAGGAGACCGGCCGTGTGGACTATGACGAGATGGAGAAGACAGCCCTGGAGTGCAAGCCGAAGCTTATCGTAGGCGGAGCATCCGCTTACTCACGTGAGTGGGACTGGAAGAGGATGCGTCAGATCGCCGATGAGGTGGGAGCCATTTTCATGGTGGACATGGCCCATCCTGCCGGACTTATCGCTGCAGGCCTGTTGGACAATCCTGTCAAGTATGCCCATATCGTCACCACCACTACCCACAAGACTCTCCGCGGTCCCCGCGGCGGTGCCATTATCATAGGCAAGGACTTCGAGAACCCTTGGGGACTCAAGACTCCTAAGGGACAGATCAAGATGATGTCCCAGCTGATCAACTCCGCCGTATTCCCGGGTATACAGGGTGGTCCGCTCGAGCACTGCATCGGCGCCAAGGCTGTGGCGTTCTACGAGGCACTGCAGCCCGAGTTCAAGGAGTATCAGATGCAGGTGAAGAAGAATGCGGCAGCCATGGCTCAGGCATTCATCGACAGAGGTTACAAGATCGTATCCGGCGGTACCGACAACCACCTGATGCTGATAGACCTCCGCACCAAGTTCCCCGATCTTACAGGAAAGGTGGCCGAGAAGACTCTCGTGCGTGCTGACATCACTGTCAACAAGAATATGGTGCCTTTCGACAGCCGTACACCGTTCACTACTTCCGGTATCCGCGTAGGTACTCCCGCCATCACTTCCAGAGGTCTGGTAGAGAAGGATATGGAGGCTATCGTCGAGCTTATCGATGAAGTCCTCAGCGATGTGGAGAACGAGGCAGTCATCGAGAAGGTGCGCAATGCCGCACATTCACTTGTGGCCGGCCGTCCCCTTAACATTTGGTAGTTCTGTCAGCAGTACCATTTATTATCCCTGCCGCATATCTCAGTGGCAGGGATTTTTTTGCGCTTGTCTCGCGCAGTGTCTTAGAAAATCCGCTCTATGAGTGCCGAGCATACTCTCCTAAATCACTGTTTATTTTCTCCCCCTTACCTGTTGCTCTCTTTGCAGCACCTCTATTGCGTCCTGGAATCTCTTGTCGTGCCCGTCTGTTGAGCAGAACTGTACCTGTGCAGATTGCTTAAACCTCAATCGGTCATTGAGCATCTGAATCATCAGGCTTCTGTGGAGGTCCAACAATGACGTCTTGTTGAAGTTCCTGACAATCAGGTACTTTTAAAATGATATCTGCTGGACTATGGGTAAAATGGCAGTTATGTGGCGAAATGCGAGGGGTCCAACAAGTTGTTGAAAATGTATGTGGTTGATAATGATGTAGATATATTCTGGCCGTGTGCTGGACATCGTGAAAGTGACAGCTTATGAACCCGCATTCACCGATACATGAGCCTAAGCGAGCATATGCGTAGATCAGGCATAATTGTTTGCGGCAATGTCGGTCAGTGAAATGCAATCTTTCCCGTCCACTCGTGCGATGGTGATTGTCCGTGTTAAGTGTCGGATATCAATTTGGAGTTTCCGGATGTCTCATGTATCTTTGGGCTATGAAAGATTTTCCGATAGTTTTGTCCATAGCCGGCTCAGATCCTTCTGGGGGAGCCGGTATTCAGGCTGATATCAAGGCCATATCGGCGTGTGGCGGTTATGCTGCAGCTGCTTTGACGGCTGTGACTGTGCAGAATACGCAGGGAGTGTCATCCGTGGAATATCTATCCGGAGAGCTGGTCGCTGCTCAGGTGGATGCGGTGATGTCAGACCTGGCAGTAGATGCAGTCAAAATAGGAATGACCGGCACTGTCCCGATTGTCGAGGCTATTGCATCGCAACTGGAGGCGCATCCGGTGCTCTATGTCGTGACCGATCCGGTGATGGTGTCTACCAGCAAGGATGCCCTTACGCTTCCGGAGGCCGTTGAGGCATTGTCCGGTAAAGTATTTCCACATTCACATCTGATTACTCCCAATATTGACGAGGCTTCTAAGCTGGCTGGTTTCCGGATACGCTCCATTGAGGATATGGATCGTGCGGCTGTGCTTTTGAGGGACCGGTACGGCTGTGCTTTTCTGGTCAAGGGCGGCGACCTGCCTGCCACGGGTACTGCTGCCTCAGATTCTACGGCGATTGTCTCCGAATCCACCGATGTCCTCTGCGATATTGACGGGCTGGTTCATATTACCTCGGAGCGCGTGCTGACAAACAATCTGCACGGAACAGGCTGCACCCTCTCCTCGGCCATCGCTACATTTCTCGGTGCCGGCCATCCTCTGCGGGAAGCTGTCCAGTGTGCCGTGGCGTATGTCCACAATGCGATAGAGGCCGCCGTCTCTCTCCGGATAGGACACGGGCACGGGCCGCTGCGGCATTTTTACAATGTGTGATGTGGCGGTGCTGCAGCCAAGACGGTACGGCAGGCCAATGGAAGAAAAATCACCCCGCGGCGAATGCCGTACGGGGTGATTTGGGTAAGGGGATAACGTGTGAGAGCTTTGTTATATTATGAATCCGCATTGAGCGTATGACGGAGCGGAACCGTCGGAAATGTCTGTAATCTCACCATTCAGGGAGCATTTGACAGTTGTGTTTCCGGCCTCGTTCTGCTCGAAATAGATTATTACAGTCTCTCCGTCCAGTACGAATATCTCTCCTATGCATGCGTTGGCGTATTCTGTTATGGCGGTCATTTCTCCGTTTTTCCAGTAGGCTGCCCTACGATCAAGTCCGGGACCTTCACTTCCACCCAGATATACATCTCCGTTGCTGTCCACGCTTATGGAGTAGATTTGCGAGTTGATATCTGTAGGAATAGGGTAAGCTTTGCCATTAATCCAGTAGGCAGGGCAGAATCTGTCAGTATTCAGATAATAGCCTCCTACGTACACGTCCCCGTTATGGACAGTCATGCATGAGGGGTAATTGCCGTCACCGATGATTTCAAGCTCTGTTTTTTCGTCATTGATTTTGTAATATCCGTCATACATTACATATACTTTTCCATCTTCGACATAAATGTCTCCTGCGCTCATGCTTTCAGGCTCGTCTTTCGGTTCCATATTGGTCCAAAGGGCGGCCTGGTATGTCTGTGTGCCGTCGGAGTTTGACCATCCTTCATGTGTTGTAAAGTATATATCGGAATTTTCCTCATCCACGAATACATCGAATGCGCTTCCTGAACCTCTGTCCACTCTGTTTGTGTACACTGTTCCGCTGCTGTTGCTCCAGTAGAAACCAAGGGAGTTCATTCCGTATGTTGTTCCGGTGAGGTGTACCGTTCCGTCTTTAGTGACATGGATACCGTTAATGGTGTTGCCACCTGTCTCGGTCATGATATGTTTCTCGTTATTGAACCAATATGCGGCGGCATTGGCTTCACTGCCGCCAGTATATACCTGAAGCGGAGCCTGCGTGGCTGTAATTTGGAACATCGTACTGTCATCAGCAGTGATTGTCACTGTGGCACCGGAACGTTCCTCAAAACTGAGGTTGGGGCGTGCAGAGATAATGAGTCGGCAACTGGAAGTGTCTATTGTAAGCCATTCTGCATCTGACTCGGCTTTCCATGATTGGGCATTTGTGGAAATCTCGTATGTGCAGGATTCAGGATACGCCGCCGTGAAGGAAACCTCCCGGTTCTGGGGGGTGATGAGGAATTCGACGGGTTCTGGGGTCTCTGGGTCCTTGTTGCAGGATGTGAGTGCGAAGGCGGAAGCCAGCATCAGGATGGCTGCGCCTGAAGTCAGGGATCTGGTGAAAATAGTGCTTCTCATAAATGTGGTGTATTAAGTTGAAATCTGAAATTTGTACTGCAAATTTATTTATGAGATGCGGAGAATGAAAGAGTTATTTATTTCAATCCGGGCAATTGCTCCGATTGGAAATTTCTATGATCTTCTCCCTGTATTTGGCCGGGGTCATGCCTACCTTGTCCTGGAACAACTTGTAGAATGTCGTGCTGCTGCTGAATCCCAGATCCGAGCAGAGGGCTTTTAGCGGAATGTCGTTGGCGGGGTCGGACAGGATGGTGATAGCTTCGTTGATGCGGTAGGAGTTGATGTAGGCCAGGAGAGTCTGGCCGGTGTTCTCGTGTATGACCTGTGTAAGATAGGTCCGGTTGCTTCCCAGCTGCTCGGCTATGCGTTCCCGAGTGAGGTTCTTCTCGCGGTACAGCTTGTCATGCTTCATAAGATGCTCGAGCCGTGAGTAAAGTTCGCGTCCGCTGTCCATGGTCAGAGAACTGTTGGAGTATTTGGTGTCCGCAGGGGAGGAGGCGGCTTCCATGCTCGCTGTGAGTTGCTCAATCTGTTTCTCCATCGCCTGCTCTTTCGTGATGGATTCCTTGTACTGCCTGGCTATACGGGTGTACATCCTGTTCTTGTTGCGGTACATTATCCAGGTAATTCCAAGCCCGGCTGCCACGACCGTAATGATGAGGCCGGCGATGCGTCGGAGCTGCTGGATTTCCTTTAGATGCTTTTCCTTGTCAAACTGGCTTTTGAGATTGCTGATGGTGCGTTCCTGTTCTATCGCATCCAGATCGGATGACTCATAGTGATAGTCCTTGTAGTATCTGAGGGCTTCCGGATAGTTTCCCACTGCCTCTTCCAGCTGTGATGCGGTGGCGTAAAGCTCCGCCGTGAATATGCGGTTGCCTCTGCTGCGGGACAGGCTGATGCCTTTGTCTATGTATGTCATGGCTTCTTCAGGCTGCCCCTGCTCTTTCAGGAAGCAGGCATAGGAGAGGTATATCGATATGGCTGTGATTGTGGATTCTTCGTTGATGCTTGCGATAGCGCTCCTGTATGCGGCCCGGGCCTCGTCTGTCTTTCCTTCGGCGGTCAGGATTCCGGCGTTGAGACGGTGTATCTCTGCTTTGTTATAATAGTCGTTTATTCCTGTCATGGCCTCGTCCATGTATTTTCTGGCCTGTGAAATGTCGCCTCGCAGATAGTACATGTCAGCGCAGACGAATGCTCCTATGTGTCTTATGTACGGGTCCTCCAGCCTTGTCCCCAGTCCGTAGATCTCCTTGGCGTACCGCAGTCCTGTGGTGTCGCGGCGCAGGACGAATGCAAGCGTGAGGTTTGAGCCCAGTACGGCGTAGTTACTGTAGTCTGCGTGGTTGAGGGCTGTCCGCATCCCGTTCAGGAAGTGCGCGATGGCTTTCTCGTAGTTGAGCCCTGAGGATATCTCGTAAATTCCCAGGCAGGAGTATATGGTATATATGGTGAAATAGTCCTGGTGGGAGCGGTCAGTGGAGTCCATGCTGTTCCAGAGGCGGAGGCCGCGGTCCAGGAAAATATATGCGGAGTCAAATGTGTCCATCGCTATGTAGGCCTGTCCAAGGCAGCTGCAGGCCAGCATGAGGCGGTGGATGTCGCCTGTACTGTCGGCTTCATCGAGTATGCTGCGCGAGTAGTTCAGGGCATCATGGTAGCGTCCTGAGAACATCAGGCTGCTGTATGTGTCACGGTCGTCCGATTCGGATGTTTGTGATATGGTTGTATATAAGGTCAATATAATCAGAATGGGAAGAAATGTCAGTCGCTTCATCTGTTAAGTATTGTTGTGTTTCCACAAAAATACTAAAATTCTTGAAATGACCGGGTATGCGTATGCTGTCTGAATGTGTCCTGAATGGCGGAAAATTGCAGATATTTGCAGGCAAATAATTGTAGTCAATGAGAATTATAGTGATATCCGCTCCTGATTTCCTGCCCGGAGAGGCGGAGGCTGTTACGGCTCTGCTGGAAGCTGGGGCATGGAGAGTGCATGTGAGAAAGCCGGCTGCCGGTTCGGACAGTATTGTCCGTCTGCTGGAGGCTGTCCCGAAGTGTTGCCGCAACCGCTTGTCCCTGCATGACCATCATGAGCTGGCTGCCCGGTTCGGAGTGGGAGGTGTGCATCTGAACAGCAGGAATCCGTCGGTTCCGGCCGGGTTCGGCGGTCTGGTCAGCCGCTCTTGCCACAGTATGGAGGAATTGTCGGAATACGGCTCTGTTTGTGACTATATGTTTCTGAGCCCGATATTCGACAGTATTTCCAAGAGTGGCTATGCTTCGCGGTTCTCACTGGATGAAATACGCCGGAGGATTGCTGCGGGTTCTGACGGGGCAGCCGCTCGGATGGACGTAATGTCTTCTGACGGGGATTGCCGGTCTGTTGACTGGGGACGGGTCTTCGGCTTGGGCGGAGTATGTCCTGACAATATCAGACTGCTGGAGGAGGTAGGTTTCGGAGGTGCTGCTGTCTTGGGCTATCTATGGGAGCCTTTCAGGCAGGATCATGACATGGATTCTCTGCTTGTCAGGTTTGCGGCTATCCGACGTACCGGCCGTTTTTGTTCTGGGGGAAAGTGCTGTGATTTTCTATGAGTCTGATGCACTTCCGTTGAGTGATAAAAATGAGGGCGGCCCATCCAGGTCGCCCTCATTCTGTCGTAATCAGTGCCGTTTTGGCTACATGGCCAGACGTTTGTAGGATTCGTAGCGGATCTTGGCAAACTGCTCTGTCTTGTCGAAGAGTTCCTGAGCTGTCTCGGGGAAGCTCTTCATCAGCGAGCTGTAGCGTACCTCACCCTTGATGAACTCCTGGAACTTGCTCCAGTCAGGTTCCTTGCTGTCGAGGGTGAACGGATTCTTGCCTTCCTCACTCAGTGCTGGATTGAAGCGGTACAGATGCCAGTATCCGCATTCAACTGCAAGTTTCTCCTCACGCTGGCTCTTGCCCATACCGTTCCGCAGACCGTGGTTGATGCATGGAGCGTATGCTATGATGAGCGAAGGTCCGTTATAGGCTTCAGCCTCTTTCAGTACATTGAAATACTGTGCGGGGTTGGCACCCATTGCTACTTGTGCAACGTACACGTAACCGTAGCTCATTGCCATCATGCCGAGGTCTTTCTTGCGCACTTTCTTTCCGGATGTGGCGAATTTGGCGACAGCTCCGGCAGGTGTGGACTTGGATGACTGTCCTCCGGTATTGGAATAAACCTCCGTGTCGAGGACGAGTACGTTTACATTCTCTCCTGAGGCAAGGACATGGTCGAGTCCGCCGTATCCGATGTCGTAAGCCCAGCCGTCGCCTCCGATAATCCACTGGCTGCGTGCGGGGATGTAGTCTTTGTAGTTGAGCAGCTCACGGCATGCCTCGCAGTCACTTTCCTCAAGCATGGGCACGAGTTTGTCGCAGATACTGCGGGTTGCGGCGGCGTTGCCTCTGTCTGCAAGCCACTGTTCGAAGAGGGCCTTGATCTCGGAAGAGCACTTGCTGCATTCCATACCTTTTTTCATGAGGCAGGCAACAGTGTTGCGGATTCTTTCGGTACCTATTCTCA
Source organism: uncultured Alistipes sp. (assembly GCA_900544175.1). Lineage (GTDB taxonomy): Bacteria > Bacteroidota > Bacteroidia > Bacteroidales > UBA932 > Coprenecus. Next base: position 37,548 of record UQUN01000022.1, read on the forward strand.
TACCGAGACCGAATTCGGCGTTGTCCTCAAAGAGGGAGTTGTCCCATGCCGGACCACGGCCGTTCTTGTCGGTGCAGTAAGGCGACGACGGGAACGATGCGCTGTAGATGGATGAGCATCCGGTTGCGTTAGCTACCATCATGCGGTCACCGAATAGCTGTGTGATGGTTTTTATATAAGGTGTCTCTCCGCAACCAGCGCATGCGCCGGAGAACTCGAACAGAGGCTGTGCGAACTGGGAGTTCTTGAGGTTCTGGGTCTTTGGAGCGACCGTGTCCTTGTAGCCTACATTGGCGTGCAGGTAGTCGAATACAGACTGCTGCTCCATCTGGGTGCCGAGGTGCTTGAGCTCCAGTGCCTTTTCCTTGGCGGGGCAGACATCCACGCAGTTGCCGCATCCTGTGCAGTCCATAGGAGATACCTGCATGGTGAAACGGTATGCCTTGAAGGCCGCGATACCCTGGGCGCTCTTGATACCGGCAGGTGCTTTCGACAGTTCTTCTTCGGTCGAGAGGAACGGCCTGATGGCTGCATGAGGGCAGGAGTATGCGCACTGGTTGCACTGGATACACTTGGCAGGGTCCCATTCAGGCACGTTTACTGCGATACCGCGTTTTTCATATGCGGCAGTGCCGGCGGGTATGCTGCCGTCAGCATATTCTCCAGTGAATGCGCTGACAGGAATGTCATATCCGTTCTGGGCATTCACGACATCGGCAACGGAACGTACCCATTCGGGTGCGAGACGGTCGAAGTTGGCCGGACGGAATCTTGCAACGACGTTTTTCCAGTCTTCAGGAACTGTGAGTTCCTCATATTCGGCTCCTCTGTCTACGGCTGCATAGTTCATGCTTACGACTTTCTCTCCTTTCTTGCCGTAGCTCTTGTCGATGGCCTGCTTCATGAAAGCTACGGCCTGATCGTAGGGGATGATGCCTGTGATCTTGAAGAAAGCAGACTGAAGAATGGTGTTGGTCCTGTTTCCGAGTCCGATTTCCTCGGCTATCTTGGTTGCATTGATAATGTATACCTTGATGCCTTTCTCGGCGATGACCTGTTTTACGTGGTCGGGAATCCTCTTTATGGTCTCTTCCATTGACCACAGGCTGTTGAGCAGGAATGTGCCTCCTCTCTTGATGCCTTTCAGCACATCGTATTTATAAAGGTATGACGGAACGTGGCAGGCAACGAAGTCAGGTGTGGACACCAGATAGGGAGATGTGATGGGGGAATCTCCGAATCTCAGGTGGGAGCAGGTGTATCCGCCGGACTTCTTGGAATCGTAATCGAAGTATCCCTGGCAGTATTTGGATGTGTGGTTGCCGATGATCTTTATGGTGTTCTTGTTTGCACCGACTGTTCCGTCTGAACCGAGTCCATAGAACTTGCATTCGTATGTGCCTTTTTTTGCCAATGAGATCTCCTCTCCGACGGGCAGGGACTTGAATGTCACGTCATCGGTGATGCCGATGGTGAAGTCTGCCTTGGGCTGTTTCTGTTTCAGGTTCTTGAATACAGCGAGGATCTGTGCGGGACTGGTATCCTTCGAGGACAGACCGTAACGTCCGCCGATGATGTAGGGAGCGTCACCGCCCATCTCGGCCAGTGTGGACTTGACGTCAAGATAGAGTGGCTCGCCTACGCTGCCCGGTTCCTTGCAGCGGTCGAGGACGGCAATCCGTTTCACGCTCTTCGGCAGGACTCTGAGGAAGTATTTTGCAGAGAACGGTCTGTAGAGCCTGACCGTTATGACTCCGACTTTCTCGCCCTTTGACATGAGTACGTCCACAACCTCTCTGATGGTCTCGCATACGGACCCCATTGCAATGATGATGTCCTTGGCTTCAGGATCTCCGTAGTAGTCAAACGGCAGGTAGTGGCGGCCGGTCAACTCGCCTATCTCGCCCATGTAGCGGGCCACGATGTCGGGAACGGCGTTGTAGTATGTGTTGCTTGCCTCGCGGGCCTGGAAGTATACGTCAGGATTCTGCGCGGTTCCCCTGGTCACCGGCCTGTTGGGATTGAGTGCCCTTCTGCGGAAATTGGAAAGGGCCTTCTCGCTGATCATGGACTTGAGCGCGTCAGGGTCGAGTACCTCTATCTTCTGGATTTCGTGCGAGGTGCGGAATCCGTCAAAGAAATGTATGAAGGGGACGCTGGACTTGATTGTGGACAGATGCGCTACGGCTCCGAGGTCCATTGCTTCCTGTACACTGGATGAGGCCAGCATGGCGAATCCTGTCTGTCTGCATGCCATTACGTCCTGATGGTCTCCGAAGATGGAAAGTGCCTGTGTGGCGAGGGCACGGGCAGATACATGGAATACTGTGGGCAGCAGCTCGCCGGCTATCTTGTACATGTTGGGAATCATGAGAAGCAGACCCTGCGATGCTGTGAAAGTAGTGGTCAGGGCACCAGCCTGCAGTGATCCGTGGACAGCTCCGGCCGCTCCGCCCTCACTCTGCATCTCGGTTACTCTGACAGTCTCCCCGAAAAGATTCTTCTTTCCGAAAGCGGCCCATTCGTCTACGTACTCGGCCATGGTGGAAGAAGGTGTGATGGGGTAGATGGCGGCATGTTCACTGAACATGTATGCGACATGTGCGGCAGCATAGTTGCCGTCGCATGTAATGAATGTTTTCTCTTTTGCCATTCTAAGGAAGATTTTAGTAGTTATTGTTATTTGAAATTATTTGTTCGGAAGACATTTCTTTATAAGTCCCTGAAGTACATTTCCTGGACCGAGCTCCACAAATTCGGTGGCGCCGTCGTGGTGCATGTTGAGGACTGTCTGTGTCCATCTTACCGGGGAAGTCAATTGGCGCAGAAGCTTGTCCTTGATCTCTGACGGATCGGTGGACGGCATGGCGTCCACATTCTGGTATACGGGGCATACGGGGGTCTTTATCTCGGTCTTGCCGATGGCTTCAGCCAGCTCTACTCTTGCCGGTTCCATGAGCGGGGAGTGGAATGCACCTCCTACGGCCAGTCTCAGCGCTCTTTTGGCACCAGCTTCCTTGAGTGTCGCGCAGGCTCTGTCCACGGCTTCTATATCTCCGGAAATCACGAGCTGTCCCGGACAGTTGTAGTTGGCGGGCACGACGATGCCTTCGGTATCGGCGCATACTTTCTCCACGACATCATCGGGCAGACCTATGATTGCAGCCATGGTGGACGGCTTGATCTCACAGGCTTTCTGCATGGCCATTGCCCTTGCGTACACAAGGCGCAGTCCGTCCTCGAAAGACATCGCGCCGGCAGCCACGAGTGCGGAGAATTCTCCTAATGAGTGTCCGGCCGTCATGTCCGGTCTGAAGTCTGCTATGGTGGCAGCTGCAGCCACTGAGTGTATGAAGACTGCCGGCTGGGTGACCTTGGTCTGCTTGAGATCGTCGGCCGATCCGTTGAACATGATGTTCCGTATGTCGAAGCCCAATATATCGCAGGCATTGTCAATTAAGGATTTTGCTTTAGGGCTGGAGTCATACAGGTCCTTGCCCATACCTGAAAATTGTGCTCCCTGTCCGGGAAAAACGTAAGCAGTCATATTGAATTCAAATTTTTATTTATACATTTGCAGTCCGTTTGCCTCCGTAGTTTAATGGATAGAATGAGAGATTCCGGTTCTCTTGGTTGGGGTTCGATTCCCCACGGAGGTACTATTCTTCTTTTATTATCGGGTCAGAACTGTAGTTCTGCCTTATTTTTTTCCTTATTGTATATGTCGAGATGAACTCGGTCACAGCATAGATTATCAGTCCTGCCCCAAAGAGTATGAACAGCCAGTCTCCGGTCTTGGACGGGAAGAAGAACATCACTATTCCGAGGATAAGGATGATGACCGGTCCTATGAACAGGGTGCGGGGCAGCGGCATGGTCTTGGATGTTCTTACGAGACTTATTATGTCGCTGAGACTGAATATCAGAAGAAGCAGTCCGAAAACGAACATTATGAAGTTGATGAAGAACGACGGGAAAATTATGAGGACGAGTCCGAATGCGATGTCCACTATGGCGTTCAGCATCAGAAGCGGGACTTTCTCGTTTTTCCATTTGCCTGTGTAGGACAGGATTATGCTGACCACTCCTATTGCGAGTATCAGTGCGCCGAGTATGGTCACGATGTATTTCTGCACTTGTTCAGGCCAGATGACCAGAACCAGTCCAAGTATGAGAGTGACAATGGCTCTGGCATACCCGTAGGACCTGTCGAAAAAGATGTTGGCTGTCTTGATCGTTTCCATAACAGTAATTCAACACTATAGTCTACAAATAATTTGCAAATATACAAAACGATTTTGAAAACTCTGCAAAACATGTTATCTTTGGCTGAAAATAAAACAAACTATGAGGAAATATCTTATTTTTCTGCTGCTTCCGTTAGTATTGCATTCTTGTGGAACAGCGTCCCGCATGGGGCGGGCTGACCGTCCTTGGTCATATGAGGTGGAAAATGCCGGTGTGGGAGCCGACGGGGTTTATGCCTTGAGGGTATGGAGCTATTACAGGACTCCTGACATGCCGGTGACTACGGCGGAGAAAAATGCCGTGCATGCCGTTATTTTCAAAGGTGTGCCGGCCGGAAACGGCGCTACGGCACAACCGCCTCTGAAAACGGACGGAGTGACACCTTCCGATTCCCTGTTTTTCGAGAATTTTTTCCAGAATGACTACAGGGCATATGTGAGTTCGGTGGCGTCCGGCAGCCGTCAGGTGATGAAGACCGGCAAGAAAGAGTATAAGATAGGCTATTTCATATCTGTCTCAAAAGACAGGTTGCGCGGGTATCTGGAAGAGAAAGGTATTGTGAAATCCCTGTCGTCCGGTTTCTGACAGGACTTTAACGTCAATAATTGGAATAATCAGGAATATGAAAAGAACAGTATGTTTGACTTGTCTGCTCACTGTGCTGATGTCAACTGCGCTCTATGCTCAGACTATGATTCCGTTCCAGTCTGGAAGTGCGTGGGGATATAAGAGCTCCGATGGGGCAGTAATAGCTGAAGCCAAGTATGTTTCAGTCAGTCTGCCGGCCGATGGTTTCGGCTCGTTTTGCCTGGATGTCGACGGTGTGCTGAAATGGGGGGTCCTGGCATCGGACGGTACCGAGGTGATTCCTGCTGTATTTGATTATGTGGATCTGTGCAGTGAAGGGATGGTCGCAGTGTATGTCGGTGATGTCGGCGAGGATGAGGAATACGGGATGTATATGACGGAAGGACGGTGGGGTTTCGTGGACCTGGCCGCGCCTTCGACGGACAGTATCCGATTTTATTCGCTCGTCGGTCCGTATACGGACGGTGTGGCATGGGCAGACATGTCCTCCCGCTCTTCTATGCGCCGCCTCATGAGGGTGATGCCTGTACTGGACAAAAAGGGACGTCAGGTTGGACGGAATGTGATATTCGGTGTCACCGGGTCTTTCAGGATGGCCGATATGTTTGTGACGGACGAGAACGGAGAAGTCCTGTATGAAGACGGTGAGTGGGTACTGGTTGACCGTGACGGCAATATGGTGTCGGGACACAATGGACCGTATCAGGCGGTGGGTGAGTTCCATGACGGTCTGGCCTGGGTGAAGAGGGGAGGTCTGTACGGTTTTGTGAATGCCGCAGGTGAAGAGGTCATTCCTGTGATGTTTCCAATGGTGCAGGATGCTCCTGGTTCACATCCTGCGTCCCTGCTCATGCGTCCTGAGCAGGGTGCTGTAAGATGGGTCATGAACGGACGCGGGGAAACGGCATGGCTTGATGAGAACGGACAGGTCGTGATAGATTTCACTGAATCCGACGGAAGAGTGTCCGTGTCCGACAAGGTGGATGAGAGCATGTGGGATTATTGATTAATTTGAAATATGACCGTTATGAAGGCAATATACAGTAGAATCTTATTAGTTCTGGCGTGCGTGTCGGCACCGGTCGCCTTGTCGGCCAAGGATGCTGACTCTCTGATGAGTTACAGGAGAAGCTCGCTGTATTCGATGATGATAAGCCATCCGGAGCAGGAGATGGACAACGAGATTGTCGGAGCATTCATGTCGTTGGAGACACCGGACAAGTACAACAATCACGATCTTAGTGTGAAGTGTATTACTACAGACCGCCGGAAAGATGATGCCAGGATGGAGGTCGAGGACTTTCTCCGGCGCAACATGGTGGCAAAGCGTCTTGTTGCCAAATGGTTCATGAGAAACAAGGTGACAGGCGGTTTCGAACCGGCGCTCGTTCTGGAGAGAGGGCTTTATGATGCGACGGCTATGGATTCGGAGATTGCTGCCCAGAGCAAGCGCGGGACTTTGGCGCTTGCGGACAACGGGTATGATCTTATCGACAATACGTTCGTGATAGTCAATGATATTACGTATATAGACCATGAAGCGAACGCTGATGTCGCTACGGGTATCCTCAGTGTTATAGGAGGCGTGGCGGCGGCAATTACTGGAGAGGAAAACAATGCCGTGACGAGTCTTGCTACGCTTGGAGCACTTGTATCCAGCCAGATAGCGGGTTTTGCCGTGAATATTAACACGCATCTTTATCAGCTGGACTGGAATGACAGTATAGCCGGCCGTTTCTATGACCTGTATTATTACGAGAAGCCAGCCGATGATTCCGCATCAATGGCGGCGTTTTATGCAGACAGTACGATAGCGGCGAGGAAAGCCGCCTTTGAGGCTGACAGTACTACGTTCCGTCTCAAATATGTAGGAAGTTATAAGTCCAGAAGCGACAAACCGGTGCTTAGAGGTTTGTATAGTCCGGAGGATGTGTTCCGTAAGGTATTGGCCCGTGCAGTGGATAAGAACATCATGAATCTTCAGAAGAATTTCGACCAGTTCAAGGTGAAGGTGCCTGTGAACGATGTGGACGGTGCCTACGTGACGGCCCGTATAGGTCTGAAAGAAGGTGTGTCCCCGAAATCGAAGTACGAGGTGCTTGTACCTGTGCTTGACGAGGCAACCGGAAGGATAAGCTATAATAGGAAAGGTGTCCTGAGACCGGAGCCCAAAAAGATATGGGACAACCGTTACATGGCCGGAGAAGAGGAGGCCGCAGGGGCGGACCTGAATGCCACAACGTTCAAGATTGTCAGCGGTACGGGCATTCTTCCCGGAATGCTGATACGGGAGATGAAATGAGGACGGGAAACAAAGTGGCACTGGTGCTTGCCAGTGGCGGATCGAGGGGTCTGGCCCATATAGGTGCGATAGAGGTTCTTGAAGAGCGGGGGTTTGAGATAACCTCCGTTGCCGGGGCATCTATGGGAGCTTTGGTAGGCGGTATCTATGCTGCAGGAGGTCTGGACGCGTTTAAGGAATGGATGAAGACGGTCGACAGGATGAAAGTCTTCAATCTGATGGATTTTACTATAGGCAATGGTGGCTTTGTCAAGGGCGAGCGGGTGATAGATGAACTCAAGTCCATTATTCCGGACCGGAAGATAGAGGAACTGCCGGTACATTTTACGGCAGTGGCGACCGATATCCTGCACCGCAGGGAGGTTGTCTTCGATTCAGGCAGTCTGTACGAGGCCATCCGTTCTTCCATATCCCTTCCGTCAGTATTTACTCCGAACAGGATAGGCGACATGCTTCTGATTGACGGTGGTGTGGTCAATCCGGTACCTGTAAACAGGGTGCGCAGAACTCCGGGAGATATTCTGGTTGCCGTAGACCTGAACGGTCCCTACGAGGAAAAGGATGAAGACGGGCCGGAACACAGGAAAGGCCGTGTGCGTCAGAGACTGGAGCATATAGTAGAGACGGTCATGGACAAGGTCCGGAAGGAAGAGGTGGAGAGGGAACTGATGGCCGCTCCTGAGGACAAGTTGGAGAAAAAGGCGGATGATGAGGCGGATATGGGTATAGTGTCTATCCTCAATGAATCATCCAGTATGATGATTCAGACTAATGCGGACCTTACTCTTAGGCTATATGCACCGGACGTGCTTGCGCGCATAGCCAAGAACGCGTATGGGACGATGGAGTTCTACAAGTACGATGAGATTGTGGCCCTGGGCCGGGAGAAAATGGAGACGGCACTTGCTGAAAAGGGTTATTGATTTATCTCCTTACGGTATAGAAAAATTCGAAGTGATAAAACAGTTCATGGCATATCTTAGTTCAGCCGATTTTCAGTGGGAATACCCCCTGGATCGCAAGAAACCTCTCCTAAAGCCACTT
>UQUN01000023.1 GCA_900544175.1 uncultured Alistipes sp.
GATACTACTTCCTATCTTTTTCTACCCTTCCGTGTCTACTTTTTCGAGAGCAGCAACTCATTGAAGTGAATCCCACTTCATCGGCCACCTGCTTGAGAGGAATATTCTGGGACAAGTCGGAAATCAGCCTCACTGCATCGGCGATTCTGTAAGTATTCAGAAAAGCCGGAAAAGACTGCCCGGCGTAATGATTGATCGTCTTGGACACATACGTCCTGTTGCTGCCGGTCATACCGGCTATACTGTCAAGCGTAAGATCTTTCTGACGGAATATCTTGTCTTTCGACATAAGCGACTTCACTTTCTCAAAAAGCATCTTGTCCACACCGTCCGCCTGCGAATCATCCTGCTCCCCTGTTTCTACCAGTTCCATATGCTCTGTCTGCTGCATATAATGACTATACTGGTTCATCAGCCCCCTGTACATGTCCTTCTGCTTCCGCCACAGATAAAAGAACGAGAACAGCAGCACAAGTGCTATCAGGGACACACCGCACCACATCCACATCGCACGCTGGGACTTGAACAGCGCAAGCTCACTGGACTTTTTCTCGAACTCATACTGCATCTCCTGATTGGACAGAAGCAAGGCATTGAACTCCCTCTCTCTTTCCTCCATCGAGACCGCTCCGGCACGGTATTTCATATAATATTCCTTAAACATCACGTAATCATCCATGCTGCAGTAGACATCCGCCAGACGAAGGAGCAGCTCCCTCCGGAATTCCTCGTTGCCGTATTCCTGAAATATGTCCAGACCCTGCCGGTAAAGATCCGCAGCACGGCTCAAGTCCCCCTGCATCTCACAGCACTGGCCGTAATTGAGATATATCAAGGGAACAATACCTGGTTCGGTGTCGGCGATATACTCAACGGCACGCTTGTAGTGCCGCTCCGCCTCCTTCCAGTCAGCCTCACGTGTACATACGTCACCCAACAGCACCTCAACCGATGCTATCAACGATCTATAACCGGCATTGCGTATCAGGCTGTCCGATTTCCCGCACAGCAGCCTCACTTCACTACAGTCACCTCTCAGATACTGCATCTGTGCCATCGCTATGTAGGCAAGACTCCGAGAAAAATCCGAGACATCGCATGTCTCCACTATCCTCATGGCGTCCTGCGCATACCTGCACCCGCTGGAGTCATAGCGCAGGTAGAAGATGTTCGTGATATTGGAAAGCAGAGCAACCCGATAGTCCGAGTGCCCCTGCGCCGTAGCCACTTCATAACCCTTCAGAAAATATTTCAGGGCCTCGGGGTAATTCACTTCACGCTTCAGCGCATAGATTGCCTTTACATTATAATATATGGACCTGGAACTCATGTCCGCGTTCTCTCCCTCGAGACTGTCCAGAAAAGCAATCCACTTCTTGACAGAATCCAATTTGCTGGAAAAAAGATAGCCCTGGGCTATCATGGCAGCTGCATAGAATGCGTCATGCTCATCTCCGGCCCTGTACGCCGAGTCGAAGACCGGCATGGCGGATACGATGATCGAATCGTAATTACCTGACCTGTTATAGTATTTCCACTCTGTTATCTTACTCGAGTCCACCTCAACCAGCGCCGCAGCGTCATACATCGGGCACGACAACATGACAAGTATAAGTATCAACAAATTACGCTTCAGCGACATATCAATATTACTTCGGTAAAATTCAAACTATATGATTACTGTAAGGACAACTTGCTGCCTCAGTCCAGCTTAAGCACAGCCATGAACGCTGACTGGGGCACCTCCACATTGCCAATCTGACGCATGCGCTTCTTGCCTTTCTTCTGCTTCTCCAGCAGCTTGCGCTTACGGGTGATGTCGCCGCCGTAACACTTTGCCAGCACGTCCTTGCGCACTGCCTTTACGGTCTCTCGGGCGATGATCTTCGCTCCGATGGCGGCTTGAATGGCTATCTCGAACTGCTGCCGGGGAATCAGTTCCTTGAGCTTCTCGCATATACGCCGACCGAAGTCATAGGCCCTGTCCCTGTGAATAAGGGACGACAGAGCGTCCACGGACTCACCGTTGAGCAGGATGTCCAGCTTGACCAGGTCTGCCTTCTGATAGCCTATGATATGGTAGTCGAAGGAAGCGTAGCCACGGGAAATGGACTTGAGCTTGTCGTAGAAGTCAAAGACTATCTCGGCCAGCGGCATATCGTATGTAAGTTCCACACGGTCTGCAGTGAGAAAATGCTGCCCTTTGAGCACCCCGCGCTTGTCCAGACAGAGTTTCATGATCTGACCGAAATACTCGCTCTTGGATATGATCTGGGCCCGGATATAAGGCTCTTCGATATAGTCTATGAGAGTAGGGGCAGGAAGCCCGGAAGGATTGTGTACGTCCACCACCTCGCCCTGAGTGGTATACACCTTATAAGATACGTTGGGCACAGTGGTTATCACGTCCATGTCGAACTCGCGGTACAGCCTCTCCTGCATGATCTCCAGATGAAGCAGGCCGAGGAAACCGCAGCGGAAACCGAAACCTAAAGCCAGCGAGGACTCGGGCTCGAAGACAAGGGAAGCGTCGTTGAGCTGGAGCTTCTCCAGAGACGCGCGCAGGTTCTCGTATTCGTCGGTCTCCACCGGATAGACTCCGGCGAACAGCATGGGCTTGACCTCCTCGAAACCGGCAATGGACTCGGAGCAGGGCCGGTCCACATGGGTAATCGTGTCTCCCACCTTGACCTCGACCGCCGTCTTGATACCGGAGATTATATATCCTACATTACCGGTGGTGACCTCCTCCGTAGGGCACATTTTCAAGCGCAGGTAGCCCACCTCGTCGGCCTCATACTCCTTGCCGGTATTGAAAAACTTCACTTTGTCCCCTCTGCGTATCACTCCGTTCACCACCTTGAAATATGCTATCACACCTCTGAACGGATTGAAGACCGAATCGAATATCAGAGCCTGTAGCGGAGCCTCCGGGTCGCCCTTCGGAGCAGGGAAACGTTCCACAACGGCATCCAGGATTGCCGGTACGCCCTCGCCGGTCTTCGCGCTGCACAGCAGGATATCATCCCTGTCACAGCCTATCAGGTCCATTATCTGGTCGCTCACCACGTCCACCATGGCCGCGTCCATGTCTATCTTGTTGAGCACAGGGATAATCTCCAGGTCGTGATTGATGGCCAGATAGAGATTGGATATCGTCTGGGCCTGGATACCCTGCGTCGCGTCCACCACCAGAAGTGCGCCCTCACATGAAGCTATGGCCCTGGATACCTCATAAGAGAAATCCACATGTCCCGGGGTGTCGATAAGGTTGAGAATGTATTTCTCACCTTTATAATTATACACCATCTGTATGGCATGGCTCTTGATTGTGATCCCCTTCTCCCGCTCCAGATCCATGGAGTCCAGCACCTGATCCTCCATCTCACGCTCCGTAAGTGTGTGAGTATGCTCCAGAAGACGGTCCGCCAGCGTACTTTTCCCGTGGTCTATATGCGCTATTATGCAAAAGTTACGGATATTTTTCATCTCTATCTACAAAAATTCATGCAAAGATACATTATTTTCACAGTTTCTAAAATTCATACTATCTTAGCGCAATAAACATTTTCAACTGATATGACGGATATCGAAAGACTTACTCAGACAGCGTCCCAGGTCAGAAGGGACATTGTGAGAATGGTCACTCAGGCCGGGTCAGGGCATCCCGGCGGCTCTTTGAGCAGCACAGACATAGTCACTGCCCTGTTTTTCAAGATAATGAAACATTCACCGGAACACTGGAACCGCAGAGGCGAAGGCAACGACATGTTCTTCCTCTCCGCAGGGCACATGTCACCCCTGTTCTACAGCGTACTGGCCAGAAGCGGATATTTCCCGGTAAAGGAGCTGGCCACATTCCGCCATCTGGGATCAAGACTGCAGGGACACCCTTCCACTGACCACGGACTTCCGGGAGTGTATATGCCGTCCGGCTCCCTCGGACAGGGTCTCTCGGTTGCGTGCGGTGCGGCTCTGGGCAAGAAGCTGGACAAGGATGACCGCATGGTATACGTACTTGTCGGAGACGGCGAGAGCGAGGAGGGCCAGATATGGGAGGCCGCCATGTTCGCCGCACATCACAAGATCGACAACCTCATCGCCATGACCGACTGGAACCACCAGCAGATAGACGGTACGGTAGAATCGGTCATCGGACTCGGAGACCTTGAAGTAAAATGGAAAGCCTTCGGGTGGGAATGCCTGACAGCAGAAGGCAACGACATGCAGTCCGTGCTCGAAACTTACGGGAAAGCCCTCGGCATAGCCGGTCACGGAAAACCCGTGATGATACTGTTCAAGACCGTCATGGGCAAGGGCGTGGACTTCATGGAAGGTACATGCAAATGGCACGGAAAGGCTCCCTCCGCGGAACAGTGCGAGGCTGCCCTGGCCCAGATAAAGGAAACTCTCGGAGACTTTTAAGAATTTTGGAAAAATGGAAAAGTTTACAAATACAGGAAACAAGGACACACGTTCCGGTTTCGGTGCCGGACTTGCCGAGATAGGCAACGAGGATGACAGAATAGTGGCCCTGTGCGCGGACCTCACCGGTTCCCTCAAGATGGACCAGTTCGCCAAGGAACATCCAGAGCGTTTCTTCCAGTGCGGAATCGCCGAAGCCAATATGGTCGACGTAGCCGCCGGACTCTCCCTCAACGGGAAAATACCATTCGCCGGTTCTTTTGCCAACTTCGTGACATCCAGAGTCTATGACCAGATACGCCAATGCGTGTGCTACGGCAATGCCAATGTCAAGATAGCCGCATCCCATGCAGGCATAACTCTCGGAGAGGACGGAGCCACCCATCAGGTAATGGAGGACATCGGCATGATGAGGATGCTGCCCCGAATGACAGTCATCAATCCCTGCGACTACAATCAGACCAAGGCCGCCACGATAGCCGCCGCAAAGTACGATGGCCCGGTGTACCTGCGTTTCGGCCGCCCTTCAGTACCCAATTTCACCCCTGAGAACCAGACATTCGAGATAGGCAAGGCTCTGCGTCTCGTAGAGGGAAGCGATGTATCCATCTTCGCCACCGGCCATCTGGTATGGGAGGCCATTCAGGCCGCCGAAGAACTGGAAAGACAAGGCATTTCCGCAGAAGTCATTGACATACACACCATCAAGCCGCTGGACACGGAAGCCGTGCTCGCTTCCGCAGCCAAGACAGGAGCAGTGGTTACAGCCGAAGAACATCTGATAGCCGGAGGACTCGGAGAGCTGATTGCAGGAGTGCTCATCAGGACCCGTCCATGCCCCGTGGAGATGGTAGCCGTAGACGACCAGTTCGGACAGAGCGGTACACCGGCCGGACTCATGAACTTGTACGGACTTGACAAAGACCATATAATATCCGCAGCACAAAAAGCCATCTCCAGAAAGTAAATGACCGAGGACAAGGAAATACTTGACGCGCTGCACGAGGAAGGAAAGCAGGACTATGCTTTCAGCCTATTGGTGCGCAAATATTCCGAGCGCCTGTACTGGCACATCCGCAAGATCGTATTCGACCACGATGATGCGGACGATCTGCTGCAGAACACACTTATAAAAGCCTGGAAAAACCTACCTGGTTTCAGGGAAGAGTCCAGGCTTTACACATGGCTGTACAGAATAGCCACTAACGAGGCGCTGAATTTCCTCAAAAGCAGAAGAGTCAAGTCATTTCTGTCCTTAAAAGGGTATGAGAAGGCCATAGAAGACCGATTTACCACCAGCCAGTACTTCAACGGGGACGAGATAACCCGCAGACTTTACAGAGCGATGGAGAAATTGCCGCCAAGACAGAAGGCTGTATTCATAATGAGGTATTTCGAGGAGATGAAAATGGACGAGATCGCGGAGATAATCGGAAGGTCTACAGGTGCTGTCAAGGCCACCTATCACCATGCATTCCTCAAAATGAAGAACTTTTTAAGCGAGGACGATTAAGCCAAACGCACTTATGAATGTCTAACAGGTATGAGAGATATGAAAGACAATCCCTTCACCGTTCCCGACGGATATTTTTCCACAGTTGAGGACAGGGTACGAAGCAGACTCGAAGCCCCGCCTTCATCTTTCGGACTGTTCGTCATGAGAGTCAAGCCTGCACTGATGCTGACTCTGATGTTCGGTATTATTGCAGGAATAGGATACGTGGCGTCAAGAATCACCGGTCTGCTTTATACGGATCCGGTGGAGTCAGGCGATCCTATCATGGCAATGATAGAGGAGGGATGGATTGAGAGCAGTTTCATCTACGCATACAGCGATGAGATAGATGTGGAAGAGGCACTCAGCAACTCCTTGGAGAATACCGTGACAATGGACGAGGAACTGTCGGAGGAGATAGAGTCCTCGCTGACCGAGGAAGATCTCGTCAGATACCTTGATATTAAATAGAACAGATACCATTATGAGACGATTTATCCTTTTCATCGCAGCCGCAGCGGCTGCCCTGTCCGCAGCGGCCCAGCCGGAACCCGCCAGACCAGGCAAGCCTGGACATCCCGACCCGAAGAACATGGAACAGCTTGAAAGTGCGAAAATAGGCTTCTTCACAACACAGATGGGACTCACCCCCGAGGAGGCAGGCAAGTTCTGGCCTGTCTACAACGAATACCACAAGGCATTGTGCGATGCCCGCAAGGCAACCCGCGACAACTACAGAGCCATCCGGGAACTCTCCGGAAAGGCATCATACTCCGATGTGGAGATGAAGCGGCTCCTTATCAAATACACAGAAGACTGCACGAAGGATGACGAACTTGAAAGGCTGTATCTGGACGAGTTCCTGAAAATCCTGCCCGTGGACAAAGTCGCCAGAATGTACATCGCGGAGGAGGAATTCCGGGCCAAAATGATCAAAATGTGGAAAAAGCCCGGGAAGGAGAACGGTACGGACAGACCGGAAGACAGATCCGGACAGGAAAAACCATTGCCGTAATGATACAGGCCACGTCCATAACCAAGAGTTTCGGTCAGGTACAGGTGCTGCGCGGCATAGACTTCCAGGCCAATGACGGGGAAGTCATATCCATAGTGGGAGCCAGCGGCGCAGGCAAGTCCACCCTGCTTCAGATTCTGGGCTCCCTGTCTGTCCCGGACTCTGGAAAGGTACTCATAGACGGCACGGATATATTCTCCCTGTCATCAGGCGCCATTGCCGACTTCCGCAACCGCAGGATCGGATTCGTATTCCAGTTCCATCATCTGCTGCCGGAATTCACGGCTCTTGAGAATGTCATGATTCCGGCTCTCATATCGCGCGTCCCGACATCGGAAGCGAAGAAAAAAGCATCGTCACTGCTCTCTGACCTCGGTCTCGGGCACCGGCTTGACCACAAGCCCTCCGAACTCTCAGGAGGCGAACAGCAGCGCGTCGCCATCGCCAGGGCCGTCATCAACAGTCCTTCCGTGATATTCGCCGACGAGCCCTCCGGCAATCTTGACAGCCGCACCAAGAAAGACATACACCAGCTGTTTTTCGACCTGCGCGACAAATTCGGCCAGACAGTAATAATTGTCACCCACGATCGTGACCTGGCGCTCATGTCCGACCGCATGCTTGAGATGAAAGACGGACTTTTCATTTAATTCATCAATTCCGACACCGGTTTCTTGCATTTGTCTTACGGATTTGTTATATTTGTGAGACATTGACAAATTACTAACTAAATATTACTGATACAATGAAAACCTACCAGACCGGAAACATCAGAAATGTTGTGCTTCTGGGAAGCTCTAAG
Organism: uncultured Alistipes sp.; assembly: GCA_900544175.1. Lineage (GTDB taxonomy): Bacteria > Bacteroidota > Bacteroidia > Bacteroidales > UBA932 > Coprenecus. The sequence continues at coordinate 7,738 of UQUN01000023.1, forward strand.
TCTGGGAAGACAACCTTGTCCGAGGCCATGATGTTCGAAGGCAAGGTAATCGACCGCAGAGGAAGCGTAGAAGCCAAGAACACCATCAGCGACAACACGGAAATCGAACAGATCAACCAGAGATCCATCTACTCGACACCTCTTTATACAGAGTTCATGGACAACAAGCTGAATATAATGGACACACCCGGAGCAGACGACTTCATCGGGGGTGTGATATCATCGTTCAAGGTCTGCGACTCAGGTATTCTTCTGGTAAACGCCCAGCAGGGTGTGGAAGTAGGTACGGAGATTTTCGCAAGATACGCTGACAACTATAAAAAACCCCTTGTCGTGGCAGTAAACCAGCTCGATGCCGAGAAAGCCAACTGGGAAAACACTATTGACTCTCTCAGAGAGGCATTCGGCAACAAGGTAGTGCTGGTACAGTTCCCTGTAGCCGTGGGAGCCGGATTCAACGGTTTCATCGATGTACTGACCATGAAGATGTACACCTTCACCGACGACAACGGAACCAGAGTCGAGTCCGATATCCCGGACCAGTTCAAGGCACAGGCGGAGGAAGTTCTCTCGGCACTCACGGAAATGGCAGCAGAAAGCGACGAGACCCTCATGGAAAAATACTTCGATGCAGGCGAGCTCACCCGCGAGGAGATCGAGAAAGGCCTGAATCTCGGATTCCTCCAGGGTTCCATCATGCCGACCTTCTGTATCTCCGCCAAAAAGGACATCGGAGTCAAGAAGCTCATGGAATTCATGATCAACGTGGCCCCCTCGCCGGCAGGGAAGAGCGAGCCTACCAAGGACGGCGGATCAATACCCTGCAATGCCGACGGTCCCACAGCTATTTTCGTATTCAAGAACGCCCTTGAGCAGCATCTCGGAGACGTGTCGTACTTCAAGGTAATGTCCGGCAAGCTCACTGAGGGCATGGACCTCGTCAATCCCGAGAACGGCAACAAGGAGCGCATCTCCCAGATTTTCGCAGTTGCCGGCAAGAAGAGGGAGAAAGTATCCGAAATGGTGGCCGGAGACATCGGATGCACTGTCAAGCTGAAATCCGTCAAATCCAACCAGACCCTCTGCGTTCCAGGGCAGGAGATTGTCTTCGCTCCAATCGTCTATCCCCAGGCCAAGTTCCGCACAGCCATCAAGGCCGTAGACGAAAAGGACGAGGAGAAACTCGGAGAAATCCTCAACAAGGCAGCCGCAGAGGATCCCACCTACATTGTCCAGTATGCCAAAGAGCTGAAACAGACCATCCTCAGCGGACAGGGAGAGCAGCATATCAATATCCTCAAATGGCAGATCAACAACCTCAACAAGATGGAAGTGGAGCTGCTTGCCCCGAGGATATCCTACCGCGAGACCATAACCAAAGTGGCAGCGGCCAACTACCGTCACAAGAAACAGTCCGGCGGCGCAGGTCAGTTCGGTGAGGTACACCTCCTCCTCGAACCTTATGTGGAAGGCGCTCCCCAGAACAACCGCTTCAAAGTGGACGGCAAGGAAATGGTGCTCAACATCAAGTCCAAGGAGGAATACACCATGGACTGGGGCGGTAAACTCGAGTTCTACAACTGCATCGTCGGCGGTGCCATAGATGCCCGCTTCATGCCTGCCATACTCAAAGGTATCATGGAGAAAATGGAGGAAGGCCCCCTGACCGGTTCATATGCCCGTGATATCCGCGTCTACGTGTACGACGGCAAGATGCATCCCGTAGACTCCAACGAGATTTCCTTCAAACTGGCAGCCCGCAACGCCTTCAAGGAAGCATTCCGCAACGCCGGTCCCAAAATCATGGAGCCTATCTGCAACATCGAGATCATGGTACCCGGCGAATACATGGGCGACGTGATGTCCGACCTTCAGGGCCGCAGGGCCATGATTGAGGGCATGAGCAGCGTAAAGGGATTCGAAGTACTGAAAGCCAGGGTTCCTCTTGCAGAACTTTACAAATACTCCACTACCCTTAGCTCACTGACTTCCGGACGCGCCTCCTTCACCATGGAAATGGCCGAATATCAGCAGGTACCTGCTGATGTACAGGAGAAGCTGCTGAAAGCATACCAGGAAGAGGAAAAAGACGAATAGTCCGCATATCCTAATACTTAATAATATCCAAAACATGCAAGAGGCTGCGCTTTGTGCACAGCCTCTTTTTATACACGACTCAGCACCGGAACATCCGCTCCCAATGGCGCTCCATATCCTTCAACGAGGAGAAACCGGCATACCGCCATACATCCACATATGGCACACCGCAATCCATGACAAGTTGCCGGGCAAACAAGAGTCTGGCCCGCATGACTTCCATACCGCAATCCCGCTTGCCGAAGCGGAAATTCTTAGACAAATTTCTCATATTTTTTCATTATAATTACAACTTAAAGTTATACAGAATACGGTCTCCAGGTCAAATTATAAAGATTTATAAAAGAATTTTTACGTTTTTTTACAAACAAGCCCTGCTCATTCACATCTAATAGTTGTTTATAACAACTTCTTATTTGTTTTTAAATTCTTTTTTTTGACCATATTTTTGTTTATATGAACAATGAGGAGATCAGAAAACGAATCAAGAACAGACGGAAGGAGCAGCAGATGTCCCAGGCAGAGATTGCGGACAGACTTTCTATCTCCCAGACTGCATACTACAAGATAGAGAAAGGAGAGACTCATCTTATAAGCGACCGGCTGAACAAGCTCGCCTATATTCTGGACATACCTGAGGAAGAACTGGTGTTCGGATACAACACAGCGCACTCGGCAGAACTGCTGGCCGAAAAGGACAGACGAATCGCCGAACTTGAGAAAATCATAGAGGATAAGGAGAGAATAATCCGGCTTCAGGAGGAACTTTTAAGAAAAAAGTAGTTCCTTTGCATCATGCTCGAGAGATGCCACATAGCCGGAACCATAGAGGCCGGCACAGATGAAGCCGGACGAGGATGCATTGCAGGGCCGGTATATGCCGCAGCCGTGATCCTGCCGGACGACTTCTGCTGTCCGGAACTAAACGATTCCAAGAAACTGACGGTTAAAGTCAGGGAAAAACTCAGAGAAATCATCATAAACAAAGCCGTCTGCTGGTGCGTGGCCTCAGCCTCACCGGAAGAAATAGACAGGATAAACATACTCAACGCTTCCATTCTATCAATGCACAGAGCATTGGACGGCCTGTCAGTACGCCCGGAACATATCATCGTGGACGGGAACCGGTTCAAACCTTACAAGGACATACCGTATACATGCTTCGTGAAAGGTGACGCGAGATATGCCTCCATAGCTGCCGCTTCCATACTGGCAAAGACTTTCAGGGACGACTACATGAAAGAGGCGGCAATACAATACCCACAATACGGCTGGATGCAGAACTGCGGTTATCCGACTGAAGCCCACCGCGAAGCCGTCCGACGCTACGGACTGACACCGCTGCACAGAAAGACATTCAGGATACTGCCTGACCCCGTACTGTTCTGATTATGCAACGGACCTAAAAACCTTTTTCCAATGTAAACTCGAAACGGAGACCTGAAGGAACGGCCGGCATGGCCTTGATGGTGCCTCCATGAAGATTTACGGCATTCTTGACGATTGAAAGTCCAAGACCGGTACCGCCTATTTTGCGGCTCCGTCCTTTGTCCACCCGGTAAAACCTTTCAAATATACGGGTCATGTGCATGCTGTCAATACCGACTCCGTCATCCTCTACCGATATCCAATACCTTTTTTCATCTTCTCTGTCCAATGATACCCTTACCGTGGTGCCTTTGGAATAGAAAATGGCATTCTCCAGCAGATTACGGAATACAGAATACAGCAGATTGCGGTTGCCGACAATTTCCCTGCCTTCAGGGAAACCGTTGACAATCTGCATCATGCTCCTATCCGAAGGCCCGGATTTATACTCCTGTCCCAAGTCTGTGTCATATTTGCCTGCAACCGGTGCCATATCCGACACCGCCTCCGCCACGACATCCGAAAGAGAGACCTTCTCTTTCTCTATCTTGTCGCTGGCCTCATCCATGCGGGTAATGATGGACAGGTCTGTAAGGAGATTGGAGAGACGCTGGGACTGTTCATAGCATTTGCGCAGAAACATTTCCTTCTGGGCTGTACTTAGAGCAGGATTGTCGATAATCGTCTCCAGGTATCCGTTGATACTGCTGACCGGAGTCTTGAGCTCGTGGCTGATATTCTGGGTAAGCTGCTTTTTCTGACGGATGTTGTCCTGAGACTCACGCACCACCATCTCCCGTGCCGCAGAAAGGGTGTCCCTGTCAGTCATACTGCGTCGGTATACCTGCACGAGACGGTTGAGCAGACGGCCTATGCGGCTGTCCGGAAACGGCGGAAAGACATCATCAAGAGGATTGCCTTTCTCGGCCATATAGACGAACTCCTCCAGCTGTGCCAGAGTATTCCTCCTGTCTATAAAATATCTGAACATATGACCCGCTATACGTCAAAGCCATAACCATACCCCTGCCGCGTGACTATCAGCTTGCCATAATCACCTATCTTCTTGCGCAGGCGCGTAATGTTCACATCGATGGTACGATCCAGGACGACAACCTCGTCACTCCAGACATTATGCAGTATCTCCTCACGGGAAAGGACTCTGCCGGAATTGCGCAGGAAGAGTGTCATGATCTCCATCTCCTTCTTGGTAAGCTGCACTTCCTGTCCGTCAATATAGCACTTGTGCTTGAGAAGATCCAGACGGAGACCATTATAGGCAATACTGTCACCGTCCACCTCAGTCTGCCCGGAACTGCGCACGGTAGAATAAGGCTGCTGGGCCTGCGGTGCGCAACGGCGGAGCACACTTTTGACTCTGGCCACCACCTCGCGCACTGAAAAAGGCTTGGATATATAGTCGTCAGCCCCAAGTGTAAGACCGGCGATCTTATTGTCCTCCGTATCCTTGGCCGTACAGAATATGATAGGTATGGAGGCCGTGGCCGGGTCCTTCTTCATCACCTGTGCCATTCTGAACCCGCTCATTCCGCCCATCATTATGTCAAGCAGTACAAGAGAATAACAACGCAGATCCATTTTAAGCGCCTGTTCGGCACTGTAAGCCACATCTACTTCGAAGCCCTCTATCTCGAGATTGAACTGCAGAATCTCACATATGGACTCCTCATCATCTACTACAAGTATTTTTTGCATACGCAAATATAATATTTTTCACTACGCCTCCTTGCCTTTCACATTAGAAAGATAGGTGTACGCACGTATAAGGTGCTTGAGGTCATCAGCCATCTGCTGAGTCTCCTGAAGGATGGTCTGATACAGGATGTATATGTTGAAATTGGATGTGTCCGACTCGGAATTGAAGCGGTCCACATTGTTCTTGCGCAGTACGGCCACCTGTTTCTTGTACGCGGAAATCTCCTTGATTATCGCCTTGGACTTGGCGTCATCGGCTCCTTCTCCCACATACTCCGACGTCTTTCTCAGAAGCACCAGGAAAGCCTCGCTGGCAGGGGCGAACTCCTCGACACAGTTCTTCGGCAGAGGATTGAAGTTATTTTCTATGTGCTCCTTGCATGGCTCAGATATACGCTTGAGGCTGTACAGAAGCTGTGAAAGATGATTGGCTTCCAGATGGAACCATGTACTGGCCTGCATGGACACTGTGGGATCCGTACGCTTGAGTGCCAGTATCTCCTTTCTCCTCACGGACTTGTATTCCTCGATCTCCCCGTGCAGGGTATTGTAGTTGCGGCGCAGGCATTTCAGGTTCTCATTCTCGAAACAGTCCACAAACGTGGTATAGTAATTGGATACATAGTCGAGTTCCTTCACCGTATTGTCCTTGATCTGTCCTTTGAGAAGATCCCACACCTGCTCAGGACTGTCAGCAGACATCATCTGTTCGAACACTGTCTTAGCCTTCTCCTTCTCCTTGGAGTTCCTGTTGAAACGGATGTTGCTCCGGATGATGATGAACAGGGCCACGATACTGAAGAGTATCATGGCGACAAATCCGCCGTAGTACATAATCAGCGCCACACAGAAGCAGACAGCAAAGGCAATCACGGCCGTCAGCAGCCATCCGCCCATCACGGACATCATGCCGGTCACCCTGCCGACAGCACTCTCGCGGTCCCAGGCACGGTCCATAAGAGAAGTACCCATGGCCACGGTAAATGTCACGAAAGTGGTGGACAAAGGCAGTTTGAGCGAAGTTCCCAGGGCAATCAGAAGAGAGGACACCACTAAATTGACAGCAGCCCTCATCTGGTCAAATGCTGCTCCCTTGACAAGAATGGCCTCATCCTTGTTGAAACGGCTGTCAATCCAGTTGCGGACTCTCAGCGGAGTAACCTTCTCCAACCATGTAGCGAAAGAGTTGGCAATCTGCACCAGACGGCGTCCGGTGGCGGAAGTTCCGAAAGAAGCCTCGGACTCGTTCTGATTGGTCAGATTGACCTCGGTGTTGATCACATTGCGGGCCTTCTTGGAAGTAGCGAGTGCAAACACCATGGTGGCTCCGGAAAGTATCAGGAATATCATCGGAGTATGCGCCGGCTCAAGCAGGCTACCCATCAGGTAATTGTCTGCCCCGACAGCCACTCCGTTGGCCGCATAGTCCTGATATGCGGAATATCCGGCAAGAGGCACTCCCACGAAGTTCACCAGGTCGTTGCCGGCGAATGCCATCGCCAGCGAGAGCGTGCCCATCAGCACGATGATCTTCAGTATATTGACCTTGCACCAGTAAAGTACCTGCATGATGATGCTGCTGCCTACGAAAAGACAGAGAATCAGCATGCCTGTATGTTCCTTGATCCATGCATTGGCATCAGCCGTCATGAAAGAGGAATCCTTGAGACCTTTTATAAGAAGGAAGTACACGATGGCTGTAGTCGCCACGCCGCCGAATACCCCGGCAAGATACTTAAGCCTGGGCTTATAGTTGAATGTAAAGATAGTTCTGACTATCCACTGGATGACCATACCGAAGACAAATGCAATCGCTATGGACAGGAATATGCCGAGAATCACCGACAGAGCCTTGTCCGTATTGATCATCTGGGCGAATGTCAGGGCACCGTCAGTCTGTATGTTCTTTATCATGGCAAGGGCCACCGTACCTCCGAGCAGCTCGAACACGAGGGATACAGTGGTCGAGGTCGGGAGTCCTCTGGAGTTGAAGGCGTCAAGCAGGATCACATCCGTCACCATCACTGCAAGCATTATACATATCAGCTCTGCGAAAGTGAAATACTGCGGCTGGAAGATACCGTGGCGGGCAACGTCCATCATACCGTTGGACAGGGACGCCCCGAGGAACACTCCGATAGATGCGATGATGATGAGGTTCCGGAATTTCGCGGTCTTGGAACCTACCGCGGAGTTGAGAAAATTGACTGCATCATTGCTCACGCCGACAATAATGTCCGAAATGGCGAGGCAGAAAAGGAAAACGATGATTCCTATATACAAAAACTCCATAACGTGTGTAAATTTCGGTTGCAAAAGTATGGCTGTCATGTTACAAAACTATTACAGAATTGTAACAAGAATATGAAATGCGAATGGATTACACCATTTTACGCATAGGCGACTACTCAGGGAGAAAGTCGATGCGGGCAGAAGGGACCGCAGATCCGGTGGCGCGGCCGGCCACGGGGGAAAGTAAACCATTTTCGCGGGAAATCCCGGTACTTTCCCAGTGACCGGATTGTTATCAGGGATTTTTGCGTAAATTCGCATCATGACCAAGGAAGAACTGATACTGATATGCTCAACCCCGACTCACTCCACAGCTACCGTAATTATCTGAGGACATACAACGCACTGTCGGCATACGAGGACCTGAACGACCAGGATTTCTGCAGACAACTCGGAATAATCAGCCGTACAGGCTCTGACAAAAAAGGATTTTGGACAATAACCAACAACAGACAATAAAGAAATATGGAAAGAAAAATCGCACTTATCACCGGTGCCACAAGCGGTATCGGAGAGGCCTGCGCCAGGAAATTCGCCGCAGGCGGATACGACATCATCATCAACTGCCGCAAACCTGAAAAGGGAGAGGCCCTGAAGGCCGAGCTGGCCCAAATCGGGGCCGACGCACTCGTATTGCCGTTCGACGTACGTCACCGCGAGGAAATCATAACAGCCCTCAACTCACTTGAAGGCAAATGGAAGAACATCGACGTGCTCATCAACAACGCCGGCCTGGTATTCGGCGTCGACAAGGAGCACGAGGGCAATCTGGACGAATGGGACATCATGATAGACACCAACATCCGCGGCCTGCTCTCGATGACCCGTCTCGTAGTACCCGGCATGGTGGAGCGAGGACGCGGCCACATCATCAACCTCGGCTCCATAGCCGGTGACGCGGCCTATCCCGGAGGCAGCGTGTACTGCGCCACCAAGGCAGCAGTGAAAGCCCTCTCCGACGGCCTGCGCATAGACCTTGTGGACACCCCTCTGAGAGTCACCAACATCAAGCCCGGGCTCGTGGAGACCAACTTCTCCGTCGTCCGCTTCCGCGGCGACAAGGCCAAAGCCGACAATGTATATAAAGGCATACACCCTCTGACCGGAGACGACATCGCCGAAGTCGCATGGTTCGCCGCCAGCGCACCGGAATACATGCAGATCGCCGAGGTCCTCGTCATGCCCACCAACCAGGCCACCGGCACCATCACATACAAGAAACCCTGACAAACCGGCACTCCGCAAAATCACAACAAGCTAATTGTCAAGCTACTACATTTTACATAGGTGTCACGTCGGCTTTCCAATACTGAACGCGGCACCTTTCAAAATTAAAAGCAATTCATTTACAGGTAGTTACAAATCAAGATCTCACCCGATATGATGAAGCATAAAATATCCTTTATCTGCGCAGCCTGCTGTCTGCCGCTCATCCTCTCCGGATGCGGCAGCCGGCAGAATGCGTCAACTGCGCCTTCCTTGATTACTGTAAAATATGACGGCCTGCAGGACAAAGGCACCGTAAATCTCTCGGAACTTTTCGAAGAGCCGGAATTCATAGTCCTCGACAGCCGCAGTACAGATGCTTATATATCCGGTCAGCCAAACGCCTTATCGGACAATTATATCGGTATCTCCGGCGGATATTTCAAAAGCATACCGTACAAGCTGTACGACAGGAATACAGGAGAATACCTGGGACCTGTCGGCAACATAGGACGCGGCCCGGGCGAATACGCCTACATACTAAGTTCGTACATTGACGAGCAGAACGGCCGGATATGGCTGCATTATGCTCCGGAGAAACTCTATGCCTATGATCTGAAGACAAGAGAATTCATAGAGGACGTGCCATTAGCCTACGGACTCGGGGACTATAATTTCTACAAATCCGATTTCATCGTCAACCCCGAATCCGGAACCATCACCTGCGTCAGAGTCCCCTATCCAGAAGACCTGGACACCGTGATAGCCTGGCAACAGGATTTCAAAGGCAATGTGCTGTGGGCTGCATCCGAGAAAGGCAGGAGCATGCCGTCAACCCAAAGTGAAGGTATCAGCACATGGATCCTGAGCAGCAGCAAGAATGTCAGCAACGGCATCGATGCCTCATTCAACACGTTCAATACCGTAGAAGACACTGTATTCATAGCCGAAAACGGCAGGATGAACCCTGTGTTCACCATAGACCTGGGCCGTAAAGCAGGAACACAGGACAACATAAACATAACGGCAAAAAGCACCCTCCTGCCGGACAAGATACTGACAAGCATCAATACACCCAAACCGATAGAGAACGGCATCATAAGATTCATCTCATCAGGGACGGTCATCACCGACAGAGAAAGCGGAGAAGCCTACAAGTGCGTGATCATCAACGACTATATAGGCAAAGGCGAACTCTCTCCGTCACCATCTTACGGCCATCTGATACACTCATACGACCCCGTGTCGTTCCGGGAAACGGCAACCACCGCCTTAGAAAACGGACATCTGTCAGACGCGGCCAAGGACAAGCTCCGCACCATCCTCTCCGACTTGTCCGACGATGACAACAACATCCTGGTCCTGTACAAAATCAAGTAACCTATATTCACCATGAAACACTCATACGCATACATACTGCTCCTTGGCCTCGCGGTGCTCCTGCCGTCCCTGACCTCCTGCGGCCAGAAACCGGTGACAGACGGCGGCCTTATCTCAGTACAGTACGAGAAGCTGCCCCAGGGAGAAGACCTGCTGCTGTCCGAATGGGTCGGAGAGCCGGAATTCATTGCACTGGACAGCAGTGTCCCCGAGGCACTTACTGACGGCGGCAACCTCACCGTCTCAGAGCACTACATCGGAGTATTCCCCAACACGGAAAGGCCCTTCAAGCTCTTTGACCGCGCTACCGGAAAATTCCTCTGTAATGTCGGCAACATAGGACGCGGCCCCGGAGAATACAACCGGATATCCTTCGCGCAGATAGATGAGACCGGAGGGAAAATCTGGATAAGCACCCTGTATGACAACAAAATCCATACATACGACATCAGCACCGGCCGGTTCCTGGAAGACTTTCCCTTAGCTTACGAGGCAGAAGGCAACCCGAATCAAGGTTACAACTTCATGGTTGACGGCTCCGCGCAGACCGTTACAATAGCCACGACTCCGTTTGACGACGGATGCCCGGTCATCGCCTGGTGCCAGGACTACGAGGGCAATGTCCTTTGGGAGATTCCGAAAACAGGAACGATACCGGAGAATGCCATACTCAGCCTCCATACCTCTCTCAATGTGGACGGAGCTCTGGATATATCCCAGTGGTCGATGAACACCCAGCAGGACACCCTGTTCGTCATCGAGGACAGAGAGCTGCATCCGCTGCTTACGATGGAGTTAGGAAAGACCACAGAACCCAACGCCTTGACATTCAACGATGGAGACTATCTGCATGAGCCCTGTATCCTGCCGGACTACGTACTTGTGAACATCAGCCAGACAAAAATGGTAACAAGCAGAAACACCGGCTCCGGGGCAAGCATAAGCCTGGAGACAGATCTGCTGCCTGCAATAGTCCTGGACCGCCGGACCGGGAAGGTCTCACGCCGCACAGTCATTGACGATATCCTGACGATGGACGAGACCAGTCCCTCTTTCAAATGCGGATACCTCGCAGAGTCCTACAGTCCGGAACATTTCATAGAGATATCCGCAAAAGCCATGAAAGAAGGCAATCTCAGCAACGCCGCCCGCAAACGCATCTCCACCATCTTAGAGAACCTCAGCGATGAGGACAATAATGTAATCATGCTGGCACCGCTGAAAAAATAAAAATCAAAACATATCCTTAACGCACCTTACAGGATATGCAGCCGCAGCTGATGTTTCCAGAACTGAAACATAGGAGCCGTATTTATAAAGCTGCCCCGGCTTCTCTCCAGTCCAGTCAGCCGACCAGTATGCGACCATATCGGTGCCGCGCCAGTCAGAGCGGCCGGTGACATCACGGTTTCCTGCCGCAGGCAAAAAGATGGCTGTTACCCCATCTGCATACTCTGCCGAACCGGAAAGCCACGCTCCTGTAATTCCGTCTACTGTCACCAAATCCGATGAATGTCCGGCAACAGAAAGCATCTCTGCAGACGTAGGTACTCTCCAACCCTCAGGGCAGGGACTATACTCCTCTTTCCATGTTTGTGAGTATTCGCGGGACGAGCACCAGTCACCGTACGGATTCTGTCTGAAATGCTTGTCCTTATTCGCAAGATCCGCGCCCTCAGCCTCAGAGGATGCTGTGGATACCAGATTATCTCCCAGCGTATAGGACCCGCCTTCATCTACCCCGTCATAACCTTGGCCGAAGGGGCGTCCCCATTGGAAAAGCTTTCCATAAGGATAAGCGGTCTCATCATAACCGCAATTCACGGGAGCCCACAGCAGACCGTCGATAACGACACCCGGGCCATGGTTTACTCCGTTCTCAACATAGTCGTTCTCGCCCGGAAGTTCCGGCTCCGAAGGTTTCTCCTTTTTTATACACCTTATCGAGAGACCATATTCCTTTAAGTGATACAGTTTCTTGACATCCTGGATATTATACATCATATAAAAGTAATTTCCTGCGGAATTGTCCTCGGATGACAGCTCATATGTCCACCATTTGCCCTGTACTCCGATATTTTCAAAATCCACGCGGTGCCGTCTGTAACCACCGGGAAGTGCATTGAATCCATAGTCATCGGTCCCCTGCCAGGCCGGATCCTCATTCCCGTCAGCATCGAGCCATCCGGAAGTGGATTTCAGTTTGGCAGCCGCACCTGCTCCTCCCAGATACTCTATCAGCTGATTCCAGTCCGAAGAAGAGGGAACCTGCCAGCCTTCCGGACAGATATCATCCTCACGGGCTGCAAACCAGTTGTACAACAGTCCGTATTTTCCTCTGTTTGCCTCATCTATGCCGTAATAGCAGTATGCAGGAGACTCCGAGACATCCGTATAGTCCCAATCTGTCTGACTCTCGAGAAAAGGTATTTCCTCTCCATTGTTGAAATGCGTAGTCCGGAGATTGGAGGCCATCCATATCTGCTCACCTATTCTCACGACATCATACCGGTTACCGTCATAGTCATAGACAGGCAGAAGTTCCGGATCTGTCTCATCCGGCGTGAATTCATGCTCTATTCCTGAAGTCCAGTCACGTACAGTCGGCTGAATGCTTATAAGGTCTCCGCCGGAACGGTTCAGTGTAAGAGTGTAGACATATTCTTTTCCGGGAAGCAGCTCCAAAGTCTCCGGCATCACAAGTCCGTAAAGTCTTCCAGCCACCTGTATGTTGAAAAACAGCTTGCCTTTCTCCAGTGTCTGGGGAGGGAAAATGGCTGATACACCGGACACGCAGGAGCCGTCCTCGCTTACGGAGAAATGACCATGAGGGATAAAATCGCTGTAATCAATGGCATCCACGGTCTTTGTCGCAAAATATGTAACTGCATTCTTCTTCATATCGTAGAATAAGGCTTCCGCACCGGACAGATCACCTGCTGACGAATACCCGTCACCGGGCACAAGCTCCAGGCTGACCTTGGACATGAGGCGGTCGAATACAAACTGGATCGGAGACTGATTTTCCCCAACTCCGACTGCATGGGCCACCATTATGTCGGCATTTTTGTAATTGGCCTCGACACTCTGGTCCGGCATCAAGTAGAATGTCAGAAAGCTGCCGTTGAACTCATAATCCTGATAAGGGTAGTACATACAGAAGTCAACCGTTCCATTATCATCCGGAAAATATACAGCATTTCGTGTAAATGCCTGTCCTCCCGTAACATCTACAATTTCATTGGTTATGCACGGAGTAGTCGCAAATGATTCCTCCACACCTCCGGATGCAGAATAGAACCCATACAAACCGAGAACATCGCCGTCCTCAAAGGCAGTGGAAGTCGCTTTTGTCCCGTCATTGCCGATCGACAGTTCAAATTCCAGTGGAAGCTCAGTCCAGTTGTCAGGTGTCCTCATCTCACATGACATGGCAAGCACCGCTGTCAGGGCACACAGTGCCGTATTGAATTGCAAATAATATTTTTTCATGTGGTTATTCTTTATTTAATGGGTTTCATATTATAAATGCACCTGATGGAGACTCCGCATTTTGCAGACGTCATGTATCTCTCCAGGTCATTTCCATAGACAAGAGTCTTCGTATAGTTGCCGGTTGTCGTCCACCAGTTGCCCTCACTGCCGAAACTTTGGAAAACAGTATTCTCGGCACTTCCTCCGGTAAACAGCAGACCTCCGGGAAGAGCATTGAAGCCGCTGGAGTTGGTACCGTTCCAGTCGGTAGAGGACTTGAGGGCCTTTCCTACATCACTCCATGCTCCATAATTATCCTCAGTTCCACCCAATGTCTCGCAGAGAATCCGCCAGTCAGTATCATTAGGCACACTCCAGCCTTCAGGGCATATTATGCCGGTATTCACATTGTATTTGTTATACAGGTAGCCGTATTGCTCCACCAGTGTCTCGTCAAAGTTATAAGCCGCGTAGGCCGGTTCCTCGTACGTTGCCCACTCGGAAAGCTTATTCTCGTTTTTCCTGATGGGCGTTCCGTCATTCAGTCTGGTCACACGCAGGTTGGAAGCCATCCAGTACTGTCGGCCTATTTTAACTACGGGATACTCGTTACCGTCTATATCCACCACGACATTCCCAGGTTCCTGATACTCGTCGAGATCTTCTGACCGCTCCTCTACTGCCCAGTCATTTATCTCGCAGTCACCTACAGTCACAGTAACTCCGTCGAAGCCACGATCCACAGTAAGCGTGAAAGTGTTCTCGGTGCCTGAGGCCAGGGTCATATCCTCCTCAAGAACATATTCGTACTTCACATCGTCCACCACTATCTCGAACAACAGATTTCCAGCTTTGAGCGTCTGCGGAATCAATATGGCCGACACCCCTGTAAGAGTGCCGTCAGAAGCCGTAAAGAAACCATTGGGAGTCACATCATGGACATCTCCGGAATAATCGGCCGTAACATCTTTAAAGTCAAATGTCCCTGACAGAACACATCCTTTGAGCATAACGGAGGGATTTCCCATTGACTCCGCCGTATTGAAGCCGCTGCCCGGCCTTAACTGTACATTCACCTTTGCCAGTGCATGCCTGAACGGCATGACCAGATCTGATGAGGAAGGCTGGTAATCATGCACCACACCATACATCAGATCATTCAAGTTGAAATTCACAGTCTGGTCATCAGATACGGATACCTGCATGGACACATCTCCGGCGGCCACGGCATCAGTCTTATAAGGACTATATACGAAAATGGAGTTATAGACATTCTCATCTTCCGGAAAGAATGACTCCGGATTCGAGATGAATTTTCCATCGACCATGGTAAACAGAACATTGTCGAGCTGCCTTTCCGCACTTAAAGCCTTCTCTCCCGGCTCGGTAGATGAAATCATGTACAGCCCCGCCCCGTCACCGTCCTGAAACAGTTCCGACGCGGATTCAGCTACAATATTCACTGGTTCTGCCGAGCCGGAGAAACGACCGTTGTCACGTTCGCAGGCACCGAGCAGGACAACCGCAGATATGATAACGGTAAAATCATTGAGAAAATATCTTTTCATAATACTGTAAATTCCTTTAAATTAATACTTCACACATCTCACGGCCATTCCGATACCTCTATGGAAGTCCGTGAACAGGACCTCCGTATTCTCGGATGCAAGAACAACTCCATAGCTGTGATAATCTTCGAAAACAGTTGATGTCCAAAAATATGCGAATTCTCTGGCATTGCGGAAATCTCCTCCATCCAATCTCCAGCCCGCCGGAACACCGTTGAAACCGCTGCTGTTGGTCCCCTGGTATTGAGGGAGCTCCTGATAATTCATATCCACCCAGCCGGAAGTAGCTTTCATGGCCGGATGTGCGGCCTGCACACCTCCGAGAGTCTCCACCATCTCCTCATAGTCGGCAAGGGTCGGCATTCTCCAGCCCTTAGGGCAGAGTTTGCCGGATTCCACGGCATGCCAGTTATAGTACAGACCGTATTTTTCTATATTGACATCATTCATCTCGAAATATGAATATCCCGGAGTCTCAGAGAACGCCGCCTCGTACCATTCTGTACTTGAGAGCCGGAGCGGGATATCAGTTCCGTCATTGAATCTTGTGACAACAAGGTTCTCTGCCATCCACAATTTCTTGCCGATGCGGACTACCGGATACTGGTTATTGTCTATATCCGTAACATACTCCAGATCAGCTCCTCCTTCTATCCCCACATTGTCATCGACATCAATGCCGTCGGTCCAAGGTTCTTCAGATATTGTAAAATCCAGCTTGTAATCGAAACCAAGCCTGTCTATAAGCAATTCGATATGATACTGCATGCCGGATTTGAACTCAACAGCTTTTCCTAACGGCAAGGCAACAGACTCATCACCCAATGTAACGTTGACGAACTCTTTGTCCGCCGTCACATCCTGAGGTACCGTAATGAATGAAAGTCCGTCATACTTACCGTCCTCGTTCAAGGTCAGGGAACCGTAAGGCACGGTCAAAGCCTCATCAGAAGGCGAAGAGACAGTCCCTGAAGACAGGCTCACCACCGCTGAAGTATTCAGGCGGAAACTCAAAGAAGCAGCCGAGATGTCTGCATCCAGACTACCTCCTGTATTGACGGAGATATTCACCTTCGCCATTGCACGGTTCAGCATCACGGGGATGACAGGTTCCGCACCAGGTTCCCAGACAGCTGTTCCCAGCAGAAAATCCGAGTTGACATAATTCTCGAATGAAGACTGGTCCTCGGCAACCGATACGGTTCTGGTATCATTTCCTGAAGCCACGCCATCCATAGTAAACGGCCAGTACACGGAAAACAGCGTACTCTGCTCCGGACATCCTATTGATCTTGAAGAAGAGAATATACTGTCCTGTTTAGTAAATTTCTCATTATTCAGGAAACGTTCGTTGGATATCGAGTTCCCTTCCGATGCATAGACTCCGACCACATCTCCGTCCTTGAATTCCAGCATACCGTCAGATGAAGCTGTTACGGACAATGCTATATTCACAGGAAGTTCCTCTGCAGGTGTTTTCTCACATGACACTGCCATCATACAGGACAGTATTGCAAATGCTATGATAAATGCCTTTATATTCATAACTGTAAATTTAAATATTACCATATGCAGGTATTTGAACGGGAGAGCACGGGCACTGTAGATTTGACAGACGCATCCTGAGGCACAAGTGCCCTGAATTCATTTATGGTTCCTGCAGCGAACACCATGTCTTCCGCAGCCGCATAAGTGAATGTCCTTTCTCCTACTGTAATATAAAACAGATAGTCTCCGGCTTTTACCGTCTGCGGTACGATAATGGCCTCAACGCAAAGACTGGAGACAGGAAACATGGCAATCTCACAGCGGTCCGCAAGAGAAGACAATGTCCCCTCCGTCATGTCATACACTGCGGAAGCCGCAACATACGGCATCACTGCAGAGACCTTCTCTTCTGATGCACCATCCAGGATGACATTCAGACGCACTTTGGCCAGGATATGACGGAATTCCATGGGAACGGCCGCATCGGAAGGAGAAATTCCAGATGCTTCAGCCACCAGATAATCCGAAGCCTTGAAATCACCCTCATTGTCCTGCGAGGCAAGTACCCTGACATGGAGTTCGTCGCTGCCAGGAACAAAACCGCCGCCATATGTAAACGGATAATAGGCCCAAAGCGTGACTTTGTCCTCAGAATTGGGATAGCAGGCTGTTGACAAAGCGGAGAAAAGACCATCCTCATAGACGTACCGGACATTGTCCTCATCCCTGTAGTCCGACAGAGCCGCCGGCTCCTCACCGCTCCATCCGACGACAGTAAGACCGATCTCGTCACCGTTGTCAAAAGAAGTGTCCGAAACCTTGGAGTCCGGAGCCACACGACCCTCCAAAGTTATTGCCGGTCCCTTGCCGTCCGGCCCGGATGTTTCGGGACCGGTTTGCTTCTGGCATCCGGACAGAACCACAGCCGCGGCCGAAAGAAGAAGAAATTGCAATACTTTCATAAAATAGATTTTAATAGGTTATTAATGTTCAACATAAGCTACGATTCCGATATTTTCCTCCTCACACCACATCCAGCACAGGTTGCCGTCCACTTTCGCAACGTAGAACACTCCGTCGATATCCCCCTCCAGGCCGAGACCCGCAGTCTCGATATGCACGTCGATGAAGCTGCCCATAGACGGAGCAGAAGAAAACACACAGGAGAAATAGACCTCCAGATTGTCATTGGACAGTCTGAACTCCGTTCCGGAATAATTGCGGTAAAACTGGTGACTGAATTTTTCATACTGCATATAAGAGACTCCGTCACCGTAAAGTCCCATAGACGACTGATTGACAAATGTCTGGCCGGCCGGAGACAGCTCGTGTCTGCGGCTGCAGCCCGCTGCCAGCAACAGGCCGGCAAAAAATATAATAAAATACTGTACTCTCATGACTGCCTACTCTTTGTTCTGTTTTACAACCGATATATATTTCGTCACCACTGCGGTATCACTGTCAGTACTCAAAACCAGGTCTATCCTGTACTCAGGATTTTTCAGTTCCAGTTCACCGGTGAAAGGCTCTCCGTCCACATACCATTCCATGACCGCGTCCTCGGGGATATTTGCCGCTTTCAGTATTATGGTCTCCCCTTCAAGGTAGATGGAGTTAAGGAGTATAAGCGGATATTCAGAGAACGGAAGTGCTGTCCTGAATGACAGTTTCTTGAAATCCCCGTCTATGATTCCGTCATTTTCATAGACAATCGCCTCGTACTCCGTATCTCTTTTCAGACCCGTTATATCAGCTTTATATACCTCGGTAAAAATATACTCCACATTCTCCGGTTCTTCTGCCGGATACCATTCGACCCTGTACCGCAGGGCACCGGTAGGCTTCCATGTCAGGTATGCGGAGTTTTCGTATTCCACAACGGACGGATTCAGGACGCCGGTCCCTTTCTCCAGTTCTTCCGCACTGAAGAGAATGATATCGCAAACAGAAGCTCCTTCCACTATCGTAATCACTTTCCGCTGTACAGGATAATCCTGGCCAGACACCTCCATCAGATACTCTCCAGGCACAATACCTTCCTGTGAGAATACACCGCCGGGACCTGATGTGAAAGTGTAACTGTCTGTACCTGACTCCATCTGCACCGGAATGCCCTCCAAAGGAAATCCGGATGAAGTAACCGTACGGGCCCTCAGCAGCATTCCGTCAGTAACCGTAATCTCTATCTCGTCTGCAAACTCTCCGTCCTCTGTAACCGCACGTATCACACCTGTACCCTTGGAGAGAGCCTTCACCAGGCCAAGAGTATCAACAGACAGAATCTCCGGAGACTCTGAATACCAGGTTACTTTCTGATTATGGGCATTCTCCGGGATTATGTGCGCCCTTACCTGTACAGTGTCGTAGACTATCACTTTCTGACGTGCCGACAGTTCCACGCCACTGACAGGGACTATCTCTCCCTCCGGAGTAACCGCCCTGAAATATATCGTCCCGGCTTCCTCGCTTATCGAAAACAGTTCCGCAGGGATATTCTCTCCTGACCATGAGGTGTTGGCAGGAAGACTCTTCCGCGAGAACTCATCGTAGCCGGATGCTCCCGGCCAAGGCATCGAGGCTTCGTCTCCCAGACCGGCATTCAGCAAGGCCGGAATTATCCTGAAACACTCATGCGAGGAGACGTTGTTCGGCCAGTTGTATTCCCAGCGGTCTATTGCAGACAGTCCGACAACCATCCGGTCAGACCGGTCGACATGATATATCAACATGCCATGCCCGGGAAGATATGCGTCCCATCCGTGGGAATTCTGACGGTTCTCAAGCACGAAGAATTCGCCTTCAGTGTCGGTACTCAGCATGTATGCCTCGTTGTATTCCTGAAGATCGTTCAGGACATAGTCTCCAGTGTTGACAATCTCCTCCAATTCTATCCAGCCGGCTATGCTGCGCTCCATGGCATTGAACACCGGAGGAGTGCGTCCTTCATTGTTGTACGGCCCCTGATCCATTATAGACCATGTACCGACGCCTTCGCTGTATCCGCCGGTATATCCGTCTGTATCATAAAAGTCAGGAATACCCAGAACATGGGAGAATTCATGGCAGAAAGTACCTATTCCGGCCATTTCCGGACCGGAGGAGGTCATTTTCAGTTCAGAGGTACATGCGTAGACATACACTGACTTACCGTCGAACACGGCCTCTCCCAACTCCAGATTGAAACGATGAGGCCAGATCTTGTCAGCTCCGCCGCCATCAGCCTCGTTTGTACCGGCATAAAAAACGAAAACGTTGTCAACTATGTTGTCATTGTTGTAGTCGTAATCGGCAAAATTGACCCCGGCCTCATCTGCCAGACGGCAGGCTTCCGCAATCATGCCCTCGGCATCATTGTCATCTCCATCCGCTTTATTCTCCCCATAATATGAACATGGACGACTGAGTGTCACCGGACCGACTACGTCAAATACCGGAGTGAACTGTCCGGATGAACTCTCAAGAAAAAAATCCAGTGCGCTTCCCGTAGCTCCGTTCTGAGAATACCCGGACTGGTTGAGCATATCGCTGAAATCACTGTTCGCCGCAGGACTCTGAAACTGCGTGTCACTGAAGTTGGCCAGAATCACCAGTGACCGTATCTCTCCCTTGGTCGGGAAACCAGTTGTCAGTCCTCCGACCCTTGATGCACCGGACATTCTGCGTGATGACAAAGAATATCCGGCCGGAGGTGCAGTTACAGCCATGGAAGATACAAACTTCCTTTCCTCGGCTGTCCGCCTTGACGGATCGTTTGCCTTGACCGAAGAAAGAACCATTGCGTTACCCGAGAACAGTGCATAGTAAAAAATTCCGTCCTTGTCCGACACCACATATCCGTCGGATGTGGTCATGTAATGGAAGAATTCATCACCCTTGACGGTCAATTCAAGCTTTGTCCCGTCTGCCTGAGTGATGACAACCGGTGTCGGTCTGGCAGGAACCGCCCCCAGATTGAGAGAGACCGAACAGACAATAGCGAAGGTCAGAACCACCTTTTTCGTTATCTTTTCCATCATTGTTTAGTTTAAATTAACAGCGAGTACAAATATATGCAGCCGTACAAAATTTTCCCTTTATACGGCTCCGTACATCCGTCCATTTCCATGTTACATTTACAATACAAAAAATGCAACACAGTCACAATGAATACTTTATAGAAATAGCAAAATTACAGTGTCCTAACTGGAATATTTGTCCAGGAAAGAGACTATGGAGACATCATTGCCTTTAATGTTCAGTTTTTCCCTCAGCCTTGAACGCGCCGTGGTAATACTGTTTACGCTTTTATGCGTGACCATGGAAATCTCCTTTGTCGTCATGTTCATGTGGAGAAACACGCATAAGCGTCTTTCATTGACGGTCAGGTCGGGGAAGTCTCTCAGCAGGTTGTTGTAGAATGTGCTGTCCGTCTCAATTAAAAACGGTTCTATCTCCTCCCACATCCGGTTGTTCTTGGTAAATTCCAGCTCGCTTATCAGGTCTTTTATGGATTTGCTCCCCTCTCCGCTTATATTGACATTCCGCAATTTGCCGATAATATCATTTATCAGGGTCTCTTCCTGATACTGCTGCAGGCGTTTCATGGACAGAATATTATTGCGCCGCTTTATATTCTGGCGCTCCACCTCGTTATCAAGAGTGATTTTCGCCTCCTTCTCTTTAAGATGCCTGAGCCGGCTCAGGTAGAATATCGAAAAGGCGGAAACAAGGCTTATCAGTACAGCAACCATCACTGCTGTCAGATACATGTTGTGCTGTTTCTCAATGGCAAGAGACGTATTTTTCTGGATATCGAGAAAATTTCTGAGCACCTGCCCTTTCGGCAGGAGATCACTGTCGCTTTCATATTCATATTGAGTGGAATAGGCTTCTTCCCACAATCCCATGAACGCATACACATAGCTGAGCACCCGCAAAATCTCCGAGGTCTCCATTCTGTTTTCCGCCGCAAAGTCAAGAGCTTTATTCAACCATTTGAGCGCCAGCTCATAATTACCGGCCTCAAATTCTATTATTCCTTTATTTTTCCAATAATTGCATTCAGTTTCCCTCGACTGTGGCCACAAAAGCGCTTCATCCATCCAGAAACGGGCGGTCTCAAGATCCTCGAAATTGACATACAACAGGGCTGCATTGACGTAGAGAAAAGACAGCATTGCCGGCATGTCATTGTCCTTGCATATTTCCGTAGCCTGCTCCAGCCTTCTGTTGATTTCTACAGTATCGCCTATAAGAGAAAGCGAGTTGTTTATAACCAGCACTTTGGAATAGGGAGTACCATGAGTTTCAGGGAATGATATAGCCATATCCCAATACTCAGCCGCCTTGTCATAATACTCGCAGAAAAAATTAATCTTTCCGAGATTGTTATAAATATCCACAAAATGCGTAACCGAATGCTTCTTCTTCGACAACTCCAAAGCCTGAACTACGTAGATGTAGGCCGAGTCATACCGTCCTACCTCAATATAGAGACGGCTCAGGGCAGACAGGGAATGTACTGCCAGCTCCTCATCGGATATATCTTCCGCAGCGGAGAGCAGATAGAACGCACAATCAATACCCTTTCTATACAGGCTGGAATCATTTTCGTATTGCTGAAGCCTGTAGATGCTGTCGCAGACAGCCTGCCCGACCCTGTATGAGGCCAGATTGCAGCAGGTACGGTTGTCTCCATGAACTGCATCAGCCTCAAGACACCCGTCCCGCATCGCTTTCCTGTCTCCGCATGAAGCAAAAACATAACAGAGAGCCAGAAATATTATGACTTTGTAGACTTTCATTGACGGTCAGGCAAAGTGTCTCTGACCGGCTACTGCAGCAGCTTTCTGACGATAGTGGAGATGAGACGGCCGTCGGCCTGACCGGCAAGTTTCTTTGTGGCGATGCCCATCACCTTGCCCATGTCAGCCATTGAAGACGCACCGGCTTCGGTGATAATGACCCTGACAGCCTCCTCGACCTGAGCCTCGGAAAGGGCGACGGGCAGGTATTTCTCCATCACGGCGGCCTCTGCCAGCTCATTGTCAGCAAGGTCCTGACGAGCCTGCTGAGAATAAATCTCCGCACTCTCCTTGCGCTGCTTCACTAATTTCTGCACTATCTTGACCACCTCGGCATCCTCGAGGCTGTCCTTTGCCCCTCCTTCCGAGGTCTTGGCGAGAAGAATCGCGGCTTTCACTGCACGTGTAGCCGCAAGAGCCACCTTGTCCTTGGCGACCATGGCCGCCTTGATGTCGGACTGTATCTGCTGTTCGAGTGACATATTTTACGTTTTTTTAAATTTTGAAAGTACTCTGCAGGAAGAGCTCGTCCATCTGCGCCTGGTCAATGCGCGAAGGAGCATCGAGCATCATGTCGCGTCCCTGATTGTTCTTGGGGAATGCGATGAAGTCCCTGATGCTCTCCTGTCCGCCGAAGAGGGCGCAGAAGCGGTCGAAGCCGAATGCGATGCCTCCGTGAGGAGGCGCACCGTACTTGAAGGCATTGATAAGGAAGCCGAAGCGGTAGTCGGCGTCCTCATGGCTGAAACCGAGAACCTCGAACATACGCTCCTGCACTTTGGAATCGTGGATACGGATGGAGCCGCCGCCCACCTCGGTGCCGTTGAGCACGAAGTCGTAGGCATTGGCGCAGACGCGCTCCAGATCCTCCTTGCGGTCGCTGTAGAACCATTCTAAGTGCTCGGGCTTGGGAGCGGTGAAAGGATGGTGCATGGCGTAGAAACGGGAGGTTTCCTCGTCCCATTCCAGCAGGGGAAAATCCACCACCCACAGGGGTGCGAACACCTTCGGGTCGCGCAGACCAAGACGGTTACCCATCTCGATACGCAGAGAGCCGAGAGCCGTACGCATTTTGTTCCGTGCTCCGGCGAGAATGAGGATCAGGTCACCTTTACGAGCCTCCGTTGCCTCCGCCATAGCGGCGAGGACATCTGGACTGAGGAACTTGTCGGCCGATGACTTGAAAGTGCCGTCCTCATTGCACTTGACGTAGACCAGACCCTTCGCGCCTATCTGGGGACGCTTTACCCATTCGGTCAGCTCATCGGTCTGCTTGCGGGAATATCCGGCACATCCGGGCACTGCGATACCTCCCACATACTCGGCCGAGTCGAAGACGGGGAAGTTGTGGCCGTGAGCCAGCGAGGTGATCTCGTGCAGCTTCATGCCGAAGCGGATATCGGGCTTGTCGGAGCCGTAGGAGTCCATGGCCTCAGAATAGGGCATCCGGTAGAAAGGCTCCGTAAAATCCTTGCCGAGCACATTGTGGAAGAGAGCTTTGATCATGCCCTCGAAAGTTTCCAGCACATCGTCGCGCTCCACGAAGGACATCTCACAGTCTATCTGGGTAAATTCCGGCTGGCGGTCGGCCCTCAGGTCCTCGTCCCGGAAGCAACGGACTATCTGGAAATAGCGGTCATAGCCGGCCACCATGAGCAGCTGCTTCTGCTGCTGGGGGCTCTGGGGCAGGGCGTAGAACTGGCCCGGGTTCATGCGCGAAGGCACCACGAAGTCGCGGGCACCCTCCGGAGTGGACTTGATCAGGTAAGGGGTCTCTATCTCCATGAATCGCTGGCCATCGAGGTAGTTGCGTACCTCGTGGGCCATGCGGTGACGCAGCATAAGGTTCTTTTTCAGAGGATTGCGGCGCAGATCAAGATAACGGTATTTCATACGCAGGTCGTCTCCTCCATCCGACTCGTCCTCGATGGTGAACGGAGGAGTAACTGTCGCATTTAGTACGTTAAGGGACTCCAGACGCACTTCCACGTCACCAGTATCCATCCTGGCATTCCTGCTCTGACGCTCCTGGACAGTTCCCGTAATCTGTATTACATATTCGCGGCCCAGCCTCTCCACCTGTTCGTTCAGCTCTTTGGAGACCGATTCGTCTATTATGATCTGTGTGATGCCGTAACGGTCCCTCAGGTCGATGAAGCTCATGCCTCCCATCTTCCTGACTCTCTGGACCCAGCCGGCCAAAGTCACCTTCTGGCCCGCATTCTCAAGGCGAAGCTCGCCGCATGTGTGTGTCCTGTACATAACTTGTCGAAAATTTGCAAATGCAAAGGTAGAAAAAATAACCTCACATATCCGGCTATACCTCTAAAAGTCCACACCGAACTTGAAACCGAGCATAAGCCAGCGGTTATCACTGTTGGAAAGAAATACGTATTTGAGGTCAATACCTGTATGGAACCATTTCAAGGGACGGTACAGCAGGACTGTACTTACACCGAAGACGGCTCTCATAGACTCCCGGACACGGTTGGTGGTGCCGTACCCCACGCCTGCCTCAATTGTGGGACAAATGGTGAGCTTCCCCGTTTCCTTGCCGAAGAGAAGGGAAAGATAGGCCGTGCCCATCGCCATGCCCCTCATGCGGGAATCGGTATACAGCGTACCCTTTGTGACAATGCCGCCAAGATTGAGACCGGCCTCCAGGTTGTTGTTAAGAAAAGTGTAGCCGAAACCGACCGCTTCATAACCGTAAGTCTCCGGTCCGCTGCTGAACACCGGAAACGCCAGACTGATATTTACCGTAAAATCTCCCCGTGCCCTTTCCTTCTCATCCACCGGCACTTCCTCTGAATGTGCAAATGCCGGGAAAGCGAACGGGAACATCATCAGAAATACAACTGCTGTAAGACAAGACTTTTTTTCATGAGTGAGTTTAGTTTTTATTTTTATGCCGCAAGATAGCAAATAATCCGGATTCAGATTTTTTTTGCAAAAGCAATTACAGACAAAAGCCCATAGCGCGTGGCAAAGAAAATCAAAACGGCCTCTCAAGTCGGCGGGATTTTTCGTAAATTTGCTTGCCATGAAACTGACAAAGAGAATCATCATCCCTATATGCATTGCGGTATCCGCGCTTTGCCTGGCAAACGGCTGCAGGAACAACAGCACCTCCGGCATCAGCATTCAGCAGACCGGAGAGGAGGCTGACTCCCTGCGCCTTGTCTTCCGGCACTACAACATGGAGGGCAGCTATGACTCCATCATTGCGGCAGCCAGACCGGTACTTATGAACGCCATTGAGACACAAGATACGGCAGCAGTACTGCTGGCAGGATCCTACACCGCGCAGGCATTTCTCTCCCAGGAGAAAATGGACTCAGTGCGCAGTTGCATGAATCTTCTCGCACCTTATAGAGACAGCGGACAGGATCCCTCGCTGCAGACGGTACTCTGCATAGTCGAGGGGCTCCTGCACCTGAAAGCCGAATTGAATTACTCCCTTGCGCTGGAATCCTTCCGTGAGGGCTGCAGATGGGCCGAACTGGGCAATGACCCGGACAACCACATAGTCCTTCTGGCCAACATCGCACATATATTCTATGTCAGAGAAGACAGACTGGGGCTCGATTACGCAAGGCAGGCATATGAGATTTCCACCAGAGCGGAAGTGGCGGATTTCCCGAGATGCCAGGCCAATCTGCTCATGGGACAGATGCTGCTGCTGGCGGAACGCACACAGGAAGCCGCTGCTTATATCAATACGGCCGAAAGCATGATCGGGAAACATCATTACACTTCTCTGGTTTCACTTTGCAAATTATTGTATGCCAATATGTATCAGAATACAGGAAGGTACAAGGAAGCAGAACGGGAATATTTAGAGGCAATGCAGTGGGGAAAATACGCCGAAGTAAGCACAGCCACCATGATATATCTTGACTACGGAGACTTTCTCCGTATGCGCGGCCTTCCATCAGAAGCACTGACACAGTACAAGACCGGCCTCGACATATCCAACAGACACAACAGTCTGGAATTCCGGCGCGAGCTTCTGAGCAGCATCTCCGACACTTATCAGATTCTTGGAGACAGAGCATCTGCAGCTGAGTTCTCATATCTGTACAAATCCTATGTCGACAGCATATCCAACCTGCAGAAGGAACAGGAATTCAACAGCCGGCTGCTGCAGTATTCCAGAATAGAGCACGAGCACGAGATACAGGCCAAGGAGCTGGCCCTGCTGAAAGCCCGTCGCAAGACCTCTACGGCCGTTCTAATCTCCGTAATCATAGTCATCCTGACCCTGTCATTGTGCATACTCTACATAAGGCAGCGGAGGGCGAACAAGCTTCTGGTAAAACAGTACGAGACCTATATGCAGCGTCTTCTGCCTTT
The DNA here is from genome assembly GCA_900544175.1 of uncultured Alistipes sp. Lineage (GTDB taxonomy): Bacteria > Bacteroidota > Bacteroidia > Bacteroidales > UBA932 > Coprenecus. Next base: position 34,466 of record UQUN01000023.1, read on the forward strand.
GGATAAAGAATCCGCCGGACCCGGTACTGCCGGAGCTGACAGTCACAACCAGAACCTATCTGCAGAACATGAGCTGTTCTGCCGTATAGAGGAGCTGATGAAGAGACAGAAAATATACCGGCAGAAAGACCTGTCTTTGGACAGACTGGCAGAAATGCTGTCCACCAACAGAACTTATGTCTCAAAAGCCATCAACACCTGTGCCTCACAGACATTTTTCAGTTACGTAGATATGTACCGTATACGGGAAGCCGTTGCGCTACTGTCCGATAACGACAGTGGAGACGTCCCCTTCAAGCATATAGCGGACATCGTAGGATACAACTCCGTCCAAGTCTTCTACCGCTCGTTCAAGCGTGAGACCGGCTGCTCCCCCGGCCAGTACAGGGATGAGGCCAGACGCCTCAGAAAAAAGCGCATTGCCACAGAACATAATAGATGAGGAGCATTTGCCTGATGGAACCTGACTTGCCCATGACCATTGCTTATTCTGAGCATCAATTGACGCTGGACGCAGCCAGAACTGATGGTTTTCTTGGGATTATTGCCGACCGGTACCGGGACGAGACCGTACGTATGAACAAGGAAAGGAGCTCATCAGGCATTTAACTATTCTTAAATTATACAAAATATCAAAACTATAATTTGAAATACAGGAAGCCTCTGTTTAATTTTGTCCAAAACACTGACTTATATGAAAAAATATTTATTCGCCATCTCCGCCGTGATATTATCACTGGCCGCCAGCTGCGACCCAGCCCAGGACACCGGCACACCGGAAATAGTTATCAGCGAAATTCTCAATATCCCGTCTGACTCCGGTACCGCCACAATAAAGTACGAGCTTGTCAATGCTGTTGAAAACGGATACATTTCCGCCAACGCCACGGAAACATGGATTACCGGGTTCGATTACAGCACGCCCGGTGAGATTGGATTCCGGCATCTCAGCAATGACGACACAGTGAGCAGGAACTCCGTAGTGAGAGTCACCTACACATACGGAGACAAGTCTGTTTACAAAGAGATCAATGTCATCCAGGAAGGAGGAGTCCATTATGACTACGAGTATCTGAGCCTTGATAACTTCTACGGTATCTACAATGAGAATTACGGTATCGGAGGAGAGCACAATTACAACACTACCATTTCCGACATGCCCATGGTCGGCAACGGAGACTACATCCAGGAAGGCGGAACGTACTACATGCTTGATTTCTACGCACCTGCCCCCACCGATCCTGACAAGGTCCTGCCTCCTGCCGGGAGATACACCCTGAGCCTGACAGGCCAGACTGAAGAGATGACCTTCTCATCGGATCTGTCAAAGGCCACAAGCACAACAGAGAACGGAGACTACATCTTCGACACCGTATTCATAGAAGGTACCGCCGACATATCATATAACGGCGAATATATGATCCTGGAAGCATTTCTGACAGATGCCGACAACATGACCCATCATATCAGATACAGCGGTCCGGCAGACTACAGTACAAACGACACTCCCTCGACCCCTGTGATAGAAAACGACATATCCTTTACGGCCTCAGGAGCTTCTGCTTTCTTCGTATCGAAGACAGACGACGTGATGGAAGTAAACATACTCCTCTCCGACTCCGGAACAACTCTCACTTTGGACGCTTTCATGCCCTTCAATGAGAATGGAGGCATTACTGCAGACACATACTCGATTTCCGACAAAGTATTCGAGCCCTCCAGCCTTTATCCTGGAGAGGCCGCTGAATTCATGGGCTATATCATGTACATGGGCACATACGCCGAGCACTTTGACGAGAACTATCAGTCATCGATAGGGCTCATCAACAAAGGAGATGCAGTTATCACCTCAGTCGAGGGCGGATACAGCATCAAATGCAGCCTTATCACAAAAGAAGGGCATACAATTGCATGTACGTATGAAGGGCCTCTGACAGTGGAAGGCATTCCCGAGCCTGTATCGACTCTGACAGAAGACTACACGCTGGATATAGCCAATGCTACTGCTGCAGCCGAGTTCATGGGCGACTTTTACGGGACAGGAGGAGGAAACTGGCGGCTGAACATCTCTTCCACAACCAGCAAGGACTCATTCCTCGCAGATTTCGTATGCAACAGCAACAACTATTCTGACGGCATAATTCCAGGCACGTACACGGCCATCGTAGACTTTCCGGCTCCGGGCCAATACCTTATGGGTTATGCCATGGGCTCCTATTTCGGAGGTACGCTTTATGTGGGCGAACTGGACTCCGAAGGAGTTCCAGTACAGATCGCACCGGCCACAGCCGGAGATCTGGCAATATCGAAAAACGAGGACGGCACATACACCGTATCCTTCAGGTTCCAGGACGATGCCGGATATTTCTGGGACGGAAGCTGGACCGGCGTAATTGAGTTGTCAGACAGTTCCACGGCACTATAGTGGGCATACGTAAAAGGGCCGGCGAATGCGCCACGGACTTCTTCAGCGAACCGTTCACCACTCCGCCGGCCTTTATTATAGCCGTCTGCCTTGACATTTGTTTTGAGTCATCCTCCCATTGCAAACTCGTATTCTATGATATCTCCGTATTCTTCTCTTATCTCAGCTACGTTTGCGTCCGAAAGCTTATGATGCCTGTACAGGATTACCCGGCTCAGCTGATTCTGCGAGCAGGAAAGATATTCCAACTCTTTGTTGTACCGTAAGTCCAGTGAGGTCAGAAGGTTGTCATCGCAATACAGTTCCACCAGTGCCGTATTCTCGTAAAAATTGATCTCATGGATCCGGTTGGAACTGATATTCAATATGGTCAATGCCGGATTGGCACTCACATCCATGTCTTCAATAATGTTATTGTCGCAATGCAATACTTGCAGGGATGCGTTCCGGCCAATATCAAGCGATGCTATCTGGTTGTAACTGCAATGAAAATCTTCCAGAACTGTATTACTGCCTACATCAAGCGAAGCAATCGAGTTGAAACTGCAATCAAATATCTCAAGCAAGGTGTTCCGACTTACGTCAATGGCTGTCAGCTGGTTATGGGAACAATTCAGCAATATCAGTTCAGGATTGTTTCCTACATCAAGGGTGGAAAGCTGATTCGAGGCGCAGTTCAATCTTGTCAGGGAGGCGTTACCGCTAACATCAAGGGCAGTCAGTTGGTTGCCCCAACAATAGAGTTCTGTCAGGGAAGTAAAGTACTCTATCTCTTCCATACTGCTGATACCGGCGAAACGGACATCTAAGACTGTTGCCGTCCGGGCCTCCTTTTCGGTAATCTGTCCGTCGTTGTTTTTATCCACGGTATTGCGTGGGTTTTCCAGTATTGCCTGCAGGAACTTCTCGTCCTGGAACCGGATAACAGGACTGTCGTCTGTCCAGGTATTCTTTTTACATGACACAAGCGACAATACCAGCAGCGACAAAGTAAGATAATATGTGTTTTTCATAGATGGATAGTATTATTGTCTTTGTTGTGACGGTAAATTTACGGAACATTCTTTGAAATATCAAGTTATTATTATATGACTATCCGCGAAAACACCTCCTGGATCGCAAGAAACCTCTCCTAAAGCCACTTTCACCGTAAATCTACCCTGCACTCCTTCTGAAGGAGTATGGGACGCTCACCCTCACTACGAAAAACATTCCTGTAAATCAGATTGTTACAGAATGTGCTGCACATCCGTCTTCTTTTAGTGTCAATAGATTTCCAGTGGGGTATGCATACTGTTACTGTAAAATTACGGACACGATAGGGAAATGCCTGTTGATTTCAAGCGGGTCAGACTTCAGGCGTTGATGTGTACCTCACGTCCAACAAAGTGTGCTTACAGAAATACCTGATAATCAAATGCTCTGAAAAAAGATATCTGTTGGACTTGTGAGGATATGGGGCTGGATGGCCGTTTGGTGGCGGAATATGCCGGGTCCAGCAAGTTGTCAAAACGTATATCCTTGATAATAAGCGGAATGAGTTTCGGTGATATGCTGGACATTGCAAAATAGCTGCGCCTGAGACCATTGATCCCCAAAAAAGTTGCCCGCAGCAAATCACATTTAATGACTAAAGGCATTTCTACAGCCTGTCGGCAATGGCTGCGAAGGCTGCTGCATCGGGACCGTCGGAGAATGCGGCCGGTTTGCCGGTGTCTCCGCCCTGCTCCACGGACATATAGATGGGAATGCTGCCAAGGAGCGGGATATCCAGCTCGTCAGCCATCCTGCGTCCGCCGTCCCGTCCGAAAATGTAGTACTTCTCATCGGGATGCTCTGCGGGGGTGAACCAGGCCATGTTCTCGACCAGGCCGAGGATGGGTACGTTCACATCCTTGTGGCGGAACATGTTGATGCTCTTTATCACATCGGCGATGGCTACCTGCTGGGGTGTGGTGACAATGACAGCTCCGGTCAAAGGGATGTCGTGCACCATGGAGATGTGGATGTCGCCCGTTCCGGGAGGGAGATCGATCAGCAGGTAGTCCAGCTCGCCCCAGTCCACCTGCATGACAATCTGCTTCATGGCGTTGCTGGCCATGGGACCGCGCCAGATAAGAGCCTGCTCGGGAGCTACCAGATGGCCTATCGACAGGAGTTTGATACCCCATTTCTCAATAGGGATGATCAGGTCTTTCTCCTCGTTCATATAGGGCACCTCGCCTTCAGTCCCGGTCATCTTGGGGACGGAGGGACCGTAGACATCTGCATCCACGAGTCCGACCCTGTACCCTTTGCGGGAAAGGGCGACTGCCAGGTTGACCGAGACAGTGGACTTGCCAACTCCACCTTTGCCTGATGCAATGGCAATGACCTTGCCTATATTCTGCAGCTGGGTGTCGTCCAGGTCGTTGACCGTCTTCTTCGTCGGCTTGCGCTCCCGCACCAGCTCAATAATAGAGATCCTGGCGTGAGGGAACTCTGCCGCCATGGCCTCCTCGCACTGCTTCTTGATAGAGGACAGGAGAGGGTCAGGAGACGGCACGACTAATTTGAAACGGACCAGCACGGCCTTTTCACCGGCCTGCGGATCCGCAGGTTCGACGGCAGCCCCGTTCCCGTCGAAGAGCTTGATGTCCTCGACGAGACCCAGGGATACTATATCCTTGTCAGCCGCCGGATGAATGATCTTTGAAAGTGTATCTAAAATCATTTCAGCGTAAAAGTTGTTATTCAACGATATCCAGTTCCTCAATGAGATTGGTGGCTCCGCCGTACTTCTCGATGATGAAGAGAACGTAGCGGATATCCACGCTGATGCACCTCTGGAGCTCCGGCTCGAAGATGATGTCACCGCTCATGGACTCCCAGTTGCCGTCGAATGCCAGACCTATGAGTTCGCCGCGGCCGTTCATGATCGGAGAGCCGGAATTGCCGCCGGTGATGTCGAGGTTGGAGATGAATGCCACGGGCATCTCACCCTTTTCATTGGCATAGCGCCCGAAGTCCTTGGCCTTGTACAGTTCCTTCAGTTTCTCAGGCACTACGAACTCCCAGTTCGAAGGATCTTCCTTCTCCATCACGCCCTTGAGGGTGGTGTAATAGTTGTAGAACACGGCATCACGGGGATAGTAGGGAAGGACTGTCCCGTAAGTCAGACGCATGGTGAAGTTGGCGTCGGGATAGATGGCCTCGCCCTCACGCATCTCGAGAGTACCGGCGATATAGTCCTTCTTGCCCTCGGCGAACTGATCCGCAAATGAGATGACCTTGGCGGTAAGGGGCATGATTGCAGCTGTGTAGGAGCCGCGGACCTTGACAGCGGGATCGTGGGTGAATACTTCCACATCTCCTGCGGCAATCGCATTCTGCACTTTCTCTATGGAGGTGAATACGGACTTGCTGTAGAGGTCCTCCACAAAAGCGTTTACGTCTCCTCCGAAGAGGCTGTCGATGTCCTTGTAGAATGAGGGCAGCTTGTCTGCCGGGACGCTCTCCTCAAGCAGCTGTATCATGGCTACAGCCACTTTCTTGTCAGTGGGAAGGGAATAGTCCTCGTAGAAAGACTCGAGACCACGGTTGACATTTTCCAAAAGCCTTTCTCTCTCAGCAGGGTCTTTTGCGGCCATGGCCTCGGTGATCTTCATGCACCTGCCTGCTGCGCCCACCAGCTCGATACTGCCGATGCTCTCACGGAGATAGCTCATCAGCAGATTGTCGGCCTTGCGTCCTGTGACAGCCTCATCGATATTATCCAGAGCCTTGCCGTAACGGTCCATTCTCTCCTGACCTCCGGCATTGACCCACTCCGTGAAAGCTTTCTCCTCCTCGGCACGACGCTCCTGCACTCCCAACTTGGCGAAAGTCTCGTTCATTCCGATCCATTTCTTCCAGCCGTTGGACGAGCCGGCATACTTGCTGGCATACTGGATCATGATCTTGGGATCAGCCTGCATGTCTGCCATAAGCACATCCTGGCGCACTGTCCTGACTTTGATGGCCACTTCGTTCCTCTCACGCTGCTCGGCAAGTTCGGAAGCAGTCATGAAACGGTTTGTCGTTCCGGGATATCCCATTATCATGGCCGGAGAACCCTCCTCGTAACCGGCGAGAGAAATCTTCAGATGCCTTTCAGGAGTGTAAGGGACATTGTCCTCAGAATACTCCGCGGGATTGTTGTCCTTGTCGGCATAGACGCGGAAGATGGAAAAGTCCCCGGTATGACGTGGCCACATCCAGTTGTCGGTATCGGCACCGAACTTGCCGATCGAGGAAGGAGGCGTACCGACGAGACGGACATCCCTGAATATCTTGTACACTATGAAATAGTATGTATTGCCACCGTAGAACGAAGTCAGACGACCCACGAGAAACTTGCCGTCACAACCGGCCTTCTTGCCAAGCTTGCCTTCCAGTTTGTCCAGAGCCTCGATCATGTCTTCCTGCCCCTTGATCTTCTTCAGAGACTTCTCCACCTGATCGGTAACATCGGTAAAACTCTCCAGGAAGCTGACGGTAAGTCCCTCCGCATAAAGTTCCTCATTGGTGTTCATCGCCCAGAATCCGTCCTTCAGATAGTTATGCTCTACGGAGCTGAGCTGCTGTATAGCCGCGTAACCGCAATGATGGTTGGTGAATACCAGTCCCTTGTCCGATACTATCTCACCGGTACATCCGTTGCCGAATATCACTACGGCGTCTTTCAGCGAATTGTTGTTAAGATCATATATTTCCTGAGGGGTTATCTCAAACCCAAGCTCTGTCATACTTCCGCTGTTCATCTTCTCAAGCAGCGGAAGCAGCCACATGCCCTCGTCAGCCTTCAAAGGCATCAAGGGCAGAAGCAGCAGCATAAAGCTGATCAATGTCGATTTTTTCATTTTCTTGAAATATTTTTAAAATTGGTTACAAATATAATATTTCCCAGTAGAAAATGATAAATTTGCAATTATTTTGAGATAATCACATTTCACAATGAAAGGCCCGACAGGAACAATGGCAGCGTGTTTTAACAGAATTGTAATTGCCACTGACAAGTTCAAGGGCTCAATGACTGCCGCACAGGCAGCCGAAGCCATCCGTGACGGCATTCTGGAGGGTATCGGACAGAAAATGGACAATAACGGGGAATTCCCTGAAAGAGGTATTCCGAAAATTATTCCAAGGCCGATGGCGGACGGAGGGGAAGGCAGCATGGGTGTAATGGAAAGAGTCCTGCTGGAGAGGGACGTCCCCTATGAAAAAATCTTCATAGACAGCACCAACCATCTCGGGACACCAGTCATGGCTCCGGTACTGCTGTTCAGTTCTGGAAACAACACCCCAAGCGCTTTCGTGGAGATGGCATCCGTATGCGGCCTCAACATGATACCGCATGACAGACGCAATCTGCTCCGCTCAACTACCTACGGCCTCGGCACTGTCCTGCGCGAATGCATCGAGACACACGGAGTGCGGAATATACTGATGGCCATAGGCGGCAGCGGTACCAATGACGGAGGCTTCGGGATGCTCGCGGCCCTCGGATGGTCATTCTCCAACAGCAGCCCGTTCCGCAACAAGGACATCCCGACTTTCATCAGCGGCATAGAAGCGGTCTCGGACCGCTCGGTGACGGATATCTGCCCGCATCTGCGTCAGACCAGCATCACCGTAGCCACAGACGTGAGCAGTCCGTTACTCGGTCCTCTCGGAGCGACAACTGTGTACGGCCCGCAGAAAGGATGCCGCAAGCAGGACATTCCCGTATTTGAAAGCGCACTTGAAAACTGGGTGAAAGTCATAGGAGTCCCGGACTTCCCTGGAGCCGGAGCAGCCGGAGGTACTGGATACGCCCTGAAAGCCGTTCTGGGAGCCGGACTCACGGCCGGCTGGCAGATATTCTCAGCAATGCTTCACCTTGAGGAGGAAATAGCATCCGCCGACCTAGTCATCACCGGAGAGGGCCGTTTCGACAAGTCCTCCCTCACTGGAAAGCTCCCGGCAGGCATAGCCACCCTCTGCCGCCGCTACGGCAAGCCGATCTGGGTAGTCACGGGACTCTGTCAGGTTCCGGAGAGCGAATACCGCAGCCTCGGCATAAACCGCGTATTCGAGCTTTCCTCCCTGGCCCTGCCTGACGAGCATCCGATATCCGACGCCCCCGCCATCATCCGCCGCATCTTCAGTTCCACGTTTCAAAATCATACCGCACAGCCATGAAGCCTGGATTCATCTTGGTTCTTACTGTCACCGCCCTGCTCATCCACTGCAGCTGCTCCTCCTGTAACCGCAGGGACACGCAGCCAAGGAACAGCGGCGAGGGCTCTCTGAACAGCGGTCGTGCGTTTCTCTGCCTCCCCGTCCTCACGGTGTTCCAAGGCAGCTTTACGGCCAGGCAGGATTTCACAACGGCAGCGTTTCCCGCGATCCGGTGCCGGTGCGGCAGACGGTCATGAGGAGGAGATCGCGTCCCGGGCACTTGCGTCTCATGCGCAGCCATTTTGCAAT
>UQUN01000024.1 GCA_900544175.1 uncultured Alistipes sp.
CAAATATACGATATTTTTGATAAAAAAAATCTTTTTTTGAAAAATTTCTTAAATTTACATCAATTTTATATCAAAATCGTTGGACCATGAAAGAGATAAGAAGTGACTTTATGCGGAAAGGAGATACGTTGTATCTTGTAACTTCTTCTGAAGCAGTGGATTACCTTAATGCAAGCATTGAGGCTGATTTTATATCGTCACTGCACAGGATTTCAGGAAAGGGAATATTCCAGTCGTTGGTCGAATGCTGTAAGAACAATTTGCTAGGATTTGATATAACAGGAGATTCAGATCTTACCGAGGAACAGTTTCTGTACGGCAATACCAGATATCTTGCCGTAGTGTCTGTCAATGATGTTCAGGAGGAGGATTTTGTGAATTTTATGTTCAATCATGGTATGGATGTCGTTCTTCTCGGCCATGTGACAAAGGGCGAGCTCAGGATGGATGACCGTTCTTTCGGTTTTATATCAGACTATGCCGGCAAGACAGCTTAAAAAAGACACGGAGACCATCTCGTCGATGTTCGATTCGATTGCGCCTACTTACGACAGGCTCAATCATATTCTTTCTTTCGGAATCGACCGCTCCTGGCGCAGGAGGCTGGTCAGGAAGGTATTGGGTTCGGTGCAGGGCAATGGCTCTGTCAAGGTTCTCGATGTGGCCTGTGGAACTGGAGATGTGTCAATGGCGCTCAAAAGGCAGGGTATGGATGTCACCGGGGCTGATATCTCCGAGAAAATGCTGGATATAGCCCGGGTGAAGGCTCCGGATATCGAGTTCGTATACGGCAATGCGGCCGGACTCCCTTTCGGGGACGGTACCTTCGACTGCGTCACCATAGCTTTCGGAATCAGGAATTTCGATATGAGGCCTCAGTGCATCAAGGAGCTCAGGAGGGTCTTGAAGGACGGGGGGATGCTGGCCGTGGTTGAGTTCTCGATACCCCGCAACAGGCTTTGGCGCGGAATCTACACTCTGTATTTCAAGAATATACTTCCGGCAGTAGGGCGAATGGTGTCACGGCAGGCCTATGCTTATACCTATCTGCCGGAGTCTTCGTTTGACTTTCCGGCCCCTGAGATGTTCCGTAGGGAGTTGGAGGACGGAGGTTTCCGGGATATCACGGTGGAGTCCATGACAGGCGGTGTCGCCTGTCTGTACACAGGGAGGAAGTAGCCTATGCGGTTGTCTGATTTCTGGCCGGTATTTACGACATCTCTTTATGTCCTGAACATAGCGATAGCCGTGTACTCGTCTGTCAAGCTGATATCCAATAAACGGGACCCTGTGAAGACCCTCTCGTGGGTCATGGTGATGATGCTTTTGCCATACATAGGCATCATACTCTATTTCTTCTTCGGACGTAATTTCCGTAAGGACAAGATGTTCAGCCGTAAGGGTGCCTGTGACCTCAAGCTCAGGAAGGAACTTTGCAGGGAGATGCTGGAAAAATTCGAGGACAGGAACAATATACCACAGGAGGTCCGCAGATGTCACAAGATCATTGTACAGAACCTGAAGAGTGCGCACAGTCTTCTGGAAGCCAACGAGAAGGTGGACATTGTTTTTTCCGGCAAGGCGGCTTTGGAGTCTATGTTGGAGGCGATGAGGAATGCAAGGACGCACATACACCTGCAATCGTTCATCATTGAGGATGACAGGGTCGGCAATGCTTTCAAGGATGTGCTCATGGCAAAGGCCAGGGAGGGACTGGAGGTCAGGATGATGTTCGACGGTTTCGGGGGCCGGCATCTTGGCAGGAAGTTCCTTGCGGAGTTGCAGGAGGCCGGGGTGGAGATCCTCAATTTCTCCCCGTTCCGTCTCTTTTTCCTTCCTCCCATTGTCAATTATCGCAACCATCGAAAGATACTGGTGGTCGACGGACGCATTGGCTTTCTCGGCGGGGTCAATATCGCAGACCGTTACTATGACGGAGGAGAGTTTCCGGAATGGAGGGACACACATGTGCGCATAGAGGGGCTTTCGGTGATGTCTCTTCAGGCGATATTTCTGTTGGACAGGTATTTTATTCTGAACAAGAACCTGCGCCGCCGCAAGAAATATTTTCCGGACGTGGATTTCAGGAATAAGGAGCTGCTGACGGACGGCAGGGCTGGAGGCTCCAGATATTATGCTCAGATACTGTCTTCCGGACCGGACAGTGACTGGGCTGCCATCATGCAGTGCTATTTCACGGCCATTACCAAGGCCAGAGACCATATCCATATCATTACGCCCTACTTTATTCCGTCGGAGACCATCCTGAATGCCATAAAGATCACAGCCCTGTCGGATGTGAAGGTATCTCTGATGATTCCTGAGCGGTCTGATACGTGGCTCACAAACTGGGGCACGATGTCCTATATCTCCGAACTGATAGACGCAGGGGTCAAGGTCTATCTGTTCAAACGCGGTTTCAATCATTCCAAGGTACTCAGTATCGACGGGGAGTACTGTATCATCGGTTCGGCCAACATGGACAACCGCAGTTTCGAGCATCATTTTGAGGTTACTTCAGTCATTTATGACCCTGAGTGCGCCGGGATTATTGAGGAACGTTTCCGCAAGGACCTGTCACGTTGTACTTTGGTGACCAAGGCGAAATGGAACAAGCGTCCCGTCCGCAACAAGTTCTACGAGTCTGTCGCCCGTCTGGTCAGTCCTCTGCTATAGCTGTTTGCGGTACTGCAGCGGTGTGGTGCCGGTATGGTGTCGGAAGAACTGTACGAAGACCGAGGGGCTGGAGAATCCCAGTTCCTCCGATATCTCGAGTATGGTCTTGTCCGTGGTCTGAAGCAGCAGCTTGCTGTCGCTGAGCAGCATCGTTGCTATCCAGTCGGAGACGGAGCGCCCGCTGATACGGCGTATGGCCTCCGAGAAATATTTGGGAGTGCGGTGCAGGTGCCCGGCATAGAATGCAACGTTGTGCTCGCTTCGGTAGTGTGCAGTCAGCAGCTTGAAGAAATCGTCGGTCAGCTGCTCCTGGCGCGGTTTGGCCATCTCGCTGCGGTCTCCGGAGATGTCGTTGTAGATATCGCTTATTTCCAGCATGAGGGCGTATAGCAGAGTCTTGCGGAGTTCCTTGTCATAGATGTTGTCGCTCCTGCCTGTGTGATTTCCTATGAATTCGTAATATTCCAGCAGGCCGCCGGCTCTGTCTGAGTCGAGGCGGATGACCGGGTGAAGGAAAGTGATGTTGATGATGTTGATGTCTACCGGGCTGGGGTGTTCGAGAATGGCTTCGAGGGATGCGGTAAGGGTTCTTGCGCTGAAGTCATCGGAGCGGGAAATAGTCTCGGTGAAATGCTGTGGAATCAGTATGAACAGGCATCCTTCCGTGATGCTGCAGCAGCGTCCGCTGATGCGCAGGTCCCACCGTCCTCCGGTGCATAGTCCTATTGTAAAGCCATTTTCTTCCGTTTTCATATAAAATCCGACTTTTTCTACATTTTTTCTACTGCAAACATAACAATTAATACGCAATAAAGTGTCAATTTTGCAGCCGGTTTAATTCAAATGATATGAAGCAATACTACAATCACTCCATCGAGGAGGTTTCTGAGGAGCTGCAGACCGATGCGGGGCGCGGTCTCGATCCTGACGGAATAGCCGCCCGTATAGAGAAGTACGGCAAGAATACGCTCGTGCAGAAAAAGGGACGTCCTTTTATCGTGATGTTCCTGGAGCAGTTCAAGAGTTTTCTTATCATCCTGCTGATTATCGCGGCGGTGATTTCCGGCGTCATGGGTGTCCGGACGGGCGAGGGCCTGCTGGATACCTACATCATAATGGGTATCCTTCTGCTCAATGCCTTTATCGGTGCCTATCAGGAGTACCAGGCCCAGAAGTCCATGGATGCCCTGAAGAAGATGGCGGCTCCCATGGCAAAGGTTATCCGCGGCGGGGAGTCCTACATTGTAAACGTGGAGGATGTGGTGCCGGGAGATGTGGTGGTCCTGGAAGTCGGCGATATAGTACCGGCCGACATCAGGATAACCGAGTCCGTGAATATGAGCATTCAGGAATCGTCCATGACAGGAGAGTCAGTCCCGGTAGAGAAGTCCCCGGAGACTATAGAAGAGACGGATGTGCCCTTGGGGGACAGAAAGAATATGGCGTTTTCCAGCGGAGTCGTGACCTTCGGCCGCGGTAAGGGAATAGTGGTCGGTACAGGCATGAATACCGAGATAGGCAAGATCGCCAACATGCTCAACCGGGATTCCGATACCCAGACACCGATGCAGGTGCGCCTCGAGAAGCTCGGCAAGGTCATCGGTATCGCATCGGTGCTGATCTGTGTTGTAATATTCATTATAGGTGTCCTCTACGGACGCGATATCGTAGGCATGTTCATGGTGGCGGTATCGCTGGCGGTAGCTGCCATCCCCGAAGGACTTCCCGCCATTTCGACCATCATCCTGTCCATGGGTGTGCGCCGTATGGCCAGGCACAACGCCATTATCCGCAAGCTGCCTTCGGTGGAGACCCTCGGATGCACTACTGTCATCTGCTCCGACAAGACCGGAACTCTTACCAAGAATCAGATGACCGTGGTGGAAGACTACGCAGTCAGCGGCAATATGGACCGTCTCGTGTCCATTGCAGTGCTCTGCTGCGATGCCAAGGTGGTCAGGAGCAGTGACGGCTCCACTACGAAGGTTGGAGACCCTACTGAGATAGCGCTTATCGACATGGGCACCAGGCATGGAGTGGGCAAGGATGCCCTCGAGGCCGGATGCCCGAGGGTGGGAGAGGTAGCCTTCGATTCTTCCCGCAAGAGGATGACGACCATCAACCGTATGGAAGACGGCTCTCTGAGGGCCAATGTCAAAGGCGGTCTGGACGAGATACTGTCCGTCTGCGACCGGATAGATACAGCGGACGGTGTGCGTGAGATTACGACATCCGATATCGTGGACCTGCAGAAACGCAACGAGGCTATGGCCGAGTCGGCCCTCAGGGTTCTGGCGATGGCTTATAGGCCGATGGATGAAGTCTCCAACGAGATGGAGGAGGTCGAGCGCAACCTCATATTCGTAGGTATGGTAGGTATGATAGATCCTGAGAGGGAGGAAGTCATAGGGGCCATTACCGAGTGCCGCAATGCCGGTATACGTCCTGTGATGATCACCGGCGACCATAAGGTCACGGCATTGGCGATAGCGAAGAAGATAGGCATATTCCGTGACGGTGACCTGGCCATCACCGGCACTGATCTTGAGAAGCTTGACGACGCTTATTTCGATGCGAACGTGGACAAGTATTCGGTATATGCCCGTATCGCTCCGGAGCAGAAGGAGAGAATCGTGACGGCATGGCAGAAGAGGGGTGAGATAGTGGCCATGACCGGAGATGGTGTCAATGACGCTCCTGCGCTCAAGAAGGCCGATATAGGTGTGTCGATGGGTATAACAGGAACGGAAGTGGCCAAGGATGCATCCGACATGGTCCTGCAGGACGACAACTTCGTGACCATCGTCTCAGCTGTCTCCGAGGGACGCCGTATCTACGATAACATCCTGAAGACCATACTTTTCCTCCTGTCCACGAATCTCGGTGAGGTGATTCTGCTCTTCATCACTTCGATATTCAACATGGGAATCCCATTGCTGCCTATCCACATTCTCTGGATCAACCTTGTCAGCGAGACTTTCCCCGCCCTGGCACTCAGCCTCGACCCGGCAGCCAAGGACGTGATGAGCAAGAGCCCCCGCGGCAAGGGCAAGCAGTTCATGGACCGCGGCATGATCTGGCGTATCAGTTATCAGGGCCTTATGGTGACGGCCATTACCCTTACTGCATTTATCATAGGCAAGAACCAGGGCGGTGAGGCCCTCGGTCAGACCATGGCTTTTGCGTCGCTCATTATGGCCAAGCTTGTGCATGCCGGCAACCTGCATTCCAATACCGAGTCCCGCTTCAAGTTCAACATCCTGGACAACAAGCCGCTGATCTTCGCTCTGCTGATGTCGCTCGTGCTGACTCTGGCCGTACTGCTGATATCGCCTCTGATGACAGCCTTCGAGTTTGTCTCCATGAATATGAACCAGTGGGGAATCATCGTTCTCCTGGCTCTCGTGCCTCTCGTTGTGGTCGAACTCTTCAAGGCCCTCAAGTGGAACGGCAGGTAGCATTCCTGCATCAAGATTGTCTACAGCCCGGTGGCGTCATGCTGCCGGGCTGTGTTCGTATCAGGCAGCAGTCCTCGGGTCAGCAGGATGCAGATTTCCTCTTTCCGGTGACTGATGAACTCCTCCATGCAGGAGGAGTCGCGTCCGAGCAGATCGATGAATATGGGGGCGGAGATAAATGAGAATACAACAAGGGATATGGCATCGAAAATCAGGTCAAATGGATCTATGTCCCTTATTTGTCCGTCCTTGACTGCATTGTCTACCATGCTCTTGAATCTGGTCAGTACCTGCAGGTTGCTCTGGCAGCTGATGAGGTTGTTCCTCACTGTCTCCCGTCTGGACGGGTCGCGGATGAGTTCGTTGAAGATGAAGTACGGCATGTTGGGATTGGCACTCAGAAAGTTAAAATAGGCCTCTATGATGTTTCTGATATTCTGGAATATGTCGCTGTCATCCCTCATGCTGCTGTCGATAAATTTCATGACAGTCTCGAATTTGGCGTAGAAAATCTTGTTGAAAAGATTTTCTTTGGTACGGAAATAATAGTGTACGAGGGCTTGGTTGCATCCGGCTTCCATGGCTATGTCGGTGGTGGATGTGGACTTGAAACCTCTTTCCAGAAACAGTTTTTCCGCTGCGGCCAGGATATTGCTTTCGGTGCTGGTTGTGTTCTCTTTCATAGTCTGTAGTGATTTGCAGGTTTATATTTCTTTATTTTGTATCATGAAATGCAGGCGATTGTAGACGTTGGCCTCGGATGTGTTGCTGTCGAAGTCCAGGAACAGAAGGCTCATCTGTGGGTACAGGTCTTTGATGCGTTTCTCCACTCCCTTGGAAATTATGTGGTTGGCTATGCATCCGAAGGGCTGCAGGCTGACGACGCTCCGTATCCCTTCCTCCGCCATATTCGCGATTTCGGCCGGCAATGACCAGCCTTCTCCGAAGTCTCCTGCCAGACTGACTATTCTGGAGGCCTTTTCAGCGTCCTTGAATATGTCTGTAAACGGACGGTAATCTGGATATACCGAGCAGGCTTTGTCAAATGTCCTGGCGCAGTGCAGCATCCACTTGTACAGGGTGTCGGTGACCCACAGAGGGGTCTGCTGGCGCTTGATATGCTCCCTTCGGTTGATGTGCCTGTTGGCGAATGCGGTGGTGAAGAAGCTGAAGACACTTGGTACAGCGGTCTCTACACCGTGCCCGTTCAGCCACTGAATCACGTTTCTGTTGCTGAACGCGTTGTACTTCACGTATATCTCACCTACGATGCCTATGACTGGCGGATGTATGTCATTACGTACGGATGCAGCGAATTCTTCCGCAGCCTGTCCTGCCGCTGCAATCAGTCCCTTGCAGTCGCGTTGGAGAATCAAGGTTTTTCCGAGGTCAATGTATTTCCTTCTCAACTCAGCAGCCGAGCCTTTGATTTTCTCGCGGACTACGGCCGGGTGATATAGCTTGGAGATGCAGTCCGCGTAGAGCACGGCGTGGACTATGACGCGCATGTTCCGTTTCCAGTCAGGACTGAAGCCCGGCTGCCCTGCCGCCAGATCCTGGTTCTTGGATATGGATATGAGGGGAATGTCCCCGAAACCGTCAGCGCACATGGCGTTCTGTATAAGAGAGAAGTAGTTCGTGGCCCTGCACTGTCCTCCTGTCTGGTACATGATGACGGCGGTTTTCTCACGGGGCAGTTGCCCGCTGTGGAGAAAGTTCATGATGGAGCCTACTACGATAGTGGCCGGATAGCATATGTCGTTGTTGGCATAGCGTAGTCCGGTCTCTACATCGGCCTGGGTTCCGGGCGGCAGTGATATCGCGTCATAGCCCATTGTCTTGAGTGCGGCCGGGATGAATTCTGAGTATCCTTCGGCAAAATACGGCACAATGATGGTCCTGTCCCTGTCTTCCTTTCCGAAACGTCTGGTAGTTGTCCTGCAGTCTGAGCGGGAACGGGAGGCGGGGCATTGGTCCTCTGCACCGGATACACTCTCGACCATGGATCTTATACGCAGTTTCAGCGAGCCGATGTTGTTCACGTCATCGATTTTGAGAACTGTCAGGTTTTTCCCGTGCCGTCTCAGTATGTTGCCTGCCTCGTCCAGTATGAATGCGTCAGGGCCGCACCCGAAAGAAGTAAGCTCTACGAAATGAAGGCGGGGGTAAGGGTGTGTCGCGGTGTACCATGCGGACTTGAATATGCGGTTGGGCCAGGCCCATTGGCTGACTGCATTGAGATGGTCGTATACTTCCGTCCCGGCTTCAGTGGCTATGTTCTCGGTGATCACATCTATCCCCATATCGGCGATGGCACTCGATATGCGGTGCTCTATCATCGGGTCGGTGTGGTACGGACGGCAGGCCAGCAGTATTACCATTCTCTTTTCCGCAATGGCCTTGGACAGGACTTCCGATGCTCTGTCCCATAGACTCTTGCTGTATTGTTCCTGAGCCTTGAATGCTGCCTGCACGGCGGAGGCCGCGGTACGGCGGTCTATCCCTAATTTCTTGAGATACTCCGTGCAGGATGCCGCAGCCAGTTCCCTGTCGGCGAAGTTGATGACGGGAGAGTCGAGAGGCACTTGCCCCAGTACTTCAGACATGGAGCTGCGCAGGACATCGGAGTATCCGCTGACTACGGGGCAGTTGTAGCTGTTTCTGGCCTTGGGATCGTCCTTGTGCTCATAGACCGTATATGGGTAGAGGATACGGTCGACTTTTTTCTCAAGCAGGTTTATTATATGACCGTGCATGAGTTTGGCCGGATAGCAGATGTTGTCGGACATGGTGTATCTTATGCCCTTTTCGTAAAGTCTTTCGGATGACGGAGAGGAAAGAACAGGCTCGAGTCCGCAGGTGCGGAGCAGTGTCTGCCAGAAGGGGTAGTCCTCGTATATGCCGAGCCCGCGCGGTATGCCTATACGCAGTTTCCTTGCCTTTCCGCGGTGTTCTGTCTGAGCTGCGGTATCTCCGAACAGCAGGCTGTATTTTTCCTCGAACATGTTGACTCCCCTGACCTGTGTCTTTTCCGTCTTGTTGAAGAAATGCTTTTCGCAGTTATTTCCGGAGAAGTATACATTCCCGTTGGGGAAAGTCATCTGTTTTACCTTGCAGTGATTGGTACAGCCAGGACAGATGATTTCCTTTACGGAGAATACGCTCTGTATGTCGATATTGTGCAGGTCCGACGAACGCCCCGAGAACTTGGGACTGTGTTGCATGGCGAAAAGCGCACATCCGTACGCTCCCATAAGTTCCGGTATGTCAGAGAAACTTACCCTGATGCCGAGGGCTTTCTCCAATGCCCTGACGACCGAGTGATTGCGGAAGGCCCCTCCCTGCACCACTATGTTTTTTCCAAGCTCATCAGTGTTTTTCAACTTTAGGACTTTGAACATGCAGTTTCTGATTACGGAGTAGCTGAACCCCGCAGCGATGTCATCGGGAGACGCGCCCTCCCGCATAGCCTGTTTCACCTTCGAGTTCATGAATACCGTGCAGCGGGAACCCAAGTCACATGGATGCGGGGCAAAGCAGGCCATCCTGGCGAACTCCCCGATACTGTATCCGAGTGCCCCGGCGAAATTCTCGAGGAATGAGCCGCAGCCGGAGGAACAGGCCTCATTTAGCTCCATCCTGCGTATCGAACCGTTGTCGCAGAAGATGGCTTTCATATCCTGTCCGCCGATGTCCAGGACGAAGGATACATCCGGGGAAACGTGGCGTGCGGCCGTGAAATGCGCCATGGTCTCCACTATTCCGTGCTCCAGACCGAAGGTCCCGCGCAGAAGGTTCTCCCCGTATCCTGTTACGCAGCTGGAGACAATGCAGATGTTCTCAGGCCTGCGGACCTTTTCGGCCAGCCGTCTGATGCATTGGCGGAAAGTGCCGAGGCTGTCTCCTTTGTTCGGCAGGTAATCCGAATGAACCACTTCGCCTTTCTCGTTCAGCAGCACTATCTTTGTAGTGGTGCTCCCGGAGTCCACCCCGAGCCAGTACAGACCGGGCCGGGACGAGTCGAGGCCGGCTTTGGGCACGCGGAAGATGTTTCCGGTGGACAGCCACTTTTCGAAGTCCTCGTTGTCGGAGAAAAGGGGTGCCAGACGGCCGATTATCTTAGCGGGATCGGGCCTGTATCCGGCGAATGCGTTTTTCAGGGACTGGATGTCAGTCATGTCGCCTGTGCCGTTTCTGCGTGCAGTCAGGGCTGCTCCCCAGGCCGGGATGATCTCTGCTCTCTGAGGGATGATGCAATCCTCTTCTTTGAGCCCGAGCACGCTCATCATCCGGTTTCTCAGCTCTGGAATGAATGCGAACGGCCCTCCGCAGAGGAATACCTTAGGCCGGATGTCGGTGCCGCGTGCGAGTGAGGTGACTACCTGGCGGGCCACTGAGTCCAGGACGGAGGCGGCTATGTCATTGCGGCTTACATTGCGGCTCAGCAGGTTCTGGATGTCGGTCTTGGCGAAAACCCCGCACCGCGATGCGATGGGGTGCAGGGTGCCGGCCTTGCGGGCCATGCTGTCCAGGTCGGCTGGTGATGCACCGATGAGGGATGCTGTCTGGTCGATAAACGCGCCCGTTCCCCCTGCGCAGTTGCCGTTCATACGTATGTCGGGAACCCGTCCCGGCTCGAAGAATATCATCTTGCTGTCTTCGCCTCCTATGTCGATGAGCGTGTGGACTTCTGGATACCGCTCGCGGATGACCTCCGCTGCGCAGATCACCTCCTGTACGAAGGTGCGTCCCAGTGCTTCGGCGTAACCCATGCCAACTGAGCCGGTGAAAGCGACTTTGACATTCGAGCAGGGAAATCGGTCTGCCATGTCGGACAGCATGGCCGTGGCAGCGGCGGGTATGTCGGTGTTGTGCCTCCTGTAGTCGGAGTATATGATGTTCCCGTCTTCTTCACAGATGACGGCCTTGATAGTCGTGGAGCCTATGTCTATTCCTAAGCACATTATTTAATAAGTTTATTAAACAAGGCTGCTAAAATAGTGAAAATCTTTGAAACGGCTTTCTCTGACCTGAAAAAAATATAGCTGTGTGTCTATGTACAGCAGTCCTTAGAGCAGGCTGAAGATTCTCCCGCATGTGTCAGGGAAGGTGTTGGCGGCCTGGGCTGCTGTCATGGTTTCGCGGAAAGCGGGGTCGGTGCAGATACGGCGGGCGACGGCGACTTGCTGTCCGGTGTCGGTAGTGCTGTAGGACATTCCGTGGTAGTGGAAAAAGCGTGCGTTATCGGTCTCACAGCCGGGGATTGGGGCGGTGTGTATGAGCGGAATGCGCTTGGCGGCGGCTTCAGTGCTGGAGAGGCCTCCCGGCTTGGTGAAGAGTACGTCGCATGCATCCATGAGCAGGGGGACCCGGTCGGTGAATCCTATCGGGTGGACATTGGTGTAACCGGCGAAGTCCTTCTGCAGGCGGTCGCGTAGTTTGGTGTTGCTGCCGCAGACGGTAAATACTTCAACTTCATTGCCCTCCGAGTCGACAATGTCGCGGATCAGCTCTCCTGTCTTTCCGAATCCCATGCTGCCCGACATTATCAGATACCAGTGTGCGTCCATACCGATACTGCCGTTGTCGGAGAATATCCCGGAGCACTCCTCTCTTGCGGCAGCCTTGTCCCCGCGTATCCAGCATTCTTCCCTTACCGGTATGCCGAACGGATGCAGCAGTTCCCTGCGGGCTCCTATGGCCACGCATTCCTCTATCAGGTGAGGATGGGGGATAACTATGCCGTCCACTTCCAGGTCTTTCATCAGAGTAAGTGCATCGTAGTCGGTCTGCACGAAGACGGTTCTGAGTCCGGAGGGCAGCAGCCCTGACCTTCTCAGCGCAGTCATGGCCTCGGCAGGAAATACATGGGTGCATATCACCGAATTGAAGCCGCCTTCGAATATGTGGTCGCAGAGACGCTTGCAGTATATCTTGTTGGCCATGTACACCGGAGACTTGACCCGTCGTGAACGCGGTACTATCTCGCCTGTCCTGTAGATGACTTTTATCAGATTGCTTTTTGTGGTGAAGATGTACAGGTCTGACATGGTTCTGGAAAAATCCGTACTTATGAACGAGAGGGTGTCGGCTATCTCGCATTCAATTCCGTTGCGCTCTCCCCACTGGGCGAGAGCTTTGGCTGCGGAGTTGTGTCCTCCGCCCATGTCGCATGATAGAATCAGGGTTCTCATGTCCGCAGTATTTTCAACAAAAATAGAATATTTTTTAAATTTGCTTAAATTTTTAAATTCGTGACTTTATGAAAATAGTTTTTCTGGATGCCGCTACTGTCGGCATGGATGTGTCTCTGGATGGACTGAAACAGTATGGAGAGACAGTGTTTTATGATGCTACGAAGCAGGAAGAGGCTGCATCGAGGGTGGCAGACTGCGATATAATCATAACCAATAAGGTTAAGGTCAGCAGGGACGAGATAGACGCCGCACGCAATCTCAAGCTGATATGTGTGGCTGCTACCGGGGTCAATTGCGTGGATGTGGATTATGCTGCATCCAAGGGAATACCGGTTAAAAACGTACCTGCGTATTCTACCGAGAGTGTGGCCCAGGTATGCTTCATGCACATTCTCAACCTGGTGGGGCACGGTATGTATTTCAATGATATCTGTCACGACGGACGCTATTCCCGCAGCGGAATGTTCTCTGATGTTCTCAATCCGTTCTGGGAACTCAAAGGCAAGAGAATGGGAATCATCGGCATGGGCAATATCGGTTCGAGGGTGGCGGAACTGGCGACTGCTTTCGGGATGGAGGTGGTTTACTATTCGACTTCCGGAACAGGGCATTGCAAGGACTATCCGTGTGTGACTCTCGAGGAACTGCTGCGCGACAGTGATGTGGTCTCGGTCAATTGTCCTCTGAATCCCGGAACAAGGATCCTGATATCCTATGTGGAACTGGACATGATGAAGTCCGGAGCCTATATCGTCAACTGCTCCCGCGGCGGCATCATCAACGAAACAGATCTGGTCCGTGCCCTTAATGACGGGCTCATAGCCGGTGCGGCAGTGGATACCTTCGAGACCGAGCCTCTGCCTGCTGACCATCCCTACATCACAGGGGTGAAAGATCCGTCCAGGCTGATTCTATCACCCCATATCGGGTGGACCAGTATCGAGGCCCGCCGCCGTCTGGTGGAGGTGCTGGAATACAATATCAGTACCTTCCTTACTCCCATTCGATAGTTGCGGGCGGTTTGGAAGAGATGTCGTAGACGACTCTGTTCACCCCCCGCACTTTGTTTATGATGTCGTTGGAGACTTTCGCCAGGAAGTCATAGGGCAGGTGTACCCAGTCTGCCGTCATGCCGTCTGTGGAGACAACGGCCCTCAGTGCGATGGTGTACTCATAAGTGCGCTCGTCGCCCATTACTCCTACGCTGCGTACGGGAGGAAGGATCGTGCCTGCCTGCCAGATGCAGTCGTAGAGTGTCAGGAAGCCTTCGCCGGTCTCGGTACCGCCTGTGGCTGCTGCTCCGGATGCAGGCTGCCATCCTTCGGGTGCAGGAGTGGAACGCAGTGCATCGATGTAGACAGCATCGGCATTGCGCAGGATCTCCAGTTTTTCCGGCGTCACTTCACCGAGTACTCTGATACCGAGGCCCGGACCGGGAAATGGATGACGTGATATCAGGGAATTCTTTATTCCCAGGGCCCTGCCGACTCTGCGTACTTCGTCCTTGAACAGGGAGCGCAGTGGCTCGACGATCTTAAGGTTCATCTCGTCAGGCAGTCCGCCTACGTTGTGGTGGGATTTTATGGTCTGGGAGGGGCCGTTTACAGATGTGGACTCGATTACGTCCGGATATATGGTGCCCTGTGCGAGCCATGAGGCATTGTCTATCTTGCGGGCCTCGGCGTCGAACACATCTATGAATGTACGGCCGATGGCCTTGCGTTTTGCCTCAGGGTCGGATACGCCTTTCAGTGCTTTGAGGAAGAGGTCCGATGCGTCCACTCCGCGGACGTTGAGGCCCATGTCCCGATAAGAGGCCAGTACAGAGGAGAACTCGTCCTTGCGGAGCAGGCCGTTGTTGACGAAGATGCAGTGCAGCTGTTGTCCGATAGCCCTGTGCAGCAGGACGGCAGCCACGGTGGAGTCCACTCCTCCGGACAGGCCCAGGATGACATTGTCCTGACCTATTTTCTTTTTTAGTTCTGTTATCGAACTTTCAATGAATGAGGCAGGAGTCCAATCGCCTCTGCAGCCGCAGATGCGCATTGCAAAATTCTCCAGAATCTGCGGACCGTATGTGGAGTGATATACTTCAGGATGGAACTGCACGCACCATGTCTGCTCTCCTTTTATATGATATGCGGCATTGGATACGTCATCGGTGGATGCGATGACTTCCGCTCCTTCAGGAAGACGGGCGATGGTGTCTCCGTGGGACATCCATACCTGGGAATCCTGCGGGATGCCCTCGAATAGCGGGCACTGGCGTCTGACGTGCATGATGGCCCTGCCGTATTCCCTTGCAAGTGAAGGATTGACTTCTCCTCCGTAGTTCTGGGCCAGATACTGGGCGCCATAGCATATGCAGAGCATCGGATACCTGCCTTTGATGCCTGAAAGGTCAGGGGACGGGGCCTTTGGGTCCCTTGCAGAGAACGGGCTTCCCGAGAGGATGACACCTTTGACATTTTCATCCAGTTCCGGTATTTTGTTGAAAGGGTGAATCTCGCAGTAGACGTTCAGCTCCCTTAATCTGCGGCCTATGAGCTGTGTGACCTGGGAACCGAAGTCCAGAATGATTATTTTCTCCGTCATAGTATGGATGCTGTTAATTTTTTGTGTTAAGATGCAAATGTAATTAAAATTGAATTAATTTTGCACCCCGGATATGCAAAACATAAGAAATATAGCGATTATTGCCCATGTCGACCATGGAAAGACAACGCTTGTCGACAGAATGATATATCAGGCCAGACTCGTCAGGGAGGACGGGAAGCACGGGGGCACCCTGATTCTGGACAACAATGATCTTGAGCGGGAGAGAGGTATAACCATTCTTGCCAAGAATGTGTCGGTCCCTTACAAGGGAATAAAAATCAACATTATAGATACTCCCGGCCATGCTGATTTCGGAGGCGAGGTGGAGAGGGTTCTGAATATGGCGGATGGAGTGCTGCTGCTGGTGGATGCCTTCGAGGGAACCATGCCGCAGACCCGTTTCGTCCTGCAGAAGGCGATAGAGATGGGCAAGAAACCTATTGTGGTGATCAACAAGGTGGACAAGCCCAATTGCCGTCCTGACGAGGTCAATGAGCAGGTTTTCGACCTGATGTTCTCGTTGAACGCGACAGAGGACCAGCTGGATTTCAAGACGGTGTACGGAAGTGCGAAACAAGGATGGATGTCCATGGACTGGCGGAAACCTACAGGTGACATTATTCCTCTGCTGGATACAATCGTGTCGGAAATACCGGCTCCTGAGTATGTGGAAGGAACTCCGCAACTGCTGATATCCTCTTTGGAATATTCCCCTTATGTAGGCCGCATAGCTATCGGAAGGGTGAGCCGTGGAACGCTCAAGGCCGGCATGCAGGTCTCTGTATGCAAGAAGGACGGTACGATAGAGAAACAGAAGATAAAGGATCTCATGGTTTTCCAGGGGCTGGAGAAGAAGAGTGCCGGACAGGTAGAGTGCGGAGACATATGCGCCGTGGTCGGTATCGAGGATTTTGAGATTGGAGACACAATCGCCGATTACGAGGCCCCGGAGGCCCTGCCGCCCATAACTGTAGACGAGCCTACCATGAGTATGCTGTTTACCATCAATGACTCTCCTTTCTTCGGCAGGGAGGGGAAATATGTCACATCCCGTCATCTCAAGGAGCGTCTGGAAAAAGAGTTGGAGAAGAATCTGGCATTGCGCGTCAAGCCTGGTCTGAGTGCGGATTCATTCATAGTGTACGGACGTGGTGTGCTGCATTTGTCCATCCTGATAGAGACTATGCGCCGTGAGGGGTTCGAGTTGCAGGTAGGCCAGCCTAAAGTGCTGGACAAGAATATAAACGGAGTGCGCTGCGAACCGATAGAGTCTTTGACGATCGATCTTCCGGAGGAGATGGTCGGAAAGGCGATCGAAATGGCTACGCGCCGCAAGGCCGCTCTCATGCACATGGAGACACGGGGGGACAGGACTCACCTTGAGTTCGATATTCCCTCCAGAGGAATTATAGGGTTGAGAAGCAATCTTATGACAGCGACTCAGGGCGAGGCTGTTGTGGCCCATCGTTTCAAGGCATACGAGCCGTATAAGGGCGAGATAGAGATGCGGACCAACGGTTCGCTGGTATCGCTGGAGACCGGTCTGTCAGTGGCCTATGCCATGGATAAGCTTCAGGACAGGGGCCGTTTCTTCATCGATCCGGGCGAGGAGATATATGCCGGACAGGTGGTGGGTGAGCATACCCGTTCCAACGATCTGGCCATTAATATCTGCAAGACCAAGAAACTTACAAATATGAGGGCTTCAGGGTCGGATGACAAAGTGATGCTTCCACCGCCTGTCAAGTTCACTCTCGAGGAGGCGCTCGAGTACATACAGGAGGACGAGTTGGTGGAAGTTACTCCGAAGTCCATGCGTCTAAGAAAGATAATTTTGGACGAGAACGAAAGAAAACGCAGAAAAGGTTGACACTTTAATAAAAAAATTTATATCTTTGCCGCCCTTAATAATTTGGAAAGGGTATGAATTGCAGGATAGAGCTACGCGGTCTCTCCAATGGAGAACATACTTTCAATTTCAAGATTGACAGGAGTTTCTTCGAGGCATATGAGAGTGATTCTGTGTCGGAGGCGGATTTGGATGTCGTGGCCGTGATCGCAAAGGAGCAAGGACGGATGTCGCTTGACATGAGGATTGCCGGAGATGTTACTGTGAAGTGCGACAGATGTCTGGCGGATCTGGTTATCCCGGTGGAGATCGATAGGAGTTTTCCGATAATGTTCTCCGCTTATGCCGATGATGCGGCCGATGGTGCGGATGACGTTATTCTCCTTGACAGCAGTTCGGCTGATTTGGACATTAGCCAGATTGTTTATGACTATGTCAATCTCAGTCTTCCGATTAAGAAGGTGCATCCTGAGGGTCAGTGTGATCCCGTTATGATGGAGAAACTTAAGGATATTTTAAAATAGAAATAATTAAAATTTAGAATAAGATGGCACATCCCAAACACAAACTCTCAAAGCAGCGCAGGGACAAGCGCAGAACTCATGACAGCCTGACACTCCCTGCTCTTTCAACATGCTCCAACTGCGGTGCTACAGTACTGTATCACCGTGTATGCCCTGAGTGCGGCTACTATCGCGGACGCATCATGGTGCAGAAGAATGTAGAGTAGTTATATATGCTGAGAATCGGCGTGGATGCCATGGGCGGTGATTTCGCACCGGACAATGAGATATCAGGTGCGGTCATGGCTTTGGCAGCCAGTTCGGGCGGTTTTCAGATATATCTTTTCGGAGACAAAAAAGCTATAACCGGAGTTCTTGACCGAAATGGTTGGGATTCCGGTTCTTTTGTTATTGTAGACTGTCCTGAGCGGATAACCTTCTCGGATCACCCTGCAACATCTATCGTAAGGAAGACCAAGTCCAGCCTTGTAAGAGGATTCGAGATGCTGGCTGCAGGGGAGATAGATGCTTTTGCCGGAACAGGCAATACAGGGGCGATGATGATGGCCTGCAGTACCATTCTGCATCTTGTCCGCGGTATAGCCAGACCTTGCATATCTGTCGAGCTGCCCGGAGTATCGGGTCGCAGAATTCTGTTGCTGGATGTGGGATTCAATGCAGATTGCCGTCCTGATCAGCTTTTTAATTTCGGACGGCTCGGTGATATCTATGCAAAGGCTGTCTTGGGAGTCGCGGAACCGAGGATCGCTTTGCTGAATATCGGCAGTGAGGCTGGAAAGGGCAATCTTGTGGTGCGGGAGGCGTATCATCTGATGTCGGAGGCCGGTGTGTATAATTTTGTCGGCAATATCGAACCTGACAAGATATTCACTACCGATGCCGCAGATGTGGTGGTGACGAACGGATTCACCGGCAATATTTTTCTGAAACAGGCCGAGAGTTTCTATGACATGGCTTCGTCCAGAGGTATCAGTGATCCATACATAGACCGTTTCAACTATGAAAATTACGGAGGGACTCCGGTCCTCGGGGTGCTTTCTGCTGTGATAATAGGGCATGGACGTTCCACGCCGAAGGCAATATCAAATATGATTCTTAAAGCGGAAAATGTATTAAATTGTGGATTGATCGAAAAATTTAATATATTTGCACGCTGATTTCAAGTATTGGCCCCATAGTTCAAGGGATAGAATGGAAGTTTCCTAAACTTTAGATACAGGTTCGAGTCCTGTTGGGGCTACACAATCGAAACCTCTTTCCTGTTTCTTCGGAAGGAGTGGAAGCTCAGCCGCGGGGATGATGGCTGAGAATGGTCTCCCGCAACTTTATGGAGTCTACGTGCGTATAAATTTCCGTTGTGAGTATGCTTTCGTGTCCAAGCATCTGCTGTACAGCTCTCAGGTCTGCGCCATTCTCTATCATGTGGGTGGCAAATGAGTGGCGGAATGTGTGCGGGGATATTTCTTTTGTTATACCTGCCTTCTCGCATTGTCGCCTGACAATCAGAAATACCATCTGTCTGCTCATTTTGCCTCCGCGCCTGTTCAGGAACAGTATGTCCTCCGCTTTCCTGGAAGAGCATGACCGTCTTGTCTGCGACAGGTACATTCTGACAGCCCGTGCCGCAGGCTCTCCTATGGGAACAAGTCTCTGCTTGTCGCCTTTTCCGATTACCCTGACAAATCCCTCGTCCAGAAACAAGTCGGAGATGCGAAGTGACACCAGCTCGCTTACTCTGAGACCGCATGAATACAGTGTTTCCAGAATGGCCTTGTTGCGGTGCCCTTCAGTGGATGACAGGTCCACGGAGCATATTATGCGGTCTATTTCCTCAATGGAGAGAACAGTTGGAATATGTCTGGATATTTTCGGAGGATCAATGATGTCGGCAGGATTGTCCATTATGCGTCCTTCTATCTCAAGAAAACTGAAGAAACTTTTCAGGGAGCTGACTGTTCTGGCCTGGCTGCGCTTGGAGATGTTTTTCCCCGCCTCATCAGAGATGAATGCAGCAAGATCCTCTCCATTTATGTCTTCCGGGTTTCGGTATGACATGAATCTGGCCAGCTTCATGATGTCGTTTGTGTATGAGACAAGTGTGTTTTTCGACAGAGCCCGTTCGATTCTCAAATATGACCTGTAGTCGGATATT
Source organism: uncultured Alistipes sp. (assembly GCA_900544175.1). GTDB lineage: Bacteria > Bacteroidota > Bacteroidia > Bacteroidales > UBA932 > Coprenecus. The sequence goes on from UQUN01000024.1 coordinate 19,455, forward strand.
ATGTCGTTCCAGTCCTTCATTTTACGTTTTTGGACGACAGCTCCGGATATGACCTGCACCATGCTGCAAGAGGACATTCATCGCATTTAGGATTGCGTGCGGTGCACACATAGCGTCCGTGCAGTATGAGCCAGTGATGTGATATTGCCCTTTGTTCCAACGGTATATTGCTTTCGAGATCGGCTTCTACCTTTTCCGGGGTCCTGCCGTCCGACAGACCGAGCCTGTTGGATACGCGCAGGACATGGGTGTCTACTGCGATGACAGGCTTGTCGTAAAGTATGGATGCGACCACGTTGGCTGTCTTGCGGCCGACTCCCGGTAATGTCATGAGACTGTCTATGTCTGAGGGGATCACGGAATTGAAGTCGGTTGTCAGCTTACGTGCCATGTCGATGATGTGTCGGGCTTTGCTGTTGGGGTAAGATACGGAGCGGATAAGGCTCAGGACTTCATCGAATGAGGCTTCGGCCAATGATTCTGGGTCGGGAAATCTCTCGAACAGGGCCGGCGTGACCATATTCACTCTCTTGTCTGTACACTGCGCGGAAAGTATCACGGCGACAATCAGCTGGTAACCGTCGGTGTAGCTGAGTTCGGAACGGACAGACGGCCTGTTGGCGGCGAACCATCCTATAATCGCCTCGTACCTTTGTTTCTGAGTGAGTCTTTCTGTCATGTACAGGACTATATGAATTCGGTTATGTCAAGTTGGACCTCTTTCTCTTCAGGTACTTCCTCGCAGGACATCTTTTCGCATAGGAAAGTGCGGGCCGGGTACTTCTGGAACAGGGTCTTGTTGTGGGTCACCATGATGATGGCAGGACCGTTCTCCTTGTTTATTCTCAGCAGCAGATTCATGATCTCATCAGTAGTGTCACCGTCAAGGTTGCCTGTAGGCTCGTCGGCAAGGATAATCTCGGGGCTGTTCAGCAGGGCCCTGGCGATTGCGATTCTCTGCTGCTCTCCTCCTGACAGCTGGTGTGGCATCTTCTGGGCCTTATGTTCCATACCGACTGCGTTGAGGGCTTTTCTTATGCGCTCCTGAGCAGCTTTCCTGTCCTTCCAGCCTGTGGCGCGCAGGACAAACATCAGATTGTCGTTGACAGACCTGTCCATGAGCAGCTGGAAGTCCTGGAACACGACCCCTATCTTTCGTCTCAGGTAAGGAATCTGTCTCTTTTTCAATTTTCTCATATTGAATCCCCCGATGAAGGCGGTGCCGCTTTTTATGTCCGTGTCGCCTATCATCGCCCGTATTATGGTTGTCTTTCCGCTGCCGACTTTTCCTATGATATATACAAACTCACCTTTATCCACACTCATCGTGAGCCCGGATATCACGATGTTGCCGCTGTTGTATATGTCAGCATTCTCGAAGAATATAAGTGGATGGTCTGTGTTTTCTCCCATTAGCCGTCAATTAATATACAAATATAGTCAATTATTCTTATTTTTGCCCCAAATAGGTTGAAAATGGTCTGTAAAAGATGTTTGGCTTTTTTGTCGTTTGCAATTGCAGTCTGCTTGTCAAGTGGCGCTCAGGACGGCAAGATTCCGGAAAGGAGGCTGGAGAGGATAAAGGAGCTGTATGACAATGACATGTTCTCTGCCGTAAGGGAGGAGGTGAGAGATGTCTTTACGACATCTTCTGGTATTTCCGGTCCGGACAAGGACTGGCTTGCCTCATATTACATATTGAGCAGTATACGTCTTGGAGTCCCTGATGTGGATGCTCTTATGGACGTATATACCGGATGTTTCAGATCGGCTCCGGAGTATATGGGCGTTATGCTGGAGTATGCTGGATACTATTTTGACAGAAAGGAATACGCCGTTGCGTTGAGGATCCTGGACAGCACTGATTACGCACTGTTGTCCAGAACCGGTAAAGAGCAGTATCTTTTCCAGCGCTCGTTCTGTCAGCTCAGGACTGGAAACACTGCCGGTGCCAGGAACGGGTTCAACATGATACTGAAGGGCAGACATACAAAATATACGGTACCGTCAACGTATTATGCCGGCTACATAGCCTATATGGACAAGGACTTCAAGAATGCGATAAGACTTCTGTCCTCAATACGCCACGATGCTCATTTCAGTGCCTATTGCGCCTATTACATTCTGGAGTCGAAGCTGATGATGGAGGACTACGGGTATGTGACGGATAACGGAGCGGGTGTCTTCGGTATCGTTCCCAAGGACATGAAGCCTAAGGTGGCCAGAATCATATCCCAGGCATACTACAGTCTTGGACGTTCGGACGAGGCCGAGAGGTGGTTCAAGGACTATTCGTCTTCCGGTGCAGGCATGAGCAGAAAGGACAACTATTATCTCGGCATCATTTCCTATGCCAACGGTTCGTACTATGCTGCTGTGGACGCATTCGGGAAGGTGGTGTCAACTCCTGATTCCCTGGCTCAGAACGCATATATGCATCTTGCCAACTCATATCTGAAGCTCAGGAACAAGCATGAGGCATTGAGGTGTTACAGGAAAGCATCAGAGATGACGTTTGACCGTAATGTCAGAGAGGAGTCCTACTACAATTATGCGAAGCTGGCATTTGATGTGAATTCGGACATCTCGGTGTTCCAGGACTATCTTGCGGAGTGGCCTGAAACAAAACGCTCGGATGAGATATATTCCTATATGGCAGAGTCTTATTTGCTGTCCAAGAACTATAAGGCGGCAATAAGTGCCTTGAGCGGCATACGTAATATGACACCCGAGATGGAGATGAACCTGCAGAAAGCGGCATTTCTGAGAGGTCTCGAATTGTACGGCATGGGATCTTACGGTGGGGCGGTCGAGGGTTTCAGGATGTCGTCGGAGCATTCATCATATAACCGTAATCTCGGGCTTCTGACCAGATTCTGGCTTGCTGACGCCCTTTATAGGACCGGGAATGCTGCAGGTGCGGCAGAAATGAACGGCACTCTTTACCAAAACCAGGCATTCAGGTCGTTCAAGGAGTATCCGTACATGCTTTTCGGTCAGGGGTACTGTTATTATGCCATGGGAAATTATGAGGAGGCGCTTGAGTGGTTCTACAGATTCCTGGAACTGCGAGGTACTGATATGGACATGATCATAGAGGCCAGGCTTAGGGTAGGGGACGCTCTGTTCATGCTCAGGGACTATGCCAAGGCTGCTTCGGTGTACGAGGAGGTTTCTATGGTCAACTACAATCCTGAGTATGTCGTGTACGCCGCATATCAGTGTGCGCTGGCCTATGGCCTTGTGCCTGACACCGGCAAGAAGATAGAGATGCTGGAAAGCATAGTGGACAGGAGGGAGGATACTCCGCTTTATCCCAGAGCCGTGTATGAGCTGGGACGCACATATGTGCAGGAACATATTGCGGACAAGGCGGAAAGGTGTTTTAAATACCTGCTTAATGAGGTCAGGGATCCGCTCTACGAACCGAAAGCCATGCTGGAACTCGGTATGCTGTATTCCAATGCAGGAGACTATGAAAGGGCGGTAGAGTATCTTACGGGAATAGTGGAGAGATATCCGCTGTCGGAAGATACGGAGAATGCTTTGGCTGTCATAGAGAGCATATACTCTGTGCAGAACAGGCCGGAAGAGTATTTCGCGTATTTGGACCGTGTTGGAATGTCCGACATGAAGACTCCGGACGAGAGGGAGAGCATGCTTTTCAGTGCGGCGGAACAGACGTACCTGTCCGGTGATTATGTTTCCGCAGAAAAGGCCCTGGAGTCCTTTATAAAGATGTATCCTGACGGTCAGAAGACTCCGCTCGCGTATTTTTATCTTGCAGAGTCATTTTCGGCCATGAACAGGAAGGAGGAGGCCGCATCGGCGTACAGGAAGGTGATGGACACCGGCAGCGGGTCGTTTGTGGAGTTGTCCACACTCAAGTATGCAGGGATATGCTACGGTCTTGAGGAGTATGGAGCGGCGGCGTCAGCATATGAGGATCTTCTGCGTATCGCGCAGTTGGACAACAACCGCAATGAGGCCAGAAAAGGTCTGATGAGGTCCTATTTCATGGATGAGAAATACAATCTTGCTCTTGACGCAGCCTCTCAGGTATTGGATATCCAGTCTCTGGATCAGGAGGATGCCCAGGAGGCGCAGTACATTACGGCCAAGTCCTGCATATCGCTCGGGCGCAGGGACGAGGCTCTTCCCATATTGCGCGGACTTGCACGTATGAACTATACTCCGCTGGGAGCGGAGGCCTGTTATCTGTTGATACAGGACACGTACGATGCCGGGAATTTCGAGGAGGTGGAGAATCTTGTATATGCTTTCTCGGATTCCAAGACGGATCAGATGTATTGGCTCGCCAAGAGTTTTATTGTGCTTGGTGACTCTTTTGCAGAAAGGGAGGAATGGGAGCAGGCTGTGGCCACGTTCCAGAGCATCAAGGACGGCTACAGCCCGTCTTCGTCAAAGGACGATGTCCTGGAACAGGTGGAGATGAGACTTGAAAGATTAGATACGATAATCAGCGCACGATGACGATGAGGATACGCATAATACTGGTGTCGGTGCTGCTCCTGGCGGTTAATGCTGTGCGGCTGGGGGCACAGACTGGAATCAACTCCACTGTGGAGGTTGAGAGGGACTATGAAGGCCGGATCACGAGCATTGAAAAAGCCCCTATGGATATTCCTGTTGACGATTCTCTCCTGAATTTCAACCTGGATTTCAATTACACTACATTCTACAGTCCATACAAGGACCTTTATGAGTTCTCGCCAACACTTACCGTCGGGCCGGCTGATTACGGCAAGGTGGTGTATCCCTGGCTGTATGCCAGGCTGGCGGCTTCTTATCCGTGGACACCGTCAGCGGACCTGTATGTGTCACCACGTCTTGGCGGCAGGTTCTCGTTCGAGGTGTACGTCAACCATGATTCCTATTGGGGAAAAATGCCACTTACAGCCTATTCCGGCGACCGTGTCGTGCTGTCCGGTGAAAAGTCCTACGGAGACAGGATGAGAAACAAGGCGGGTGCGGCTTTCGGATTCAGGTGGAAGAAGGGAGAACTTGGTATCAGTGCCGGCTATGCGGCCAGCATGTATGCCCTTAATGGCGGACAAGGTCTGTCCCACAAGCAGATATGGAACTGGAACTCCAATCATTTCCGCCATTTTGACTCTCGTCTGAATGTCCGTTCGGTCAATTCTGGTACAGATGCGTTCTATTATAATGTTGACTTGGGATACCGTTATTTTGACAACCGGAGTGGAGTCACTGAGCATCTTGCCGATGCGGATATATCTATGGGAGCGGCATTTAAGGAAGAGCATCTGCTGTATCTCAGATTCGACGGCACTTTCTCGAATTCGGGGCTGTGGAGTCTTGCGCCTGTGTACAGGTGGGAGAGGGACCGCTGGCGCATAAAGGCTTCGGTTGTTTTCTCTTCTGCCTACGGTTCCGGTCCGTCATCGTCATACAGAACGCTTTTTTATCCGGATGCATCGGTTGTGTATGAGGCGGCCCGCAATACTTTGTGGCTTTTTGCCGAACTGCACGGCGAGCACCGTCTGCTTACAAGATACGACCTGTATGAGCTCAATCCGTGGATGGACAGTGGACGCGGGATGTTCCTGAAGGCGGTACCAGTGTCGTTGGATCTCGGACTTAAGGGATCGGTCAGAGACCGTTTCTCATATTCGCTCAGGGCCGGTTATCTCAGGGCGGCCGATATCCTTTCATTCATATCGGCCGGAGGTTACCAGAGAATATCCGGCGGAAGCAGTCACCTGCTGACGGCAGGCAGTACGCTGAGATGGAAGTCAAGGGACTTTTTTGCCCAGGCCGATTTGAATTACAGGTATTACACCGACAGTCGTGCCGCATTGATGACTCCTGCTTTTGATATAAGGGCCGTCATGGAGTACAACTTGAAGCGGCGTCTGTTTATACGGGCTGACTGTTATTTCCGTACGTCCGTGACGGGAGCCGCAGCCGGTGCGGCAGTATCGGATCCTGTATCTTATTACAGAGTTCCGTCATTTGTGGATATCGGTCTGAGGGTATCTTATGCCGTAAATACGTCCGTAATGGTTTTCCTTGAGGCGGACAATCTGGCAAACAGTAAGATACAGTATTATCTGAACTATGTCGAGCCAGGAATCAGTGTGGGTGCCGGCTTGTGTCTGAAGTTGTAAGAAATTTTTATTATCTTTGTCCGTTATATAATTTTAGAACTGCGATGACAGATATAGAAAAGATTGAAGCGGAAAAGGAATATTCTGCTGACAGTATTCAGGTTCTGGAGGGACTGGAGGCAGTAAGGAAGCGTCCGTCTATGTATATCGGCGACATTGGCCCGAGGGGACTGCATCATCTTGTGTACGAAGTTGTGGACAACTCCATAGACGAGGCATTGGCGGGCTTCTGCAAGAATATTGAGGTCACTGTTCTTCCTGACAATTCTATACGTGTGAGGGATGACGGCCGCGGTATTCCTACCGGCATGCACGAGAAGGAGGGCCGTTCGGCCCTGGAGGTCGTTCTTACGGTTCTTCATGCCGGAGGTAAATTCAGTAAGGACAGCTATAAGGTGTCAGGTGGTCTTCACGGTGTCGGGGTGTCGTGCGTGAATGCACTTTCCGTATATCTCAAGGCGGAAGTCCACAGGGAGGGCAAGATATTCGTGCAGGAATACAGTCGGGGTGTTCCGCAGTATCCGGTCAAGACAGTAGGTGAGTGCGGGGATACAGGGACTATCATAACCTTCAAGCCTGACAGCGAGATATTCAGGATGACAACAGTATACGATGTCTCTGTCCTGGCCACCAGGCTAAGGGAGCTTGCATATCTCAACAAGGGGATCCGTCTGGTGCTTGTAGACGAGAGGACACCTGTGGCGGAGTCCGGTATGGAGACCATGGACGAGGTGGACAGGACTCCTTTCCGTCAGGAGTTCTATTCCGAACATGGACTGGTGGAGTTTGTCCAGTATCTGGACGGTACCCGTGAGAAACTTACCGAGAAGCCAATATCGCTCGAGACAGACAGGACAGGTATCCCGATTGAGATAGCGATGCAGTACAATACCGGCTTTTCTGAGAATATCCATTCTTATGTAAACAATATCAACACTATAGAGGGAGGTACCCATCTGACTGGATTCCGTCGCGGTCTGACCTCAACCCTGAAGGCTTATGCGGAGAAGAACGGATATTTGTCGAAACTCAAGTTTGATCTGGATGCATCAGATTTCAGAGAGGGACTGACAGCCGTGATCTCCGTGAAGGTGGCTGAACCGCAGTTCGAGGGACAGACAAAGACCAAACTTGGCAACAGCGAGGTTGATGCGGCTGTTTCCCAGGCGACAAAGGCGGCACTTGAGACATATTTGGAGGAGAATCCGAAGGATGCCAAGAATATAATAGACAAAGTAATACTTGCGGCGACTGCCCGTCATGCCGCCCGTAAGGCCCGCGAGCTCGTTCAGCGCAAGACGGTTATGTCAGGTGCTGGTCTGCCCGGCAAGTTGGCGGACTGCTCCAACCGTGACCCTGAGAAATGCGAGCTCTTTCTGGTAGAGGGAGACTCTGCGGGAGGAACGGCCAAGACAGGCCGTGACCGTACATATCAGGCCATACTTCCGCTTCGAGGAAAGATTCTCAATGTGGAGAAAGCAATGGAACATAAAGTGCTGGAGAGTGAGACTATCAGGAACATCTACACGGCTCTGGGCGTAACCATCGGTACGGAAGATGACAGCAAGGCCGCCAATCTGGACAGACTGCGTTATCATAAGGTCATTATCATGACCGATGCCGATGTCGATGGAGCGCATATAGCCACTCTTATCCTTACATTCTTTTTCCGCTATATGCCCGATATGATCAAGAACGGCTATGTGTATATTGCCGCTCCGCCTCTTTACAAGGTGAAGAGCAAAAAAGGCAAGGAGGAGAAATATTGCTGGACCGAGGACGAGCGTATTGCCGCAATAGCCGAGATAGGCAAGGGTAATGACGGTTCCATCTATGTCCAGAGATACAAAGGTCTGGGTGAGATGAACGCCGAGCAGCTCAAGGAGACGACGATGGACCCGGCTACAAGGCTTCTGCGTCAGGTCACGATAGACAATGCCGCCGAGGCCGACAGGATTTTCTCTATGCTGATGGGTGATGATGTGCCTCCACGCCGTGAGTTCATAGAGATGAACGCCAAGTACGCGAAAATTGACGCATAACTTATAAAAATACCATAAAATGGACATTTTCGAAAGAATAAACAAAGACGAGGGAGGTCCGCTCGGACAGTACCGCGCAAGAGGTCACGGATATTTTACTTTCCCCAAGCTTGAGGGAGAGATAGCGCCGAGGATGATGTTCAACGGGCACGAGGTGCTCTGCTGGAGTCTCAACAATTATCTCGGCCTGGCCAACCATCCGGCAATACGGAAGATAGATGCCGAGGCTGCGGCAAGGTGGGGACTTGCATATCCGATGGGCTCCAGGATGATGTCGGGGCAGACTTCGCTTCATGAGAGACTGGAGAAGGAGCTGGCCGAGTTCGAACAGAAGGAGGATGCATTCCTTTTCAACTTCGGGTATCAGGGAATCGTATCAACTATCGACGCACTTGTCAATCGTCATGATGTGATAGTCTATGATTCCGAGGCCCACGCGTGTCTGATCGACGGATGTCGTCTGCATATGGGCAAGAGAATGGTGTATCCTCACAACGATATAGAAAAATGCGAGAAGACCATCCAGCGTGCGCTCAAGGTATGCGAGGAGACTGGCGGCGGAGTGCTGCTCATCACAGAGGGAGTGTACGGCATGACCGGTGCTCTCGGCATTCTTGACCAGATTGTTGCACTCAAGAAAAAGTATCAGTTCCGCATTCTCATAGACGATGCCCACGGCTTTGGTGTAATGGGTCCTCACGGACGCGGTACGTCCGAGCATTTCGGAGTGATGGACGGCATTGACCTGTATATAGGCGCGTATGCCAAGTCCATGGCCATCATCGGTGGATTCGTGGCCGGTCCCAGGTCGATCATCAATTATCTCCGCTACAACCTCCGCTCTCAGATTTATGCAAAGTCCCTTCCCATGCCCATCGTGGAGGGCTGCCTGAAGAGACTGGAGATTATCCGTGGCCCGGAGGGAGATGAGTTGCGCAAGAAACTGTGGACTGTTACACATGCGCTTCAGAACGGTTTCCGGGAGAGGGGATTCGATATAGGTCTAGCCCAGGCCTGCGTGACCCCTGTCTTTATCCATGGAACGGTTCCTCAGGCTACGAACATGCTTGTTGACCTTCGGGAAAACTACAATCTGTTCTGTTCGGTGGTCGTATATCCTGTGGTACCGAAAGGTGTCATCATGTTCAGGATCATACCTACAGCCGCACATACTCTGGATGATGTCGAGTATACACTCAATGCATTCTCAGAGGCGAAGAAGAAGCTCGATGCCGGTCTGTATGACGGTGACGATATTCAGGACAAGGCTCTCGGGTAATGTCAGCCCTTGCGCTCCAGGTCCATTGACATAAGCGAAGCTTCCCGTAAGTGTCTGCGGGAGGCTTCATCTTTTACAAAATACGACAGATGGAACAACAGAACTTTCTAAGAGACCCGAAAATATATTTGTCACTGCTTGTAGTGCTTGTGATGACTGTCCTGCTCTTTCCGGAGGAGGGTAAATTCAAGTACAATTACCAGGCTGGACGTCCGTGGGTGTACGAGACTCTGCTCTCGCCGATCGATTTCCCAATATTGAAGACCGAGCAGGAACTTCTTGCCGAGAAAGAGGAAAAGGCATCCCGGGTTATACCGTACTTCAACTACGACAATGCTGTAGTGAACACTCAGATCAAGAGACTGCGTGCAATGCAGGGCTCACAGGATGTCAATGAGCATGTGCTGTACTTTATCATCGAGTCCTTGTACAAGGTATACTCCACTGGTATCCTGCCGTCCATGGACGAGAATACGGCCTCGGCAGGCACTATTGTGGTGCAGAGAGACAAAAGAGCGCAGGAGATTCCTTTGGCGGAAGTCTATACGCCACGGAAAGCCGAAGATTACATGAAGCACCATCTGTCAATGAGTTTCCCTGCCTATGATCCCGACTCTCTATATTCATCGTACGGCATTTCCGGATTCATCGTTCCCAATCTGGAGTATGATCAATACAAGACAGACCTGTTCCACAAGGATGCAGTGGACTATATATCGCCGACAAAAGGCATGGTGTATGCGGGTCAGCTCATCGTGTCAGAGGGTGAGATAGTGACTACTGAGATAGAGCAGCTTCTGGACTCGTTCAAGAAGGAGTATGAACTTACATACGGATACTCGGAGTCGTCCATCGGACTGCGTACGGGACATTTCATCCTCTGTCTCATGATTCTGGCCTCGCTTTTTGCCGTTGTGTATTTTACGCATAAGGATATATTGCGGAAACGCAAGGTCTTCGCATTCATACTTACCCTGTATGCCCTTATTTTTTTGCTTACGGTTATTATAAGGAGCATTGATATCGACTATCTGTATATAGTACCGTATTCGGTATTCGCGATATATCTCATCATGTTCTTTGCCAGGCGATATGTGTATCCCATATATACGGTGATGCTGCTGCCTTTGCTGTTCATGAGTGACAGTGGCATCGAGCTTTATTTCATGAATCTTACGGGAGGCATCATTGCCATAGTCTCATTCAAGTATTTCAACAAAGGCTGGCTGCAGTTTCTTAATTCCCTGTTCATATTCATCGGTATGTCTCTCAACTATATCGGCTTTCTCCTGTCAGGAGACGGTACTTTGGCGATGTTCAACCTCAAGGTGGAATTCCGGATGGCAGTCAACTCACTGCTTGTAATCGCTGCGTATCCGGTCGCGTTTATTTTTGAGAGGATATTCTCACTCGTCTCCCATTCAAGGCTGATAGATCTTTCGGATACCAACAACAAGCTGCTCCGTGAGTTGTCCCAGAAAGCACCGGGGACCTTCCAGCATTCACTTCAGGTAGCCAATCTGGCTTCAGAGGCTGCACGCGAGGTTGGTGCGGACATGATACTTGCAAGGGTGGGGGCCTTGTATCACGATATAGGAAAGATGAGGAATCCACAGTGTTTTGTGGAGAACTCTCCAGTTGGAGTCAATTACCATAAAGGGCTTTCTCCGATAGAGAGTGCGCAGCAGATTATAAGGCATGTGGATGACGGGGTGGAAATCGCCAGAAAGAACAAGCTGCCCGAGGTTGTCATAGATTTTATTCGAACACATCATGCGCAGACTGTCACATTCTATTTTTATGCGCAGTACTGCAATGCCGGTGGAGATCCTGAGAACAAGGAACCGTTCACCTATCATGGGGAACTGCCAAGGACGAAGGAACAGGTGATAGTACTTATGGCAGATGCCGTTGAGGCTGCTTCTAGGTCCTTGAAGGACTATACTCCTGAGAGCATATCCGCTTTGGTTGACTCAATCATAAGCAAAAGGCTGTCAGACTCCCAGCTTGTCGAGGCCGACATATCGATAAAGGATGTGGAAACTGTAAAGAAGATGTTCAAGGAGCGTCTGGAACAGGTATATCATGAGAGAATAGCTTATCCTACTATCAAAAAGGCTTGAGGGGAATAATTTTTCATTATCTTTGCATTTTAAAAAGGGGATGTTTTGGTTTTGACAGCACAAGACATCGGAATGTAAGCATACCGGGGTTGAAACCTACCTCGTTATCAAGGTTTCAAAGCCAATAACTGGCAACAACAATTATGCGCTCGCTGCGTAGTAAACGGAGTTTACTGCCTTAATCGCAGTCGCCAAGGGCGATAGCGACGAGTATCCCGCCTGACTTTCTGCCTGCCATGTCAGGTATATGGGGTATCATTCAAGCAGGATGCGGTCACTGACTCCCTTAATGTGGCCAAAGACTGAAGGGATAAGAACAGGATAGCATGTCTGTCTGCAGTCTTGTTACGAAAAACAACGGCAGAATAAGTATGTAGAAAGCACTCGGGTGCTGTGTCTGGACGGCGGTTCGAGTCCGCCCATCTCCACAAAGTCACTTAACAATATGAATGTAGCAGTTGTCGGCAGCGGATATGTAGGCCTCGTGTCCGGGGTCTGCTTTTCTGAAATGGGCGCCAGTGTATGGTGCGTGGATGTAGATACTGTAAAAATAGAGAATCTGAAGAAAGGGGTGCTTCCGATATTCGAGGAAGGACTTCAGGAGATGGTGGACAAGAACTTGTCAGACGGCAGGCTGCATTTCACGATATCGTTGAAGGATTGTCTGGACAAGGTTGATGTGGTTTTCATTGCTGTGGGAACACCTCCTGGAGAGGACGGATCCGCAGATGTCTCGCATGTCATGGAAGTGGCAAGTGAATTCGGGAAGCATATTGCAAAGTATACGCTTCTGGTCATGAAAAGCACCGTCCCTGTCGGTACCTGTTTCAAGGTACGTGAGACTGTGGAGAAGGAACTCAGAGCCAGAAATGTTTCGGTGCCGTTCGATATAGCCTCCAATCCGGAGTTCCTGAAGGAAGGCGTGGCCATAAAGGATTTCATGACGCCGGACAGGGTTGTGATAGGCGTGGAAAGCGAAAGGGCGAGAGACATGCTGGCCTCTTTGTACAGACCATTTCTTTTGAACAACTACAGGGTTATATTCATGGATATCCTGTCGGCGGAGATGACAAAGTATGCATCCAACGCCATGCTCGCCACTCGAATAAGTTTCATGAATGAGATAGCTGCGTTGTGCGAGTTTACAGGAGCTGATGTCAGCAAGGTGCGGGCCGGTATGGCTTCGGACAGCCGGATAGGCTCCAAGTTCCTGTATCCTGGCTGCGGTTACGGCGGGTCATGTTTTCCTAAAGATGTCAATGCGTTGATCAGTATGGCTGGAACCTACGGGTACAGGATGAAAGTCATCAGTGCTGTAGAGGAAGTGAATAATGAGCAGAAAAAGGTGGTTTTCAGAAAATTGCAGGAAGCATTTGGTGGTGCTCTCAAAGGATGTACAGTGGCTTTGTGGGGGCTTGCATTCAAGCCGTGTACCGATGACATGCGGGAGGCTCCGTCTATTGTGACTGTGTCAATGCTTCTCGAGGCAGGGGCCGAAGTAAGGGTATTTGATCCAGTGGCAATGCCCTCAGCCAGGTCTGTTTTTGGAGACTCGGTGGTCTATTGCAATGATATATATGATGTGGCATCGGGTGCGGATGCAGTCGCTTTGCTTACAGAGTGGAAGCAGTTCCGTATACCTGACTGGACACGGTTGAGGAAAGTCATGAGAGGCAATGTCTTTGTAGACGGCCGCAATATCTATAATCCTGTTGACCTCGACAGGGCAGGTTTCGAGTATTACTGCGTAGGGAGGCGTCATAACGGAAAGACCGCTCTGTAGATTCCTTCGAACATAGAAATGATTCCAAGTGCCATTATCGCTATTCCGGCGATTCGGTTGATCATTATCAGTTGCCTGAGCCGTAGCTTGTTCCTGAACATGTTTATGGATGTGGATAGGATATGCCACCATATGACTGCTCCTGAGAACACTCCGGCAAGTGTGACGGATATAAGGTTGGCCGGCTCGTTTCCGTTATGGTTTATGCCTATGAATGCGAATAGTCCGAGCATCAGGAAGAATGCTCCAGGATTGCTGATTGTCATTATAATGGTGGAGAAAAAATCCTGCCAGTATCTTTTGTTGCCTGACTTGATCCGTTTTATCTGTTTGACAGGATTGGTCATGAACAGTCTGACTCCGAATATGCCGACTATCACGCCTCCTGCAATCATGACAATGTTCTTGTAGTCTGAGAGTATGTGCTGGACGAAAGACAGGCTTAGCAAGGCTATGGCAGCGAAAAATGTGTCTGTTACGGCAGCTCCGAGTCCTGTGATGAAACCGGAGTGCCTGCCTTTGCTCAGTGTCCTTTGGATACAAAGGACTCCTATCGGGCCCAATGGAACCGATGCGCAGATACCTACTACAAGACCCTTGAGAAAAAGTATGAGCATGTTACTGGCTTTATTCTGTTTCTGAGGATGACAGATAGTATTCAAGCAGGGCACTAAGCACGTCTGGATTGATATCCTTGGCCAAAGTGATCTTGTCCTGGTCCAACAGGTAGATTGCCGGAACGTCCAGCAGGTCGTACTTGTCGAACATGCCTGATTTTCTTTTCTTGTCCCATAGGTTGATCCAGGAGGCGTGATTGTCCTTGACGTATTTTCTCCACTTGTTGTCGGTTCCTGTGTATATGCCAATGATGCGGACCTGCTGTGGCGAATATGCTTTCTGGACCTTGTCAAGCTCTTTAGAAACGGCATTGCAAAGCCGGCAATCCATGTTATAGAAGTAGAGAACAGTATATTGTGCATCAATGCCGTAGATGTTCTGTCTCTTGTTCTGTGCTGTGCGCAGTTCGAGGTCGGTCACCGGTCTGTCCAGCGGATTCCTGTGGAACATAAGTACGGCAAGGGCAGTCTGATCTATGAATTCGTTGACAGACTGGAAGTCCGCTCTTATCCTGCTGCCTTGTGTCACACCTGTGTCAGTGAATTCCACACTTTCCCACATCTCCGGCATACCGGCAATGTATTTTTCGGCCAAGTATGCGGCACCCTGCTGCAGTGTATAGCTGGAACTGGTCTTCAGGTATTGGTACATTGTATAGAAAAGCTCGTGGAAGAAGTCAGGATTATCCTTGGAATCATTGAAGAAAGTGTCAATGGTCTCCTTGACAACTGTTGTGTCCGCAGTACCTGTCATCGGGGTGAATATCTGGTCAAGCAGGCTTTCCATCTTGTTCAGCCGGGTCTCATTTACTTCTATTACCTGAGAGAGGGCCGTCGGAGTCAGTTCCCTGCCGACTATGATGCCGTCCCTGTCCACAAGAAACAGCTTGGGTGTGGACGTCACTCCGTATTCGTTTACAAAACCGGATGTCATCTCCGGGTCCCACAGGTGAGTGAGACTGACTTTTCCGGACATTTTGAAAGGTCCGATAGCCTTTTCTATGTAGCTCATCCATCGTTCTCTGTCATCCCCGGTATAGACAAGGTAGACGCGGAAGTTCAGGTTCCTCGGATTGCCGGACAGGTATTGCATGAGCCCGGGAGTGGTACGCAGGCAGCCTGGGCATTCATCGTCGTAGAAGTAGATTACGGCATAGTCGTAGCCGGTGCCAGGTATGCTGATCCTGGAGCCGGCAGGGTCTTCAAGTATTACGGACGGCGCCTTCATGCCTATCAGCGACCTGCGGTTTGTCTCAGCAAACAGTTTCATCTCAATAAGTCCGCTGTCATCAGGCAGTTTGTATCTGCCGTTGAGAAAATAGTTGTCAGCGACATAAAGTGCAATCTCATCGTATCCCATTATTCTGGACGTCCTGTAGTACCTGTATATGTGATAGGCAGTGGATGCCTTATCCTCGTCCGTCTTTCCGGTCATGATCAGCCCGTCCACATGTCCTATTATCTCGTATGGCTGCTTGCCGTCGAAGATTTTCATCACTATGTTTACGTCTTCCTGCGATAGTCCTGTGCCTGTCGTCAAGGTGTCAGTCTGCGCGGAAGACAGGTGCGGGTCAGCCATGGTGAGCATGACTGACAAAGTGCATGTCAACAGTATCTTCAAGTACGTATTCATTGTGCAGGTATGTATTCTTTAATATTGATGTTGGACGGAAGGAAAGGGGAGGCGTCGCCTCCGTTTATCAGTACATCGCGGACAACCGTGGAGGATATGAATGAATAGGTATGTGACGCAGGAATGAAAACGGTCACTGTCTCGGGGGACATTTTCCTGTTTGCCTGTGCAATGACGGACTCAAGCTCGAAATCGGTAGTCGTCCTGAGTCCGCGGATTATAAATCTGCTGTTGCGCTCGCGGCACAGGTCCACAGTGAGACCGGTATAGGATGTTACTTCTATATCTGCACCTGCCTCGATCAGGGGCTTTATGGCATCATTGATCAGTCTGACCCTTGTCTCAGGTGGAAAGAATCCATGCTTGAGGTGGTTGTATCCGACTGCCACGACTATGGAGTCAAACAGATTGAGTGCTGACTGTAGGACATCCATATGTCCGAGGGTGAACGGGTCGAATGAGCCGGGAAATATAGCTGATTTCTTGTTTGTACCCATAATATTTATATGGTTCTGTTACCGAGAACAAATATAGTAAAAATAAAATATCCTTACCAGACAATCGGACTGATTCCGTTTTCAGCAAGCCAGGTATTTGCCTTTGAGAAATGCCTGCATCCGAAGAAGGCTCCTCTTGCGAGAGGTGACGGGTGGGCAGCTTCCAGTACCAGATGTCTTGATGTGTCGATAAGGGGTCTTTTGCTTCTGGCGTAGTTGCCCCACAACAAGAATACCACATGCCCCCTTTTGTCCGAGACGGCTTTTATTACGGCGTCAGTGAATGTCTGCCATCCTATTGAACTGTGGGACGTCGGTTCTCCGGCTCTTACTGTAAGAACGGAGTTGAGTAGGAACACTCCCTGTGAGGCCCATCTCTCAAGATTTCCGCTGTCTGGAGGAGGTGTCCCGATATCCGTACTGATTTCCTTGTATATGTTCTGCAGGGACGGCGGGACTGCCACCCCGTCCGGCACTGAGAACGAGAGACCGTGGGCCTGTCCTTTTCCGTGGTACGGGTCCTGACCCAGTATGACTACCTTCACCTTGTTGAATGGTGTGAGCCTGAAAGCATTGAATATAAGCGGTCCTGGAGGGTAGATGACTTTTCCCTCACGTTTCTCCTTATGCAGGAAAGCGGCTATTCCAGCGAAATATTCTTTGTCGAACTCTTTCTGGAGTACCGCTTTCCATGATTCTTCTATCTTGACTGTCATTGTCAGGCAAAAATATATTTGAGCACTTCCGATATATTGTCTACGTATACGAAATCCAGACCATCGATGTAGATAGGCTTGATATCTTTAATGTCTTTCTCATTCTCCTTCGAAAGAAGGATGGTGTGGATACCGGCTCTTTTTGCTGCCAGTATCTTCTCCTTTATTCCGCCTACAGGCAATACTTTTCCACGGAGTGTCATCTCTCCGGTCATGGCAATCCCGCTCCTTACCATTTTACCGGTCAGTCCGGAGGCCATTGCGCTGACCATTGTTATTCCGGCGGACGGACCGTCTTTCGGAATTGCTCCTTCTGGAACATGGATGTGTATGTCATGTTTCATGATGTCCTCCGTCTTGAGTCCTATCTGGTCGGGATGGGCTTTCAGGTACTGGAAGGCTATTGTCGCGGATTCTTTCATTACGTCCCCGAGATTGCCGGTGGTGGACAGGGCTCCTTTTCCGTCACTTACCGAGCATTCGATGAAAAGAATTTCGCCGCCGTTCTCTGTCCATGCCAGCCCTGTGACGACGCCTGGAGCCTCGTTCCCTTTCTGCAGGTCGTGGAAGTTGGTAGGCAGTCCAAGAAATTCCGAAACGGCATCCGGAGTGACATTTACACTCTTTACCTCATTCGTGGCTATTTTCCTGGCACACATTCTCGCAATTTTGGCTATCTGTCTGTCAAGTCCTCTGACACCCGACTCGCGGGTATACTCGTCGATGATTTTCCTGACAGCGGCTGTATTGAACCTGACCTGACTTTTTTTCAGACCGTGTGCCTCCAGCTGCTTTGGTATAAGATAACCTTCAGCGATGCTTTCTTTCTCTTCAGCGAGATATCCGGATACGGAAATCATCTCCATACGGTCTTTTAGCGCAGGGTGTATGGTGCTGATGTTGTTGGCCGTAGTTATGAACAGCACTTTTGACAGGTCGTAGTCTATGTCCAGATAGTTGTCGTGGAAGGCATTGTTCTGCTCCGGATCCAGCACTTCCAGGAGAGCATAAGACGGATCTCCCTTGTAATCCTGGCTTACTTTGTCTATCTCATCCAGGACTATGACAGGATTCGAGCTGCCGGCCCTGTTGATACTCTGCAGTATGCGTCCAGGCATTGCGCCTATGTATGTTCTACGGTGCCCCCTGATCTCAGACTCGTCATGCAGGCCGCCCAGGGATATTCTTTGGTATTTTCTCCCGAGGGCCTTGGCAATGGATTTTCCGAGAGAGGTCTTGCCCACACCCGGAGGACCGTAAAGACATATTATAGGCGATTTCATGTCACCTTTCATTTTGAGGACGGCAAGGTATTCCAATATCCTTTCCTTTACGGTCTCCAGTCCGAAGTGGTCCTTGTCGAGTACTTTCTGGGCGTGTTTCAGATCCAGATTGTCTTTAGTCATGGTATTCCAAGGCAGATCGAGCATGAACTGGATGTATTGATACTGGATGTTGTAGTCAGGAGAATTCGGATTGGACCTTTCCAGTTTGCGGACCTCGTTCTCGAATGCTTTCGCGGCATATTCGGGCCATTTTTTCTTTTTCGCTCTCTGACGCAGTTCGTCTATGTCCTGTGCCTCGTCCATGCCGAGCTCTTCCTGTATAGTGCGCAACTGGTTGTTGAGGTAGTATTCTCTCTGCTGCTGGTCCATCTCGGAACGCACTTTCTTCTGTATGTCGTCCTTGAGCTTCAGAATTTCCACCTGGCGGTTGAGCATCTCCATAAGCTTCATGGCCCTTACCTTTATGTTGCCTTCTTCCAGCAGCTTGATCTTGTCCATAGGGTCTTCCAGCTCCATGCTTGATGCAATGAAGTTAATTAGGAACTCTTCTCCCTCAAGGTTCTTTATGGCGAAAGAAGCCTCTTGCGGCAGGTGGGGGGACAATTTTATAATATGCAGGGCCAGGTCCTTTATAGAACCGGTGAGCGTGCTCATTTCCTTGTCGTTCTTCTTCGGAAGTGTCTCTTCAAGGTATTTTATCCTGGCGAACAAGTATGGTTCGGATGCAGTCTGTTCCACTGCCTGAATTCTCTTGAGCCCCTGCAGTATGGCGGTTATGGTGCCGTCCGGCATCTCTATGATCTTGATGATCCTGGCAAGCGTACCTATATTATATAGGTCTATCAGTGACGGATCCTCTACATTGATGTCTCTTTGAGCGATTGCACCGAGTATCTTGCTGGAGCCATATACGTCACGGACCAGTTTTATGGATTTTTTTCTGCCGATGGTTATCGGAGTAACTGTCAACGGGAAAAGTACTGCATTGCGCAGTGCAAGTACTGGCAGTGTCTCTGGCAGTTCGCTGTCATTGAGTTTCTGTACTGATTCTATATTCACGACAGGAAGTATATTCACCTCGCCGATTCCTCCGCTTGCATTTAGTAAGTCGTCTATTTTCTGTCTCATAACTGTCTGTTCTGTCAGTTTCAAAATGTCATTTTGTCATAGCACGTCACATGGACATGCAGAAATAGGAATTGTCAATGATTGTGCCAAAATAAAATCATTGAAAATCTGCAATAATATTTTGTAAATGTAAAAAATAAGAATACTTTTGCAGTCTGATATTAAGAAACAGATTACTATTAATATATAAATAAGATGACAAAAGCTGATATTGTAAATGAAGTAGCAAAAGCTACAGGACTTGAAAAGCTCAACGTCCAGAAAGTCGTTGAGGCTTTCATGGAGACAGTAAAAGATTCTGTTTCAAAGGATAACAGCGTTTATCTTCGCGGTTTTGGCAGTTTTACTGCAAAGAAGCGTGCCCAGAAAACTGCACGCAACATCTCAAAGCAGAAAACAATTGTGATCCCCGAGCACTATATTCCTGCATTCAAACCATCAAAAACCTTTTTAAACTTAGTTAAAACCAACATTAACAAATAAGCCATGCCAAGCGGAAAGAAAAGAAAAAGACATAAGATGGCTACGCACAAGCGTAAAAAACGCTTGCGCAAGAACAGACATAAGAAAAGATAGCGGCCATTCTCAGCTACATTGAATCTAAAGCGTTGATGAACCGCTTTAGATTTTTTTTTAATTTATATGGATAAAAATCTGGTAATTGATGTAAATGTAAAGGAGACAGTCATAGCTCTTCTGGAAGGTCACCGTCTGGTAGAACTCAACAAGGAGGATAATTCCGAAAGGGCATTCTCTCTAAGGGATGTGTATTTGGGCAAAGTCAAGAAACTGATTCCCACGCTGAACGCGGCGTTTGTGGATATTGGCGACAAGAAGGACGCGTTTGTCCACTATTTGGATCTTGGTCTTAATTTCAAGGCATTTGACTACTTTGTCAAGCAGATCAATCCTAACAAGGATTTGAAGACATATTTCCAGTCAGTTGATATAAACAATATACTGGAGAAGGAGGGCAAGATAGAGGACGTTCTGAAGCCGGGTCAGCCTATTATAGTCCAGATAGTCAAGGAGCCTATCTCCACGAAGGGATCCAGGCTGACTGGAGAGATTTCGATAGCTGGTAGAAATCTGGTACTTCTGCCATTCGGAGATAAGATAAGCGTTTCACAGAAAATTTCCTCCAAGGAAGAAAAGAAGCGCCTGGAGCGTCTGATGTACAGTATTCTTCCTCAGAATTACGGAGCCATTATCCGAACAGCAGCTGAAGGCAAGAATGCCGCAGTGCTTGATGCTGAGCTCAGACTGCTTGTCAGGAAATGGGAGGAGTCATGGCCCAAGATGGCGTCCAGGAAGATGCCCCAGCTCCTTTTTAAAGAGAACAGTAAGACCACTACGATCCTGAGGGATCTGTTAAATGATACATTTGCCAATATATATGTAAATGACGAGGCGGTCTACAATGAAGTACGGGAGTATACTTCTACCATACTGCCGGATCATGAGAAGATCGTGAAGCTCTACAAGGGCCACGAGCCTATTCTGGATCATTTTGATGTAACACGTCAGATAAAGTCGTCGTTCGGTAAAGTCGTGCCCATGCGCCAAGGTGCGTATCTGGTAATCGAGCATACTGAGGCCATGCATGTAGTGGATGTCAATAGCGGCACCCGCGTCAAGACAGGCAAGGATCAGGAGCAGAATGCGTTTGATGTGAACTGCGTAGCTGCTGAAGAAATTGCCAGGCAGTTGAAATTGAGGGATATGGGCGGTATCATCATTGTCGATTTCATAGACATGGATATGGGAGAGCATAAGAATGCCCTGCATAAGAAGATGCAGGAACTGATGGAGAACGACAGGGCAAAACACAATATACTTCCGTTGACAAAATTCGGGCTGATGCAGATTACAAGGCAGCGGGTAAGGCCGGCTACGGAGATAGATACGAAGGAAACCTGCCCTGCCTGTCACGGCACAGGCAAGATATCTTCCAGTATCCTTATCGACGAGAGTATTGAGCGCCGGCTTGCATATTATGTGAAGGAGAATGGCATAAAAGCATTCCATTTGACCGTGAACCCGCTTGTCGAGGCATATCTCACGAAAGGTGTGTTCAATTCCATATTGAAGAGATGGAAAAAAAAGTATGGAGTGTCGATTTCTGTATCTGCATCGGAAAGTATGGCAATATTGGATTTTGAGTGGACAAAAAAAAATGGTGATAAATTGTCCTGATAATCAAAGTCTTTAAAAAATATTAAAAAATTTTTTCAAAAAAGTTGCAAAAAAATTTGGAGGATAAAAAAAGTCGCCATATCTTTGCACCCGCTTTCGAAAAGGAAACACGATGAAGACTGAATGAAGAGAGATTGAAAGTGTGACACGAAAGTTCTGAAGTTGATTGAAATATTGAAGAACAAGTACAAGCAAAGTACCAAGAAAAGAGTAGCGTTAATTTCTTTGAAATTAAGGTGATGTCAGGACAAGCTAAGAGTAAAAGACATATACAATGAAGAGTTTGATCCTGGCTC
>UQUN01000025.1 GCA_900544175.1 uncultured Alistipes sp.
TATTCAGAACATATAAAAATAGCAATTCAGCAAATTTGCCGAATTGCTACTCATTGATAATCAGCCGTATCTCCTATACGTTGAAAAGAAAGTGCATAATATCCCCGTCCTCAACGACATAGTCCTTGCCTTGCACCGTCAGCTTGCCTGCGGCACGGCACTCGGCTTCAGAGCCGTATTTGACAAAATCATCATACTTGATAACCTCCGCACGTATGAATCCCTTCTCGAAATCAGAGTGGATGACCCCTGCAGCCCTCGGAGCCTTGTCACCCTTATTGATAGTCCAGGCTCTCACTTCCGGCTCGCCTGCCGTGAAATAAGTCCGCAACCCAAGCAGGTCATAGGCCGCACGCACCAGACGCTCGATACCGGAATGATCCAGACCCAGCTCCCCGAGGAACATCTGACGCTCCTCATAGCTTTCCAGTTCTGCAATCTCGGATTCTATTTTGGCTGCTATGACCAGCACTCCGGCATTCTCGTCCTGCACCGCCTCACGTACCCTGTCCACATACACATTGCCATTTGCCGCAGACGCCTCGTCAACATTGCAGACATACAGCACTGGCTTAGCTGTAAGCAGGAAGAATTCCCGTGCGATTTTCTCGTCTTCAGCATTGTCCAGCACAACAGTACGGGCAGATCTGCCGGCAAGCAGAGCCTCCCTGTACCGGGAAAGCACCTCGCAGGCTTTCTTCGCGTGCTTGTCTCCTCCTGTGGCCTGCTTCTGAAGCTTGCCCAGACGGCTCTCGACGGTCTCCAGATCCTTGAGCTGAAGCTCGAGGTCGATGATTTCCTTGTCCCTCACCGGATCCACACTTCCGTCGACATGAGTGACATTCGGATCATCGAAGCAGCGCAGCACATGCAGGATGGCATCGGTCTCGCGGATATTGGCCAGGAACTGATTGCCCAGTCCCTCTCCCTTGCTGGCACCTTTAACCAGACCGGCTATATCCACAATCTCTACTGTGGCCGGAACGACTCTCCTCGGATGTACAATACTCTCAAGTACCTGAAGTCTCTCGTCAGGCACTGTTGTAGAGCCGATATTCGGCTCAATGGTACAGAACGGGAAATTGGCCGCCTGAGCCTTTCCCGAGCTGATACAGTTGAAAAGTGTGGACTTGCCCACATTGGGAAGTCCTACTATACCGCATTTTAAAGACATATCTGGATCTTAACTATCTACAATACCATCAACTGGGCCACTATGACCCTCAAAAACATCGACAGTGGATAGACCGTCGCATAAGCCACCGCAATCCTGGACTCGTCAAAAGTACTGTTCATGAACGCAAGGGCGGTAGGATTTGTGTGGGAACCACATACGAGTCCTGATATGGAATAATAGTCTATCTTGAAAACAAGCCTTGCTATCAGGACGACACAAATAAGAGGAATTACCGTCACAAGGAATCCGTACAGTATCCACATATAACCGCCACCCATCAGCGCCTCCACGAACCCCTCTCCGGCTCCAAGCCCGACGGCTGCAAGGAAAAGCGATATGCCGACCTCACGCAACATCATGTTCGAACTCGCCGTCGTATAAGTCACCATACCGAGATTCGGGCCGAAACGGGCAATGATAATTGCCACAACCAAAGAACCGCCTGCAAGACCGAGCTTGAGCGGCTGGGACAGTCCCGGCAGCATGATAGGGATGGAACCTACGATTATACCGAGAAATATTCCGATGAATATGGGTACAAGTTTGGGCTCGCGCAGCTTCTTCGCCTGATTGCCGACCAGCTGTGCCACTTTATGGATGGCCTCCTGATTGCCCACAACCATGATACGGTCCCCTATCTGAAGGTGCAGATGAGGATCGGCCGTAAGGTCTATACCGGCACGGTTGACTCTGGTGATATTGAGACCGAACTGAGCCCGGATATTGAGTTCCCCCAAGCTCTTCCCGTTGATATCGCTGTTGGTCACGACAAGCCTGCGGGAAACCAGATTGGTATCCAGCTTTTCCCAGGAACCCTGATCCATGTCTATCTTTTTACCGATAAATGCGCTTACTACGTCCGCATTGGCCATAGAAGTGATTACAAGCAATTTGTCTCCGGCATTGACAACTGAGTCCGAGGTCGGTATCTCCATCCTTCCGTCAGCGTGATACTGGCGCGAAACTACAAAATGGCGGTTCAGCAGACTGTCCACCTCGTATATTGTCCTTCCGAATATGGACTCGTTGCGTACTTCCACCGATATCATGCAGGCACTGTCCTTCGAGGTCTCCTCCTTCTCTATCTCCTCCTTCTCTTTCTTGAGATTTACGCGGAAGACGGCACGTGCTGCAAGAAGCGTGAGGATCACACCTATGACTCCAAGCGGATAAGCGACGGCATACCCGGTGGCTATGCTGGGATCCTCCATTCCGGTCATCTCCGCCACTGTCTGCTGGGCCGCACCGAGTCCGGGCGTATTGGTTACGGCACCGGACATGACTCCGACCATCGTAGACATCGGAGTCCCGGTTATAAAATGGATAGCCACAGTTATACCGACACCAAGCAGCACTACGGACACGGCCAGAAGATTGAGGCGCAGTCCGCCTTTCTTGAATGACGCGAAGAAACCGGGCCCCACCTGCAGTCCAAGGGAAAACACAAATAGAATCAGTCCGAAATCACTTATGAAACTCCTGACAGAACCGTTGATCGTAAATCCGAAATGTGACAGAATAATGCCGACGAACAGTATCCACGTAACTCCGAGGGAGACACCGAGGATCTTTATCTTCCCCAGCATTATTCCCAACGCTATTACGATAGACACTACCAATATGGCATGCGCCACACTGTCCGAGAACAAAAGCGAGTCCAACCAGTTCATAAATTTTTTAAACAAGTGCGCAAATGTAGCACTTATTTACTTCTGGAAGGAATATTTTTTTCAAAAATAAGACCGGACCTATAGGCCGAGAGAAGGCGCTTCAGATCTTTTATCTGCTCTTTCAGCTCTTTACCGACATCTGTATCACCGACTTTTGTACGTTTGTCCACATATTCGACAACCCTGTTGAGTGATTTGATGTCCACACCGTCACGGACAGCTTTTTCAATGGACTTGAAAGGTTCATGCTGAGCCAGCATAAGACCGTATGAGTTGTATATCAATGTATAACCGGCGATACCCGTCTCCGACTGGTAGGCTTTGGAGAAACCGCCGTCAATGACCAGAAGTTTTCCACCGGCCTTTATCGGGGACTCTCCCTTCTTGGTCTTGACCGGCACATGTCCGTTTATAATGTGGGTATGCTCTCCTTCCAGATCGAACTCCTTAAGTATCATCTCGCAGATGTCCTTGCGGTCCTTGTACTGGGAATAGTATCCGAGAGTCTCCTTGTGAGTCTCTTTCTCCGCTATGAAATATCTCTCGAACGTGGCCATCTTGTCCTTGTCAAACGGAGGCGCATACGGACCGCACCACAGATACCACATGAAATCCCTGGCATAGTTCTTATACTTCTCGTCCTTGTCCTCGTAATACGCGGCCCTTGCAACCTTGTCCACCATATCGAAAAGAGCCTTGCCCTTGTAGGGACGGCCCATTATCGTGAGCTCTCTGAACGAGCCGTCCTCATTGAGCGGCATGGATGCGTGGAAAAGAAGGTTCGAGTTACGCACAAGGTAAAGCGACCCCTTGGAGTAAAGACAACGTATGTGCCTGTCCAGCTTTGTATTGTTTGTAAAGTTATTCAGCAGTTTGGCGACCACTGCCTTCTCCTCCGGAGACAGTTTGTAGGGACGGGCCGGATCCAGTGTAGGGAAATTCATGTCCTTCATGGCATAGTCCTTACCGCCCACGTTTACCGTTCCCTTCTCGAAATCAATTTTATCCAGAAGGTTGCGGTCCGCCATTCCGAACTCCCTGCGCCGGTGTATCACCTCCCCCTCCAACTTGAACTGAATAATCGTCATCGCCTTGTGCATCTGGGCGATGAGATTGAGGCTTTTCTCATCATATTTCGTATCGGCGTCCACCTTTGGACGAAAACACAGGCATGGATCATTGCCGTACACATCCATGGCGAAAGTAGCCAGTGGCAGCAGGTTGATACCGTATCCGTCTTCAAGTGTCTCCAGATTGGCATACCGCAGACATATTCTAACAACATTGGCCATGCAGGCGGCACTTCCTGCCGCGGCCCCCATCCAGATTATATCGTGGTTACCCCACTGTATGTCCACATTGTGATAATCACACAGCAGATCCATGATCATGTGAGCTCCAGGTCCCCTGTCGTATATGTCACCCAGCACGTGCAGTGAATCTATGGTAAGCCTCTGTATCACGTAGGCCATGGCGCATATGAAACTGTCGGCCGAGCCTGTCTCGATTATTGTGCTGAGGATAGAGTATATGTATCCGTGCTTGTTGTTGTCACTGAGAGACTCGTGTATGAGTTCCTCTATTATGTATGAATACTCCGGAGGAAGAGCCTTGCGCACCTTGGACCTGGTATACTTGGCGGCAGCCAGCTCCACAACCTTTACCAGATTCACCAGATTGAGCCTGTACCACTCAGACATGTTCTTCTCCTTGGATTTTACAAGCTTGAGCCTAAGTTCAGGATAATAGATAAGAGCACACAGATCTTTCTTTTCCTCCTCTTTAAGCTGCAGTCCGAAAAGCTCGTCCACCTTGCGTCTTATAACTCCCGACGCATTACGCAGCACGTGCTGGAACGCATCATACTCTCCGTGAAGGTCCGTGACAAAATGCTCCGTTCCCTTGGGAAGATTGAGTATTGCCTCAAGATTGATAATCTCAGTGCCCGCAGCCTGTATTGTAGGAAAACTTCTTGACAGAAGCTCCAGGTATTTCAGGTCCTTTGCCATAACAGTTTCTCAAAGTTCAATATTAAAATTTATTTTTACTGATTCTATAACGCAACCCACTGGTTTCAAGGTAATTCAGAAAATCATTCCCGATGAAGACACCGTATTTTCTGGAGAAGAACTCGACACTGACCCCCTTCTCCTTGTCATATATGTTCAGCGTCAGCATCGATTTCCCCTTGTTCTGCCTCAAAGCCTTCCTCATCCCTTGGGACAAATCGGAGGACACCATCTCAATCGGCACATCCACTACGATTTCCTTCACCATTGACTCCCGGACATTGGCCAGCAAAGACATGGCCCTGACCTTCGGAAAACCAGTGGATATATCCAGCCGTTTCCCGTCCTTGCCGGCATCCTTGGCCTCCACCTGCCTGAAACGTGGCGCGACATACGCTCTCAGCAGGACAAACTGATGCGGTTGCAGAAAACCGCTGAACATCTCGTATTCCTTATCGAAAAGAGTGAACGTAGTGACTCCTTTGAAATCCTCAAGAGTAAAGCGGCATATCACACCGAGACCGCTTTTCTTGGGGCGCACATCGACACTGCTCACCAGGCCCGCTATCAGCTTATCCTTGTCGAACTTCTCCCGGTCCTTGCACGAAGACACTTCCTCCACATAGTCATTCCATGCAGTAAGGTCCATATCCGTGAAGTTGTCTATCTCGAACCTGAAACGGTCCAGCGGATGGGCCGAGATGTACATTCCCACCAGCTCCTTCTCCTTCTTGAGCATCTCTATCTGATCCAGTTCAGGCAGCACCGGCAGCGGGGGACGTGCAGTCTCTATCTCATCACCTCCACCAAAAAGGCTGTTCTTCATGGATTCTGCCGTCTTCTGGTACAGTGAGCCGTAGCGCAGCAGCAGGTCCAGGCAGGTCTCGCCCTTGCCGGCATCCATGGCGAAGGAGCCGCGGTTGATCTCCGGAAAAGAGTCAAATGCTCCGGAATATGCCAGGGCCTCAACGCCTTTCTTGTTGACGGAAGTGGAGGGTACACGCTCCATGAAATTGAATATATCCTTGAACGGGCCGTTGTTGCGCCGCTCCTCTATGATGCTGTTCACCGCCCCTATGCCGATACCCTTGATACCGGCCATACCGAAGCGGATGTTGCCTTCCTTGTTGACAGTGAACTTGGTGTAGCTCTCGTTCACATCCGGGCCGAGAATCCTCATCCCGTTGCGGCGGCAGTCGTCCATGAACTTGGTGATCTCGTCGATGTTGTTGAGATTGTTGCTCAGGACGGCAGCCATATACTCAGCCCTGTAGTGGGCCTTGAGGTAGCCGGTCTGGTAACCGACCCAGGCGTAGCAGGTCGCATGGGACTTATTGAAAGCGTAGGAAGCGAATGCCTCCCAGTCGTTCCATATCTTGTTGAGTATATCCTTGGGATGACCGTGCTCCAGACCGCCGGCAAAGAACTCGTCCTTCAGTTCGGCCATCACCTTTATCTGCTTCTTTCCCATCGCCTTACGCAGTTTGTCGGCCTTACCTTTAGTGAACCCGGCCAGTTTCTGGGACAGCAGCATGACCTGCTCCTGATAGACCGTCACTCCGTAAGTGTCGTGAAGGTACTCCTCCATGTCCGGCAGGTCGTACTCGATCTTGCTCCGGCCGTGCTTGCGGTTTACGAAGTCGGGAATATAGTCCATAGGACCAGGACGGTAGAGGGCGTTCATCGCAATCAGGTCCTCGAATCTGGACGGCTGCAGCTCGATGAGCCATTTCTGCATACCCTCGGACTCGAACTGGAACACGCCCACTGTATCACCCCTGGAGAAAAGGGCGTAAGTCTCTGCATCATCGATTGGTATGGAATTGATGTTCAGTTCCTCCCCTCTCGACTGGCGGATATTTTCCACAGTGTCTTTCAGTATGGTCAGGGTCTTCAGTCCTAAGAAGTCCATCTTGAGCATACCGGCCGATTCGATCAGGCTGCCCTCGAACTGCGATACGAGGATGTCCTTGCCGGTCTCCTTGTCCTTGGCCGTGCTCAGAGGGATGAAGTTGGTCAGGTCGTCGCGGCCGATGATGGTGGCGCAAGCGTGTACTCCGGTATTGCGCACCGTCCCCTCCAGACGCTCGGCGTACATGAGGGTGTCGTGCACCAGCTGGTCGCCGCTGTTGAAGGCCTCCTTGAACTCCGGCACCTTTTCCAGACAAAGCTTTATGGTGGGATCCACATCCTTGGCCTCTGTCACCTTCTTCTTCTGCCCGGGATGGTCCGGATCATCTATCTCATTCTCCTTCTGCACTGTAATCTTACGGGGCACCAGCTTGGCCAGCCTGTCGGTGGTATCCAGAGAGAGCTTCTGGATACGTCCCACATCGCGGATGACGCTCTTGGTAGCCATCGTGCCGAAGGTAATCACGTGGGAGACGTGGTCCTTGCCGTACTTGTCCTCCACGTACTTGAACACCCGGTAGCGGCCCTCGTCGTCGAAGTCGATGTCGATATCGGGCATCGAGATACGGTCCGGGTTGAGGAAACGCTCGAACAGAAGGTCGTACTTTATAGGGTCTATGTTGGTAATCGTAAGACAATATGCCACCACCGAACCGGCAGCTGAGCCTCGCCCGGGACCCACCCATACGCCCATGTTGCGGGCCGCCTTGATAAAGTCCTGCACGATGAGGAAGTAGTCCGGAAATCCCATCTTCTTGATAGTCGCCAGCTCGAAGTCGATACGCTCCCGTGTGGCCTCAGGGATGTCCTCCCCGTAGCGGATGTGTGCGCCCTCGTAGGTGAGATGGTGCAGGTAGTCGTTGGAATCGGTGAAGCCCTCCGGCAGAGGGAAGACCGGCAGGATAGGGTCGTGGTTCAGGTTGATGACCTCCACCTTGTCCACAATCTCCAGCGTATTGGATATCACCTCCGGATGGTCTGCGAAGATGGCCGACATCTCCTCGGTGGATTTCAGGTATTCCTGCTGGGTATAGCGCAGGCGCTTGGGGTCATCGAAATCGGAATTGGTGCTGATGCAGATCAGGCGGTCGTGGGCCGGGCCGTCCTCCTTGCGGACGAAATGCACGTCGTTGGTAGCCACCACCTTGATGCCCAATTTCTCCGCTATCCGGAAAATGACCTCGTTGACCTGCTGCTGATGGGCGAAGGTACTCTTCTCGGCCCCCGGCACATCGGTCTCGTGCCGCTGCACCTCTAAATAATAGTCCTCCCCGAAGATGGACCTGTACCAGGCCGCCACCTCCTCCGCTTTGGCCGTATCGCCCTCCATGATGGCCTGAGGCACCTCGCCGCCGAGACAGGCTGAGCAGCAGACGATACCCTCGTGGTACTGCTCTATCAGCTCGTGGTCGATACGCGGCTTGTAGTAGAAACCCTCGATGTAGGCTTTCGAGGAGAGCTTTATGAGATTGTGGTAGCCCTGCATGTTCTTGGCCAGCATGATCAGGTGGTAGGAACTCTGGTCCTCACGGCCCTTCCGGTCGAAACGGCTTGCACCTGCCACATAAAACTCGCAGCCCACGATAGGCTTCAGCGGAGCCTTCTTCTTCGCCACCGTATCGAGAAACTCCTTCACTCCGAACATGTTCCCGTGATCGGTTATCGCCAGGGCCGGCTGGCCGTTCGCCACAGCAGTATCGATCAGGTCCCCTATCTTGGACTGACCGTCAAGTATCGAATACTGAGTGTGTACGTGCAGGTGGGCGAATGACATGTTCGGATAGTTTTAAAGTTGCTGTCTGCAAAGTTAGCATTATTTTCTCCGCCCGGATATAGAAAATGTAACAACCTGCTTGCAGTCCCGGACTATCCGTCAGCTCAGGTCTGGTTCTCCCCAATGAAAGGAAGGGACGTCATAACGGAAGTATCACACATACACCTGCTTACTACACAATGTCACTCAATGCGGATTCGGCACACTCCTGCCTTCTGGCACAGGTTATCTTTCTGACCGGACTTGTTTATGTTCAAGACACAACCAATTAAAAGTACAATAACAGACATGACACTATGGGCTGGATTATCACAGCCTCCGAGACATGCTGCCATAAAACCGGATTATCGAAAAATGCAACATATTTTCAGACACACTGATACTCAGAAGCTTATAAAACAAGACGCATTTTTCAAGCCCTCGTGAGACCATGAAAAATGCGCTACTCTTTACACATATCTAATAATCAGGCATTTATAAAATAGTATGCAATTCTCAACCATTCACGGCTTTGCGCTCGAAGATGTAGACCTTGTCGGAGCGGCGGACGCGGGAAGGTACGGGAATGGAGCATGCGACGCCCTGGGCCGCTGTGTCAGAGGGGATCAGATCCACCCGGATCTCCGGGATATCCATCTCGACAACTCCGGTAGTAGGGCCAATGACAAGAATATGATGGCCGACTTTCAGCGGGGCCGCCTCGACGAGAATCTCCGCCACCCCCAGATTGGAGAAGTAGTTGTTGACCTTGCCGGCATATACCTTCTTCATGGTCGCACTGCTGCCGTAGACGCTGCTCCATTCTCCCAGACGGGCGCCCTGGTAGTAGCCGTCCCAGAAGCCCCGGTTGAACACCTGCGAGAGCTGGTCCCGGAACGAGGCCCCGAACTCCGGAGTGAACGTACCGTTCTCCACGGCATCGGCGGCGGCACGGTACGCACTGACCACCTTCTGCACATACTCCGCCGGACGGGCACGCCCCTCGATCTTGAACACCGAAACGCCGGCCGCAGCCATCTTGTCCAGAAACTCTATGGTGCACAAGTCCTTGGGAGACATGATATACTTGTTGTCTATCTCTAATTCGTAACCAGTCTCCAGGTCAGTAACCCTATACCCCCTGCGGCACAGCTGGAGACAGGAGCCGCGGTTGGCCGACTTGCCGTTCTCGTGCAGGCTCAGATAGCATTTGCCCGAGACAGCCATGCACAGGGCCCCGTGACAGAACATCTCGATCTGCACGGGACGGCCTGAAGGGCCTGTAATATGCTCCGATGCAATCCTGTCGCTGATTGCCCGTACCTGGTCCAGATTGAGCTCCCTGGCCAGGACCACCACATCGGCATACCGCGAGTAGAACCGCAGGGCCTCGGTGTTGGAAATGTTGAGCTGGGTGGAGATATGCACTTCAAGTCCTATGGAGCGGGCATATTCTATGGTAGTGATGTCGGAGGCTATGACGGCCGTCACTCCGGCAGCCTTGGCCGCATCGAGAGTGCTGTACGCCTTGGGCACATCCTCATCGTAAAGGATAATGTTCAGGGCAAGATAGGTCTTGACACCATTCTCAGAGCAGTACCGCACAATCTCAGGGAGGTCGGCGAGGGTGAAATTGTTCGCGCTGTGCGAGCGCATGTTCAGGTCCTCCACCCCGAAATACACCGAATCGGCTCCGGCCTGCACTGCCGCGGTAAGGGCCTCGAAACATCCGGCCGGGGCCATTATCTCAAGCCTGTGACTTTTACTCATTTGCGACGGTAGGTTATTTTGGTTGCAAATTCCTCGAGCATGGCAAGCTTCTCATCACCAAGAGACAAGAGTGACACAGTCTCCATGGCCTTATGAAAATAATGCTCAATCGCTTTCTCCGCATTCTCTTTTACCCCTATTCCTGTAAAAAAACGCTGGGCTGCATCGACCTTCTCTGCCGCACGGTCCTCGCCCATCCTGAATATTTCCTCGAAACGAGTCCGTTCATTTCCCGTCGCAAGACGGGATGCCTCTACGTAAAGCCATGTCTTCTTGCCGTTCCTGATATCACCCCCTATGCTCTTTCCGAAAACAGCCGGATCCCCGAATGTATCAAGATAGTCATCAGTTATCTGGAAAGCCAGCCCAAGATCATATCCGTATCTGTACAATGCCTCCGCAGACTTGTCGTCCGCACCGCCGAGCACGGCTCCCATCTTAGACGCGCATGCCAACAGAGCAGACGTCTTGAGACCTATCATCATAATATAGTCCTCCATCGTAACCACCGGCATCGTCTCATAATTCATATCATACTGCTGCCCCTCACACACTTTCCTCGCCGTATCGCTGAATATCTCCAGCACTGCGCGCAGCTTGTCCGACGGTGCCTTGCAGATATACTCGTAGGCCTGGATCGACATCACGTCTCCAGAAAGGATAGCGATATTCTCATTCCACTTCCTGTACACCGTCGGCTGCCCGCGGCGGATATCCGCCCGGTCCATGATATCGTCATGTATCAAGGTAAATGTATGAAATATCTCCAGCCCAAGTGCAGGATATACCTGCTCCGACTCCAGCTTGTCGGAAAACAGTGAGCAGGCCAGCAACGCCAGACGCGGACGGATACGCTTTCCTCCGATAGACATCATATATTCTATAGGAGAATAAAGTTCCGAAGGATTCCCTTTCAGGTCGAGAGTGCATATCCCGTTAGAGACAATCTTGTCAATTTCAGCTAAGGTGTACATAGTTTTTTTCAATCGTGCAAATATACGCAGAAACTGAGTGCAAAGGAAATTTATTTACTTTGCTGAAGTGCCACAGTATAAATGACGAAGTCAAATATACGCAAAATTTGTATCTTCGCGCCACAAAAGAAGCACATGGGAGAGAACAGAATACACACCGGAACCGCAACGGTCGTCAAGAACACCGGCAGTCATTACCTGCTGTCGGAACTTCCGCAATGGGAGCCGTTCAATGCGGTAATAAGAGGCAAGCTGCGGCTGAGCGGATCTACCGCCACCAATCCGGTGGCAGTGGGCGACCGCGTGGAGTATTCTGTAGCAGTAAGCCAGGATGGAGAGCCGGCGGAAGAAGCAGCCATAACAAAGGTGCTCCCACGGAAGAATTACATAATCCGCAAATCCACCAATCTCTCCCGCCAATGCCATATCCTGGCCGCCAACATAGACATGGCCTACCTTATCGTCACACTCGACTGTCCCGATACCAAATGGCCTTTCATTGACCGGTTCTTAGTCACATGTGAAGCATACAAGGTTCCTGTCACGATATTGCTCAACAAAACCGACCTTTACGAAAACAACGAGGAACTCTCGGCAAAACGGGAACTGTTCCACGACATATACAAAGGTGCCGGCTATTCCATCATGGACATCTCCGTAATCACCGGGAAGGGTATGGATATCCTGAGAAAGCAGTGCAACAAAGGTGGCTTGTCGCTTTTCAGCGGTGTGTCAGGAGTGGGCAAGTCATCCCTGATAAAAGCCATAGACCCGAGCCTCGACCCGAAAACATCCGAGATTTCGGACAAATACCGTCAAGGACGGCACACAACAACTTTTTATGAAATCTACCCGACACACGGAGGCGGCTTCATCATTGACACGCCCGGCATCAGAGGCTTCGGGCTGGTAGACATAAGTCAGGAAGAAATATCCACATATTTTCCGGAAATGCTACGCGTAGCTGACAACTGCCGATACAAGCCCTGTACCCACACCCACGAGCCAGGCTGCGCAGTCCTCGAAGCAGTGGAGAACGGGACTATATCCCCCGAACGATACATGTCATACCTCGGAATGCTTGATGAAGAGGGTAAATACAGGTAGAGACCACAGTCCGCAAACGAAGATTATAAAATGAGTAAAACAGGAGTGTTGACGGCATCTGCTTCAATGAACCGCAGAATCCTGCATCTTGCAGTACCAAGTATTCTTGCCAACATCACGGTCCCTCTGGTGGGAATGGTGGACATAGGTGTGTCTGGCCGACTCGGCAACGTGGCTGCCATAGGCGCAATCGCCGTAGGCTCCATGCTCTTCGACCTGCTGTACTGGAATTTCGGATTCCTGCGGGTCGGCACCGGAGGCCTGACCGCACAGGCTTACGGGCGCAAGGACATGCCAGGAGCCATACGCTACTTCATACAAGGCGAGGCCACGGCCCTGCTGTCTGCCGCTTTCCTGATTGCCATACAATGGATATTCGTCGAGACCGCTTTCCTGTTCATAGACTGCTCGCCTGAAGTCCAGAAGCTGGCCAGGACATATTTCTTCATAAGAATCTGGGACGCCCCGGCAACTCTGTCGCTCATGGCGTTCAAAGGATGGTTCATCGGCATGCAGAACACTGTCTTTCCCATGGCTGTAGACATGACGGTCAATATTGTCAATCTCGGGATGAGCATATTCCTGGGACTGCACACCCCTCTCGGATTTGCAGGAGTGGCTCTCGGAACAGTCATCTCGCAATATACAGGACTGATCCTGGCATCCGCGCTGATGGCAGTCCGCTACCGCAAGCTGTTCAGACATGTGGACATAAGGCAGGACGTAAAGTTCAGACACATGAAGTCATTCTATGTCATGAACATCAACCTATTCCTGCGGTCATTATGCTTCATGCTCATATACTGCGGATTTACGTCCCTGGCAGCACACTACGGGGACGTCCAGCTGGCAGTAAGCACCATCATCATGAAACTGCTCATGCTCTACTCATATATTCTGGACGGATTCGCCTATGCAGGCGAGGCCCTGACAGGACGATATATCGGAGCTCAGGACAAGCCCTCACTGCATAAGGCTGTCCGCCTGCTGTTTATATGGACGGCCGGTCTGGCTTTAATATCCACGGCCGCATACGGTATCGGAGGACAGTGGATGGTGAGCCTGATGACGACGGAAGCGGCCGTCACTGCCGCTTCAAGACCCTATATGATATGGCTGGTCATCATGCCGGCTTTCAGCTGCCTGGCCTTCATGTGGGACGGAATATTCATAGGAGCAACTGCGGCAAAGGCAATACGGAATGCCATGATATGGGCATGCGCGTCATTCTATGCGTGCTACCTTGTATTCAAGGGGGCAATGGGTATTCAGGCACTGTACATGGCCTATTTCGCCCATCTTATAGCCAGGGACATATACCTTAGCGTCACCGCCAAGCGGCAGGTATTCTCCCGCATCCATTAACGCGGCCATTAATCAGGCAGCACTATTCTTCCGGAGATGCCGGGAAAGGTACGGTACCGTCCCAAAGCTCAAGAGCCTTGGCCAGTTGGGTATCCTGACGCAGAGCCGACTCCGCGCCACCGCGCCTCATGTAGAACTTCAAGACTATCTCGTCCTCGACAAGCGGCTTGATCCGCTGCTTGTTTACTTTCAGAAACTCCTCTTTTGTCAGGGACACCCGGTCGAGAATAGCCTTGAGTTCTTCCTCTATACCTTCGAGATGATCCCCGAGAGCCTCCCTTTCAGCAGCATCCAGCACACCCTCCATTTCGATCTGGGACTCCGTCCTTGCATCGAAGTCCTTCTCTGAGGCAAAACGGACAAAATCACCGTACTCCTCATCAGTAAGGCGGAACTCAGCAGGCGGGGCAATGCTGTCATGGGTGTTGAAATACTTTATCGCATAATCGCTCAACACATTGCCATAGATAAGAGATATCATGGGACGGCTGTAATACTGAGGCTCGACCTCTATATCCGGGGTAATACCGCCTCCGTCATACACTGTACGGCCCATACGGGTCTTGAAAGCCTTTTTCAACGAATCCGGCACATACCCTACACTTCCGTCCTCGTTGCGGTGACTGTAGTCTATAGCCTGCACGCAGCGCCCGCTTGGAGTGTAGTACTTGGCTGTGGTGACTTTCAGCGATGTATTGTAACCCACGGGACGTATTGTCTGGACAAGTCCCTTCCCATATGTCCGCATACCAGCGACAGCAGCCCTGTCCATATCCTGAAGAGCTCCGGCCACAATCTCCGAAGAAGACGCCGAAGAAGAATTGACCATCACGAGCATGGGTACAAGAGTATCCACTGGAGCGGACTCCGTCCTGTACTCGAAATCAGCATCAGGATGCTTGCCCTTAGCCGACACCACCAAAGTCCCCTGCGGCACAAACAAAGAGACTATATCCACCGCCTCGTTCATAAGACCACCTCCGTTGCCGCGAAGGTCAAGAACCAGACGCTTCATCCTGCCGTCAGCTTCCAGCGCCTCCAATGCCCGGCGCACGTCCTTGGAACCACCTACAGTAAATCCGCCTATCTGGATATAACCGGTAGTGTCATTGATGAATCCGGAGTACACCACATCCGGTATATGTATCCTCTCACGTGTAAGGGCGACCTCTACAGTATCTCCTCCACGTCCCTTGACAACAGTCATGTTGAGTATGGAGCCCGGCCTGCCGCGCATCTTCCCGCTGCACTGGTCCACCGGAATATCCTTGGTACTCACGCCCTCTATGGCAATGACTGTGTCACCGGGACACAGACCTGCCTTCACAGCCGCCGAGTTCTCATAAGGCTCGGCGATGATTATATAGCCGGACGGCGTCTTCTGGATCAGGGCCCCTACCCCACCGTAACTTGCCGTAGTCATAATATCAAGGTCATCCTCGTTCTCCTCCGGTATGAATACCGTATAAGGATCCAAGGTAGCCAACATGGCGTCAATGCCCTTGTGAATGAGATCACCAAGTGCCACCGAGTCCACATACTGGGCATCGACAGTACGAAGTATCAATGACTGTATCTCCATGTACTTTCCAGTATCAAAATCCTCAGACTGTGCCGAGAGATGAAAAGTCGCAGTAATCAGAACTGCGGCGGACAAGACAGGCTTGACCAAACCTTTGAGTATAAAATCCATTATCATCACAAATTAGCTTGTACAAATATAATCAGGTTTGCATACATCACGGCAATTTAAATGCCAAATTCACATCACGACGGCATGTACTCGGTATCGAGGCAGAAGTCGAGGTCCTGTTTTATCCGTTCCACGTCCATGTGCTGGCCGATGAAGACTATTTTCTGCATCCGGTCTCCGTAACAGTCATCCCAGTCGCGGGAGAAGCCGGGATCCTGAGCCTTGAGCTGTTCCAGCTCCTCCTCTGGAGCAGTGGCATACCACTGACCGGCTTCCTTGAGCTGCTTCTGGCGGCCGGCCTGCTCGAAAAGATAAGACATGTCCGGGTCCTGCGAAAAATAGCAGATGCCTTTGGCACGGATCACATCTTTTGGCCAATGACGGGCGACGAAATTATCGAACTTATTGATATCGAATGCAGGACGGCGGTAGTAGACAAAGGTGCCTATACCATATTCCTCTGCCTCGCCTTCCTCATGGTCGCCATCATGATGATGGTGATGGTGGTGTTCGTGATGATGATGCCCGTGCTCCCTGGCCTCGGCCTCTTCTTCTTCTGTAGGCACAGACTCTATGCCCCGCACCCAGCCGGCCGAAGCGGCCACACGGTTGAAATTGAACATCCGCGTATTGAGTATCAGACTCAGGTCTATCTCCCCGTAGTCGCACTCGATAATCTGCGCCGAGGGCTGGACAGTGGATATGATCTGACGTATGCGTGCACGTTCTTCCGAAGTAACCTCCGAGGCCTTGTTGAGCAGGATGATGTTGCAGAACTCTATCTGCTGGAGAATAAGGTTCTCTATGTCTTCCTCATCCAGGTTGTCCTGCATCAGACTGTCCCCGCAGGCAAATTCGTCCTGGAGCCTGATGGCATCGACCACTGTCACCACACAGTCCAGCCTTGGCATGATACCTATAGTCTCAAGCCTCGGATCCATCCTCGGCATGGTACATATAGTCCTCGCGATAGGTTCCGGCTCGCAGATACCGCTGGCCTCAATGACTATGTAATCGAAACGCCGCATCTGTATCAGTTCCGTAATCTGATTCATCAGGTCAGTCTTGAGCGTACAGCAGATACAGCCGTTCTGCAGGGCTACAAGACTGTCGTCCCGAGTGCCCACCACTCCTCCTTTCTGGATAAGGTCCGCATCTATGTTCACCTCTCCGATGTCGTTCACTATCACGGCGAACCTTATCCCTTTGCCGTTGGAAAGAATCCGGTTCACCAATGTGGTCTTTCCGCTGCCCAGATATCCTGTCAGAAGCAGCACAGGAGTCTCTTTGTCTTTCATATACCGTCTACTTTTTTTATATATCTTTGTGCGCCCGAATATCGAACTATGAGCAGTTTATTGAAAACATTCGTCATAGCCCTTTCCTTATGCACGACAATATGCTCATGCAATAAGGATACCACAAGCGGTATGGACAGCGTACTGTCAGCCGCAGACTCTTTACTGAACGCAAGTCCCGAGAAGGCTCTTGAATATCTGGACAGCATTGCTTCCATGGATTTTTCAGGTGCCGGCCAACGGGCCACCTACAACCTGCTGCACACCGAAGCCCGCTACCAGTGCTGGCTGCCTGTAGCGGAAGACACCGTCATTGATATGTCCGTGTCATATTTCAGGAAAAAGGGACCTGATGACAAATATGCCAGGGCACTTGTCATGCAAGGTGCAGTATATCTGGAAAAAGGCGACTACACTACGGCTATCGAAGCCTACAAACAAGCCGAGCCGATAGTGAACGCAAGCGGCGACATGCTTGAGACCGGTCTTCTGTATACCAGAATAGGAGAACTTTACCAGATGTCTTTTGCAAACAAGGCAATATCCATAGCCAATTACAGAAAGGCCCTGGAATGCTTTAAAAAAGCCGGCTTGAGCGACAATGTCATGTTCGGCAACCTGTCACTTGCAAGAGTAATGCTGTTCGACTCGACAGACGCAGCCCTGCCTTACATAGAAGAAGGACTGGCACTTGCGAGAATTCTGGATGACAGGAACATGCAACTTATAGGATTGGAGCTGCTGACTCACTATCATGACCTGAAAGGCAATCCACGCAAAGTCATAGACATAGCACAGAAAGCCGTAGAAATATATGACCCGGACGACGAGCAGTTAAGACCAGTCATCGAAAGCATACTCGTATGCCTTACCGAAGCCTATGCAGATATGGACATGCCTGAGAAATGCATTCAGACAGCTTCTTTGATAGATCTGGACAACTGCGACAGACAAATGTTCCACCACATCCAGTCTGTGCTGGCCGGCTGCCGTGGAGACTGGAAGACGGCCTACGAGCACAAGATCATATCGGAAAACCTGGCTGACAGCATAATCCAGGCAGGCTACGACATGCATCTGAGAGAAGTGGAGAAAAATTACGAGAACAACTTTCTCAAAGAAAGGTATGCTGCCATGAAATCCAGGTACATATCTTACCTTATGATTCTCATCTGCGTAATCTGCGCCGTTACCGCATGTGCATTACTGGTCTATGCAAAATACCTTTCCATCCAACGCGAGACTGAGAAAAGTACAGACATCATCCGGAGTCTGAGTGACGGGCGCATGGATACCAACGAGATGCGCAAGGAATCACCATCCATAAAGGAAAGCGTTGCCATATCTGAAGAAATGCTCAAAGTCACAGACGAACTTCTGGAAGCATATTACAAATACGGACGGACCAAGGCCATCACCGGACAAGTAAAGGATATTCTGGAGAAACATTTCCCGAAAGACGACACTATGACAAGAGTAAGAAAAATTGTGGATGCCACATATCCCGGATTTCTCTCATCATTGGAAAAAGCCCATCCGTCACTGAAGGAAAAGGACATCTACGTCATTGCCCTTATGGCATGCGGTTTCTCCACCGGAACCATATGTGCCCTAAGGCGTATATCCGAAAGCTCGCTATATGTGGAGAAATCCAGAATCGCAAAAAAATCGGGGACAACATACGTCTCTCAGATTACATTGCAAACGCATTGAAAGCGACAAAATCATCTTAGCAGGCACATATTGTAAGCCTATGCAGCAACCATCTGCTACAAAGCATTTTACAAAAACGTATCATCCTTAATGATATGTTCCGGAATCTTAGCAGAATACATCTAACCAATTATGAATCACGCCTTTGTAAACAAACATTTACTAAGACTATATTTTTTGCCAAAAGAACAAACAGACATACCTTTGTGTCATCTGGAACGACAGTGCTATTTAACACTTGCTTTTTACACTGTTGCCATTTCTTACGCAACAAATGAAAAACTTTGATATCCCCGGGAACGAGACAGACCAGACTTCACTGACTATCGCTACCGGGGTTATTTCAATATTTCCTCCACAAACCGCCGGTCATTGCTAAGACGCGGGACCTTGTTCTGCCCGCCTGTCTTGCCGCGGCCATCCATCCAGCGGTAGAATGTTCCGGAAGGAACGGGCGTCAGTACCAGCTTGGTCATCGTAACGTCCCCGCTGCGTTTGGCCTCGTAGTCCGAATTGCGCCGGCACAGAGCCTCATCCAGAGCGTCCCTGAAGCACTCCAGCTTCCGCGAATCGCGCACTGCATCCTGACTTGCAACAGAAAATTCCACCACCCACTGGTGGGCCCCCTTGGCATGACTATCGTCCATGAATACCGGTGCCACAGTATAGTCCGTCACCTCAACTCCACACTCACGGCATGCCTCGGAAAGGGCTTCTTCCGCATTGTGAATCATCAGTTCTTCTCCGAAAGCATTGATGTACAACTGCGTGCGGCCGGTTATGACAATCCTGTGCGGACAGAGCGAGGTAAACTCCACGCAGTCCCCTATCAGATACCGCCACAGTCCGCTGTCCGTAGTTATCACCATAGCATAAGACACACCCGTACGTACTTCACCGACAGTATAGACCTCATCTGACTCTCCTGCAAGCACTTTATCCAACGATTTCATCGGTATGAATTCGAAAAAGACACCGTTGTCCAAAGTCAGAGCCATTCCTTTCTGAGACGGGTCGTCCTGAAGGGCAAAATATCCTTCCGAAGCATTGTAGTTCTCCAGGTAATGCATCTTGTCGGATGGAATGAGCCGACGGTACCTCTCCCTGTACGGTTCGAAGCTGATGCCCCCGTGCATGAACAGCTCGAGATTGGGCCAAATATCTGTCAGATAGCGGGCATGATTATATTCAAGCAGCCGCTCGATCATGATAAGGTTCCAGGACGGCACACCTGAAAAATTGGTCACGTCCTGCTTCGAGCATACCCGGCAGATGCCCTCTATCTTCTGCTGAAAATCAGATAACATCGCTATCTTCCGCGATGGCGTACGCACTATCTCCGCCACCGACGGGCTGTTGCTCAGCAGAATGGCCGAAAGGTCCCCGTTCCTTGCCCCGCCGCCGGAGAGTTCGTCCACCTTGACACTGCCCCCGAGGGTAAGGGCCTTGCCGTTAAACAGGCGCGAGTCCGGATACCTGCGGATATAGGTCGCCAGCATGGTCTTGAAGCCATTGTAATGGCAGCCTGACAGATTGGCAGGGGTCACCGGGATGTACTTGCTCTTGTCCGAACTCGTGCCGCTGGACTTGGCGAACCACTTGACTTTCTGATTCCACAGGACATAGTTCTCGCCACGGCGCAGACGCTCGATATACGGAGCGAAACCGTCGTATTCCCGCACCGGCACAAGACGCCTGTAGTCCGTGTAATCCTTGATCCGGCCGAAGGAGTGCTCCTTGCCGAAAGCCGTCTCACGCCCCGCGGACAGCAATTCCATGAAAACATTCTCCTGCACCGCCCCGGGATGCTCACATCCTCGGTCGAAACTTCTCAACAGCGGCCCCAATGCCGCCATCACTGTTTTATTGATCACTGACATACAGCTACTCCTTTATCGCTTGTTTCAATTTTTCCACCCATGCCCTGAAATGAGGACATTTGTACAAGAGCGTATCCATGCCCGTCACTTTCAGGATACCGACTCCGTACAACACTTTATTGTATCCCGGAATCAATGCCTTCAGCCTCATTGACGGTGCAGTGTCAGGGCCGTCATCTATATCCTCAGGATTGGGATATCCGGACACAATCTCAGACAGTCCCTTGTAATTCATCTCACCCCTATCAAACACTTCCTCGAATCCTGTCAGGGAAGAGAACACCAAAGCCTCAAACTCATGCAACTGGATATAGGGGATAAAACTGCCTGATACCCTTCCTACACTCTGCAAGACATCATCTTCCCACGCTCTTTCCAGCATTTCCACTCTCGCAAGATGAGTGCTATAGGGAACCAGAGACGCGAAACCAGGAAAATCCGAAGGCAGACGGTAAAAGTCCACCATTGTCGTCACCACTGCGTCCGACTCATAAAGAGTATTGACAATATCCACCTTAATATGCCGGTATTTGGACATACCGCCCTTGGAATGTTTTATCTTAAAGCACTGAATATCATTGTAAATACCGGACGCATGCATATATGGCCGCAACAGGCCGCTCACAAACCCCTGCTCCGTTTCCCCCTCTACTATAAGCACCAGTCTCTTCATAACAACTCCTCCGGCTGACCGTTAATCACACTCTTCATCCACAGTTCTCCCAACGTATAATCCTCAATCCAGCTCTTCAAACTGTCTTTCGACAGGCGGTTGAACACAGACTGCCCGTCTCGCCTGTCCACAGTTACAATATCCTCAGTCTCAAAATTATTGATAAGATTGACCGACTGAGTGGACACAATAATCTGGCATCCGCGGGCAGCTGCGGAGTGTATCATCCCGGCCAGCATTGTGACGGCAACCGGATGAAGTCCAAGCTCCGGCTCGTCGATAATGATAATCTTCGGCAACTCCGGCTGCAGCAGCAGTGCCGCCAACGCTATAAAACGGATACTGCCGTCAGACAGGTCATGGGCGGAAAAATATTTGTCGGGAGCATCCACATCGTTCCACACAAGCTCAATACTGCCATCCAAAGCCTGCGGCTCAAGGTCAAACCGCTCAAAATACGGCATCACAGACCTGACCACCGACTCTATCCGTTTAAGTGTTTTAGGATATTTCTGCTGCATCAGGTACAAGTATGCAGGCAAGTTTCCGCCATCCTCCCGCAGCACTCTGTTGTCATTGACCTTTGCACTGGAGCGCAGGGGCGAGCCTTTCGAGGTGTCGTGAAAATGATA
This sequence comes from uncultured Alistipes sp., assembly GCA_900544175.1. Classification (GTDB taxonomy): domain Bacteria; phylum Bacteroidota; class Bacteroidia; order Bacteroidales; family UBA932; genus Coprenecus. Next base: position 21,626 of record UQUN01000025.1, read on the forward strand.
AATTTTATAACTTTGTAAATACTGCTGTAAATAATTATTTCGCATCAAAGTTGAGGTTTTTATCTCGCTCTCTTCAATATTACTGCTTTGAGAACCCCAATCACTATATCTATACCAACTTACCTCTTTTGCGATAAACATTCCTCCATCATCTTTCGGATGAAGACTAAATGTATACGCATTATCCGAAAATACCAAAGAACCGAATACCTCCTGCGTTTTCTTCAATCCATAATACAACAGATTCTCAGCGCCAACCTGCTTGGTATAGCTCTGCAGCCTCTGCTCATAGATATTGTTCACGAGCTTGAAAAACGAAATGAAATTGGACTTGCCTGCCCCGTTGGAGCCAATCAGAATATTTATCGGCCCGAGAGGCAGATCCAGTTCCCGTATTGACTTATATCCCCTTATTTTTATCCTGTCCAGCATAGCGGATGATTTTCTGCGAAGATAGCGATAAATACCGAAAAACAGCAGGGCTCAGCGCAGTTTTGATATCTGGTGCAGGACGGCTATGGAACGAAGTTCGATACGCGAGCCGGTGTGATACTCCAGCCAGCGGATGACGGCCTCGATGAGCTCCTTGCGGTCAACTCCGGTCATCGGCAAGGCCATTGCCTCCTCGAACGCCGCCTCATGCAGAGTCTGCAGACGTCCGGTCTGCTGTGGGGTAAATGGATTGTAATCCATATTGAAACCCCGCTCAAAGGGGAATCCCAGATAAGCGGCGTACCGGTCCAGAAACCACAGGTGGAAATTCGCGGCATTGCCCTCCAGTGCCTCTAATCGCAGCACGGCATCCTCCAGAAAATCGTACAGTCCCTCGTCCCGCTCGGAATGCAGGAGAGTGCGGAAAAGCAGCTCGCTGATGAACATGGCTATGGAAATCTTACCGATATCCTCCCTTATCGAGTGCAGGCGGTACTTCGGGGAGAATTCCCTCAAGTAGGCCATCCCAGCTTTCGGACTCCGGGAGGCTACGTAATTGACAATACTGAGCGGATGCAGCAGGACAGCTCCCGGATGGGAGGGCCGCCGTTTTCCGGAAGTGCGGAAAGCCCCGCGCAGCATCAGGCTCGTGCGGCCCTCCTCCCGTGTATAGCCGTGGACTATCAGGGAAGTGTCGCCGTAACGGGTAGTATGAAGGACAATCATCATCGGCCTACCTGCGTCCGCATCCACTCTGCGAACTTCCTCATGGCCTCACCGCGGTGGGATATCGCGTTCTTCTGCTCATGCGTAAGCTCGGCGAAAGTCTTCTCCAGAGAGTATTTTTCCGGAAGGAAAACCGGGTCGTAGCCGAAGCCGTCCTTACCGGAGGGAACAGCGGCTATCTCACCTTCCACCCTGCCCTCGAAGACCTTCTCCACATCGCCGCCGACGTATGCCACCACACAGCGGAAACGGGCGGTGCGCATCCTGCGGCCGTCCTTCTCTGCCGGCACGTCCTCCAATTTGGAGAGCAGCTTGCGGACATTGTCCTCAGCCTTCTTCCCCGGACCGGCATAACGGGCCGAAAGCACCCCGGGAGCTCCGCCGAGAGCATCCACGAACAGCCCCGTATCATCCGAGAAGCAGGGCAGCCCCGTACGTCTGAAAACATACTCCGCTTTCTGGAGCGCATTGCCATCCAACGTATCCGATGTCTCCGGAATATCCTCCGTAATACCTAATTCCGCCGGAGTCCTCAGACGGAACTCCGAACCTAAAATCTGTGCGGCCTCCTCGACCTTGTGGCGGTTGCCCGTTGCAAAAACTATTTCCATTGTATTCCTTTTTTCTTTGCACAAAACTATTGAAAATATCTACTTCTTGTCATTATACCGTCCCTCGGAGAGGACTACGGCGGTGACGGCTATGATGATCAGGACGATGCCGGCGGCTGTGCGGAGGGTAAATGCCTCGGAGAGGGCCAGGACGCCGATGACTACTGCCGTGAGGGGTTCGAGGGCTCCGAGGATGGCGCTGAGGGTCGGACCGATACGCTTGATGGCCGCCACGAGGGTAATATTGGAGACTGCGGTGCCGAACAGGGCGATACCGAGGATATTGGCCCAGAGGAAGCCGTCGGAGAAGGGCACCCAACGGACTCCGCCGAAAATCATGCCGAGAATGGTGAAACAGACGGCACCGAAGCCCATGACGTAGACTGTCAGCGGAAGGGTTGATATCTCCTGAACACGAGTCTTCCGCACACCGACGATATAGGTACCGTAGGCAATGACGGAAAGGGCTGCCCACAGGACTCCTGCCGTGACATTGCCCCCTTCAAGCCGTATGTCTCCTCCGGCTAAAAGTCCGGCTCCTATCAGGGATAGGATGATGGCACCGAGCTTCACCCAGGAGCGGGGCTCGCGGAAGACCAGCATCATGACGGCAGCCACGAACAACGGGTACATGAAATGTATCGTGGACGCGACTCCGCTGGCGATGTTCTCGTAGGCAATCAGCAGGCTGATGGCCGTAAGGGCACAGAAGAAACTGACGGCCAGTAGCGGCAGCCAGGCACCTTTCGGTATGTGGAAGGACTTGCGCATGAGTATGCCCACGGCCAGCAGGATGAGAGTAGCTACGCCCCAGCGGTAGGCGAGCACCTCGAAAGGCGAGAAGCCCGCGTCCATGAGGGTGACGGAAAAAAAGGGAACGAAGCCGAATGTCAGAGAAGAAACTGCGGCGAGGATGATGCCGGATGTCTGCGATCCGGACTTACTTGCTGCGCTTACGGGTTCTACGGGGCGCCGGCTTTGCAGAGGCCGGCTGCTCTGCTGCTGACTGCTGGGAAACTGACTGTAGTTCATCGCTTTGGATCAGACCTTTACCGTCTTCCATTTCAACTAATTCATAATCGATGATCTTCTGCTCCAATGAGGCACGGACCACCCGGATCCAGACCTTGTCACCCATGGTGAAACGGCGTCCGCGGGAACGACCAATGATGGAGTAGGTCTCCTCGTCGAACTGGTAGAAGTCTCCGGGAATGTCCCTGACAGGCACCATGCCCTCCACCTTGTCCGGCTCGGTCTCCACGTACAGGCCCCACTCTGTCAAGCCTGAAACGGTGCCGGGGAAGATCTGGCCGACCTTGTCCTGCATGTACTCGCAGAGCTTGTACTTGATGCTGGAACGCTCGGCCTCGGTGGCTATCTGCTCGCGCTGGGATGCGTACTGGCAGCAGGTCTCGTAGTATTCCTTGTTCTGGGACTCCACCCCTGCCAGATACATGGCCAGAAGGCGGTGCACCATCATGTCGGGATATCGTCTGATAGGAGACGTAAAGTGCGTGTAATACTTGAATGCCAGTCCGTAATGGCCTACATTGTCGGTTGTGTAATGGGCACGGGCCATGGAGCGCAGGGCCATCATTACCACTGCCTCCTCCTCGGGACGACCCTTGACGGTGCCGAGAAGGTTGTTGATGCGCTGGGCCACATTCTTGCCTTTTATCTCCTTGACCTTCACGCCTTCGGGGAACCGCTTGGGCTCCTCTTTTTTCTGGCCGTCCTCCATAGCTCCCGGTTCCATCGGGAAATCGTAGCCGAAGAGACGGACAAACTTGCGGAGTACTCCGAGTTTCTCCTCGTTGGGATCCTCGTGGACACGGTAGACGAAGGTCTTGGCCTTCTTGGTCTTGGGCACCTTGCCCACATACTCGGCCACTGCACGGTTGGCCAGCAGCATGAACTCCTCGATGAGCCAGTTGGCCTCCTTCGATATCTTCTCATAGACCCTTATCGGCTTGCCGGTCTCATCCACCTCGACCTTCATCTCGGGACGCTCGAAGGCGATGGCTCCGGCTGTGAAACGCTTCTTCCTGAGGACAGAGGCGATCTTGTGAAGATTCTGTATCTCCTTGGCGAGAGGGCCCTGTCCGGTCTCTATGATGGCCTGGGCCTCGTCGTAGTTGAAACGGTAATCGGACTTGATGACAGTGCGGCCCAGCCAGGTCTTCTTGACCGTTCCTGTAGGTGCTATGTCAAATACCGCTGAGAAGCAGAGCTTTTCCTCTCCAGGGCGGAGGGAGCAAAGATTGTTCGAAAGCTTCTCTGGCAGCATGGGCACGGTACGGTCCACCAGGTAGACGGACGTTCCACGCTCGTAAGCGCACTTGTCAATAACCGAGCCGGGAGTCACATAATGCGTCACATCGGCTATATGCACTCCGACCTCCATGTTGCCATCCTCCAGTTCGCGGTATGACAGCGCGTCGTCAAAATCCTTGGCATCGGCGGGGTCAATGGTAAATGTCGTCACTTTGCGGAAATCCCTGCGCTCGGATATATCCTTAGGCGTAATCTTGTCCGGAACGGCCTCTGCAGCGGCCTCCACCTCCGGCTCAAAGCGGTAAGGCAGGCCGTACTCGGCGAGAATGGCGTGCATCTCGGTGTCATTGGCTCCGGGCTCACCCAGTACATCCACGATGCGGCCTGTTGGAGCCGGAGCCTTGCGGGGCCAGTCGGTCACTATGACGGCGGCCTTCAGACCGGATACGTCTCCGGGCTTCCAGGTCCGCTGTCCCTCCTCTCCGAAGCATCTGTCTATCTCATTGAGCGGTATACTGATGTCGTAAGGCATGTTGCGGCTCTCCATGATCAGCCAGGCCTCGCCACGGGATATCTGCAGCACACCGATGTGAGGCTTGGAAGAACGCTCGAGGACAGTGATCACCTCACCCTCGATGCGTTTGGGCTTGCCGTCCTTGCCGATACCTTTTGCCTTGGTAGTAAGTACCTTTACGATATCACCGTTGAGTGCCCCGCGCATCTTGTGCTGAGGCACGAATATATCCGTATCCCTGTCCGGCACTTCCACGAAACCATATCCCTCGCGGGTCATGCTGACAGTACCGGTCAGCTCCTCCTTGTTGAAACGCTCTTTCTTGCCCTTGGATTTCTTCTTTCCTCCCCCATGCTCCTTCTTCTTCAGATTCATCTCTTTCTTAATTGCCTTGTCTTCCGGCGACTGGTTTCTGTCACGCCCGCCACGAGGGCGTGAAGAGGGTCTTTTCTTTCTACTCATTTATACTTTATTCTGTTATCAGCGACAAATATACGCAGAAACTGAGTGCAAAGAAAATTTATTTACTTTGCCGAGGCGCCAAAATACCGGGGCAGGAAGCATACATTTCATCATTCTTACAATCAAGCACTTACACCCACACAAAGGTGCCACATAACCGTTTCAGAAGCCAACGCGGCACCTTTCAAAAGCATTATCACCTGATTAACACCAATTTAGCAAAACAGAGCTTTCCCAGACATGAAATTTGTATATTTGCACAGTAAACTTTAATGCAAAACTTATGGAACAACTCCCCAGAACAATCAAAGCAGCCGGGGCATTCCTGTGCTCATGCACAATACTGCTCGGCGGATGCAGCAGGAACGACGGAACGGAAACAATCGACATCTACAAATTCGAAGTCAGACAGCTTACAGAAGCCCGTATGGACTCACTATCCGTTGAGAAAGAAGTCATAGAACTGACGTCGGATGACGTCTCCATACCGGCGCGTCCCCAAAAAGTCAAAATAACCGGGGACAGGATCTATGTTCTGGACAATCCGGCCATCCGCGAGTACCGCATGCTGGTCTTCGACCGGAGCGGACAGTTTATCAGGCAGATCGGGGCGATGGGACGTGGTCCCGGGGAATATCTCGGCATATCCGACTTCGCCATAGCTCCCGACAGCAGTCTCTGGATTGAGGATGCAGTAGCCAACAATCTGATACACTACAGCAAAGACCTAAGATACATCGGTACAGTCCCCACGTCCTACGATGCTGACTGTATGGAATTTCTGGAAGACGGAAACCTTATAGTAAATATTTCTCACTGGAATCCGGACCGTATCCGCATAGCCGTCACTGACACTCTTTTCGGAGAGGAAAACCTAAGAACAGTGCTAAACTACAACTACGAGCCCAATCCTTATGTCCATTATGGTTCCGGCCAGCTCAACATAATACGGGAAGGCTGGCTGCACAGCTACCCCCCGTTAGGAGACATATATCTTTTTGACAGCAAGGACGGGAAACTGAAACAACATTTCTTCCTCGACTTCGGACCTGACAAGATTACCGCTGAGAACATTCTGGAATTGGGCGATGGTAGTGACGACATGAAATTCATCCAGTCGATAGAAGACCACGTCTTTCTGCTTAGAGCAGCATATGTATCAGACGATTACATCATCGGCAGGATAAATGACAAAAAAGACGACAAGGATTTTATCGCCGACCGCAACAGCCGTGTCATCTACAAAAGCCATCCGGGCAGCCCGAGCAGGATCATAGGCCAGAGCGGAGACTGGACGATGTCGCTTGCCGCACCGGACACCGAAGATGCCCACTACAAGCTGATATTGCGCAGATTTCAATAATGTGTTGCCACAAGTCATTGAGTGACGTCATCGCCCATGGAGACCGTATCCTTTTCTGGAGCGGCCTGCAGTTCATAGGGATTGTTAAAATATGCAGAACGGCATCAGAAGAAGAGCGAGGCTCCACTGCACGAAAAAAGGGGACCACCATACGGCTGCATCATGAAATCCATTGATGCACAGCCTATAGCTACCCCTGATTTACTTATTTGACATCGAGCAGCTTACTTGGCAATAAGCGGCATCATCCACCCGTCCCCACTGACAATGCCTGCGGCGGAAGAAGATGCCTCATCTCCCCAGTTCCACAATTCGTTGGGGTTGAAACCGCCCATGGGAACTGTACCGTCCTCGGTCGGATTCAACAGTTCTCTGCAGACAGCCGTAGGATTGCCTGCTATATCTATGGCATAGCCGACAATGGTATATTCCGTATCATACTTGATCAGCAGCATGCTTGTATCCCACGAACTACCATTAGTAATCAGTTCCTCCTTTATCCGCTCGTCAGACAAGTAACTCTCATCCATGCAATTCCCCTCATATATAGCATAATATTTATAGACCTCCCTATCCTCTGGAGTACACTGAGCCTTAAGATGGTACACAGCATGGCCGCTGATGTCTGAAGTGAAGTTGTCCGGCCAGGCCTCCTGCACCTCTGCTCCAGCATAGTAACCATTGTACAGCAGCTCGAAAGTCATGTCGGACTGCTTGGCCTCGGTGGTAGTTACAAATTCATATACGATATCAGTCGTAGGATGCCCTTGCTCCCATCCGTACGCGAATATGATATACTCCGTCTCCGGCAACATCTCTACCTGAGGATAACCGAACCGACCGGTCAAGTCACCACGACGGATCGGCATAAACGTATAGCTGTGTCATACCCTTATACGGAGCAGCCTCCAAAGCATGAACAATATATGGATCTGTATTGGTTGTTGTTATCCTATAGTCTATTATCCTTGTCTCAACATTGGTGACCTCCAGAGCAAGTTGGTTATCAGACATCGTCACCGAACCAGTATGGAATTCATACACCACCATCTCCGAATTAAGAATACATTCCTCAGAAACAGATACGGCATACACCACATAGTCAGTATCCGCTCTCAATGCCCTGGTAGTCTCTATCTCACCCTTTTCGGAAAAATTATCCAATGTCACCCCTACAGGATTCTCTATACCTTCCCCTTCCAGATAATCGGACTGAGACACTTCTATTTCGAATGTGACATCGCTCTGTTCCACCAGCACTGTCGAAACCTCTCTATAATTGAGTCCTGTCAGAGGAGTGCCGGTATAGTCAAGACCGAACGCATATATTACGAACTGTTCTCCCGAGAGCTGTCTGGTTATCTCAGCAGCATAATCACCCTGCCTGCACATAGACTTAAGGCACTCCTCGAATGTCACCCCATTCTGGGATGCATAGGTTTTTAGCAGTTCGATATCAGCATTGATGAATTCATCAGGTGTTGCAAAACTGTCGAAATACTCCTTTTCCACCACCTGTGTAAAATAAGTCATGCTCTCGTCCACGGGTATTACCTCGTAGGCAAATGAGGAAACGGTGCTGTCCGTTTTTCCTCATATCCTTCATTCTCCGCAGCCGTAAAGTCCACTGACGCACTCGCAGTATCCACTGCTATTCCGGAAATCCAATCCGCATCACAGACAGCGGAAATATTGCACATACTCACCGCCTGGTTTACTGTATCTCTGTTCTTTTCGGAGATTTCCATCGCCTTGTAAAAGCTGTTTATCGCCGTTGAATAATCCAAATCCTTTTTTACAGCATATATTCCGACAGCGGTATATCCTATGACCGCATTGTAATGCAAGCCGGTATCTGCGTCCAGCATATTCTTGAGTTCAATGATATAGTTTTCCGCAGAGTCAAGATTATTGAGCATGATGTAAGCCAATGCCTTATAACCGCGGGCCACCTTTTTGGCCTCAACGGGCGCACTGTCTCCAGACATTGAAAGCAAGGTATCGGCAATGGACAGCGCATCATTATAACAGCCTTCAGCCATAGTATTGGACAATCTCAACAATTTCTCCCTCTCCTGCATCCTGCCGTACTGCCCTATATCTGAGCAGGCCGCAACCAGCAACACCAGCATACACAACCACGCAATCTGTACAATACTGATTTTTTTGTCCATGATAATATGTCCAGGTATTTTTATACAGACAAAATTAGTCAAAAATCCCCCGAATCTGATTTTTTCCTACTTTTGTGCCTTGAAAAAGAATAGCAAAAGGATTAGGATTATGGACAAGAAAGTACTACTTATGATCCTCGACGGTTGGGGCGAGGGAAAGCATGACCGCTCCAACGCCATCTATACCCAGGGCACTCCCAATCTGGACAGGCTCAGGGCGAAGTATCCCGTATCGTTTCTTAAAGCCTGCGGAGAGGATGTGGGGCTGCCGGAGGGCCAGATGGGCAACTCGGAGGTAGGACACCTCAACATCGGTGCAGGCCGCATCGTATATCAGGACCTGGTCAAGATAAACCGAGCCTGCGCTCAGCACAAACTACTGGAGAACAAGGAAATCAAGGCAGCATACGATTATGTGGCAGGAAGCGGTAAAGCACTGCATTTCTTCGGACTGTGCTCCCACGGCGGAGTACACAGCTCCCTGGCACATCTCTACGAATTCCTCGAGGTAGCCGCACAATATCAGCTGCCCAGAGTGTATGTACACTGCTTCATGGACGGCCGTGACTGCGATCCCCGCAGCGGCAAGGGCTTCATAGAAGAGCTGCAGGCCAAGTGCGCAGAGTTACGCGCAAAATACCCTGACCCTTCGCAGGGTCCGGTCATCGCCAGCATCATAGGGCGCTACTATGCCATGGACCGCGACAAGAGGTGGGACCGCGTCAAGATGGCCTACGATTTAGTGGTCAACGGAGAGGGTGAGAAGTTCACCGACCCCGTGGCTGCAATGCAGAAATCCTACGATGAGAACGTGACCGACGAGTTCATCAAGCCCCACTGCGGTGTGGATGCAGCCGGCAAACCCCTCGGACTCATCTCAGAAGGCGACGCCGTCATCTTCTACAACTTCCGCAACGACCGCGCCCGCGAGATCACGGCAGTGCTCACCCAGCAGGACATGCCGGAGCAGGGCATGAAGACCATCCCCCTGTACTACTGCTGCCTGACCCCCTACGATGACAAGTTCACCGGACTGCATATCCTCTTCGACAAGGAAAACGTACCCGACACCATCGGCGAAGTGGTCTCCAAGGCTGGCCGCAAGCAGCTCCGCATAGCCGAGACCGAGAAATACGCCCATGTGACCTTCTTCTTCTCAGGCGGACGCGAGGAGCCTTTCGAGGGCGAGTCCCGCATCCTCATCAACTCCCCCAAGGTGGCCACCTACGACCTGAAACCGGAGATGTCCGCTCCCGAAGTGACCGAGGCTCTCGTCACCGAATTGAATAAATGCATACACGACATGGTCATCCTCAACTTTGCCAACGGGGACATGGTAGGCCACACCGGAGTCTACGAGGCTATCTGCAAAGCAGTCAAGACGGTGGATGAGTGTGTCGCCAAGGTAGTGGATGCCGCCCGTGCCAACGGCTACTCGGTATTCATCACTGCCGACCACGGCAACGCCGACCATGCCGTCAATGAGGACGGCACCCCCAACACCGCCCACTCCCTCAACGTAGTGCCCTTCATAGCCGTGGATGACGACATCAAGAGCCTGCGCAACGGACGTCTGGCCGATATCGCCCCCACCATGCTCAAGCTCATGGGCATCCCCGCCCCCGCAGACATGACCGGAGAGCCGCTGTTCTGATGACTTCGCTCTGATGACTCTGTTAGCGGGGACTCATTTGCGGGGAAAGGGAAATTTTACTGAATACCTCATACTCACCGCTAAACGCATAATAAAAGTGCCGCGTCGCCATTCCAAAAGGCAACGCGGCACCTTTTATCATACATAAGTAACTAATAATGAGAGAAATCGCATTTTAACTCTTGCCCGGGAAAGGCCGACAGCGGAACAATATGAGTCGCAACGCTATCCCAAAAACACATGACCGGCTTTTGCAAATAGCGTAAATTTATGTTAATTAACCTATTGCGATTGTAGAGAATTTATATGACTTTTGCGCTATGGAGAAACATTACTGGCACATCTGTACTGACGGGCTGGCGCGGGAGATTATCTTCAAGGATGTGAAAGACTACATCTTCGGGATGAACGGAGTGCCGACACTGTCCCTTTCTTATGGCATCACTGTTCTGGCTTTCTGCCTGATGAGCAATCATGTCCATTTTGTCGTTCACGGAGTTGAGAAAGACTGCAGGGCTTTTATCACGGCATACAAGAAACGTCTGTCACTAATTGCCGATGTCGGTATGGCTGACATCTGTGTAAAGCAGATAGATACGGACGATTATCTTCTCAGGGTCATCGGGTATGTGTTGCGCAACCCGGTCGGGGCCGGTCTCGGAGTGATGCCTCAATTCTACCGCTGGAGCTCCGCTTCGCTTTACTTCAATAAAGACAGGGTGGTTGACGGTATCACAATAAAGGATGTGGGCACTAAAAAGATGCGTGGGATACTCCGTTCGCATTATCGGCTTCCTTCAGACTATATAGTTACGGCAGACGGCATGGTGGATCCGTCATGTTACGTGGATTACCGGGCAGTGGAGAGCCTCTTCGGTCATGTCGGCCGTATGCTGTATTTTCTCTCCCGCAACGATGACATGGAGATGGAACTTACTGAAAACCACCTTTCAAAATCCAGCTACTCCGATGAAGAACTAACAGTCTCAGTGCGTGTAATCTGCCGCGAGAAGTTCGGCTGTGACTCACCCGACAGTATTAGCGTGGAGGCCCGATACTCCCTCGCCTCCATCTTGCGCAAGCGTTACGGCCTGGGCCCGAAACAGCTGGCTCGTCTGACAGGCACGGATCCCCAGCTTATAAGATGCATCCTGCTGAAGAAATGACAAGAGAGGCCGGCTGTCCACGGAGCCTTTGCCGGGCATTATCAGATTCGTTCAACTGAAACCGTAATCGGAGACGTGGCAAGAGACAGCATAGACATTATCTTTGTGATCAGAGACTTAATGGCATAAGAATGTGCCCTGTCGGCTTTTGAAACGAAAACAGGGCACATTCTTGATAAACTAACTAAAAGACCGTCAGTGGCATACGGATTTACGACCTTGCCCCACCAAAGTGGTTGTAAACGGATACTGTATAGATGTTGAAAAAATTTCTATATTTGCAGCCGCAACGGTTTCTCCACGGAGGATTAAAAGGGAACCGGGTGAGAGTCCCGGACAGTTCCCGCTGCTGTGAGTTCCAACGATGTTCCGGCACTTTTGCCACTGAGACTGAGGAAGACTGACCATCTCCACCAGCTCGGGAAGGCGTCCGGAACGGAACGAGTCAGAAGACCTGCCTTGCACACGGATCAGCGGCCTACGGGTGTTTAGGCTCCGGACTCTCAAGGTCTTCACGGTGTCTCTGTCCTAAAGCTGCTGTCCATTGATTTTAAAAAGAAAATGGCAGTAGAAATCAAATATATGACAATGGCACTGGCTATCGCAACAACAATGCTGGCTGGCAGCTGTTTCTTTACGGTTTCAGCCCAGAGCCAGGACTCTACTGCCATTCACGAAAAGAACTGGGCTTCAGACACTACCCTCTGCATAGACGAGATTATGGTGGTGGCTGCCCGTACCACTCAGGAAGTGGTGCCGGTGCAGATGCTCTCGGGAGAAAAACTGCGCTCGCTGGGCACACACTCGATAGCCGATGCGATAAGATATTTTTCCGGAGTGCAGGTCAAGGATTACGGTGGCATCGGAGGTCTCAAGACAATCAATGTCCGAAGCCTCGGGAGCCAGCACGTCGGCGTGTTCTACGATGGGATCGAGCTTGGCAATGCCCAGAACGGCATAGTAGATCTCGGGCGATTCTCCTTGGACAATATGGAGTCCGTCTCCCTGTATAACGGACAGAAAAGCGCCACACTACAGACGGCCAGGGACTATGCATCGGCCAGCGCAGTGTATCTTCAGACCAGAAAACCCAGATTTGCCAATGGAAAAAGCAATAACTGGAACTTCGGCCTTAAAGGAGGCTCGTTCATGACCGTCAATCCGTCCGTCCTATGGGAACATAAGATCTCGGACAGGGTGTCCATGTCGGCAAGTACAGAGTTCCTCTACACTTCCGGCAGATACAAGTTCACCTATGCAAAAAAAGACGGATACGATACCACCGGTATCCGTCAGAACGGAGACATACGCATGACACGGGCAGAAATCGCCTTTTTCGGAGACATCAAGGACGGGTACTGGAAGGCCAAGGCATACTTCTACGATTCCGAACGAGGATATCCGGGCGCAGTTGTCAGAGGAGAGTTCGTACATCAGGACAGGCAGTGGGATGACAACTTCTTCATGCAGGGATCCTTCAAGAAAGATTTCACACAGTGGTACTCCTTATTGGTCAATGGGAAATACGCATACGACTACCTGCATTACCTGTCCGATCCACGTATGGACGTGACAACCATGTATGTAGACAACCACTACCGCCAGCAGGAAGCCTACATCTCGACAGCACACCGTTTCAGGCCATTTGAATGGTGGGATCTGTCTTTAGCGACCGATTTTCAATGGAACATACTTGATTCAGACATGCGGGAGTTCGTGTATCCGGAACGATACTCGGCCTACACCGCTGCCGCCACGTCATTCCGTTTCGGAGGATTCAGGCTATCCGCATCGCTGCTGTACATATATATTCACGACAGACTTCGGGCCTCGGATGCCAGAATAGACGACAGGCACAACTTGTCCCCGACTGTTGTGGCATCCTGGAAGCCATTCATACACACAGACCTGGAGTTCAGGGCATTCTATAAAAAGACCTACCGGATGCCGACATTCAATGACCTGTATTACACATTTACCGGTGTGTCCTGGCTGGAGCCTGAGGAAACAGTACAGTACGACTTCGGAGCGACCTGGTCCTTACTGCGCCAGACGACAGGCTGGTTCAAAGGAACCGACATCCAGGCAGATGTATATTTCAACCAAATAGACAACAAGATAATAGCCATGCCCACGTCCAACCAGTTCCGCTGGACCATGATGAATCTCGGATACGTGGAAATACTCGGAGTGGACGCGGCTGCCCAAGGATATTTCCGATTCGGTCCTGTGGACGTGTCCCCCAGGATAAGTTATACTTTCCAGCGTGCCAGAGACCTGACTGACCCTACATCCCCATGGTACGGAGGACAGGTACCGTACATACCGCTGCACAGCTGTTCAGTAACATTAGGAGCAGCACTGGGAACGTGGTCGTTCAACTACAGCTTCATATATACAGGTGCCAGATACGAGTCAGTCGCCAATATTCCTGAAAACTATTCCCGGCCGTGGTACACCCACGATGTATCCCTGACAAAATCATTCCTGTTCGCCAGTTGGGAACTGCAGGCGACAGTTCTGGTCAACAACCTGCTGAACCAACAGTACGAAGTGGTCAAATGTTACCCGATGCCAGGCACCAATTTTATGATAAAAGTCAATTTCATATTGTAACAGAATCATTATGCACAGATATGTCAGACATACGGCTATCGCACTGATAAGCGGACTGCTGACCGCAGGCACATCTTTCCTTATTTCCTCATGCCGTGGAGAGGATTTCATAGACAGGTCCACCGGCCAGGGAGTAACCGACGGATCCTTAACCGGTGATGTCAAGGGCTTCTTCCTGCTCAACGAAGGCAACATGGGCAGCAACAAGGCTACCCTCGACTACTTCGACTATACCACCGGAACATACACACGCAACATATTCGCCGAGCGCAATCCGGGAGTGGCCCTCGAGCTCGGGGACGTGGGCAATGACCTCGGCATCTACGGCAGCAAGCTCTATGCTGTCATCAACTGCTCGAACCTTGTGGAAGTGATGGATGTGGAGACAGCCAGGCACATAGCAGAAATACCCATACCCAACTGCCGTTACCTCGCTTTTAATGACGGATACGCATACATCAGTTCCTACGCCGGAGCCGTGGAGTTCGATCCGGAGTACCGCAGAGGCTATGTAGCAAAGATAGACACTGCGACCATGCAGGTTGTGGACACCTGTGGAGTGGGATACCAGCCTGAGGAAATGGCCGTGGTGTCAGGAAGGCTGTATGTGACCAACTCCGGCGGATACATGGCGCCCGACTATGACAGCACTGTCTCGGTTATCGACCTGGAGACTTTCAAGGTGACAAACGAGATCGAAGTGGCTCCTAACCTGCATCAGATAAAACTCGGCGGGGACGGGATGCTATACGTTTCCTCACGTGGGGACTATTACGGACAGCAGTCCTCGACCTACATCATCGACCCGTCTACGGACGAGGTCATACAGGAACTGCCCCTGCTGCAGAACAGCGATATGACAGTCTACGGAGACTCGCTCTACGTCATCTCCCACTCGTGGAGCAATGTGACTATGGACTACAGCACCGGCTATGCCATATTCGACACCCGTGAAGGCGTCACCGTCACCCGCAACTTCGTCACCGACGGCACAGACAGCAACTTGACTACCCCATACTGCATAGCCGTGAATCCAGACAACGGAGACATATTCCTGACTGACGCGAAAGACCATGTCACCCCTGGCATGATACACTGCTACGGACAAAACGGTGTACTGAAATGGTCTGCCGTCACCGGAGACATTCCTGCACATATAGTATTCACGGACAAACAACTCAAACCATTGGACGAGATTTGAATCCTAACAAATTTATAAATGAGACAGATTTTTAAATTTTCCATCGCAGTTACTGCGGCAGTGATTCTGGCCGCATCATGCGAAAAAGACAACGGCAATGACAATCAGAAGACAACTGCGATCCTGACTTTCGAAGGCAAATCATGGGACGCGCTGATCGACAGTCCCCAGTACGGCGGACCGCTGCTCTACGGAGACATGGTGACCGGAACCGACTACAGCTGGTACGACCAGGGCAATACGGAACTGGCATCGGAACTCTGCGAGAGCAACGGCAGCACCATCTACTGGAACGGCGGCCACGCAGTCTCCAACTACACTGACCAGGCTGCCACCGGCGATTACACCCTCCAGCTGGCCATCCCTCTGAGCGGAGGCCACTCCGGCAGCAACTTCTGCGTACACAACGGATTTAAAAGCGAATACTCCAAGAACGTAGGTTATTTCTATTTCAAGGACGGCATAGGACGCACCATCGAAAGCATGTATGTGACCAACACTTCCTACTATCTCGGCACAGTAGAGGCTCTGGCAGGGGCTGACGACTGGACCAAAATAACGGCGACAGGCTACGATGCTGCCGGGACCGTAACGGGTACCAGCGAGTTCTACCTTACTGAGAACGGCCAGAGCATCAATGTCTGGACACTGTGGGACCTCACCGGACTCGGGACTCCCGTGAAAATAGAGTTCGACATCACCTCCTCGATTCAGAACGAATACGGCATGGCCGCTCCCGGATACTTCGTCTATGATGATGTAACGGTCAGAATGTAAACCTTATCAATGAAAAAACATTTTTCTGCATTCATATTTTCAATAGTTTTTGTACTTACCGGATGTAGGGAGCGACACGACTCCCTGCCTCCGGTAATTCTGCTTGAACAGCAGGTGTACGAGACTGTCGCGGGGGAGACAGTGACCGTCACTCCTGAATACGAGAACTGCGGGGAGGGGACTGCATGGCTGTGGACCTGCGATGGGGAGACCCTTTCCGTAGAAGAGTCCCTGACGTTTACCAGTGATGAGGCAGGCGAATACTACATAATGCTCACTGTCAGCAATTCCGTCGGCGAGGACAAGGCCGAGCTGCGCATCGATGTCTACGGTACGATGCCGCCGGAGATATCCTTGCCTGGAGCTGTGCGCGGATTTTCCGTACTGCAGGACTCCCTGTTAGTGCTTGTACCGGAGATATCTTCCGCCTTGCCCATAACCTATTCCTGGACCGTAGACGGGGAAACTGTCTCCACTGATTCGGTGTACACATTCCCTACGGAGGAGACCGGGACGTTCGAAGCTGGACTATGCGTCGAGAACCGGGACGGCCGGGACGAAATAGAGTTTACCGTGGAGGTGATGAGTCCTGGAGAGGCATTTTCCTGGACATTCGACCGAACGGATTACGGGATAAGTTCCGGCCGCAGCCTGCTGCTGCGTCCACTGGATATCGAGTACCCCTTCGACGCCGTATACACCTGGAGTGTGGACGGGACTGAGGTGCAGAACGGGGAAAGCTCCGAATACGTATTTGACCTTACCGCCGAAGGCTCCTATACCGTGAGCGTGACCATGCGGAACACCTATACCGCCGCCTCACAGGACCTGACGGTGACAGTACTGCCTGCCGAAGGGACGTATTTCCGGGCAGCTGACGCCTCGAGCAGCGCGTCAATATCCAAAGTTTACGAATATACCCCGGCACCGGGTCAGTTCATCAACGACGGAGTCACCCTCACCACACCGGAAGAAGCCTGCTCCTATGCTTTAGAGCGGCTGTCCCAGGGTCAGTTTGTCTCCCTCGGGGCCTTCGGAGGCTACCTCATCGCAGGCTTCGACCACAGTGTGGAGAGCAGCACGGACGGAGGCTTCGATCTGCAGATTACCGGCAACGCCCACAGTTCCTCATCCGAGCCGGGTATCATCTGGGTGAGTCAGGACGAGAACGGCAACGGTCTGCCCGACGACACCTGGTACGAACTGCGCGGCTCCGAATACGGCAAGCCGGAGACATGGCAGGACTATGCCGTCACCTACTACCGGCCTTCCTCCAACGGAGCGAGTATCGAATGGACGGACAACAGGGGCAGCTCAGGCACCGTGGACTATATCCCCGCATACCACAGTCAGGAGACCTATTTCCCGCTCTGGATTACAGCTGACAGCTACACCCTGCGCGGCACCCGCCTCGAAGACCGCCTCGTCGACGAGAACGGCAACGGCTCCCTCTGGATAGGCCACCCTTTCGACTGGGGCTACGCCGACAACTGGAGCGGTACGGATCCCGACATCGACAAGTTCCGCATCTCCGACGCAGTCCGCTGGGACGGAGAGCCCGCTGACCTGACCTACATCGATTTCGTCAAGATACAGTGCGGAGTACAGGCCAAGGGCGGCTGGACCGGAGAGCAGTCCACCGAGCTGACCGTCATCCGCGACCTGTATATTGATTGCTGCTCTCGAAAAAGTAGACACGGAAGGGTAGAAAAAGATAGGAAGTAGTAT
>UQUN01000026.1 GCA_900544175.1 uncultured Alistipes sp.
GATACTACTTCCTATCTTTTTCTACCCTTCCGTGTCTACTTTTTCGAGAGCAGCATCGCATGATTATTAATTTAAATTTGACAGAATGAAGAAGTATTGTTTTTTGAGTACAATGTTTGCGGCAGCGGCAATTGTGGTGTTCGGAGGATGTGAGCAGAACAGGGAGGTAACTGTTGAACCGTCGATAAATTTCGGGGAAGACAGTGTGTTGAGCGTTCCGGCAGAAGGGGGGCCTGCGGATTTTCTTGTAGAGGTGCAGAACCCATGTGAGGATGGTGAGCTTTCAGCTGTTGCCCAAGGGGACTGGATTTCGGATGTCGTGTGCGGGGATGGATCTGTAAGTTTTACAGTTGCCGTGAATACAGAGGAGGTTGAGAGGAGTGCGGAGATAAAAGTTGTCTACAGGTATGACGGAGCAAGGACGGTGGAGCGTACCATGTCTGTTGTTCAAGAGGCGGCTGTGGCGCAACCGCCTGCGGAAGAGTATGACGTAGATATTGCAGCGGTATATGCCGATGCACTGTATCAGTCTGACAGCGAGGGTCTGATGGACGTTAGAATGGTATTTACCGACATGGAGGTTGTCGGAGACAAAGTTACGCCTCCGGGAGCGATGCTTTATGTGGAGGCACTTTTCACGCTCAATGAGGAGGGCCGTCTGGATATAGGAGACTACAATGTGGCGCTTGAGAATGCTCCGTACACTGTGTTTCCGGGTCAGGTAGTGGATTATGCTGGAGTCAATGTCACCATGGGAACTTATCTGTCTTTGTTTGACGAGAACGGGATAAGGACAGAGCACCTTGTGTCGGGAGGAACGATGAGCATAGGCGGTGACGTGCAGAGTTATGATATCGAGTGCCGTTTCACGACAGAGGACGGGCTGAGTGTACGGTGCATATGGAACGGCCCGCTGGCAGTGAGAGATGTCCCGGGACCGTTCTCGACACTGACTGACGACTATACTCTGGATCTGTCCAATGCCGTGGGCAGCGCCAAGTATTTCGCTGACCTGTACGGAACCGGGGGTGCAAACTGGTTTATCGAACTCAAGCCCGCAGACGGTGTGGCAGGGGATGCCGTCAATATGGACCTCGTGTGTGAGGATCTTGATTTCAACAGTGGAATAACGGCCGGAACATACCATGCGTCTTTGGACAACACCCCTGCTCCAGGAGAGTATCTTACCGGTTCCATGTCATATAGCAGCCTGTTGGGGACAGTTTATATGGGTGACTATGTTGACGGCTATCCAGAGTCGTATGCTCCGGCCACTTCTGGAGACCTGGAGATCATCCGCAACCAGGATGGAGGATATACGTTTAATTTCATTTTTCAGGATGACAAAGGAAATGTCTGGGACGGGACATGGACGGGTCATGTAGATATGATAAAAATGCGTCCGTGACAGGTGCTGGCATATGAGCAATAGAACGACTCCCGCTGCAAGCATTTGCGACGGGAGTCGTTCTGTTTATTCCCTGAGCGCGATGGGAATTCAGTGCGGAACTTGCCGGCAGAAGAAATGCGGCAGGTGTTATACGGTATTTGAATGGTATTTGCTACATTTGTGATTAAATTGCAGCATACGGATGCACAAGTATTTCTTCAAGCCCAGAGTGGGGGCTGACTACCGTTCCGGTTTTCTCGGATTGAGGACTTTGGTCCTCGGGACATATCATTATTGCTGGTATGTGGAGTGTCCGTATTACCAAGATTGTGTTACAGCTGCCAGAACATCGGAATATGATGTGCGCTGTCCTAAATACAGTGCTGTGGACGACCGGAAATACTACCGTCTGTCTTGCAGCAATGTCATAGAGATAGACTCATATATTGAGGGCGAGCATTATCCTGCTTATGACGCATTTACTCACAAGATGTCGGGCATCAAGTCGTATGTTGGCAATAGGATCCGGGCGGCTTTCTGGGATAAGGTGGCGTTTTACAATTGGATTCAGTATTATCTTCCAGGACCTCAGGAGGATTTTCAGTACCGGCAGTGGGAGGAGGTGTTTCTGCGGGATCTGCCTGCGTTTGAGGAGGTGCTGAGGGAACTGCGTCCGCAGGTGGTGCTGGTGTGGACGGACACGCTCCGGGAGTTTCTGGACCGGCACTGCGCATCTTTGGAAGAACTCTCGGTGCTGCGTGAGCAGAATGTCGGAATGGATTCGATGGAAGTGTGGGCATATAGGGTTGTGCATGTAAATGATATGTCTGCCAATGAAATACACCTTCCCGACTACAATGCTTTCGATGGATCAAGCTCCGATGACGGAAATGCAGTATCCGGAAAAAATAAGAAAAGGTTCAGAATACAGCTGAGAACTTTGCAAAAAATAGTTAGGAACTCTTTCCTGTGCCGAAAACTCGCAGAGGCTGAATCTGTCAACAAAATGGCGATAATCCTGTTGGATGCATACCGCCACGGAATTATAGATGTCACGGTCGATGAGGATGGCTGCAGGGTGATAGTGCCGGCCGGCAGTACGGATGAGATGGTGTGTCTGATTGACCGTATAAGAAAAGATGTCCGGGTCAGCGGTACGAAGAGAGGCCTTGAGATAGGGGAGGTGCAGCGGCTGCTTGGTACCGATATCAGTCATGTTCCGCAGCGCATTCACAGATTGGGTACTCATTCCGGATGAATGTTATCGATGTGTTATTAATTTATAGGGTATTGTCTTTGTTATCAGTTGATTGGTGTGTAGATTGCCGGAAGATTTAGTTGAAGTGCAATCATCACACTATCTTTGTATTAACAGCATACATATACTGAAAATGAGAAAATCCGACAGTCCGCACATAAGTAATGCAGACTTTTCGTATATTTGCAAGAGATGGTCGCGAGACCTGTGCAAATAGAAAATACTGATTGTGAATCTTAGGATTCCCGGGACAACAAAACCGCCAATTTTGAACACACGGGGATAATAAGCATCACGGTCTGCATACTTACAAGTGCGGACTGTTGTTTATTACGTGTGTAAGGTGCTTGGCGGTACCTGTTGTCCCGTATATAGGCAACAGTGCCGCATTTTTTATTGTAAATTGTAATAAGTGCCGATATGTGTAAAAAACTATTATTTGGATTCTTGTCGTTGTTTGCAGGTCTTCCGTTGCTTGTTTCATGCGGGAGAGAAACATCTTCTGAATGGTATCTTGCATCAGGGGGAATAAGGTTGTATGTGGAGGATTCCCTGAGTACATTGTTTACAAAACTGACCTATGAGTGGGATGGTGATGCCCGGTATGGGCTGGCCCACGGCAGAGGCAATCTTATCGCAGTGGATAAAAAGGGAGAGATACATTCGTCAAAAGAGACCGAAGCGTATTATGGCTTGACTTCTCCCACAGAAATCAATACTTTGAAGACTCCTGGAAGCAGTGTCTATTACGGAGAGTCCCGAAAGGGGGAACCGCATGGCTTTGGTTTGAAAAAGCACTTGAGCAGATTGTATATAGGTGATTTCCATAAGGGACAAGGGGACGGGCATGTCTATATATTGGACGGAGACAAGCTGCGGTATGACGGCGAGTGGAAAAAAGGGATGCTGAACGGATATGGGGAGATGTATGCTGCGGACGGCTCTTTCACGTATAGTGGAGATTTCAAAAAAGACGAGTTCTCGGGCCATGGGACCAAACTGTATAGCGACAGTACGATGTATGTCGGGAGTTTCAAGAATGGAGAATATTGCGGAAAAGGAGTGCTGTATGCCGGTGACGGTTCGGAAGTTTACAGAGGAAGATGGAAGGAAGGTCTTTACAACGGCAAGGGCACTCTGTCCGATACGGCTGCCGGAATGTATGCGGGGACGCATATATGGAAACGTGGAGAACTTCCGGAAAAGACAAAGGCCCTGTATGACAGGATTTCCGTAGATTCTGAGAATTATACCCGGTATTATGCCGGAATTCAGAGATATGAGTTGTACAGAGGCTGGTTTATAGCAGGGGCTGTCGTGATTCTGCTGCTGATGGCGGTGCTGCTTATAAGTGTCAATGCAAGAAGTTGGCAGGCTGTTAAGACCAGAAAGGATCCTATGGCCGGCTCATCGGCTTATTGGCTGTTGGCTCTTGGCGGACTGTGGGGACTGCACCGGGCATATCTGGCCGTGGAAGAAAAAGAAAGAGGCATTAAAGTACTTTGCATGTCTCAGTATCTGTTGTTTGCCGTGTTCCTTGCTGTTAATATGCAGAATATAGCAATCTGCGGTCTGAGTCCTGTCTTATGGGCAGGTCTCTCGGATGTCTCTGTCTTGACAGTGGTGCTGCTTGTGCTGGATGTTCTATGGCTTGTTATGGACATTTTCTGGGTTCCCTACAGAATATATGTTCTGACAAGCCTTTATTACAGGCGTAGTCCGGAGGAGATGGATATATTGCAGGGCAATAAGACCAAGGTTGAGGAATTTTATGAGGAGCTGGGGCCCTATTTGGATAAATGCAATAACCGCATGCAGGAGATTCTTTCAGAAGCACATGAGGTGATGTCCAGAAATTTTGAATCAAAAGGGGTAGTGTCAAAATTAGCCAAGAAAGTGGCGCGTGACGGCTCTATGGAGTTTGAGCAGAAAAAACTGGAGGATCTTTCGGGCCTTGTGGAGCGTGCTGAAAGGCAGGTCAGTTGGGTGGAGGACAAGAACCTTGAACTTTACAGCTTTTTGCAGGATGCCCGTCTTGCAGCTTACCGCAATATGTATCTGGCTAAGGAACTGATTGCTCAGGTAAGGGAGTCCCGCGGTAAGGAGCAGACTCTTAGAACGGATATCTTTAAAGGTATGGATGATATCGATATCGAGATTGACTGGTCTGCCATGGGCGATGTCTCGTGGAATGTCGACGGGGCATTGAGCGATTTTACTTCAGTGTACAAGGGATTGACAAAACTTGGATTCGGAGGAAATAAAGGAGCATTGGTCGCCGGTGGTATCGCCGCCCTCGGAGCTGTGCTGGAAAACATAAATGCAAGGAATGAGCAGAAAGACAACGCGGTGAAAGCTCAGGGAAAGATAGTCGATGGATTGGAAAAGATTTCAAAGCAGATGTTGGAACTTTCGGGAGAAATACTGCGCAATGCCGAGAAGATGTCTGCCCTTTTTATGGCGAACAAGGCATTTGTCCAGGCTTATGCCCATCTGCGCGATACTGTTTTCGGAGAAGTTTCATTCCGCAACTGGAGGAAAGGTGTCAATAAGAAAAATCCTGTATTCGAGTCGACTCAGTTTGAGCAGGATATTCATCACCTTACCTTGGTATGCAGTGAGTACAATAAGATAAATAAGGCAAAATAGTTAAACATAATTTAAATTCTAAAGAAATGGAAACAAACAATGAGACTATGACGCAGCAGGTCGGAACGCTGGATGTGAATGAGATGCTTGGTGCTGCGGAAAAAGGCATGGATATGATAAACAATGTGGCTGATGTCTATCAGCGGTCAAAGGAAATAGAAAGGGATATCTGCCTCATACAGTCAGCCAAAGAGGTGGAACTTAGGAGAATAGCGGCGCAATATGAGTTGTGCCGCGAAGTCCTTCAGGGGACTTTCGGACAGCGCCAGCAGGGTCTGGCCGCGCATTATCAGATCCTGGACAAGGCCCTGGAGTCCGATGACCGGGAAATGATTGTGGCAGCCTTGCAGGGTATAAGCAAGATAGTTGTCTCGAATCCTCTGGAGAGTTATTCCAAGTTCTTGGAGGCATGGAATGATAAGAGCAAACCGCTTGAACTTGATTTTTAATGAAGACATTCATCTCATGGCTTATCGCCAACTTTGAGACAGCGATGACGGTACTGCTGATAGCAGTGTTCGCCCCTTTGTATCTTTCCACGGTGGATGACATCTCCGTCAGGGATCTTGGTGTCAGCGGAGTCACTCTTGCTATTATTTTTTTCGGTGTGTTCATATCACTGCCGGCGGTTTTCTCTACAAGGAGTTTCTCCACTTCAGTCACAGAGTTCCTGGTGCTTGTGGCATTTTACATTTTCCTTTTGGTGTACAGATTTGACTTTTTTGACGGCATATTCAATATGGGTGCTGTTACGGCCATGATTATCACTGCCGGTGTTACGAGTCTCGTTCTTGCGATTCCAATAGGCATCTATACGGCCAGGAATATGGACGAGGTGGTGTCCCGCCGTATGCTGTGGTCCAACAGCAATGTCTCAATGTTCGATATGACCTTGAAGTACAGCCTGAACCGCTTTATGGTGGCTTTCGTTTACTTTTCATGGATGTGGGTCTGTCTTTCGGTTTATTTTATGTTCAGATAGATGATTAACTTTAAATCAATATTTCACTATGCTTTACAATTCAACCAAAACAACTGCCGGCACGGTGATGCCGTTGTTGATGGGATGCACTCCTGTATCCAGGATAGAGGAATGCTCGGATTCCATGGATTCGTACTACGATCCTGCGACTCAGAGGACTTATGATGCCAGACTTATTGGTACTTACAGCCTTAAGACTTCCGCAACAACAATTAAGAATGGTAGAGGGCGCAGCACTCAGACCGATAGAAAGAATCAGATAGACGACCAGAAGGTGGTTAATTAGATGGTGCTGATTTTCACCAACAAGGAAGACTCACACCCCAACTTTGTGATAGAACGTCTGGCGGCATCCGGAGTTCCTGTCTTCCGTCTCAACACGGAGGCTCTGCTCACTGACTATGAATTCAGCTGGTGGGCGGATGCCTCCGGTTGTGATTTTACTATAAGGTGCAAGTCCAACAGATTGTCTGTCAGAGGGTCGGAGATTACAGCCGTATGGGACCGCAGGCCTGAGAAACCGGCGGAGCTTCCGATAGTTAGTACGGAGTCTGTAAACAGGCACAACCTGAAGGAGGCATTCGGATTCCTTTATTTCATAAGGTATTACCTTAAGGATGTCCCTTCCATAGGCAGCATTGCGAATGACCGTCCGGCCTCATCAAAGATGCTCCAGATGAAGTATGCCCTGGAAGTGGGCTTTAACATACCTCCGACTTGTTTCTCCAATACCAAGGAGGCTGTTTCTGGATATGTCTCAGAGGGGAGGAACTACGTCCTCAAACCGATTGAGAACGACAGTCTCTGGGATGAGGAAGCCGGCACGCAATGGGTTTTCTTTGCCGCCAGGACGACGGCCGAGGATCTGCTTAGCGCGCCTGAAGATGCGTATTCGCAGACCGTGTCGTTCATCCAGGAGTATGTTGACAAGGCCTTTGAACTGCGTGTGACAGTCGTGGGGGACAAAGTGTTTGCCTGCAAGATAGACTCGCAGGCTCAGCAGGACGATATCGGCCGGATCGACTGGCGGCAGGGGTGCGATCATGGAATAAAATGGTCCAGGTTTGACCTGCCCGAAAGTATCGCCGGGAAGTGCACCGCATTTCTCCGCCGGATGGGACTCAACTTCGGTTGCTTCGACTTCATCGTCACGCCCTCCGGCGAGTACGTTTTCCTTGAGTGCAACCCCAACGGCCAGTGGCTGTGGGTCGAGCTGGAGACCGGGCTGCCCATTTCGCAGGCCATAGCAGAATTTTTATCAGAAATAAAAAATCTAACTGGTAAAGGCATCGGTTAATTCTACTGATTATAGGAAGATATTTAGCAATTTTAAAATTAAAGAAAATGGGAAAAAGAATAGAAAAAGTAAAAACAGCTGCGAATAAGACAGTTGAATATGGACAAACAGCTGTAGATATAATTTCGACAGTGGTTACTGTAGCTACACTAACCAAAGAAGTAATTAATAAAGTGGCTAATCAGAAGAAAAAGTAACAATTTTTAAAAATATTAATTATGTCTGAAGAAATTACAATTTGGAACAAAGTAATGAAGGCAGCGATGTCAATGCCTGGTGTTAAAGTGAATAGGGATTCTTTTCTAAAAAAAGAGTTGTTGCCCTTTTGTACTGCTGAAGATATTCAGGCAGCTGTTATAAACAATCCTGTAGTAGTGATATCCAAAGAAATTCTTGATAAAGTCGCAAATTCATGTATTAACAATCATACAGTAAAGGTTACAGCGATCTCAACTGTTTCAGGGATTCCTGGTGGATTGACAATGGCTGCAACTATTCCTGCGGATATTGCTCAGTATTATTGGCATGTATTTGTTGTGGCTCAAAAAATGGCTTATTTGTACGGTTACCCTGATTTATGTGATGAAGACGGTGATTTGTCAGAATCATCAATGGATATGCTGACTGTTTTTACTGGGATTATGATGGGGGCCGCAGCCGCAAATCAAGCAATAAAGCAGATTTCGCAGCAATTAGCGAAACAAGTAGTGAAGCGATTGCCGCAGAAAGCATTGACTAAAACTACGATATATCCTATAATAAAGCAGGTCGCTAAATGGATTGGGATAAAATTGACCAAACAGTCGTTTTCTAAAGCATTAGGGAAAGTCATACCTGTTCTTGGCGGTGTTATTTCAGGTGGTATTACTTTAGCGACATTCAGACCTAGCGCAAAACGATTGCAGAAACAATTACAAGAAGGAATGGTGTGTTTCAAGGGGCAGCCGTCTTATGCCACAGAACAACAGTATGAAAGCAACAGATCTTATGATGCAGAATGTCAAGATGTAGAATTTGAAGTTGAAACACCTAGTCCAGAAATGGTTTCAATCAAAATTCTGATAAATATTGCGAAAATTGATCATGATCTTTCGAATAAGCAGAGAGAGTATTTAGATGATGTGATAGAGACTTCATCCTTGACGGATGATGAACAGTTGGAATTGGCGTCTTCGTATAAAGAAGATAAACTATTCGATATTGATTATGAAGTCTTGAAAGGTGATGACATGATGTGTATTGACTTATTCAGTAAAATGAAGGAGATATCAGAACTGGATGGGAAGATGAACTTAGCAGAAAAGTTGTACATCAGAAAAATAAAAAGAGAGTTGGGGTATGATTTGGGACAGTCAGAAGAAAATAATTTATGAACTAAGAAACTATGTCAAAAGTATTCAGAATCACCCCAAGGCGTGTAAAACGTGTCAATAACACTGTGCTCACACCGGAAATGTCGTTAATCGTAACCCTTAATTCACACTCTTCAACACCATTCTACAACGGTGCGAAGGAGGTGCATGAGGCCTACATGCGTATGTATGGTTTCGACTATAAGAAAGCATGCTGCTCGTCGAATGATTTTACATTCGAAAAACTTGATTGACAGGCAGTGCTTGTGCGGTGAAAACATAAAAATTACTCAATATGGACAACAACAACGATTTGACAGTAAAGGTGAGCGGATGGCTCAGGCAGTATGGGCTGTATCCGGGAGAACCGTATGGGGATGGTTGGATTGAGGTGTATTATGATGGCGTATTGTTTGATTGCAAAGTCATAGATGATAAAGTATGTTTTACGATCGGTTTACGTATGCCTGATGGAGATATGGAGGCCAGGGCTAAGGCGGCATTTGAGCTGATGGCGGAATATCACAGTGTCCAGATATATCGCGAAGAAATGGATGATGGAGGCGGGGAAGACGAGCTGACACTCAGAGTAAGAGTATGGGTGCATGAACTGTCGAATTACGGGAGGTTCGAGCGGGAGTTTCAGTACAAGATGGACCAGCTTGTTGCCTGCTGTCTGAAGATTTGCGGGATGCCCGTTTTTAATGGAGATGGAGACGCAGAGGTGGAAGATGATGCCCGTAACGAATGTCTGCAGGAAAGGATGCGGCAGATAGAGGCATATCTGAAAGAAAAGGGGATTGAATATGAGGTGACGGCCCCAAGCCGTATAACTTTTGCGGCGGATGAAGCGATCCGGATAATTGTCGATATATCAGATGGATGCATGTCTCTTTTCATGGCAAGCTGTTTCCAGAAAGAGATGAGAGATGTGTTGGAGCATGCAGCTATGAGGACGATGGGGCTGTCTGTGGGTCAGTGGGTTGTACAGGAAGCGGATGATTGTACGGACGTGTTGTACAATGTTTGGCATTGGTACAGTGAAGAAGATGATGAACAGACCTTTATTGATAAATTGGCATATCTTCTCACGGCGTATTTAGAGAGTACGGATATTTTTGACGATAATCTGCGGTCGCATTTGGAGGAAATGGAGAATGCTTCGGAGAGTACTGCAAAGAAAGAGGAAGGTGCGGATATCGATACTCAGACAGATCAGACAGATGAAGATGTGGGGAATAGAGTTGTGACAGTTTTGCGGGAAGCGGGTTACTCTCCGACAGTAGAGGACGGAATCCATTTTCAATGGCAAGGTCGAAGGTTTCTTGTCCGGTATAGTGCCGGGTGGACAGATGTAGAGATTGGCATGTACTTGCCCAAAGATATCTGCGATTTCCATGCATTGTCCTCTTATCTTTTCGAGGTTATGTCGCAGTTCCGGGTCAAGCTTAGATTAGAGGAGGATTGGGGCAATGACAGGTGGGCTGTTGTCATCTGTGCGGAGATTCCGAATTCTGAATTGAAGGGGGGGAGGTTAAATGCCCACTTGTCAGATATGATGGAACTGTGTGGGACATTGCTGGAACATTATGGGCTTTGCGTGACGGATGAGGACGAAGAAAAGAGCACAGCTGTTTGTGATTTCGTATTCAATTGCCTGTCGGAGGGAGGATATTCTCCTGAATGCACAGAGGAAGATGATACTTCAATAATTTTTATAACCTACAATGAATTATCGTATGCCGTATTTGTGTCTCCCGACGGTGAATGCTGTACTGTAACGCATTGGGCGGTGAACATAAGCAGACATGAGTTCATTAAGGAGGTCCGGGCGGCATTCTCGCTGATGTCGTGTAATACGGATGTGACGGTTTGCCGCTCTGAGCCGGATGAAGGTGAGTGTGAGGAATTTCATTTGTCGGAAATGTTTATGCTGCCGGATGATAAAGAGACATTTCTGTCAGATCTTAAATCATATCTGGAGGATTTGGAAAGATGTACGGATGTTTTCGTAGAGCGGGTAAAACAACAGTAATCCTGCCGCATGTGCATTTCCAGCCGTGGGTGGGCAGCGGGTATGAGCGCGGCATCGTCGGGCGGAAGGTGCTGGTGCTGGGCGAGAGCCATTACTGCGCGAAGCCGGAGGACGATGTGCCGGCGGTGACGGTCAATGTGATACGGGACCTGCTGGATCCGGACTCGGAGTTCGAGGCCTATAAGAATACTTACACCAAGTTCGAGAGGGCTTTGGCCGGAAAGGAGCTGGACTGGTCCGGAAAGGCGGAGCTGTGGAACTCGGTGGTGTTCTACAACTACGTGCAGGTACCTATGTCCGGCCCGAGGCGGGCGCCGGCGGCAGCTGAGTTCCGAGCCTCCCAGGCGGCGTTTTTCGAAGTCCTGGAACATTTCCGTCCGGACTGCGTTATCGTCTGGGGCAGCCGTCTTTACAATAATCTGCCTCAGGCCGGCAGACAGGGACCGGACCTGCG
Source organism: uncultured Alistipes sp. (assembly GCA_900544175.1). GTDB lineage: Bacteria > Bacteroidota > Bacteroidia > Bacteroidales > UBA932 > Coprenecus. Next base: position 11,418 of record UQUN01000026.1, read on the forward strand.
CCTTCCCGACGGGACGCACCAGGAGACTTGGACGTACACCCTTTCCGGAGGCCATACCGTCCGCCTTTTGCCGATAACCCATCCCTCCGCCGGATTTAGGCCGGCTTACTGGCATGAGGCGATGATGTCATTTATCAACAGGTGATTATTAGTTAAAATTTTTGCATGTGGAAAATGAAAGTTTAGCGAGTGCTCTTTCAGAGATACGGGACGCCATGATGGCGCGTGTCCCGCAAGGGGTCGGAATGGGCCGCGAGAATGTGTTCATGACAACTGAGTATGGTGATGTGGTCATTACGGACAGATACGTCCTGTTTCCGGGGAATCCCTATAAGTTTGCAAGGAGGAGAAAGTCCCTGGCGGATTATTGTGACTTCATAATCGGGGGTATTGAGCCGTACAGCTCGCCGGACGTGAGGATAAAGAAGGTGCTGGAGGAGATGTCCGGACACAGATACAGCATTACCGCCATTAAGGTGCTGGACATCCAGACTGAGCATGGCCGGGTGCTTGTGGACGGAGGCCATGTCCGCTATCCGGGCAATCCAGAGTGCTTCAGCCGTGGGGCCATGACATTGCAGGAGTGGTGCGCGTTTGTTCTCGACGGGATTGACAAGTATCCCGGACGCAGGGAGGATATCAGGTTCCATAAGACGGATGTGGGGGATATTCTCAAAGAAATGTCGGAGCTGCATACAAAATGGGTCAATTCGGTGGAATCATACGGCATAGATGTCAAGGAGAACAGTGCCGTCCTTGTCCGCTGGGCGCAGTTGCTCAGGGAGCTCGCTCTGAAATATTCGGAGATGTTTGAGGCTGATATCGCTGAGGTGCAGGTTGAGATAATGCGCTCTGTTGGAAAGTACAGTGCTGCGAAAAAAACTATAGTGCTGGACTTGAATCTTATTTCATGGCCATTGAGGCCTGTGCAGGAAATCATTTTGCACTATATATGCCGCAGTTTTTATCCCAAGGGTGACGTTGCATTCTGGTATTATCTGGAGCAGATGTGCATGGCTGCAGGATTGATTGACAGTTGCGGGAAAGTGGAGGGGCAGGTGGATAGCGAGCTTTTCCAGCAGGTCAGGGTACAAGGCCGTGTCGGTATACGGAATTTCCTGTTGTATAGGGCGACGGAGGAGAATCTTTTCTTTGTTGACGAAAGAGTTCCGGACATACATAGGGATTCAATTTTTGGGAATGACTATTATTATCCTAAGCACAAGCGATTGATGAATCAGTGTTGGGAATACATTATCGGCAATAGAGAGATGTGGCAATGTATTTTGACTGAGGCGAATAAAAAAAGATACCTACTCCAGATTCTTCAGTCCCGCTCTTGAAAAGTATATGCAGAAAACTGTGGAAGAGGTAGGAACGATAGTGTCAGTCCTGCCTTAATGCGTTTCGTAGAGTATTGCGGCAGTAGGCTTTGCCTGGAGTCCTGCCAGGTCCAGTCTCCGGATGCTTTATTGGCTGTCGAATAACCAAAACTGTAAAAAATTGACTGTTAATTAAGCTGTTAGATGTTCAAGAGGAGAAATAATTCATAACTTTGTTCCCGGTTAATTTAAATGTGAAAGAGATGAGGTATTTAGATCCGAAAGCCGATCTGACTTTCAAGAGGGTGTTCGGTGAACATCAGGACCTGGTAATCAGCTTTCTGAATGCATTACTGCCGTTCGGAAACGCAGATGAGGAGATTAAAAGTGTGGAGTATCTGAATCCGGAACTGGTACCGGTCAATCCGTTGCGCAAGGACAGTGTTGTGGATGTGCGGTGCCGTGACGTTCTCGGTCGTCAGTTTCTAGTGGAGATGCAGATGATGTGGACTTCAGAGTATAAGAAGCGCGTGCTCTTCAATGCGTCCAAAGCGTATATAAGCCAGTTGGGAAGGAGTGAGAAGTTTGAGCTTCTGCAACCGGTGTATTCCCTGAATCTGGTGAATGATACATTTTCTTCAAGCAAGGGATACTACCATGATTATCGTATTGTGGAGGTCGCTGAGACGAAGGAAGTTATAGATGGTCTGCGTCTTGTCTTCATAGAGTTGCCGAAGTTTACCCCCGGCAGCTACAGTGATAAGAAAATGCAGGTGCTTTGGTTGCGTTATCTTACGGAAATAGGAGGAAAGTCCAAGGCTCCTCAGGATTTGATGGAAAATCCTGAAATAGGAAAGGCAATTGACAAGTTGGAGGAGTCTTCTTTTTCTGATGGGGAACTGTATGCATATGACCATTTTTGGGATATGGTGCGTACTTCCAGAATGTTTATTGACGGAGCAGCGAAGGAAGGAGAACGACGCGGCATGGAAAAAGGCATGGAGATGGGAATGGCTCAAGGAATGGCCCAAGGAATGGCCCAAGGAATGGCCCAAGGAATGGCAGAGGGGGAGCGGAATGAACGTATAAAAAATGCCAGAGGAATGAAATCGAATGGTATACAGGCAGATTTGATATCCAGAATAACCGGACTTACTTCCGAGGAGGTAGCCCGGTTATGATAGGTATTGAGGTCCTGAAAAGGACAGCGTCCGCAGAAAATCGTTTCTCTGCGGACGCTGTGTTATGAGATGTGGATGGTTGGGTCATAACCGGTTCCTGTAGGCTTCGGCCAGAAGCTTGCGGTATTGATTCTCGAGGGAGAGATAGTTGGACAGGCTGTTGTAGACGTTGTCCGCTTCTACATAATAGTCGATGATGGAGATCTGTCCTTCCATAACTGCTGTCTTGAGGGCCTCCAGTGTGCCGTGCATCAGTGGTACTTCATAGGCCTTTACGGCAGTGCTGATCTGCTGTATCTCGTTGTATTTGGACATCAGTTGGGTCTCGGCCTGCAAACGGGCGTTTTCTAGTTCGCTTTGGGCTGCCGTGTGGCGGGCTTCTGCGATCTTCGTCTTGTTGCGGGACGAGAAAAGAGGCAGGGAGGCTCCTACCAGAAAGCCGTGACTTGCTTCAGCCATGGCTGTATTGCGTCGGTAGCCGACCTCGAACTTTGGTAACCAGTTCTGTTTGTTGACCTTTATTTCCTGAGCTGCGGCATCGACTGAAGCCTCCGCAGAGAGGATGCCGGCATCGGTAGCCATGACTTCCGCGTAGAATTCGTCATAGTTGGCAATTTCCTGTACTGCAGGATATTCTGCTGCAAGCAGCTCTACGGGAACATTCCCGTTCATTGCTCGAAGGGACTGGAGGATGTTCTGCCTTGCGGCTTCATTCTGCGCCGCGAGGGTGCGGACATTCATCCTTTCCATTTTCACCTTGTTGACTTCTATTATATTTGCTCCTCCTTCCGCAAAACGTTTTTCCATCAATACGAGGAGTTCGTCGGCGTTGGCCATCCTGGTGTCCAGAAGTTCTTTTTCCTGATTGAGCCGCACCAGATCCAGACACAGAAGCTGGGCCTGGAGAAGAATATCCCTGCGCCGGAGAGCGTACTGCATGTCGAGGGCCTCATTCTGCAATTTGCCTGATTTGTTCCTGGAAATGTACTGGGAAGGAAAATCGAAACCCATGGACACTACCAGCTCCGAGCTGGACACTCCATCATAACCGTGGGTGAAGAAGGGGCTGTAGGACACGGAGATGTCCTGCTGAAGATTGTTCTGGGCCTGGATTTCGAGCCGGGATGCCTCATTGTTCTGCTGCAAGGCGTGTAGCTCAAGGTTGTTCCTCTCTACTGCGGCAAGTACCGAGTCGATGCTTGCCATGCTCTGGGCTTGGAGGCTGCCGCAGGGGACGGACAGGAGAAGTGCAGCAGCGGTCAGAACCGGAAATATATTGTGATGTCTGTTCATTTTCATATGTAAGATTAATTTTCAGCTTTTTCTATAGCGGTATTCTTTTCGGTATTCATCTCCCTGCGGTGCATCAGGCTGTAGACGATGGGGACGATGAATGCGTTCAGGAATGTGGACGTGAGCAGCCCGCCGAGAATTACCTTGGCCATAGGACTCTGTATTTCGTTGCCGGGCAGATCTCCGTTTACGGCTAATGGAATCATTGCCAGTGCTGAGGACAGGGCTGTCATCAGAATAGGGTTGAGACGGTCCAGGGACCCTTGCATTATGCATTCGTGTACGCTCAGGCGTCCTTCGTCGTGCAGATGGTTGTATCGGTTGATGAGCAGCATTCCGTTACGTGTCGCAATGCCGAAAAGAGAGATGAATCCTATGATGGCCGGGATACTGAGTTCGCCTGATGTGACAATAAGTGCGAACACTCCTCCAATAAGTGCAAGAGGCAGATTGAGCAGTACTATGCCGCTTTGTCTGGCGTTTTTGAATTCCATGTACAGCAGCAGGAATATGACAACGATGCTCATCATGGATGTCAGCAGGAGAGTGCGGCTTGCAGCCTGTTCGCTCTCGAACTGTCCGCCGTACTCGATGTGGTATCCTTCCGGCAGTTCGATCTCGGCATCCACTATTGCCTGGATGTCGTTCACGACTCCGCGAAGATCCCGCCCGCTGGTATTTGCCGAGATTACCACCTTGCGCTTCACATTCTCCCGGTTGATGGTGTTCGGCCCTGTCGTAGATTCGATATCAGCGACATAGGAGAGGGGAACCTTGTTTCCCGCAGCATCGTCTATCATAAGGTTGCGGATACTCTCCATGTCCCCTCTGTTGTCCTCCGATGCCCGCACTACGAGATTGAATGTCTTGCCCTCCTCGTAGACCTGCGAAACGGTCTCGCCGGCCATGCTCACTGTTACGAATTCGGCGAATGCTGGCAGGGATATGCCGTAACGGGCAAGCATGTCGCGTTTCGGGGTGATCTTGAGTTCGGGACGCTCGATCTGTTGTTCTACATTGAGATCGGCGATACCTTCCACTCCGCTGATTGCGCTCTTGATACGGTTGCCGATAGCGAACATCTCGTTGAGGTTGTCGCCGAAGAGCTTTATCGCTATGCTGGCCTGTGTACCGCTCAGCATGGCATCTATACGGTGGCTTATAGGCTGGCCGATTTCTATGTTCGCTCCGGTTATTACAGACAGTTTTTCTCTTACTTCATCAAGCAGTTCGGCATGTGTGCGGTCTTTCAGCACGAACGGAGCCTCGATTTCTGAAACGTTCACTCCGAGAGCATGCTCGTCCAGTTCAGCACGTCCGGTCTTGCGGGCTACGGTCTGTATTTCCGGAATAGTAAGGAGGATCTCCTCTGCCTGTCTGCCGATCTTGTCGGATTCTTCAAGCGAGATGCCTGGCAGAGAGCTGACATTGATGGTGAACGAGCCTTCGTTGAATGGCGGAAGGAAACTGTGTCCAAGAGTGAAGAACAGTCCTATTGCCACACAGAAAAGGGCAAGTGTGGATCCGCCGACTATTGCTTTGTGGCCCAATGCCCATTCAAGTCCGTTGCGGTAATGTTTCTTGAGCCATGCGGCCACAAATGCCTCCTTAGGCACCTTGGTACTGTGTTTTCTGCCTCCAAGAAGGTAGCTGCACAGTACAGGGGTAAGCGTGAGGGCCACAACAGTGGATGCGAACAGGGCTACAATGAATGATATTCCGAGGGGAATCAGCATACGGCCTTCCATTCCGCTGAGGAAGAAAAGGGGGATGAAGCTCACTACAATGATGAGTGTCGAGTTCAGGATGGGCATACGTACCTCCCTTGACGCGTTGAATACCACGTCCACTACAGGCAGGCGTCTGTCGGGCGGCAGTGCACGGTTCTCCCTTATGTGCTTCCAGACATTCTCCACATCCACTATCGCATCGTCAACGAGAGAGCCTATGGCAATGGCCATGCCTCCAAGACTCATAGTGTTGAGACTTAGCCCCAATGCATCGAGAACCAGAATGGTTATCAGCAGTGACAGCGGAAGGGTGATCAGGGATATGATGGTCGTCCTGAAATTGGCAAGGAAAACAAAGAGGACTATTACGACGAAGATGGCTCCTTCGTAGAGAGATTTCTTGACGTTGTTGATGGAGTTGTCTATGAAAGTCGCCTGGCGGAAAATGTCTGTGGATACATGGACGTCCACAGGAAGGTTCTTCTGCAGGTCTGCGACTGCGTCTTCAAGTCGTTCGGTCAATTCAATGGTGCCGGTGTTCGGTTGTTTTGTCACGGTCAGGAGCACGGCCGGCTTTCCGCGCTCAGATGCCAGACCGAGTTTGGGCTGCTGTGCACCTATGCGTACATCTGCTACATCAGATAGGGTGATGGCCATGCCGTTTTCGGTTGTTTTTACTACAGCAGCGGCCATTTCCTTGATGTCCTGGGTGGAAACAGTTCCGCGTACGATATATTCATTCCCGTATTCGTAGATGACACCCCCGTTGGTATTCTGGTTCATGCCGCGTGTGACGGCCATCACCTCGCCGAGGGTGACTCCGTAGTGTTTCATTTTTTCGGGATGTATGAGTACTTGGTATTCCTTGATGTCGCCTCCCAGCACGGCCACCTGGGCGACTCCTCCGGTAGAGAGTAGGCGCGGTCTGATGGTCCAGTCTGCCAGAGTCCTGAGATCCAGCATTGAAGTGCTGTCTGAAGTCAGTCCGATGATAAGCAGTTCTCCTAAAATAGATGACTGTGGTCCTAAAGTCGGATTGCCTGCATTGTCGGGAAGGTCCTCGGCTGCGGCAGCAAGTTTTTCAGATACGATCTGTCTGGCTAAATAAATATCCGTGCCCCAGTCGAATTCAACCCATACGACAGAGAATCCTGTGGTTGATGACGATCTTACCCTGCGTACTCCTGTGGCTCCGTTGACAGCTGTCTCGATAGGAAATGTGACGAGTTGCTCTACCTCCTCTGCGGCCATTCCGTTGGCTTCCGTCATGACTACGACCGTAGGTGCGTTCAGGTCAGGGAATACGTCTATCTCAGCGTTGAATGTCTTGTACAGTCCTGCAACGAGCAGCAGGACAGCGGCGACAATTATAAGCAGCCTGTTCTGTAGGGAGAAATGTATGATCTTGTTGAGCATGATGATCCGTGTTTGTTAATGGTTGTGAGTGTGGGCCGGTATGGCGTTGCTTGCCGATGCCAGTCTTACGTGGATGGCACCTTCGGTTACAACTCTTTCTCCGCCCTTGAGTCCGGAAAGTATCTCATAACGTCTGCCGTCGGATGCCCCGAGGGTGACTTCCTGCTTTATGTAGCATGTGGGGTCGACCTGAAGGTATACGAAGAAGTGTCCCTGCTCTTCGGTGACTGCCTCGATGGGAAGGCTGATTACGTTTTCGCGTTCATCGGACAGCAGCCACACATCGGCGTATGATCCTGGTATTATGCCGTCATTGCCTGTAAAGGAGAATGTGACAGGTATGTAGGAATTGGAGCCGTCTGTGGACTTGCCGTATGCGAGCAGTTTTCCGTTAAGGCTGGATGTGCTGTAGACAGTATCACCATATGACATCCGGAAGTTGGCGGCACTCACATCAGCCAGTCTGTGAAGGTATCTCTCTGAAACGTCTGCTTTAAGGAACATTTTTTTACCAGTTACCACACCTGCCAGTGGTGTTCCTACGGACACATAGTCACCTTCTTTGACAAGGGTGTTTCTTACGTAGCCTGACACGGGGGATTTTATGGCAGTCCCTTCGGCTCCCTTGTCAGATGCAAGAGCCTCGTATGACAGACGTGCAGTCTCGTAACGGCTTCTGGCTGCTTCGTATTCCTGTTGTGACACTATTTTGTCGGCAACCAGACTTGACGCTCTTTCATATTCTTTCTGTGCAGTCTCATAGGCGATTCTGGCCCTTTGTACGGGGTCTCCGTCCTGAAGGTGCTTGGATGAGATGCTGAACATCACTTCCCCTTTCTTGACGCGGCTGCCTTCGACAATGGGGGATGTGAACGACACTATGCCGGGAACGCTTGCTACGATAGAGGTTTCGTCCTCAGGTGCGGCCATGATACGTCCGCTGACTTTCAGGACTTCCCTGAATCTGTCCGGGACAATTGTCTCGGCTTTCACTCCGGAAGCGGCGGCTTTCTCCGCACTGAGGACAATCTCATCTGGATTGCCTTCCGGTTCTTCGGCACTGTGGTCGTGTCCGTCGTGGTCGTGCTCATGTGTTACGGTACTTTGTTCCTGTTTCGCTTCATTGCTATGGGAATTCCTGCAGGATGTGAGCCAGCTGCATGCAGCAATGCAGAGAACTCCGGTGAAAAAGATTTTTATTGCCTGTTTCATAATAAGATGTGTATCCGGTTATATAATAAGCATTTTCAAGTGTGCAAAAATATATTTGCATATATGCAACCCGGTTGCAAACTCAGCGGTACGTATTTTGCTTTATCCGAAATAAAAAAAGGAGGAAAGATATTATGAAAAATTTGGTGCTTACAATGATTCTTGCAGCTCTTCTTATGGCTCCTGTGTACGGCCAGGACGGCAACGGTAAGGGCGAAGCCACAGCCGTTGAAAATTCCAGGGAACTGCTTGAGAAGATGGACTTTGTGATAGAAGCCGACAGGGTGGTCATGCCTGACGGGGAAAATGTAATGGTTTCATCCATAACAAATTTCATATCTGTGCAGGATGACAATGCAGTAATACAGATATCACCGTTGCGTGGAAGTTCCGGTCCAAACGGTGTCGGAGGTCTTACCGTAGAGGGGACGACAAGCAAGATCCGCATTTCCTTGGACAAGAGGAACAATGTTACAATGACGATGATGGTGTCAGGTATCAGTGTCTCGGCATTTGTGACAATAACTGTCCCTGAGGACGGGAACAGGGCTGTCGTCAGGATCGATCCAAGCTACAATATGGAGGACATTACGATGATGGGGACCCTTGTTCCGTCCGGGATGTCGGATGTCATTCAGGGACAGACATATTGATAATATGAGACTGTAAAGCTGGCAAATAAATTTGTGGCTGATCCGGAAAATTCATAACTTGCAGAGTTGTTTTAATCGTCTTGGTTTTATGAGGTCCGGATTGAGGAAATCTTTAAAGGTCGGTCTGATAACATTAGGCTCGATTGTCGGGCTGCTGTTTGTCGCCATTGCCGTATTGCTGTGGTTTGTTTTTACACCATCCAGATTGACTCCGGTCGTTCGCGAAGCGGCCGACAGTTATTTGAATGCTGAAGTGAATATCGGAAAGGTGGATCTGGTTTTTTTCTCCACATTCCCGAGGTTTACTCTCAAAATAGACGATGGCGAGCTTGTGGCAGGGACTCAGGATGCCCGGGATACGCTCCTGAGTTTCTCCCGGTGCCGTATCACGGTCAACCCTGTAGCCTATCTGAAAGACAATAGGGTAGTTGTCCATAGAATGTTTTTGGACAGTGTCCGGGTGCATCTTGCAAGGGATGTGGACGGAAATGCCAATTGGAATATATTTCCGCAGTCTTCTGACACGGCGGCCGTGAAGGAAGAGAGTGCCGGAGGGTTCGGTCCTGACGCGATCCTGCTTCGCTCCTTCAGGATCAGAGGGGCGGATGTGGTTTTCGATGACCGTTCGACTGAACTCTACGCTAAATTGAAGGATGTCGATACCCGTTTTCGTTTTGGAGCCGGGGAACGTGGAGCAGCCGCCGGTCTGGATTTTTCCTGCGGAGACCTGCTTTTCCGGCAGCAGGGTGACCTGCTTGTCCATAATACTGCAGTGAGCGTCCGTACAGCTGTGGGGCTGAATCGTGACAGCATGAAGGTGGTGTTGAAGGATGCGGAGTTGGGAATAAACGATATCATTCTGTCATTGAACGGTACGCTTAGACAGGACACAATCGGCCGCGTAATGGATGTGGACCTCAATTATTCAGCTGTTGCTCCATCTGTTGAGAAGGCCCTCGCTCTTATACCCGAATCGGTTGTAAGGCATCAGGATGTGACTGCTGACGGAACGGTGGTTCTGGAAGGGACTGTAAGCGGAGGTTACGGGAAAGACGTGCTTCCTGCTGTGACCATGTGTCTTAAGATTGACAGTGCTTCGGCTCATTATAAGGGGTTGCCTTACGGCATTGATCATCTGGCCGCTGATTTTGACGCGTACATAGACTTGATGAGAGAAAAGGAATCATATTTGGATCTTAAGATATTCGAGTTGCAGGGCAATGATATCGACGTGCTGGCTGACGCTAAGGTTACGGATTTGTTTGAGGATCCCCTGATCGTGCTTGACACCAAAGCCAGGATAGACCTTGCAAGTGTGGCAGAGACATTTCCGTTGCAGGATGGTATAGAGCTGTCCGGCGAGGTTGACGCCGATCTTAGAGTAAGGACGAGGCTGTCCACTATAAGAAACCAGGATTTCGGACGCATAATGGCTGCCGGCAGGATATATATGGACAGTCTCAGTGTCATGGATACGGCAAGCGGACTGGATGCGGAAGGTGATGTTGATCTCAAATTCTTTGGGGCCAGGGCTTTAGGTGTAAAAGGGGAGATAACAGGACTAAAGTTCAACAGCAGTAAGGCAAGTGCTGTGGCTGACAGCCTCATGCTCAACGTGATATCGACCAGACCTGCGGATACTTCAAGGATGTTCCAGGTAAAGGCGGATTTTGAGATGAGCAGGCTCGGTGCTTCTGCGGGTGATTCGATAAAGGTGTTCTGCGGACGTGGAAATGCGTCAGCATCAATCAGGCCGAGACCAGATTACGCCGGTCTGCCGAGGATTGGTGTGGTGGTCGATACGGATACCCTGTTTTTCAAGAACGGAAGCATGGGAGGAGGACTTGGCAAAGGTATTGTCCGCGTCACTGCCGACAAGATCAGGGATTCCTTGTGGAGGCCGTCTGTGGAGTTGGAGTTCAACAGGCTTGGGGGCGGTATGGGAGACTCGCTTCATGTATTCTGCATGAGAGGCGGACTGTCTGCTTCCCTGAAACCCCAAGGTCCGGAGGAAAATCATCCGAGGCTGGACCTCAGAATTGAGACAGACTCTATATTCGCGGACTTAGGGGAGATAAAGGGTGGCATGAAAAAGGGTGTGATAGAGCTGCATGCCGACAAGATCAGGGATTCCTTATGGGTGCCGTCCGGTAAAATCCGTTTCAACAGACTTATAGCAAGAACTCCGCAGTGCGCTCTTCCTATACGCTTCAACAGAACGGTGATAAGATTCGGCGACCGTGAAATCAATCTGAAGAAGGCGGCCATACGTATAGGCCGCTCCAATGTAGTGCTTTCAGGAACGGTCTATGACCTGTATGGAGCCTTGCATCATGGCCATATGCTTAGGGCCAATCTGGATGTGTCTTCCAAAAACCTCAATCTGAACCAGCTCATGCGGGCGTTTTCTTCTCCCGATGCCGGAGAACAGGAGATAGAGGCCGATACCGTCTTTACCCAGATGCGGCTGTTCGAAGTGCCGGGCAATATCAGTTTCGACCTGACTACTGATATCGGCAGGATGCGTTTCGGCAAATATGTGTTCAGGAACATAAAGGGCAAGGCGGAACTCAGGGACAGTCACGTCTATCTTGAGAACCTCAGTCTCAATGCTCTTGATGATGCTGTTCTCAACGCATCCCTTATTTATAAGGCAGCCTCGTCAAAGTTCGGATATGCCGGATTCGATATAAACGTACATGACATTGACATAGCGTCTCTTGTGGATGCTACTCCGGCTATAGACTCGCTGGTGCCGATGCTGCAGTCATTCAAGGGAAAGGTGCAGATGGACGTGGCCGCGGAGGGTGTGCTGGACTCATTGCTGAATATAAAGATCCCTTCTTTGAGGGCGGCTGTCTATATTCGTGGTGACTCCCTGGTACTCATGGACGGACAGACCTTTGCTGAGATATCCAAGAAACTGATGTTCAAGAATAAGGAGGAGAATCTCATAGACAGTATATCAGTCAATATCACGGTCGAGGACGGCAGTGTGAACATCTATCCTTTTCTTGTTGAGATTGACCGTTACCAGGCCGCTGTGGGCGGTGTGCAGAATATGGACATGAGTTTCGATTACCACATATCCATACTCAAGTCTCCGCTGCCGTTCAAGGCCGGCCTTAATATACGTGGAACATTGGATGACATGCGTTTCGGTATAGGCAGGGCAAAGTACAAGAATGCCGTGACACCGGTGGAGACCATGAGGATAGACTCGTTGAGGCTTAACTTGAGCGAAGAGATAACACGTCGTTTCAAGAGCGCCGGAGAACGCCGCCGCTGGAGTGATAGGGCGGCAAGACGCGCTGGAATAGACTGGGAGTACAGACGTGACTCCTTGAGGCGCCATCACCGCATGGAGTTTGACGGCGATTCCATCCAGTGGGAAAGGGTCCGGTTGAAGACAATGTCTGAGGACAGTCTGTGACGGCTGTATGACATTGCAGGGAAATTATTAAATTTGCTGCCTGAATACCTAAATATATGATACGATGAAAGGAATAGTACTTGCCGGGGGGTCCGGGACACGGTTGTACCCCATTACAAAAGGGATCAGCAAGCAGCTGATTCCAATATATGACAAACCGATGGTATATTATCCTGTATCCGTGCTGATGCTGGCGGGAATAAGGGACATCCTGATCATATCCACGCCTCAGGATCTTCCCGGTTTCCGCAGGCTTCTTGGGGACGGTTCCGATTATGGAGTCCGTTTCGAGTATGCCGAGCAGCCGTCTCCTGACGGTCTCGCACAGGCGTTCATAATAGGACGGGAGTTCATCGGAAGTGATGCCGCATGTCTCGTTCTTGGTGACAATATCTTCTATGGCAGTTACTTCACGGTAATGCTGCGCCGTGCAGTGGTACGGGCAGAAGAAGACGGTGTTGCGACGGTGTTCGGCTACTGGGTCGCGGATCCGGAACGTTATGGAGTCGCAGAGATAGACGGCAAGGGCAATGTGCTGAGTATAGAGGAAAAGCCTAAGGTGCCCAAGTCCAATTATGCCGTCACAGGGCTCTATTTCTATCCGAATGAGGTTGTGGATGTTGCTGCCAATGTCAGGCCTTCTGCTCGTGGTGAACTGGAAATAACATCTGTCAATCAGGCTTTTCTTGAAAAAGGCAGGCTCCGTCTCGAGACTTTGGGCCGTGGTTTCGCATGGCTTGATACAGGAACTCACGATTCGCTTGCGGAAGCCTCCACATTCATTGAGGTGATAGAGAAACGTCAGGGGCAGAAGGTAGCATGCCTTGAGGACATAGCTCTCCGCAGCGGATGGATAACACCGGAGCAGTTGCGTGAGACTGCCCGTCCCATGATCAAGAACCAGTACGGCCAGTACCTGCTCCGTATCGCCGACGAAGTGGAGCAGAAGGCCGGCAAGAAAAACAACAAGTAATAAAATACAATGGAATACAGACGCAACATACTGATAACCGGCGGTGCGGGCTTCATCGGGAGCCATGTCGTACGCCTTTTTGTGAACAAGTACCCGGAATACCGCATAGTGAACCTGGACAAGCTGACCTATGCGGGTAACCTTGCGAACCTCAAGGACATCGAGAAGGCCCCGAACTACGAGTTCGTGCGTGCCGACATCTGCGACTTCGAGACAGTCTGCGGTATATTCAGGAAATACAGTATAGACGGAGTCATCCATCTGGCCGCCGAGAGCCATGTGGACCGCTCCATCAAGGACCCGTTCACCTTTGCCCGGACCAACGTCATGGGCACGCTCTCGCTCCTTCAGGCCGCGAAGGTGTACTGGGAGTCGCTTCCGGAGAAATACGAGGAGAAGCGTTTCTACCACATCTCCACCGACGAGGTGTACGGAGCCCTGGAACTGACCGACCCCGATGGCATCAGGCCCCCCTACACGACAGCGGCCTCTTCCTCGGAGCATCATCTGGCCTACGGCCGGGACTTCTTCTATGAGGATACGAAGTACAGTCCCCACAGTCCTTATTCCGCCTCCAAGGCATCGAGCGACCATTTCGTGCGTGCTTTCCACGACACCTACGGAATGCCCACTATAGTGACGAACTGCTCGAACAACTACGGTCCTTACCAGTTCCCGGAGAAACTGATACCGCTGTTCATCAACAATATCCGTCACCGCAAGCCCCTTCCGGTCTACGGCAAGGGAGAGAACGTGCGGGACTGGCTCTACGTGGAGGACCACGCCAGGGCCATCGACCTGATCTTCCACAAGGGCAAGGTGGCCGACACGTATAACATCGGCGGCTTCAACGAGTGGAAGAACATCGACCTTATCAAAGTCGTAATCAAGACGGTCGACAGGCTTCTGGGCCGTCCCGAGGGAGCGGACCTGGACCTCATCACCTTCGTGACGGACCGTGCCGGGCACGACATGCGTTATGCCATCGACAGCACCAAGATCCAGAAGGAGCTGGGTTGGGAGCCGTCGTTGCAGTTCGAGGAGGGCATAGAGAAGACCGTCCGCTGGTATCTGGACAACCAGGCGTGGATGGACAACATCACCTCGGGCGAGTACGGGAAGTACTACGAGGACATGTATGGTAACAGATAGGACGCGCTGTAGATGAGCAGTTATCTCGAGGTCAACAATGTATCCAAGTCCTACGGCCCCAGGGTGCTGTTCGACCACATATCATTTCATATCGACGAGGGGGACAAGATCGCCCTCGTCGCTCCCAACGGTACCGGGAAGACATCCCTGCTGAGCATTATCGCCGGCAGGGATTCTTCTGACGGGGACGGGTCCGTGCATTTTCTCAAGGACATCACCGTGGCTTTTCTGGAGCAGGACCAGCATTACGCCCCGGACCGTACAATATCGGAAATCGTCCTGGAAGGGGCAGGTGGCCAGCCTGTTCCTGAGTATGAGGTGGCTTCCGTCCTTTCCCGTCTGAGGCTGGATGACCCGTCCCGGAAGGCGGGTACCCTCAGCGGAGGTGAGGCCAAGCGGACTGCCATTGCCGCGGCATTGATCCGGAAACCGGATTTCCTGGTGCTGGATGAGCCGACCAACCATCTGGATGTGGACAGCATCGAATTCCTGGAGGACTACCTTACCCGTTCGCGCTGTACACTGCTGATGGTTACGCACGACCGGTATTTCCTGGACCGGGTCTGCAACCAGATAATGGAACTGGACGGTGGAAAACTTTACCGCTATCAGGGCAATTATTCCTATTTTCTTGAAAAGAGACAGGAGCGCATAGCCAATTTCAATGCCGCAACCGACAGGGCCCGTAACCTGCTGCGCATCGAACTGGACTGGATGCGCCGTATGCCTTGCGCACGTGGTACCAAGGCCAAATACCGCATTGATGCTTTCCACGAGCTGAAGGACAGGGCCGGACAGAGGATAGAGGACCGGCAGATGGAGATACGGGCCGGGATGGCCCGCCTTGGCCGCAAGATAATCAACTGTCGTGGAGTAGGGTACAGCTGGGGGAAACTTAGGATACTGGAGGATTTTACATACAATTTCGCTCCGGGGGAGAAGATCGCAGTAGTGGGCCCCAACGGGGTGGGCAAGAGTACATTTCTCGATCTGCTTGCCGGAGTGCTCGAGCCTTCGGAGGGAGAAATAGACCGCGGAGAGACCCTCCGTATCGGTTATTATCGGCAGGAGGGAATGAAACTGGACGGAAACAAAACTGTCATTGATACTGTCTCCGAGATCGCCGATGTGGTATCAATCGGCAAGGGGGAGACTGTCTCTGCGATGACATTCCTTAACTATTTTCTCTTCCCTCCATCCATGCACCGCAACAGGGTGGACCTGCTCAGCGGTGGGGAACGCCGCCGTCTCTATCTGCTGACCGTACTGATGCGCAGTCCAAACTTCCTGATACTCGACGAACCTACCAATGATCTGGACCTGATGACCCTCAATGTCCTTGAGGAATATCTGGCCGGATTTGCCGGATCCCTGCTCATAGTGTCGCATGACCGTTTCTTCGTCGACAAGCTGGCCGACCATCTCTTCATCTTCGAGGGCGGCGGCCGGGTGAAGGACTTTGTGGGCAGTTATTCAGGTTACAGGCAGTATCTCAAGGACCGGGAGGAGGAACGCAGAGCTGCGTCTAAAGATGCCCGGAAGACAGTGGTTTCTGATACAGCCTCAGCAGCAGACCGGGGAGGGGAACGCAAACGCCGTCTGACCTACAAGGAAAAGCAGGAGAAGGCCCGGCTGGAGGAGGAACTGGTCTCCCTGGGAGAGGAAAAGAAGACTCTTGAGGACCGTCTCTGTTCCGGCACACTCTCTTCCGATGAGCTGACGGCAGATTCCATCCGTATCGGGGAAGTGGCCCGGCTACTGGACGAAAAGGAACTACGCTGGCTGGAACTGGATGAAATAGAGACAGAAAACAGAACGCAGTGAATGTTGTCCGGGGAACTTCCTATTCCAGCAGGTCGGGCCTGAGGCGTTTAGTACGCTCTATGGCCTGCTCTTCCTGCCACTGACGGATAAGTCTGGGATTGCCGGACAGAAGTACATCCGGTACTTTCCAGCCCATGAAGTCTGCTGGTCTGGTGTATATAGGGGGGGCGAGCAGACCGTCCTGAAAAGAGTCGGAGAGGGCGGATGTCTCATTGGTCAGAGCTCCGGGAATGAGGCGGACGATCGAGTCGCAGATGACGCATGCTGCCAGTTCGCCTCCGCTCAGCACATAGTTGCCTATGGATATTTCCATGGTTATCAGATGCTCGCGTATGCGGTGGTCTATGCCTTTGTAATGACCGCAAAGTATGATAAGGTTCTGGGCCGTAGAAAGTGTATTGCTCATGCTCTGGTCAAGCAGCTCACCGTCGGGGGACGTGTATATCACCTGGTCGTAGTGCCTCTGGGCAGTAAGTTCAGTTATTGCCTTGTATAGCGGCTCAGGCTTGATGACCATTCCGGCATCGCCTCCGAAGCCATAGTCGTCTATCTGTTTGTAGTGGCCTTTCCCGTAATGGTGAAGATTGACCACATTTATCTCTACGAGCCCTTTTTCTTTTGCCCGCTTTATAATGGAGTGGTTGAGCGGACTCTCGAGGAGTTCCGGCACTGCGCTTATAATATCTATTCTCATAATGGCTGCAAATTTATGTAAATGGACGGTTCTTTTAAAAAATAATGTATATTTGCGAGTTGATTTTAATATACTTAATATGATTGATGAGACCTTGAATCTTTCCCACGAGAAGAGTACTGCTGAAATCTCTGTCGAGAATTCTGAAACACTGAATGTTAATATGCCGGCAACGGATTCCGTCCTGGATGAGGCCGCCCAAGTGGCGTCTGCAGTGGTGTCTGCCGGAGACGTTGTGTCTTCCGGAAACGAGCCCGTGTCTGACGGAGCTGCGGTTTCAGAAAGCGGTGAGTCAGACTCAGGCGTCCATGATGAACCGGAGGCCTCCGAGGAGCTTATTGTAGGGGCCGTTCTTAGCGACAGCGAACTTAAAAGTCTGGCTTCCAAGAGTCTGAAAGAAATAGTGGAGGCTTTCCGCAATCTTGTGGACAATGGAGACATCATGGAACTCAACAGGCAGGCGGAATATATCAAGGCAACATTCTATAAAGTCTTGAAAGAGGAGAAGATAGCATCCGGATATCATGCTGTGCAGGAGTCTGGGGCATATGCCGCCCAGGACGGTACGGATGAAGCTCAGGAGGCGTCTCCGGAAAACGCTCCAGTGTCCGGGACGGAACAGGCGGACATACGGAACCCGGAGGAAACGGTGTCGGTGAATCCGTTTGTGGAGATAGAGAGGGCGTTCAAGGAACTGTATGCCCGTTACAAGGGGCGTCGAGCAGTATATTTCCAGAATCTGGAGAAGGAAAAGCAGGCCAATCTTGACCGTAAGCTTGAGATTGTCGAGGAACTCAAGAACCTGCTGGAGACTACCGAGGACCTGAACCGTACATTCCCCGAGTTCAGGGCTCTTCAGGCCAGATGGCGCGAGATTGGTCCGGTTCCTCAGGCGAGGATCAAGGATGTCTACGAGACTTATCAGCACTATGTGGAGAAATTCTATGATTATGTAAAGATAAACAACGAACTGCGTGATCTTGACTTCAAGAGGAATCTTGAAGCTAAGACAAGGTTGTGCGAGAGGGCTGAGGAACTCGAGAAGAGTCCCAATGTTGTGGAAGCGTTTGCCCGTCTCCAGAAACTGCATGAGGAGTGGAAGGAGTGTGGGCCGGTGGCTAAGGAGTACAGGGAGTCGATCTGGGACAGGTTCCGTGCTGCCACTTCGGTTGTCAACAAGATGCATCAGGCATATTTCGAGGGGCTCAAGAGCCAGCAGA
Source organism: uncultured Alistipes sp. (assembly GCA_900544175.1). Classification (GTDB taxonomy): domain Bacteria; phylum Bacteroidota; class Bacteroidia; order Bacteroidales; family UBA932; genus Coprenecus. Next base: position 29,521 of record UQUN01000026.1, read on the forward strand.
AAGAGAATCTTGAGGCAAAGACGAAGCTGTGCGAGAAGGCCGAGGAACTTGCGGAAAGGGACGTTAAGGATTCCAGCGGCTGGAATTCCCTTACAAAGGATTTCGAGGAGCTTCAGAAGGAGTGGAGGAAGATAGGTTTTGCCTCGAAGAAGGAAAACCAGAAGATATTCGACCGTTTCAGGGCTGCCTGTGACAAGTTCTATAACCGCAAACGGGAGTTTTATGCGGATTTCAAGGAACAGATGAACAGCAATATGGAGAAAAAAACAGCTCTTTGCGAACAGGCAGAGGCGGTCATGGACAGCACTGACTGGAAAAAGACAACTGACTATCTGATTTCATTGCAGAAGCAGTGGAAGGAGGTGGGGCCGGTGTCCCGTAAGAAATCCGATCAGATATGGGCCAGGTTCAGGGCTGCATGTGATCATTTCTTCGATAACAAGGAAAAGAACTTCGGGGGTATAGATCCCCAATACGTGGACAATCTGCATGCCAAGCAGGCAGTGGTGTCTGACATTCAGGCTTATGTTCCGTCTGGAGATGCCTCTGCGGATATGAAGGCCGCTTCTGAGTTCGCGGATAGATGGAATGCCGTGGGTTTTGTGCCATTTAAGGAGAAGGAGAAGATAATGGAACAGTACAGGTCGGCAATGGCTGACAAATTCCCGGATTTCCGTATCTCGGGTGGCAATGCAAGGCCGGCAAAGGGGCGTGGTCAGCGTGTGGAGAACAGTGCGGTGCACCGCGAGAGAGAGCGTCTGCTGCAGAAATTCCGCAAGCTGGAAAGCGAGATAGCCACTTACGAGAACAATATAGGCTTCTTCGCAAGTTCCAGGAATGCGGATGCGCTCATAAAGGAGTTCAATAAAAAGATAGACGCTGCGAAAGCGGAGCTTGTGGAGCTTGAGGCTAAAATTCATAGACTTGACAGTGAGGAATAGGCAATAACAGCTTAGGAACAGGACAAAGACAGAAATGAACAGAAATACCGTTATCGGAATAACGCTGATGGGAATCCTGCTGATAGGATTCAGTGTTATAAATTCAAGAGAAGCGAGGAAACAGGCGGAAATAAAGAGGGTTCAGGATTCTATAGCGGCTGCGAAGGCTTTCGAGTATGCCGGGCAGATGTCGTCTGCAATGCAGGACAGTACGTCTGCGGAGTTTTCCGGACAATCAGGGGATGGTACGGGCGCGGTCTATGCAAGTACTTATGCCAATTCCTTCCTGGAGGCAGCCTATAATGGGAAGGAGGGTTTCCATTATCTTGAGAATGACAAGCTTCGGATCAAGTATTCGACCAAGGGAGGACAGGCTGTCGATGTTCTTATCAAGGATTACTATACCAGTGACAGCTCGGCTCTCTTCCTGATGAAGGATGGCTACAGCGATTTTGCACTCCAGTTCTATACTGACCAGTATGTCAGCACTTCTGATTTCATTTATGAGACAGTTGTGAGCAATGACTCAACTTTGGTCATGCGTCTCTATTTCTCGGACACGGCATTTGTCGAGTACGGTTATTTCCTGCCTCACGGCAGCTATATGGTGGACTTTGACGTACATATGGTTAACATGGACCGCCATATTCCCCGCAATGCCTCTCAGTTCGAGATTGCCTGGAACATGGACATACCCCGTCTGGAGAGAGGTTATAAGAACGAGCAGAACTATTCGACGGTAGACTTCAAATATCCTGGTCAGGTCAAGAAGATTGAGAATCTCGGAATCATGCGCGGCGGCGGACGTTCCGGCGGCAACCACCGCGAGGTGACCACCCGTATCGAGTGGTTTGCATTCCAGCAGCAGTATTTCTCAGCCATACTGAGGGCCGAGGACAATTTCGAGTCAGGAAACCTCTCCATGAAGTTCTATCCCGAGACCGATCCTGAGCGCAGACTTATGGCCTGCTCGGCCTCGACCCTTGTCCAGTACGACCCTGGAGCCGATGTCACCGTGCCCTTCGAGTTCTACTACGGTCCCAACCATTTCCGTACACTCAAGAGCTATGACTGTGATTTCGAGAAGATAGTGCCTCTCGGAGGCTGGCTCGTAAGGTGGATCAACAGAGGTATCATCATTCCGGTGTTCGACTTCTTCGGACGCTTCATCAGCAACTACGGTATCATCATCCTGTTGCTCACCCTGCTGATCAAACTGGTTATATCTCCTTTGACACTCAAATCCTACATGTCTTCGGCAAAGATGAATGTCCTCAGGCCTGAGCTGGACAAGATCAATGCCAAGTACCCGCGTCAGGAAGATGCCCTGAAGAAGCAGCAGGAGACCATGGAACTGTACCGCAAGGCAGGTGTGAGCATGTTCGGAGGCTGTCTTCCCATGCTCCTCCAGTTCCCCGTGCTCTTTGCGATGTTCCGTTTCTTCCCGGCATCGTTCGAGTTGAGACAGAAGGGTTTCCTATGGGCGGACGACTTGAGTACCTACGACTCTATCTTCGATTTCGGATTCAACATACCGCTGTACGGTGACCATGTCAGCCTCTTCGCGATTCTCTGCGCCCTGAGTATGTACTTCTCGGCTAGGATGACCCAGGGCAGCACTGCGGACAACAATCCCCAGATGAAGAGCATGCGCAACATGACCCTCTACTTCATGCCCATTTTCATGCTGTTCATCTGCAACAACCTCTCCAGCGGTCTGACATACTACTACCTGCTCTCCAACCTCATCATGATGCTCCAGACCTGGATTATCCGCCGTTTCTTCGTGGACGAGGAAAAGATCATGGCCAGGGTGCGCGCCGCATCCGTAAAAGGTGCCGCCAAGCCCAAATCCAAGTTCCAGCAGCGTCTTGAGGCTATCCAGAAGGCTCAGCAGGAGGCTATCAAGGAGCAGCAGAGACAGCAGAGAAGACGTTAGTTTAAGGAGATAGACAATATGGGACACATTTCAGAGAATATCCTGTCGCTCAGACAGGAACTGCCCTCCGGGGTCGAGCTCGTGGCAGTGTCCAAATTCAAGTCCGGAGAAGAGATTCTCGAAGCCTATAAAGCTGGCCAGAGGGTCTTCGGCGAGAGCCGTCCCCAGGAACTTAAGGAAAAGGCCCTTTTCTTGCCCAAGGACATCGAGTGGCATTTCATCGGTCATCTGCAGAGTAACAAGATCAAGATGACAGTGCCTTACGTCAGGCTTATCCATTCGGTGGATACACCCAGGCTGTTCTTTGAGATTGAAAAGTGGTGCCGCCAGAACGGTTATAGCGTTGACGTGCTGTTGGAGATGCATATCGCTTCGGAGGAGAGCAAGCAGGGTTTCTCAGATGATGAAGTGCTCGGTTTTCTCGAAGGAATCGAGAAGGCCCGTCAGGTCGGGAACTGCGAGGGTTTTCCTACGCAAGTCCGCATCCGCGGAGTCATGGGCATGGCCTCCCTTACTGAGGACGAGACGCTTATCCGCAAGGAATTCGGACATCTCGATTCGATGTTCGAGCGTATCAGGGCTTTCGGATATCCTTTCCTGGAGCAATTCGACTTGAAGTCCTTCGGAATGACCCATGACTATCACATCGCCGTAGAGATGGGCAGCAATATGGTACGTATCGGCACGAAGATCTTCGGTCCACGCGGGGTCCGCTTATCATAGCAGGCGGACTGCTGCGTAGTCATCGGCTCGTTGTTCAGTTACATCCCCTTTACGGTGTGCTCATTGCGCAATCTTATTAAGCTCTGAGAAATGCAGGGCTCTTTGCAGTCGCTTGATTCTAAGTGCGTTATAAATCGAGGTGCAATTTTCGCGGTCCCGCGAGGGCCTGAAAACTGCACCTCGATTTGTATGTACTTGATTGCCAGTATTTCCGAAGGCGTGCAGCATTTCCCGTCAGCAGCAGTCGGCGGCAGCGAGTCACACAATCACCTGGAAGACCTGCTCGGCCGGCCCCTCGATGAGTATGTCGGTGAATATTCCGCTCCGGCGGCTCAGGGATACCGAGAAGGTGTCGTGGGTTGACCGGAGCGTGTATTTCCCGCTGTGGTCTCCGCGGAGCCAGGCGGCTGCGGCTGCGGCGATGATGCCTGTGCCGCATGAAAGGGTCTCGTATTCCACTCCGCGTTCGTAAGTGCGGACATGCAGGAGGCCGCCTTCCGTTTCTGAGGGCCGGACGAAATTGACATTCACCCCCTTGGGCGCGAATTGAGAGGCGTACCTCCATCTGCGGCCTTCGCTCTGTACGTCCAGTTCCTCGATATTGTCCCTGAAGATAACCAAATGTTCCGTTCCGGTGTTCATTTTCCAAGCTGTTGCCTCCTGACCTGGCTCTTTCGGAAGACGTATTTCCTTCACGGAGGTGATGTCGTTCATACCCAGCAGTATCTGACTCCGTCTGCCCTCATATGAGAGAACTTTCCCGGAATGCAGTCCGTCAGGAGCCGAGAATGTCCAGCTGCCGTCTGCTCCCGATGCCGGAAGTCCTGAGCGCCATGCCAGATCAACGATGCAGCGGCCTCCGTTGCCGCACATCATACCGGTGGATCCGTCATTGTTGTAGAATCGCATCGAGAAGTCGTGGACGGGGCTGCTCTCCAATATGATAAGGCCGTCGGCCCCTATGCCGTAGCGGCGGTCACACAGGCGTACAATCTCCGGCCCAGTGAGTTCTGCTCTGCTGTCGAGGGAGCGGATGAGGATAAAGTCGTTGCCTGCTGCCTGGTATTTGAAGAAGTCCATATTGTATTGTTCTAAGGCTGGCGGTTTACAAGACGTTCGATGTCGGCGGCAGTTCTGGTGGCGGAGTCCTTTTCCCCAAGCATCGACCTCATGTCGCTGTAGTCTGCAAGCATCTTGTCGCGGTAGGATATGTCATCGCACATGCGCAGCAGCTCCGAAGCAATGTGTTCCGGTGTGCAGTCGCCCTGAAGAAGTTCCTTGAAAATATGTCGTCCGAGAATCATGTTGGCCAACGAGACTGTATCCAGTTTTACTACCATTTTTGCAAGGAAATAGGTTATGGGGTTCATGCCATAGCATACTACTTGCGGAACGCCTATGATGGCAGCTTCCAGACTGGCTGTGCCTGAGGATATCGCGGCTGCACATGAGTGGCTCAATACTCCGTAGGTGTCACCGGACACGATGTCTATGCCGCTGCCGTCGTCTCCGAGATATTTGTTGTAGTAGTCAGTTTCAATGGACGGTGCGGCGGCCAGCATGAACCTGAAGCGTCCGCCTGTCTTGTCTCTCAGTATGCGGACGGTCCGGACCAGACGCGGCAGGAGGTAGTCGACCTCCATTCTGCGGCTGCCTGCGAGCAGGGCTATGATTTCCCGGCCGTCATCTTCGAGTGAATGTGACTGCAGGAATTCCTTGCGGTCCATCCTTACAGACGGAGTGTCGGCAATATTGTCCACTAAGGGATTGCCGTTGTATATGAATTTTACTCCTTTGGATTTGAAATACGGAATTTCGAACGGGAAAATGACAAATGTCATGTCCACGTACTCTCTAAGCATCTTTATTCTCGATTCTCCTCGGGCCCATACTTTGGGCGGGATGTAGTAGAAGACCTTGATGCCGTGTCTGTGGGCGAAGCGTGCTATTCTGAGGTTGAATCCAGGGTAATCTATCAGAATCACTGCATCCGGCTTCCATGACAGTATGTCCTGTCTGCAGAACTTGAGATTACCGAGAATGTTGCCCAGGTGACTGATGACTTCTACCGCGCCCATGACGGCGTTTTCTCTGTAGTCCTTTACGAGCGTACCTCCGGCAGCGGCCATCTTCCCTCCTCCCCAGAACCGTATGCTGCAGGACGGGTCGTGGGTCAGGAGACCGCGCATCAGATTGGCCCCGTGCAGGTCTCCCGAAGCCTCTCCTGCAATGATGTAGTACTTCATGACCGGATGCCGTTATTTCTCCCAGACTCCGCGCATGCGCTCCATCTCACCATAGTCGGTGGTGTCGATACGGTGCGGAACCACTGATATGTAGCCGTCCTTGACCTTCATGTGGTCGCCCAGACTGCTGTCCTGCTCGTGATTCTCGAAATGGCCGGCCATTAGGTAGTAGGTGCTGCCGTCTTCTTCCTGATATGTGTCGAATTCCTTGACCCACATGCCTTTGCCCCTGCGTGCCATGCGTATGCCGCGTATCTGGGATGCTGGAATCGGAGGGAAATTGATGTTGAGGTATACTCCTTTTTCGGGAGGACAGGTGAAGAAGCGTTCCATGATAGTATCGGCATATTCGGTTATGGGACTGAAGTCAGGATGTTCGGCGTGGGTGCATATGGAGAATCCTATGGATGGGATGCCGTAGAGGGTACCTTCGATGCAGGCTCCGAGGGTCCCTGAATAGAGGGATGCCACGGAGCAGTTGGCGCCGTGATTGATGCCTGAGACTACCAAGTCCGGCAGTTGTCCTTCCGGCCAGCACTCATTGATTCCTATCTTTATGCAGTCTACCGGAGTGCCGTTGAATGTGTATTCACGGTAACCTGACTCGTTCTTGATCTGTTTCAGATACAGTCTTGTGTCTAAGGAAAGTGCAGCAGACTTTCCTGACTGTGGACAGAGCGGGGCAACGACCGTGACATTGCCGTATTTACGCATGATTCCGGCAAGTACGTGGATGCCGTCAGCACCTATTCCGTCATCATTTGTGATAAGGATTTCTTTTTTGGATGCCATATTGTAAAATATTGTACGCAAATATAGCCGATTTATCTCAATTGTATTATATTTGCATAACATAAACAGCTTTAAAATCTATAGCAATGACAAAGGTTAAAATTGGTATTAACGGGTTCGGCCGTATCGGCCGTATGGTGTTTCGTGCCGCTGTGGACAAATTCTCTGATGACATTCAGGTAGTGGGTATCAATGACCTTCTCGACCCTGAATATCTCGCCTACATGCTTAAATACGACTCCGTGCACGGACACTTTGATCACGAGGTGTCCGTAGAGAACGGAAATCTAATAGTGAACGGCCAGAAGATCAGACTGACAGCCGAGATGGATCCTGCAAACCTCAAATGGAATGAGGTCGGTGCAGATATCGTTGTAGAGTCAACCGGTCTGTTCCTTACTGACGAGAAAGCCCGCAAGCACATTCAGGCCGGTGCCCGCAGGGTGATCATGTCTGCCCCGTCGAAAGACGACACCCCTATGTTCGTATTTGGTGTGAACCACACAACATATAAAGGTCAGGACATAATATCGAATGCTTCCTGCACAACCAACTGTCTGGCTCCTGTCTCCAAAGTCCTGCATGAGAATTTCGGCATAAAGAGAGGTCTCATGACCACCGTACATGCCGCTACGGCTACACAGAAGACAGTGGACGGACCTTCCAAGAAGGACTGGAGGGGCGGTCGCGGCATTCTCGAGAACATAATACCTTCTTCTACAGGAGCAGCGAAAGCTGTCGGCAAGGTGCTGCCTGAACTCAACGGCAGACTTACAGGTATGTCAATGAGGGTTCCCACTTCGGATGTCTCTGTCGTGGACCTTACTGTGGAGCTGGAGAAACCTGCTTCTTATGAGGATATCTGCAAGGCCATGAAAGCCGCTTCTGAGGGCGAGCTCAAAGGTGTGCTCGGCTATACTGAGGATGCAGTCGTAGCTACAGATTTCCGCAATGACTCACGTACATCCATCTTTGATGCAAAGGCCGGTATCCAGCTTGATCCAACATTTGTCAAAGTGGTGTCCTGGTATGACAATGAGTGGGGATATTCCAACAAAGTGCTTGAGATGGCGCGTTATATCGCACGCATCTGATGAAAGGTCGGACAACTGAAGTCTTTATAGTACAGTTGTTGAAAGAGAGGATGAGTCAGTGTCTCCAAGACATTTGACCATCCTTTTTTGATGATTCGGAGAGTCCGGACTCCACGTTGCTGTACATATCACCCATAAAGCAACCCCGGCTTATTAAGGCTCGTCGGGAAAGCCCTGTGTGAGGGAATGCTCAGGTATATGGGATCATCTCCAAAATTTCAGCCATCCTGAAGAGTTCGAGAAATGCAGTTGCTTTTCCCGGCGTCCTGTTTTTTCCGAGTTCTCATTGCCGCGCGAGAAATGCACCTTGTTTTTCAAGCCGCTGTAAGTCAGTCTATTATAAAATGCCGTGCATTTCACAGCGTCTCAAAGTCACCCGAGAAAAGCACCGCGTTTTGTACTCTCCTGATAATCAGACAACTGAAAAACGACCTGCATTTCCCGCAGGTGAACCGTTATGCGGCAATTATCGGGCACCTGCAAAGTCCCATGGTCCACCTCCCGCATCACCTTCCCGTCATCTTGCGCATCTGGACTTTGTTTTAAGGATTAAACCGCTGTAACAGTGCTTGTTGTGTTGCACGGATGTCTCAAGTTCAGATCAAGGACGGACAGACTGGAACGTTGCCTGCCTGACAAAATCGTGTCAGTAGATTTTCAGTGGGGCATGCATGCTGTTACTGTGTTACTGTAAAATTACGGACTTAATAGGGAAAGTCCTGCTGATTTCAAGCGAGCCAGACTTCAGGCGTTGATGTGTACCTCACGTCCAACAAAG
>UQUN01000027.1 GCA_900544175.1 uncultured Alistipes sp.
GGTATTTCTGTAAGCGCACTTTGTTGGACGTGAGGTACACATCAACACCTGAAGTATGACTCGCTTGAAATCAACAGGCCGTTCCCCATTGTGTCCGTAATTTTACAGTAACAGTACGCATACCACACGGAAAATCTGTTGACACGAAATAACCGTAACGGCAATGTTTTCCGGAGTCCGGTGTCATTCTTCCGTTTTACGCTCCAGAACAACTTCCATCTCCTCAGGGACTATAAAAGTACCCTCGTTCCATCCTTCACCCTCCTCGACTTGTTCCAGAGACTCCGTCACGACCTTGACGGCGAACTCACCGCCGTTCTCCTCCCCGTCTATGTCGCTGAAGCCGATGGACAGTGTCTCTCTGGAGAATCCGCTGTTGCGGATATGAAAATACCCGGACTCGTCTGTCAGGACATCCTCCTCTGAATACATGGGGTATAGCTTGATACCGCCGGCGCTGTCCACATCGTAATCCTCAAGCATCTGCACTTTGATGCCCGGCAAAGGATTTCCTTCCGTGTCCGTTACTCTGCCTTTGGCCTCATAGTCTGCATGAGGAGTGCCGTACTCTACTGTTCCCATATCACAGGATGCCGCTGTTCCGAAACCGAGGCAGATCAGTAAAAACTTGAGAAGTGCTTTCATAAGTCAGTAATTTTAAAATTAGTAGCGGCAATTTAGAGATTAATTCATATTTTCGCAACTTGGATATGAAAAAATTAGTGATTTTCGACCTGGACGGGACCCTGCTCTACACCGTCCCCGACATAGCGGCGGCAACCAACCAGGCCCTCGCGGCCTGCGGCTATCCCGTCCACAGCGAAACAGATATCGCATCGTTTATCGGCAACGGCATCAACAAACTGTTCGAGCGGGCCCTGCCGGAAAACGCCCGCAGTCAGGAGGAAGTCCTGCGCATCCGAAGCCTTTTCCTGCCCTACTACGGCGAGCACTGCGCCGACATGACCAGGCCTTTCGATGGCATACCGGAACTTCTCGCCGGAATCTGCCGCCACGGCATCAAAGTAGCTGTAGCCTCGAACAAATACCATCCCGCGACAGTTAGGCTCATGCAGCATTTTTTCCCTGAAATACCCTTCTGCGCCGTATTCGGAGAAAGGGAGGGAGTACCCCGCAAGCCGGAGCCGGAAATAGTATGGGACATCCTTCGCGTGGCCGGAATCAGCTTTCCCGACCCCGGTCACAGCCCGTCACTGACAGCCGCCTCTCTCCGTACCGGTCCAGCCATTGGCACAGCCGATGACGGGCGCGGCAGCGTACTCTACATCGGGGATTCCGGCGTGGACATGCAGACCGCCGCCAACGCCGGTCTGGAGGCTGTGGCCGTCACATGGGGCTGCCGCACGAAAGAGGAACTGGCCGCATACTCTCCCGCCCACATCGTGGACAGGCCGGAGCAGATTGCGGATATCCTGTTCAACGGCACATCCTGCAGGTGCCTGGACGGAGAGAGCCGTCCGACTCACGCAGATGCATCGAGCCTCCGAGACAGTATTTGAAATATTTGCAACGGCCGCATCCGTCTCCCCTCTCCCGCATCCAGCTGCGGTCCCGGAACACCTGATAGCGGTTTTCCCAGACATCGATAAAATCGTCCCCACGGTAGATGTTGCCCTGGGCATAGTCGCTGCGGATGCTGGCACAGGCCGCTATGTCCCCGTTCGCGAGAATCGAGGAAGTGGTGATACCGGCATTGCAACTGAAGAAATTGTCCCGCACGAGACCCTCGTAGCCTCCGAGGAAATTCTCGCAGCCGTAATTGAGATGAATACGTCCTTCTTTTCTTGTCGCTGCTATGAACTCCATCAGCGAGTCGAACTGCTCCGGAGACAGCCGCATCTCAGGATCATCAGCGGCCCGGCCCGACGGGAAGACCGTGAATATCCTCCACCGTTTCAAGCCAAGGGATATGAGGTACTCCTTCAATTCCGGCAACGAGGCCAAATTCCTGCTGTTGGCGCATGTCACCACATCAAATATTATGTCGTCCACCTCTGTGAACATACGGACACCGGCTGTGGCTTTCTTGAAACTGCCCGGGACACCGCGCATCCAGTCATGGTCGGCCTCGAACCCGTCCACGCTTATCGTAGCACTGTGGATACCGGCCTTCAACAGAGAGTCAAAACGCCTGCGGTCCAGCAGCATGCCGTTCGTAACTATCCCCCATGGGAAGCCCATGTCGTAGATGGCCCTGCCGCATGAGGCGAGGTCTGGGCGCATCAGCGGCTCTCCACCGGTGACAATTATAAAAACCTTATGCGGGTCGTATTTTTCGGATATGCGGCGAAGCACTTTGGCGAAATCCTCGAAAGGCATATCTTTCACGGAAGCTGTGGTATGACAGTCACTGCCGCAGTGACGGCAGCGCAGAGAACAACGCAAGGTACACTCCCAGAACAGATCGCGCAGTTCATGTTTCTCCACCAGTTCCTTATGCAGTGGCCGTGCCAATTCCAGAGCCAGCTTCTGCCTCAATGACAAAGACCGCATGACTACTCTTCTCCGCTATCTGTCTTAGGGGAAAGGGTGACCTCCACTTCTTCCGGTACTGCATAGTCGCCCACGTCCCAGCCGTCACCCTCCTCAACCATCTCCGCCTGGACGGTCACGGTCTGCTCCTCAAAGAGACCGCCTCCGGCTTCGCCGTCTATGTCTGTAAACTGAAGATCAAAAGTATCGTAATCGAACGGGAACGTGCCGTGAATCACATGGAAACGGCCCTCGGTGTCAGTGACGGCAACGGAGTCCATATAATTTTCAACGCCCATACTTACCTTGATGCCCGAAATCGGAGTGCCTTCCGAATCCGACACCCGGCCTTTTACCTCATATTCCGCATACGGTGTTCCATATTCTTCCGTTCCGATAAACAAGTCACAAGCTGTCAGAGACTTGAATCCAAGACATATAAGCAGAAACTTGATAAATTTTCCCATAACTGTTACATTTTAAGAGTTTGCAGACGCAAGATAACAATTAATACCTACCAAAGCAAATATTTACCTGGTCTTCAGCTCCGGCAAAGTAAAAAGATTTCTTTTGCTATTGGCTTCTTATTATATTTGAATGTTAAAAAGAAGATATGCCAATACCTGTCAATATAGAACAACTGTTGGGTGCGACATCCATAGAAGGAGCACGCATCGAATACAAGAAAGGATGGAATCCGAATACCATCTACCGTTCCATCTGTGCCTTTGCGAACGATTTCGATAACAGCGGAGGCGGTTATATCATAGTAGGCGTACAGGAACAGAACGGACGCCCTGAAAGGCCTGTAAAAGGATTGGATATGAACGAAATAGAACCGATAGAAAGGGATATGATCGGATTCAACAATCTAATCCAACCAGCATACTATCCGCATACAAGCCTTGAGGATGTAGACGGTAAGAAAGTGCTGGTAATTTGGGTGCCAGGCGGTGCCAACCGTCCATATAAGGTGCCGGACGAAGTTACGGCCAGGCAGAAACGCTATAATTACTATATCCGTTACAATTCCTCGTCCATTATTGCAAAAGGGGAGTTTGAAAAGGAACTGATAGAACTGACCAACCTGATACCATTCGATGACCGCACTAATATGCAGGCTTCATTGAAAGACATATCCAAGACACTCGTGAGAGATTTCCTAATCAAGACTGGAAGCCGTTTAGCGGACAACATCGAAGAATCCAAGTTCTCAGACATACTGCAACAGATGGACATCGTTGCAGGACCTGTAGAAGCATTGGTGCCAAAGAACATCGCACTCATGATGTTCTCTGACAATCCTTCCAAATTTTTCCCATATACCCAAGTTGATATCGTTGTGTATCCGAATGGCAAACTACAGGATCCTTCAAACTTCATAGAGGTTCCTTCCATCAAAGGCCCTGTGGACTTTATGATTAACGAGGTAATGACATATTTGCGGACGAATATCATCAAAGAGCGCGTGCTCAAACCGGGAGACAAGGCTGAATCCATACGTTTCTTCAATTATCCGTATCAGGCATTGGAAGAAGCTGTTGTCAACAGTCTTTACCACAGAGATTACCAGATGCGCGAGCCTGTGGAGATTACTATTGAGCCGGATTGCATTCGGATAATCAGCTACGGCGGACCGGACCGGTCCATAAGATTAGACGACCTTAACCGTGGCGCGGCTCATGCACGGCGTTACCGTAACCGCAAACTCGGGGATTTTCTAAAAGAACTTGATCTTACTGAGGGAAAAGCTACAGGAATTCCTACGATAATCAAGGAGATGAAGGCAAACGGTTCTCCCGCCGTATCCTTTGATACAGACGATGCCAGAACATACTTTATCGCAACATTCCCAATCCATCCGGCATTCATCCAAAATGAGCCCCAAAATGAGCCCCAAAATGAGCCCCAAAATGAGCCCCAAAAATCAAGTGTTCTCACCCCAAGGCAGAGCGAGATGTTGAAGCTGATAAGGAGTAATGACAGAATCACGCGGGCACAAATGTCCGAAGAGTTGAAAATATCGGAGGCCACCATAAAGAGGGAGATAAAGCACTTAAGGGAGCACGGTATTCTGAGTTATGACGGCCCTGCAAAATCAGGCAAGTGGATCATAAACCCTTCTGTAAACATAATAGCCAAGTAGTGTGGCCTGGCTCCGGTTATTTCTTGCGGGCGGCCACAGCCAGCAGCACCCCAAGGGCGACTCCGAGCAGGGCAGCGCAGAGGACACGGCCCGAGGGCGGCAGCAGGAACGTCACGGTATGGGCGGGGAACCAGAAGAGCGGAATGGTCTTCTTGAAGACAAAGCCCCACTGGGCCTTCCAGTTGACGCGGCTCATCAGCTCGCCCATCTTCCAGGGCCTTACCAAAGCGAGGGCGGAGCCGTTATAGTCGGCGATATGGATGTCGCATATCTTGTGCAGAGTCATGAAGACCGGAGCGAAGATAGAGTTCATGGCCACGGAGACGCAAAACGCCACCAGTACTTTCTGCCAGCACATAGGTCCCGCCAGATATTCCGTGGCACCGGCCAGACCCATGTATTCCAAAAACGCCGGCGTACCTGTCGAGAATATGATCATCGCCATATTGATGCCCATACCGAGGATGCCCCAGACTATCATTTTGGAGACCAGACCGAAACCATTGTAATAATACCGGCCTGTGGAGATACGCGCCCCCAGCATCTCGCCGGCAGTTGACAGTACCGCAAACTTGATGAAGCTCACTATCATTCCGTGAGCGGCATTGAAACTCTTGTATAACCCGTACAGGGTGTCCGAAAGCACGAAGGGCAGGAACACCGCCACCACCGCGCATATAAAAATCAGGTCAGCTTTCTTCATGCCGCGAATATACTGCATGAATCCTGAAAACCGGTAACTGACCGCACTTTTTTACAGGGCATGACCGGCCTGACCGAGGTCCTTCGAGGCCCGCAGGATAATGTCGACTGCCCCGTCGATGCCCACCCGGTCGGTGTTGAGCATAAGGTCGTACTCGCCGATGTCGGTCCATTGCCGGCCCGTGTAGCGGCGGTAGTGGTTGGCACGGCCGCTGTTGACGCGCTCGAGCTTCCGGAGAGCCTCATCCGTGGGAATATTGAACCGGGAAGCGACACGGGAAGCGGCCGAGTCCGGGCCGGAAGTGACGAATACCCTGAGGACATGAGGATTGTCCCTGAGTGCCCAGTTGCCCAGACGGCCTACTATAACACACGGGCCGTGATGGGCAAGTTCGCGGATGGTACGGCTCTGACTGACATATATCGCATCATCCTTCGATGGGTTCATTGAGACCGGAATACCGCTGTCCTCGAAAATCATCTCCCACAGCTTGGCCGTGGATATATTCTGTTCGTTCTCGGCCACAAATTCGGGCGTGCGCCCTATCTGCGCCGCTGTCCGGTCGATAATCTGGCGGCTGTAGCAGGGACAGCCCAGACGGCGGGCCACCTCCTCGCCTACTGCATTGCCCCCGCTGCCGTACGTACGCGCAATGGTGACGATGCGGTATTTGCCCCAGGCACTGCCGGCTGCTGCAACCTCAGCAGTTCTCCCGGCTCTCTCGCTTCCGGGGATGAATATCCGGTCCAGCCACCCGATACGGGGCGAGAACACCCGCACCATGAAACCTACGTAGAACATCGACACCAGCGTACCGGCTCCTATCATCTTCCAGTCCCAGTGTCCGAAAAAGACGAACATGAACACCACGCCGACGGACACCAAAAAAGTGTCGGTACATATCTTGACCTTCCCGAAATCCTTCTTCAGGAACTTGGCTATCGCCAGCGGGAATCCCTCTCCGGCCAGCATCAGCGAGTCGCAGCGCACCTCGCACGCAATACCGAAAGCCAGAATGGCACCGCCTATAAGCAGTTCCACAAATCTTAGCGGATACCCGACAGCGGGATTGATGTCAAACGGAATCTGCAGGAACCCTGTCATCCACATGGTCACGTCCGTATAGAAGCCGAACAGGAAGGAGACAAGTATCTGAGTCAGCTGCCGTTTCTCGAAATCCTTCCGCAGCAGCAGTACCTGAGTCAGGATGAAGAATACATGCATGCATATCGTCAGCTGCCCCATAGTAAGCTTCATCCCGGGAATGAGGGACAGGACGTAAGGCGGGGCGGATATAGGTGACGAGCCCAAGTTGGCCCTGATGGACAGGGACGTACCGAATGCTATGACAAACAGAATCACCACAAAGGAGGCATAACGCCTTATCCACTCCGCCCGGCTTCGTTTTATATTGCTCATGATGTATGCTATGCGATTAACCAGGATGCAAAATTACAGCACATTCTCCCTTTATGTTTAGAAAATGCAGACCGTTTTCCAACCATTTGATAGACAAAGCATTACAATCAGCACCGCATTTTTCGCACCTCCACGAGGGGCCGGAAATTGCACCTTCTTCCACAACGTGCTGAATATCAATGATGTGCAAAACAGCTTGCATTTTTCACCGATGTTGCTACTTTTGCATACATATTATGACCGAATTATGACTGACGGAAACAGAACAATAATAGAAACCCCGAGACTGATGCTGCGCGAAATGACTCCGGCGGACCGGCCGGACCTGTGCATGATACTGCAGGACAAGGAGGTAATGTACGCCTACAACGGTCCGTTCTCCGATGAGGAGGTGAACGGGTGGCTGGAGCGGCAGACGGGACGGTACAGGGAATGGGGCTACGGCCTCTGGGCAGTAGTGCTGAAACAGACCGGAGAAATGATAGGCCAGTGCGGAGTGACCCGGCAGCTGTGGAACGGGGAAGAAATGCTGGAGGTCGGCTATCTGTTCCGGCACTCCCATTGGCACCAGGGCTACGCCACGGAAGCGGCCCGAGCCTGCATGGAATACGCCTTCAACGTCCTCGGGGCCTCAGAGGTCTGCTCCATCATCCGGGACAATAACATTCCCTCCCAGCAAGTGGCCCTGCGCAACGGCATGCGGAAAGCCGAAGGGGTGATGGTAAAGCATTACAGAGGTGCGGAAATGCCCCACTGGCTGTACTTGACGACAAGGGAAGAATTCAGCGGCAACGCCGGCGGCTGCACATGCCGCAACACAGGACGCGGCTCCGGAAAGGACAGCAGAATCCTGACGGTACGCTATCAGGCACCCTGCGGAGAAATGCTCCTTGGCTCGCTCGGGAACAGGCTCTGCCTCTGCGACTGGACGCATGAGCTGCATCCGGGCCGAGTGGCGAACCGGCTTAGGAGAATACTCAAGGCGGAATCGGAGGACTGCGGGCAAATAAGCGGCGATACTCCGGGACAATCCGCACTTCCGGAAATCCTGCTCAGGACGGCCCGGGAACTGGACGAATATTTCCGTGGAGAGCGGAGGGATTTCGACATCCCCCTACTCCTGGCCGGCAGCGAGTTTCAAAAGCGCGTCTGGCAGCAGCTGCGGCACATACCCTACGGACAGACCGTATCCTATGGAAAACTGGCAGCGGCCATAGGTGCCCCGAAATCCGTCCGGGCAGTGGCCAATGCCAACGGTGCCAACGCCATCTCCATCATTCTGCCCTGCCACCGCGTCATCGGAAGCGACGGCAGCCTCACCGGCTACGGCGGAGGAATCGACACCAAACGCTACCTTTTAGAACTGGAATCCAATAAATCCAACAAGGCATTATGAACACGAATACTGCAATCACGGTGATATTCTTTTCACCGACACATACTTCAAAGACTATTGCCGAGACCGTGGCTGCCGGAATGGCCCGTGCCCGTTGCGGCTCGGAAGGAAACGCAGAAGCCTCTGCCTCATGTTCAATGCTTGTCAGGACTATAGACCTGACCCTCGACAGGTCTTACGGGCCGATAATCCTGACTTCGGGCGAAACCGTAGTCCTCGGCGCACCGGTCTACGCGGGCAGGGTCGCACCGGAAGCAGTCCGGCGGCTCAAGCGCATCCAGGTAGCCGCAGGAGCATCCATACCGGCCGTAGTTACGGTGACCTACGGCAACCGGGACTATGAGGACGCGCTGGTCGAGCTCTACGACCTGGCCCTCTCGCTGGGTCTCACACCGTTCGCCGCTGGAGCCTTCATCGGAGAGCACAGCTACAGCACTCCCGGGATGCCCGTGGCCGAGGGCCGTCCCGATTCCATGGACCTGGCCGATGCCAGCATCTTCGGAGGAGAGTGCGCCCGCAAACTGGAAAGCCCGGGAGCATTCGCGCCTTTCCACATCAAAGGAAACCGCCCGTACAAAGAACCGTCCCGTCCGGCGTCCTCCCCTGCAGCCGCACATCCCTCCGGTTCCGATACACCTGCAGTTCCCGCCATACATTCCGCCGCCACCGCAAATCCAGGCACGCCAGCCGTTCCCGCCGTACCTGTGACCGCAGACGGCTGCCCACTCTGCGGTGAATGCGCCGCCGTCTGCCCCACCGGAGCCATTGTCCTGGACTTCGACTCCATGAAAGTGCTGACCGATCCCTCCCTCTGCATCCGCTGCTGCGCCTGCGTCAAGGTCTGCCCCGCCGGAATGCGTACCTACAGCACCCCCTTCGCCGCCTTCCTCCACGAGCACTGCTCCGCCCGCCGCGAGCCGGAGACTTTCCTGTAAACAAAGCTCTTAACGAATTCACTTCGTGGCGCGCAGAGAAGAAAACATCCTTGCAAATCAGAGTGTACCCCGAAGTAAATTCGTTCAATAATGCACTCAGCCCGGCCACCACACAGTACCTTCTGAGCGTGGTTTAAGGACAACCGCTTCGAACTGCCGCCGACAGGTAGCGTCTTCCGTACCTTCCATCGAGAAAACATGCCATGCCCCCGTTCATCAGCATATGCAGCCCGACAGGAACCCATATGTTGAAATCCCACTCGACGTACATCTAACTGAAGTACAGAGCAGTGACAAAAAGACATCGTGTGTCAGTAGATTTTCAGTGGGTATGCATACTGTTACTGTAAAATTACGGACAGGGAACGGCCTGTTGATTTCAAGCGAGCCAGACTTCAGGCGTTGATGTGTACCTCATGTCCAACAAAGTGCGATTACAGAAATGCCTGATAATCAGATATTCTTGAAAAAGCATCTGCTGGACTTGTGAAGATATGGGGCAGAATGGCCGTTTGGTGGCGGAATATGCCGGGTCCAGCAAGCTGCTAAAACGTATATCCTTGATAATAAGCGGGATGATTTTTGGTGATATGCTGGACATTGCAAAATGGCTGCGCATGAGACGCGATCTCCTCCTCACGACCGACCGTCTGCCGTACCGGCACTGAATCGCGGAAATCTCTGCCGTTGCGGTGCGGGGTGGAGTGGAGAACCCTGCACAGTTGGCATGGCGAATGAGTTGCTGGTTAGACATTCTCACTCGAAAAATAGAGAAAGCCGCGGCTGTCGTGACGGATTCCGACGAGACCCCAGTGCACGAAGAGCGAGAGCAAGTGAATGACCCGGCGGCGTGGAATCGTCACGCGGCGACATATCTGCGACAGGGTCAGGCCGGAGAAAGAAACCGGGAGAGCAGCGGTACCGGAAGCGCCGGAACAGGTACGGACTGCAGGTAAGCCGGACCGGGCCGACTGACGGGAGGTACCGCCGGAAGCAGCTGCGATGACGGCGAGCAGTTCCCTTTCCTGTTCCGTGAACGTCACCGAGACCCTGTATCCGGGACTCGGCGAGATTCTGCCCGCACTGCCGCCACGGCCATTGTCTGCCTCGCACCTCCACACCCCGATATGCACCGGTGAGGCCAGAATATTCTCATCCGCTATGCGCACGTAAGCCAGTTTCCGCCCGTCCTCTTCCTTCACCATCACCGGCTTGCGCAGGGCCGGCTCCACCGAGGCAATCAGCACGGAACGGCCTTCCGGACGGTACACCCGCATCTCCACCTCGACCTCCGGGTCACAATAGACCTTTGCCGCAGCCTCCACCATGTAAATCTCCTCCTCGCTGCGCACCCCCGCGATACGCCCGTTGTCCTTGACCCCTATCAGCAGCCGCCCGCCTTCGGTATTTGCAAAAGCCGAGAGCGACCGCGCAATCTTCCGCGAGTCCGAAACCTCGAACTTGAAATCCTGCCGGACGTGTTCGCCCTCAGCAATCAAAGACCGTATGAACGACGTATCATCCCGCTGTTTCATGGCAGCAAATTTACCATTTTCCTCTTTATTCGCTACATTTGACTACGCCGCATATACTGTAGCACTTCGGCAAAGTAAATAAATTTCCTTTGCACTCAGTTTCCGCGTATATTTGCATAAACAGATACTCCAAGTATGGACAAGAATACAAAATACACGCAACTGCTCAACGGGCAGATTCACTCTCTGAAAAAGGAGAATCAATATCTGGAATTCAAGTCCAATTATCAGAATGCCGACAAACTTGGAATATACATATCCGCACTCTCCAACGGAGCCTGCCTGAACCATCAGGACTTCGGCTATCTGTATTTCGGCATAGAGGATGAAACTCTTGAAGTGACAGGAACCAGTTTTGATATCTCCAAACAGAAAGCGAAGGGCAATGAGGCTTTGGAGCTATACTTGCGCGGCATGATAAGTCCAAAGATAAATTTTACAATAGAAGAATTCAATTACGGCAATGACAACCGCTTCAGGATAGTCGTATTCAAAATACCCGCAGCCGCAAATGAACCTACCTGCTATATGGGCAAGCCGTGGATCAGGGTCGGCAGCCATACAACGGAAATGACTCCATATACAGAATGGATGCGTGCTGTCTATAATACGAATATTGACTGGACAGCCCAGATTGTAGAAGGAGCCGGGCTGGAGGATCTTGACGAAGATGCCGTCAGACTGGCGAGGGAAGGTTACGGACAACGCTTTCCGGATTACGCGGAGATACTGCGCACGTGGGATGACACTGTATTTCTCGACAAGGCCGGACTGACTCAGGATGGACAGATAACCAGAGCCGCCATGCTCTTGGTGGGCAAACCGGAAAAGGCATACAAACTGCATCATATAGCACAGATGGACTGGAAATGCTTTCAGGACGGAGAGACTTTCAGTCAGCTGTTCACAATACCTTTTGTGAGGACGACCTCCGAGCTGATGCTCAAAATAAGGAACTACCGTTTCAAGATATATCCGCACAATTCTCTGATTCCGGCAGAAATATGGAAGTATGATACGCGCAGCATTCTCGAGGGACTGCACAACTGCATAGCTCATCAGGACTATACCCGGAATGAGAGGATAGTGGTGACTGAGGAAAAAGACAGGCTTACTTTTGAGAATGCAGGTAATTTCTATGACGGGAATTATGAACAATACGTGCTTGGGACCAAAACCCCGAAACGCTACCGCAATCCGTTCCTTATGAAGGCGATGGTAAATGTCAAGATGATAGACTCACAGGGATATGGAATTCATAATCTTTATGTCAGACAAAAGGAACGCTACCTCCCCATGCCGGACTATGACGGCACAGATGACTTACATGTGACAATGCACTTGCCAGGCTCAGTGATTGACGAGAACTACAGCCTGATTCTTATGGAGAACAATGACCTCAATCTTACTGAGACTATCCTTCTGGATCAGATTCAGAAAGGGAAGATTCCCAACGAAGAAGCAGTCATGATGCTTCGTAAGAAAAAACTGGTCGAAGGACGCAGGCCTCATTTGTTCGTCGCCAAAAAAGTAGCTCAGAAAATCAACCAGAAAGTAGAGTATTCGCGACACAAGGGATTGGACTCCAAATCTTGTGAAAGTCTGCTTATTAACTCTCTTAGAGACCACGGACAACTTACGCGGCAGGAAATCGACAAACTCTTGTGGCAAGTCCTGTCTGATCAATTGAATGAAAAACAGAAAAAGGCAAAAATAGGCAATTTGCTCAGCAAGTTGAGGATGAGCGGTGCAATATCCAACAGTACTTCGGGGAACAACTCTGTTTGGAGACTTTCCGACGACGAGTAAATTTAAGAGCGATTTAAGAGCGATTTAAGAGCGATTTACACGATAAAACCATGATTGATAGTGTTTTAAAGCAATATATTTCTAAAAGGTTCGTCAACGATGAGAAATATCGCCGGGGACACATCAGGATCATCAATCCGCTGCCGGGAACGTCGGTGCTCGGGCTGCACATCCCGGACATGAGGAAAGTTGCCTCACAGCTGGCAGCGTCCGATGATGGCGTGGGACTGATCGGACAGTTCGAGGCGGCTCCGGAACGCAGTCTGCACTACGAGGAGTACATGGTCTGGGGCATGATGCTGAACAGGATGAAACTGCCGCTGGAAGAGCGTCTCAACAGACTGAGAGCATTTGTCCCGCACATCGACAACTGGGCGGTGTGCGACTGTGTCTGCGCCGATGCCAGATGGGCCCGTCCGGACGGCAGGACCTGGGATTTCATCCGGCCGTACCTGTCCTCGGACCGGGAGTTCGAAGTCCGCTTCGGCCTCATCCTGTACATGTCGCGGATGATGGAGGAAAGTTCGCTGCCGGAGATATTCAGGACAATGGAAAGTATTGACATAGAGCATATCCATTCCGACTACCGGCAGGGTAAAGTCAGTAAGGACAACGTAGACCTGTGCCCCGGACTGACGGCAGGCAGACCGCCCTACTACGTCCGCATGGGCATGGCATGGCTCATGGCCACAGCTCTGGCAAAGTACCCCGACACCACCCGCAGCCTGCTGGCACATACCCGCCTGCCCGAAGACGTGCTCCGGCTATACGTCCGCAAGGCCCGCGAGTCCTTCCGCACCCGGGATATACCGCCGTTCCAGACCGTTTGATGCTCCTGACAGGCAATTGCCGATGTTTTCTGCGGTTATTCCGTCATTTTTCCCTAAGTTTGCATTCTGAAATGAAAGTACGGGCAAAAAAACGGTTAGGACAGCATTTTCTCAATGACGAGAGCATCGCATACAGAATCGTGGAGTCTCTTTTAGAGATGGATCCGCATGGAGCAGGGTGCTCGGTGCTGGAAGTAGGTCCCGGAATGGGAGTGCTGACCAAATACCTGCTTCAGGAGAAAGATCTGGATTTCAGGGCTGTGGAGATAGACGAGGAATCGGTGGAGTACCTGATTCAGAATTATCCGTATATCCGTCCACGACTCTATGAGGAAGATTTTCTGAGAATGGATCTCGGGGAAATATTCCCGGGCAGGCTCGCTGTCATCGGCAACTTCCCCTACAACATCTCCTCCCAGATATTCTTCAAGATACTCGACCACAAGGACAGTATCCCATTTACTGTAGGCATGGTACAGAAAGAAGTTGCCGACAGGCTTGCATCCCCTCCGGGCAACAAAGCCTACGGCATCCTCTCCGTGCTCCTGCAGGCCTGGTACGACATCGACTATCTGTTCACCGTAGAGCCCGGATCCTTCAGCCCGCCTCCAAAAGTACGCTCTGCGGTAATCAGGATAAGACGCAATGACCGCACTGTCCTCGGCTGCGACGAGACTCTGTTCAGAAGAGTGGTCAAGACCTGCTTCAACATGCGCCGCAAGACAATACGCAACTCCATAAAGCCCCTGACGGGAGAGTTTACCCTTACCGATACCGTCTCCCCTCTGCTGGACATGAGGCCGGAACAGCTTTCCGTAGAACAGTTCGTCAAGCTCACGCTGACACTTACACCCAACGTAAAATATTAACAACCAATATTTTTACAATATGAAACACAAAGCCTTTTCTCTGGCACTCGTCATGACTGCCGCATTGACAATGTCTGTATCCTGCGACTCGGTACAGCATTGTGACAGCTCACTGCCTTATGAGATACATAACGGCAGAATAGTATTTCAGGAACCTCCCCGCATAGAAGGACAGAAGTCCGTACTCGGGCTGACCACCAAACCGATGGAAGTCGTACGCGTAGGCTTCATAGGGCTGGGCATGAGAGGCCCTGGCGCCGTCGAGAGATTCACCCACATTGAAGGAACCGAGATCAAGGCTCTATGCGACCTGTATCCCGAGAGAGCCGCCGCCGCCCAGGAGATACTCAAGAAAGCCGGCCTGCCTCATGCACAGGAATACAGCGGTGAGGAAGGCTGGAAAGAACTCTGCCAGAGAGACGACATCGACCTCGTGTACATCGTGACTCCCTGGCAGAACCACGTCGAGATGGCTGTTTACGCCATGGAGATGGGCAAGCATGTAGCCATAGAGGTACCTGCCGCCACATCCCTCGCCGAATGCTGGGATCTCGTCAATACCGCAGAGCGCACACAGAAGCACTGCATGATGCTGGAGAACTGCGTCTATGATTTCTTCGAGATGACGGCGCTCAATATGGCCCAGCAAGGTCTGTTCGGAGAAGTGATCCACGGAGCCGGAGGCTATATCCACAACCTCGAGCCATTCTGGGACGAGTATCAGGGCAACTGGAGACTCGACTTCAACCAGAAACACCGTGGAGATGTCTACGCCACTCACGGATTCGGTCCTGTATGCCAGGCCATGAACATCCATAGAGGAGACAAGCTCCAGACCCTTGTGGCCTTCGACACGAAATCCGTAAACGGACAAAAACTCGTGGAGGAGAAGATGGGACTCGATGAATGCGCCAATGGCGACTACACCATCACCCTCATCCGCACAGCGAAAGGCAAGATGATAGAAATCCACCACAACGTCATGACTCCCCGCCCTTATGACCGCAAGTACCAGCTGACAGGAACAGAAGGTTTTGCCAACAAATACCCCATCGAGGGCTTCACATTCATGCCAGAGAACATCAACACCGACGAGGTGCCCGACCATGAGGATCTGAGCGCACATGGATTCGTACCGGAAGATGCCCGTCTGGCTCTTATGGAAAAATACATGCATCCGATCCATCGTGAAGTAGGGGAGATAGCCAAGAAAGTCGGCGGCCACGGCGGCATGGACTTCGTAATGGACTACCGCCTCGTCTACTGCCTGCGCAACGGCCTGCCTCTGGACATGGACGTATATGATGCTGCAGAATGGTCTTGTGTAGGTGAACTGGGTGCCGTATCGATGTTCCACGGAAACATGCCTGTCGAAGTGCCCGATTTCACCCGGGGAGACTGGGACAAGACCGATGGATTCAGTTTCGCGTATAAGAAATAAAACAAAGCCCTGACTTTCACAAGCCGGGGCTTTTTATTGACCCGAATCGGTCTGCATGAAGCCGGCCGGTCATATGCGTCAAAAAAGGGCTGCGCCGTAAAACTTCATTACGACACAGCCCCTGCTTTTTTTAGACAACCATCAGTTATCTTCTGAATGTATTGTCCGCCCGGTCGAAACCTGGTTCGATTACATTATAAGGCTGCTGTATCTCGACATAGTTTCTGACTGCCGGTGATACTGCACTGCTGCTATGGGATGCAACGAACTCCTCTATCGGGAATTCTGTCGCAGGTGTTATGTCCTTCTCGGTAAGATAGATGGTTTCTCTATATACGGGACCGTATTTGCCGTCCTCATCAATACATACCCCGAATACCGTTCCTATTGAATTATAATCTGGGAAGTATGCATCATATTCCTCATACTGGACAGCCATTCCCCACTCGGTAAGCATCATTATCAGTTCTCCGTCACTGTGTTGCCTGGGATCAGACAGGTCCTGCCAATCGAATGCCCACAAGTATTCAGCAGCATCTTCCGAAACGACGGCTCTCATAGGCAGATATATTCTGCCCGTTCCAAACCAGGCAGTAAACCATTCCTCTACTACAGGATATTCATCACCATACATTGCAATGACATCGTCAATATCAAAGGCATCTCCGTACTCGATATCTATGAACTGCAACTCAGATCCCTGAACCGATTTTGTAGTGAAAGGATATGTCTGAAGTTCCGTAGTAGCCTTTCCTGCATCAAATCCGAAAACAAAAACAATATAATCCGTCCCTGATGTAAGATTATAGAAAGTAGCATCATAATCTCCGCTCTGAACATTTCTGGACACATCATACGAATCTCCTGTAAGCACTTCCAAGATCTCTTCGTTGCTCATACCGGCCCAGTTAGCCGCCAGATCCGCTCCGACCACATAGGGATCGTCATTTGTAGTCGTAACCATGACTCTGGCAGAGTTTGCCGTAATGTCAGGGACAGGGACAGTGACAGTCAGCTCATTGTCGGAGGGAGTCACGTCCTCGGTCGTAAAATATTCCCAGAAAAGGCCCGAGAGCACTTCCATTTCTGTATTTATCCCATACACAAAGAGCACATATTCCTTGTCGGCCTCAAGATTGTCGAACAGTCCATCAGTCAGGTCACCTTGCTCAATCTGCTGATAAATATAATCCGAGACATCTATGCCGATGTAGTCGGACCAACCCTGCAAGTAGTCCAGCTGCTCCTGAATAAAACGATCAGGGGTCTCCTCAGGAGTAAAAAGGTCCCAATAAGTCCGTCTGCTGCACCTGTCCGGAATATAAGTCATCTCCTTGTCAGAAGGTATCACCTCATACGAAACACTGTTATAGGTCACGTCCTTGATGGTTATTTCAAAAGACGGGGCCGGGGCTGCAGGTAACGCTTCCTGAGTTACGGTGAACTCACATGTCACATCCATGTATGTCACGACTACATCAGCAGTCCTGACACTATCCGCCTCATTGGCAGCTACAAAAAAAGTCACCGCATTGCCGGCGTCCGTAAACCCATAGACCCAGGACTCCCCGCATGAGGCGCGCACAGACGCTGTATCCACAGGATTTTCCAAAGTGTAACGCATTTCACACTGACCACCTTCCTGCGAAACAGATATTTCCGCAGAAGGAAGTTCGAAATTCACAGGTCCAGTTTCGTTTCCGTTGTCTGTCTCACAAGAGGACAGCAGTCCTACAATGACCAGCAACGGCCATAATTTAATAAATTTTCTCATGTATTTGTATTTAATTGTTAGAGGTTTTCAGGTTATATTCACAAACTATGCGTTATGTTAATAGATATAAATTGCAAATTAACAGGTTTTCCATCAAACCGCCAATTTTTTAAATATAATTTGATTGAATAAATATAAAGGTCAGGCACAGATTGCCTTCACAGGGTCGAGCGTCGCAGCTTTCCACGCCGGCAGCAGACCGGACAGCAGCCCGATGACTACGGCGACAAGCATGCCGGTCAGGACATTGTCAATCGACAGCGTCAACATGAGACTGTCAGAAAACGCATTGACAGGCAACGATACAAGAAAGACCAGGAGGATACCCGCAATACCACCGGCAAGAGACAGGAATGATGCTTCGGCCATGAATTGCGTCATAATTACATACCGCCTGGCTCCCAGCGCCTTCTGAATCCCTATCTGGCTCATGCGCTCCTGTACGGAGACAAACATGATATTGGCGATGCCGAAACCGCCGATGATCAGCGAGAAGGCCCCGATGACCCAGCCTGCCCTGCTGATGTTCCGGAAGACCGAGTCGAGCATATCGAGCAGGAAAGTCATCTCGTTGATGGAAAAATCATCCCGCTCCGAAGGGGAAAGACCGCGGCATGAGCGCAACAGCATCCGCAGTTCATCGATGAACGCCTCGCGCGCAGCACCTTCGGCAGGAGCCGCCATCATCATGCCTGAACCCCACGCGGAGGCCAGTACCGTCTTGCCGAAACTTAACGGAAGAATGACCGCATCGTCCGTATTGACAATGGAAGCCATGCTTTCCCCCTGTTTCTCCAGCACCCCTATTACAGTCGCGTTTCCGCCTTTGATCTTGACTTTCCTGCCGACCGGATAACTGTCCCCGAAAAGTTCCTGCGCCACATTGTGCCCGAGTATAGCCACATTGGCCCCTCCACGTATCTCCATCCGAGAAAAATCCCTGCCCTCGGAGATGGAATAGCTCATCACATTTTCCAGTCCGTCAGTGGTAATTACCAGAAATGCATCGGGATAGTTCCTACGGTGGCATGAGACGTTGCCGTTGCCCATAATAACATAGACCACGCTTTCGGCGAGAACGGCATTGCGGGCGACATATTCAAAATCCTCCTCCGTAATCTCCGGTCTCTGAAGATAATCCCACCACTGCAGCGGCTCCCCGTCTTCCCCCTCTTCCTGGGCCATGGGGAAACGGTCGATATGGACGACATCGCTCCCGAAAGACCGGACACCTTCCATAATATTGTCTTTCAAAGAGTCTACGGCACAGAACACCATGACTATCGAAAATATGCCGACCGTAACTCCGGACAAAGACAGAAATGTCCTCAACTTGTCCGACCTGAGGGAAAAAAAGGCGAAAGAGACACTCTCCGCAACCAGTCCCGCCACAATCCTCAGCTCCTTCACAAACCTTTTCATTATAGTAAATTTAAAATATCCTCATCCTAATCCGACCTTGCGTTGGAGCCCGCGCAGCGTATCAAACGCGTCCATGGGAGTCATCGAATTGAGGTCCATGGCCTTAAGAGTATCGCGTATGCTCACCAACAGAGGATCGTCGAGCTGGAAAATGGAAAGCTGCACCTCCTCCTGAGCCGCACTGCGGTCCCGCTTCTTCTGCCTCAGAGACTGGACACGGCCCTTGATGGAGTCATTGCCAGAGGATCCCGCCTCCAGTTTCTTCAGGATCTTCTCGGCCGAGCGGACCACTTCCGGAGGCACTCCTGCGAGCCTCGCCACATGGATACCGAAGCTGTGCGCGACACCTCCCTCGCAAAGTTTCCTCAAAAATAGGATTTTTCCGTCAGACTCCTTCACTGCTATATGAAAGTTTTTTACCCTTTTGTAATTTTCCTCCAGTTCGTTCAGTTCGTGATAATGCGTGGCGAAAAGAGTCTTGGCTCCGCCGCTCCGCTCATGGATGTACTCTACGATGGCCCAGGCGATGGACATGCCGTCAAAGGTACTGGTACCACGGCCTATCTCATCAAGGAGAATGAGCGACCGCGGTGTCATGTTGTTGAGAATCGCTGCGGTCTCCAGCATCTCCACCATGAAAGTGGACTCGCCCCGGGAGATGTTGTCGGATGCGCCCACACGGGTAAACAGTTTGTCGAACAGACTGATGTGCGCCGACTTGGCCGGCACGTAGGAACCTGTCTGGGCCATCACGGCTATCAGGGCCGTCTGTCTCAGCAGGGCGGACTTACCGGACATGTTCGGGCCGGTGAGTATGATGATCTGCTGCTTCTCGCTGTCCAAATACAGGTCGTTGGCCACGTACTCCTCGCCGGCCGGCATCATCCGCTCGATGACCGGGTGACGGCCCTGCTCTATCTTCAGGATATCGCCCTCGTCCACCAACGGGCGGCAGTAGCCGTAATCGGCGGCGGCCTGGGCAAAGGACAGCAGGCAGTCCAGACGGGCTATCAGGGCCGCATCCTTCTGTACGGCCGGAATCGAGGCCTGTATCCGGCTGATGAGCCCGTTGAAGATACGGGACTCTATGGCGTAGATTTTCTCCTCGGCTCCGCTTATCTTCTCCTCGTATTCCTTCAGCTCGGGAGTGATGTATCTCTCGGCCGAGACAAGGGTCTGCTTGCGGATCCACTCGGGCGGCACCTTGTCCTTGTGAGTATTGCGCACTTCGAGATAATAGCCGAAGACATTATTGTAGTTTATGCGCAAAGATGTTATACCGGTGCGCTCTATCTCGCGCTCCTGTATGCCGGCGATGATGTCCTTGCCGTGGGTTACAATGCCGCGCAGCTCGTCCAGCTCAGCATCGCCCCCCTGCGCTATCACCTCGCCCTTGCCGATCTGGGCGGCAGGATCCTGACTCAGAGTACGGGCCAGCTCTGCCTTCAGCCCGGGGCAGTCATCCATGTCTTTGGCCAGACGGGCCAGAGGACCTTTCTTGTCAGTCCTTTCGGCAAGCAGCACTTTTAGAGGAAGAAACTGGTCCATACCCCTGCGCAGCTGCAGCACTTCCCGGGGTGAGACACGGCCGGAGGCAGCCCGGGAAAGGATTCGTTCAAGGTCGCCCATCGCCGCTATTCTCTTCGAAAGCTCTGAAGCCAGTTCCCTGTCCTCCAGCAGCTCCGCCACACTATTCTGACGGGCGGCAATTTCTGCCAGATCCCTTGACGGCATGGTCAGCCACGAGCGGAGCAGACGGGCACCCATCGGGGAGGAAGTCTTGTCAATCACGTCCAGCAGGGTCACACCCCCCGGAGATGCCGGCTCCACCAACTCTAAGTTACGGACAGTGAAGCGGTCCAGCCAGACAAATTCCCCTTCGTCGATACGGGAAACGGTACTTATCTGAGCCAATGTCCGGCCGGGTATGCATTCGGTGTCCTCCAGCCTGTTCGACTCTAAGTAGAACAGCAGGGCCCCGGCTGCGGTCACACCTAATTTCAGGCCCTCAACCCCGAAGCCTTTCAGAGAATCGGTCTTGAAATGCCTGATCAGCTTGCGGTAGCACGACTCGAATACAAAGGCCCATCCCTCCATAGTGGAAATATAGACATTCGATGCAGGTGATGTGAACCGCTCTTTCACACCCTTCTCGAAACCTTTCTGCACCAGCAGCTCCTTGGGTGCGAAATCCGCTATCAGCAGATCCAGATAATCCAGATCACCCTCGGCCACCTTGAATTCCCCGGTAGACACGTCCAAAAAAGCGACACCCCCTTTGTCTTTGTAGAAGCACAAGGAGGCGATATAGTTGTTCTCCTTCTGCGTCAGTACCTGATCACTGTAAACTACACCGGGAGTCACTATCTCGGTAACTCCCCTCTTTACCAGTTTCTTGGCAAATTTAGGATCCTCCAGCTGATCGCACACTGCCACCTTGTACCCGGCCCTGACCAGCTTGGGCATGTAGCTCGGCAGCGAATGGTGCGGAAAACCGGCCAGTTCGATATAGCCCTGGTCCCCGTTGGACTTACGGGTCTGCACTATACCCAGCACCTTGCTCGTAGTCACCGCATCCTCTCCGTAAGTCTCATAGAAATCCCCTACCCGCATCAGCAGCAGGGCCTCGGGGCAGGCCGCCTTGAATTTGTAATACTGCTTTATCAGCGGGGTATCCTCCTTTTCCTTTTTCTCTTTTGCCATATCCCGGTCACTTCGTTTAAGAAAGGCAAAAATAAGAAACAGTTTCGATTTTGCCCAAAATTTGAGATCCATCCATGCAGACATACGGAATTTCACTATCTTTGTATCTGTAAAAAACAGGCTGCAACAGATATGTGTCAGGGTTATGTCTGGTGCAGACTGATTAATAACAGCAAACCCTGACACCAACCAGATTAAATTATGAGATTACTACCTGTCATTCTATCCTCTGTCGCGGCATTTGCCTTTGTCGCAGGATGCAACGAGCGCCCTGACTCAGAACTCGACACCGGCAGCACAGAGAATCCCGAAAACAGCGAGCTTACAGCCGAAGAGCAAAAAGAGAAACTGATGGATGTAGCCACACAGTTTGTCGAAGTGTTCAATACAGCCGACCAGAAAGACGCGGTCGCGGCATTTGACTGGATCGTTTATGAGTACATGGACTACTCCTGGGATGAGGTGGAAGAATATTATGAAGGCGTATTGAACATCGTAAGTACATCAGCACGCTATGCCCGTCTTCTTTCGGAAGGGAATTTTACCGCCAACGCTGCGCTGGAAATATACGATTTCCCCAAGTTCACAGGTATCTTTGAGGCAAATGACCGTACAATGGCATGGGAGTATGTGGGCGAGTCGGACAACGTGATACTTCGCTGCAAGGACAAGGACGGCAATCCGGCCGAAGTCATCTTAGCCGCATCGGGTGAGGAAATGGAATTCGAATACGGATATTGGGAGTACGAGGGGGAAAATGAGACATGGCATCCTTTCACGGCAACGATCCCGTCCGACATATCACTGTCTGTCAAAGTAAACGGTAACGAATACATAACATTCGACTTCGATTTCGATGCAGCAAAGTCCAGCCATGTGAAAATCAACACGGAAGCGAGAATCACCAACATTGTCTACAACCTCTCGGCATCTGTTGAGAAGACAAGCGTGTCCACTGAATTCAGTCTCAAATATGGAAACGAGACGCTTCTGGCTGCCGCTGCGGCGGCTCCCTCCTGCGTCCTGATGGACAAAGGTGACAACATGGACTGGGACGAATGGTTCGAGCATTATGCTGATATGTTCGAATACGGTGACCCTGAAATAGAGTTCGGCAAGATTATGGCTACGGCCAATATCCTAAGCCAGATACAGGTAAAGGCGGAGTCCAATGATCCGTCCGCGATATACCGTTCGATATCGGACCTGGAAAGAAAATACGAAAGCGAATACGGAGCTGGATACTACGACACAAGGGAGTACAATCTGGACCTGTCTGACCTGATCAATGACAACATGAGCATTTCGCTGTATTACAGCAGTGACGTAAAGCAGGCGGAACTCATAACGGATGTCTACGGAGAGGACAACTATTACGGCATCTGCCCCGTGGTGTATTTCCCGAAAGACGGAACGAAATATGCATTCGACGAGTATTTTACGGAGAATGCTTTCGGCTCCGTAATCCAGCTTACCGAGGACTTGATTAACAAGTACATCTCCCTGTTGAGGTATAATGAGATAGACCCCGTTGAGCTTTAGTGCGAGATACTTGTTGCCCACAACTCTGTGCATGATATTGTGTATCGGCGCGAAAGGCAGTCCGGCTGCTTTCTCCGCCGATACATCTTCTTTTTTCCCTTCAGACAGCATATCGGCAGTACAGGATACAGTAGGAGACTATACGCTGGAAGAGCTGCTGGTCGTCGGCCGCAGGCCGGGCCCCATGATTACCGAATCAGGAAATGCAGTCACTGTCTCGATACGGGACATGGAACATCTGCCTAAATTCTTAGGGACAGCCGATCCGATGCGCTATCTGCAAAGTCTGCCCGGAGTGCAGGCGAATACCGAATCCTCCGCCGGCATTTTCATTCAGGGATGTGAGGACCATCACACCATATTGTCCATCGACGGAGCGCCCGTGTTCTATCCCAATCATCTGCTCGGGCTGTTTTCTTCCTTCATACCGGCCCACTTCGAGGACATGGAGGTCGAGACATCGTTCCACAATGCATCATTCACAAACCGTCTCGGAGGCGGCGTCAGTCTCTATTCCCATACCGCTTTCGACCGCCCGATAGGCATAGAGGGCAATGTCGGACTGATAGGCTCGGAACTGACCATGCCCGTAAGGCTCGGTGACAAAGGTGCCCTGTTCCTGTCTGCCCGTACATCCTACATAGGCATGCTTTACAGTTCATTGATGAGCATCAACGGCATAGATGTAGGATACGAGTTCCAGGATTTCAATGTCACCGGTACGTGGACTCCTTCAGACAATGACGAGATAGTGTTGTCGGCTTTTTTCGGGATGGACGGTATGGACTTGGAAAACAATACGTCCATGTCGGCAGACATAGGCTGGAACAATCTGGCCGCGTCGCTTTCATGGCGGCACCGCTTCGGCGACGGTTCTGAACTGAACACGAGCGCCAGTTTTTCTGGATACGCGAGCAGGATAGCCTTCGAGGAACAGCCGGTCAACATACATACCTTCTCCGGCATATCACTGGCTGGAGTGAAGTCCGGTTTCAAAAAGACTTTCGGAGACAGATTCCACATCGGGGCCGGTGTCGAGTGGAATACCTATCTCGGCCGTCCTCTTGCCATACAGTCAGAAGGAATAGGTACAGCTGTCGATAACATACCTGTTACAGACATTATGCACGAGGCTTCTGCCTATGCCGGTTTCACTCATGATGTAAATGCTCATTTCCGTTACGAGGCCGGATTTCGTCCGTCGGTATGGCTTTGCGGCAACAACATTGTTTTATGGTCTGTCGATCCGCGTATCACATTGTATTTTCCTGTCAACGGGCTCCACGAGATCAAGCTGCATTACGGCATGTACAGTCAGGCACTGCACAAGGCCGCACTTTTGGACGGGGGGCTGCCGGCGGATTATTTTTTCCTTTCGGACAAGACAAATCCTCCGGAACGGTCGCGTGCCGTGTCCATAGGCTACAGCGGTTCCATACCGGACAAGTCGTGGTCCTTCTCCGCCGAATTGTATTTCAAGCAACTATACAATGTCATAGAATCGTCGTCCAACGTCATCGGACTTATCTACAACGGATTCGATTACCAGAAAGACTTTCTGTACGGAAACGGACGCAATTTCGGGTTCAATGCGATGATCCAGAAGAACAGAGGCTACGTAAAAGGCTACATATCCTATTCGTTAGGATGGGCACTGCGCAAATTCCCGAAAATCACGGACCGGTACAATATCCGAGCTGACCATGACAGACGGCACAATCTTGTCATTGCATTGAGTTCCCAGCCGGCAAGACGCTGGTCCATAGGCGCTATGTTCGTGCTTGCCTCCGGTGCTCCCTATACGGAGGCAGTGAACGCATATCTCCTCAACGGCCATTTCATTTTCGAATTCGGCCCTCACAACGGAGCCACATTGCCGTTGTACCACAGGCTCGATCTCTCATGCTCGTACTACATCATAAAGAGCAGCAACCGCGAGTTGTCCGTAAACCTGTCGGTCTACAATGTGTACGCCCATAAGAATGTCCAGTTCATACTGGCGTCAGGCACGTCCATGAGAAGTGTATCCATGCTTCCTTACCCGATACCGTCTTTAAGTGTTTTCTTCAGATTCTGATTTCAATTATGAGGACGACAATCAAAAACATACTGGCAAATACAGCACTCGTGATTGCGGCGGCAGCAGCCGTATCCTGCACGAAGCCGGAACCGGAAGAACCGGAAATGGTGCTTGAAGGATGGATAGACGAAGGCGGGCATCCAGTAATCATGCTCCACAACTCAATAAACTTCACAGAAGACTTCAGTACTCTCGAGGAGATGGTCGAGTCAAAGCTGATCTATTTCGGGAAAGTCACTGTAAGCGACGGAGAGACATCGGTAATCCTTACAGGACGTGTCGACACCGCATATCTGCCGCCTTATACGTATTCCTCTGTCCGTATCATCGGGGAACCCGGCAGGACATATCATGTGGAGGCCGAATTCGAGGGCAGGAAAATATCCGCCTCTACGACCATACCTCCCAAGGCCCTGTTCGACTCAGTCTCCGTGGAGTCCTTGCCGGAGAAACCGGGATTCTTCAGACTTGCCGGCTACCTTACGGACAAGAATGACCACAGCGACTATTTCGTGGTATTCTACCGTTACAAAGGCGAGAAACAATACCGCAACTGCTTTCTCGGAGTGGCATCGGACCTTGCATCTGACGCATCGGGAGTGCTACGGATACCCATATACAAGAATGTGGCCGGAACCTCATTGATGGACAGGGACTCAGCCTCCACGCGCTTTTTCCGCCTCGGAGATACTGTAGACATCAAACTTGCCGCCGTAGACCAGGTGTCATACAGGTTCTGGGAAAGTTTTTCCTCGATGACAATATCCTCCTCAATGCCCTTCCTGCCCGTGAATGAGAATATCTTTACCAACATATCGGGCGGCAGGGGCTACTGGTGCGGTTACGGCAGCTCGACCTACAGGATTGTACCCGAGAAAGACACAGTCCTGCGTATGTAGAAGCAGGGCCGGACAAATAAAACATGAATGATACAATGAAACGCGTACTTATCATCACATACTACTGGCCGCCGACAGCCGGATCAGGAGTGCAGAGATGGCTCAAGATGTCCAAATATCTGCCGCAGTACGGCTGGCAGCCGGTCATCTACACCCCTTCGAACCCGGAGGCAGCCATGACCGACCAATCTCTGCTGAAAGACATCTGCCCGGAAGCGGAAATCGTCAGGCGGTCCATCATAGAGCCATACGCCATATTCAAGGCCCTGACAGGCAAGAAGGGAGGCAAAGAAAACAGTACGGCCGTCAATCCCATAAACGCTGTGGGAAGCAAATCCCCCATGATGCGTCTCTCTCTCTGGGTCAGGGCCAATGTATTCGTCCCTGACCCCCGGTTCCTGTGGATCCGTCCCTCTGTCAGATTCCTGAAAAAATACCTCCGCGAGCATCCCGTGGACGCTATCGTCAGCACCGGTCCTCCCCACTCCATGCACCTGATAGCAAGAGAGCTGCACCGCTCGACAGGCATTCCCTGGACAGCCGACTTCCGCGACCCGTGGACCCGGATATTCTACTTCAAGCATCTGCCTCTGACCCGCCGCAGCAGGAAGAGATACGCCGCCATGGAGCTTTCGGTACTGCGCGAGGCGGACCGGGTGACCGCTGTCACTGACAGTATGGTCCGGGACTTCCTTGGGGAGCTGGCACAATCAGAAGAACACTCCGGAACAGTGCGGCAGAAATTCCACGTAATCGAAAACGGCTACGACGAAGCTGACTTCTCCGGCATCACGGCAGCGGAGCTCCCGGCTGGATTCAACCTCGTACATACAGGCCTTTTCTCGGCTGAAGGCAATCCCCGGAAACTGTGGAAAGTCCTCGCCGAGCTGTGCCGTGAGCTTCCTGGTTTCGACAGCCGCCTGCATCTCACATTCGCAGGAAAGACCGACCCGGAAATATTGGCGGCAATAAGGGATGCCGGACTCGGAGAAAAACTGACAGACCTGGGCTATGTTCCGCATCACGAGGCCAACAGCCTGCAGAAAGCCGCGGACCTGCTCCTTCTGCCACTGAGAGAAGAACCGGAGGCCGCCGGCATTCTCACCGGTAAATACTTCGAATACCTTGCAGCCGGAAAACCGATAGCGGCTTTCGGTCCCCACGGCAGTGTACTGGAACGCTCCCTCGCCGCCACACGTACCGGGGAGATATTCGACTGGGACGAGGAGAGCTCCCTTAAGGCATACATCGCCGACCTGTACACCGGCAGCAGGAGCTTCTCACCTGACAGACAGGCCATAGCCGCCTATACCCGCCGTGTCCTGGCCGGACGCTTCGCCAAACTGCTCTAACGTTTTGATAAATACTGACGTATGAAACCACAATATATCCTTGCAGCTGCGGCAGCAGCCATTTTAAGTGCTTCCTGCACATCTGAAAACAACACCACCATATTCAATCTTACCCTTAAATAACCGCAACCACCATGCTCTCCATAATAGCAGCAGTATCGGACAATCTCGCCATAGGAAAAGACAACAACCTTCTGTGGCATATCTCAGAAGACCTTAAATATTTCAAGCGGGTCACGACAGGCCATCCGGTAATCATGGGATACAACACATTCCTGTCCCTCGGAGGGAGACCGCTTCCGAAAAGGACAAACGTAATTGTAAGCCAGCGGCACGAAGCTCCTGCAGGCAGCCAGACCCTGTTCTGCAAGTCCCTTGACGAGGCCCTGCGGAAAGCAGCCGGCAGCAATGAGGAACAAGGCGATGAGGAGACATTCGTGATAGGCGGCGGACAACTGTACCGCAGTGCATTACCGGATGCGGACAGGCTGTACATCACAGAAGTCCACACTGTAATCTGCGATGCCGACACGTTTTTCCCGGAAATAGACCGGAACCTATGGAAAGAAACTTCCAGATCTGAGACAATGCTGGACGAGAAAACGGGATACCGTTACACATTCGTGATCTACGACAGAATACGGTACAGTTTGTGAAGATTTTGTTTTGCATTATGAAAATTTGCCTTATATTTGCCGGAACTTTTTCATAATGACCATTCATTGGAGGGGCATTAGCTCATCTGGCTAGAGCGCGACACTGGCAGTGTCGAGGTAATCGGTTCGAGTCCGATATGCTCCACAAAAGGCGAAACAGACGATGTCCTCAATAGCACCGAGGCATTATCCTCTGCTGTTCTGTACAAATGCCTGGTTTTTCTTGGAAAGCCGGAATATTGTTCGTATCTTGGAATCATGAAACATCTATTACCAGAACTGCCCTACGCACTTGAGGCACTGGAACCGGCAATGAGCCGCGAGACATTGGAATTCCATTATGGAAAACACCTGCAGACCTACATCGACAATCTGAACAGACTGATTCAGGGAACGCCCTTTGAAGACTTCTCCCTGGAGGAGATCATCATGAAGGCCGACGGCGGCATTCTCAACAACGCCGCCCAGACCTGGAACCACACTTTCTTCTTCAAAGGTCTTACCCCGTCACAACCGGAGATTCCTCAAAGGCTGTTGAAAGCCATAGAGAAAGCCTTCGGGAGTTTTGAAGAGTTCAAGACACAGTTCACTCAGACCGCCGTATCACTTTTCGGATCAGGATGGGCTTGGCTGGTATCTGACGGAGATGGACGACTCTCCATCTCCGCAGAACCGAATGCCGGCAACCCCATGCGCAAAGGATTGCGTCCTCTGCTGACTGTAGATGTATGGGAACATGCCTACTACATCGATTACCGCAACCGCAGGGCTGACTACCTCAACGCATGGTGGAGCCTTGTAGACTGGAAAGCTGTTGACGGACTGCTCGGATGACATCTCCAATTACGGATGCGCAGGGCCGTGTTGCGGCGGAGGTGGTCCTGGTACAAAGTCAGTTCCTGCAGGTGGTAGTTGCCCAAGGGGAACATCGGGGCCAATGAGGGCAGGAAACAGGCTTCGGGGTCAAGGCCGTCCACTATCAGCAGGTGGCTCATGGTGTCGACGGTGACGGTCACCGAGTCGTTGAGGGCAGCCGGGACGGCCTCGGTGGTCCAGTTGACCGGGTTGATGCAGAAGTCGGAGGGAGAGAGGACAGCGCAGGCCGCTTCGGGGAAGGCTGCGGAGTTGTAGCTGATGATGGTGCCGGTGCCGGTCGAGTCGGTGGCGGGGTGCAGCTGCGGGTATTGCTCCACTTCCTCGTCAGAGATGCGGTAGCCTATCGCGTATGCGGCCACCATCCGTTCATAGGCTTCTGCCGGGAGATGCTTGACTAATTCCACCACAGCCTTTCCTCCCTGACTGAAACCGGCGAGAACGAAAGGCCGCCCTTCATTGTAATTGTCCATATAATAGTCAAATGCCGCACTGACATCCTCCATCGACAGGGGGAAGAGCTCCTCTACCGCCGCCTCACCGTCCATCCAGACATTGAGGGAGATCTGCCGGTAGTAGGGGCAGTAGAACCCGTATTGGCCTTGGGCGAAAATATCCTCCGCGAGTTCTACGGAGGGGAGGAATGCCTCGATATGGTCCGTGCGGGTGTAGTCGGAGTAGCGGCAGGACTGTCCGTCCTCAGTGGTCCAGTCCCATACGCAGGTGGGGAGGATGTAGAAAATGTCCGCTGCCGGGACTTCCGGTGCTGAAATATACCATGCCGCTGCGTCGGACCAGTCGGGAGGTGCGGGTATGAAAGTATCCGTCCCGCCGCTGTTGGTGCGGCAGGACGATACTGTGAGTGCTGCGGACAGGACTGCCGAGACAGAAAGTGCCGTCAGCAGCCGTGCCGCGGATTTACTTTGTGCCGAAGAGAACATCGGGACCCTGGATGAAGAAGATGTCCTTAGGGATACCGGCGGCGTTGATGCGGTCGAGGTCGGCCTGGAGAGCGGGGGTGATGCCGCCGTTCTTAGCGCGGAACTCGGTGGCGAACTTGACGTCACCGTTGCCCTGGGTGATCAGGATGAGGTCGGCCCATGCGTTGATGGCGTTCTTGGCCTTGGCGTAGTCGATGACATAGAGGCCGTCGGCGTTGCGTGTAAATGCTCCCTGCTGCTCCATAAAGTTGAAGCACATCATGTTGGCCTTGCCGTGGGAGGATGCGGCTCCGAAGCGCACCGAGCGGAGGATGCCTGCGATGTAGGTAGTGATGGCGTCCTCTACGGAGATATTGGTGATCTCACCCTTCTCGATCAGGCGGCATACCATGAAGAGTCCGAGGATATCGGCCTTGGCCTCTTCCCAGGAGGTCTTCTCAGTGCCCATGGCCGCGTCCACGCTGCCCTTGCCGTTGATGGTCTCCTTGATACCGAGACCGTGGGCCACCTCGTGGAAGGTCACGTTCCAGAAAAAGGCGTCGAACTTCAGGTGCTCGTGCTCCTCGGGAGCAAGGATAAGCTCTCCGATAGGGAGGAGAATCTTGTCGAACTTGGCCTGCATCGAGTTGCGCAGCTGGAGACGGCGGGTGCCTTTCATGGCGTGTACGCGCTCGTCGTTGGGCAGGTTGATGGCGATGGTCTTGCTGCCGGCATTGCAGTCTCCGGCGTAATAGACTACGTCATAGACGTTGAGGTCGGAGGATGTGCCGGGCACGAAGGTCTTGTACTCGGGCTTGCAGGGCAGCTCTTTCTGCAGGGCAGGGAGCATGGCCACAAACTTGGCCAGGTCCTTGCTGCGCTCGGTGTCCTTCAGCAGGATGAATGACTCGTAGGAGGTCTTGGTCTCCTGGAACTTGTCGTCGTAGCTCTCGATAGGGCCTATCACGAAGTCTATCTTGCTGTCCTTCATGTCCATCCAGGCGAGGTCGCTGGGAAGGTAGTCGTCAGTCCTGAAAGACTCGATGCGTTTGAGCAGGTAGTTCTTCAGGCCGGGATCCTCGGCCAGATCAGCCGCTTTCTGCATCAATGCGCACATCTCGGCTACTTCCTCCGCGTACTCCTCGTGATACCATACGGTCTTCAGCTTTCCGTTCTCATCACGGCGCAGGACGGTGTACCAGGACGACTTGTCCGGGTCATCGAAGGCGTTGAACTCCTCGAGAGTGATGTCCTCAGGGTAATAGGTGCATACGTCGGGCTTGGCTCCGTAGCCCTCGATGAAAGGCTTGTTGTCATCGAGACGGTCCCAGGGGCCGTAGTTAATGTAGGCGAACTGTTTCGCATACGGATCTGCAATCTGGTCCATGAGACTCTTGTCCCCGAATGTCTGCTGCCAGAACAGGTCATCGGCGATCTGTCCGATCTGGAAGAATATCTCCACTATCTGACGCTCGTTGTCACTGAGCTGCGCCGCTAAAGGAGATGTCAGTTCGAAGGGTGCGTACTCCTCAACTTTCTGCTTCATGGGTGATTCTGTCTGATTTTGATTCTGATTGCCGCAGGACGACACTCCCGCAGCTGCCGCCGCCCCTATCAAGGCCGCGCAGATGGATTTGGCTGTGATGTTGACTTTCATTTGTCGGTAGTGTTTATTCATTTTTGCAAATATATGGATTTCGAAGCAAATGAAAAATTTTTGAGATTCTTTCCATTATTTTACAAATTGGAAAGAATCTGCTCAAAGGAATCGCTTTTGATATATGCCCTTTTTACCTTGTTCACGGCAATTTCTTTCAATAATCCGAGCTGTACAAGCTTGATGATGTCAGATTTTGCAGTTGTGGGAGTTATTCTGAACTTGACCTGGACATCTTTTACAGTCATAACCTCATTCGGATTGTCATCAAACATCTTTATGATTTCAGCTTGTCTTTCGTTGATGCCTGACTTCCCCAGATATTGATGAGCGGCTTCCCGCTCTTTGGTCTTTCTTTTTATGTATTCCTGCATATCCCTGAATGCCAACTCGAGAACTCTCATATGGTATGTTATGAAATAGCCCAGATCATTGTTCTCGATTTCCGCGTACAGAAAGGATTTTTCGTAAGAGGGTTTAGAGCGGTAAATGATGCGGGATATTGACAGATATTCCATCAGCCAATAACCCTGACGCAGCATATACCAGTAAAAGATTGCCCGTGCAGTCCGTCCGTTCCCGTCAACGAACGGATGCATGTATGCAATCATGTAATGGATGATAATTCCTTTTATGATAGGGTGGATATATGGTCTGGATTCATGGTTGTTGAAAAAATCACACAATGTTTCCAGGAAATGAGGCAGTTCTGTATATGCCGGAGGTGTGTGTACAATCTCACGGGTAATGGCATTCTCCACGACGACCTGGTCATTTTGACGGAACCGGCCGGAATCTTCAGGATTGTCCAGCGTGCTGTCAGTCATCAGCCGGTGAACCTGAAGCAGCAGTTCTGTTGTAAGCGGCTCCGACTTATGCGTGACGATAAACTGAATTGTCTCATAGTTGTTGAAAATCATCTGCTGGGACTTATCAGCGGGGGACATTTTCTTGCGCAGCATTTCCTTAGCTATCCTGCGTGTTGTAGAAGCTCCTTCCATCATACTTGAAGATATGGCCTCTTCCATAAGGGAACTTATAAGATACCGTTCCTTTGTTTTTTCAGGTATAGTGGTTTCATACTCCCATCTTCCCCCGAAGTTCATATCAAAAGAATGACATTGCCGCTGCATTCTGTCGGTCAATGCGAAGTGGATATTGTATTTTCCCCAATTTTTGACAGATACGTTGGAAATGAATCTTTGGGCTTTTATCAGGGCCCATAACTCATTCGGAGACTTGTGGAAAGAATTTCTGATATACTTTATTCTATCCCAATATCCGTATTCATCATTCAAGTCTTCTATAAAAGAACGCAGCTCGTTATCTTGCTGTAGTTCCATAATGGCTTGAAGAAGGCTGTGCTGAGGTATGTCAGGGGCTTTTTCCATACTTTTAAGATTTTCACAAAAATAGAAAATTCTTTCCAATCTGTAAGACAATGGAAAGAATTTATAAGCAATTGCCATGATTTTGTGTACATTTGCCGCAGTTATGAATAATAATGCAGAGCACATCACCGGCAATCTGGAGTGGGACGGTCTGTCCCGCCCGAAGATTTACTATGCGGTGGCCTCGCTGTGGTGCGGAATATTTCTGTCGGTGATGGACGGCAATATCTGCAATGTGGCCCTGCCTACAATAGCGCAGGAGCTGGGGGTGTCGTCAGCAGACTCCATCTGGGTAGTCAACTCGTTCCAGCTGGTTATCATGATGACCCTGCTGTCTTTCTCCTCGCTCGGGGAGCTGCTGAGTTACAAGCGGGTCTATGTCTCCGGAGTTGTGCTGTTCACCATAGGCTCGTTTTTCTGTGCCCTTTCGCATACTCTGCCGCTGCTTGTGGCCTCCAGAGTCTTTCAGGGTATCGGTGCGGCGATGATGATGAGTGTCAATACCACGCTTGTCAAGATCACCTATCCGAAAAAGTACCTGGGCCGTGGTGTCGGACTTAACGCGACGGTGGTGGCCCTTGCCTCGGTGGCCGGTCCTACAGTTGCGGCAGGTATTCTTTCGTTCGCCTCCTGGCCCTGGCTCTTCGCCATCAATATACCTGTTGGGACAGTGACTTTCTTCATGGCATGGAAGCATCTGCCGGACAATCCTACCCATATCGAGGGACGCCATTTCAATATCCGGGACGGCCTGCTCAATGCCGCTGTATTCGGCCTGCTGATAGGCTGCATCGAGATGTACTCGCATGGAACCGGGCCTACCGCAGTGCTTATAGGTGTGGCGCTTTTGCTGATTCTCGGCTACGTCTATGTACGCTCGCAGCTTGACCGGAAGTATCCCATGCTGCCGTTCGACCTGCTCCGTATTCCTGTATTCTCAATGTCGGTGCTTACCAGCATCATATCCTTCACGGCACAGATGATGGCAATGGTGGCCATACCGTTCATGCTCCTGCATACTTTCGGGATGAATGCCGTGGAGACAGGACTGCTGATGACCTCCTGGCCGCTGGTCATCGTGTTCGTAGCCCCGCTCGCAGGCTCGCTCATAGGTAAGGTGCATCCCGGACTCCTCGGTTTTTTCGGTCTGCTGCTGATGAGTGCAGGATGTTTTCTGCTCTCATTTATTCCTGAGAACGCCTCGCATCCGGACATAGCATGGCGGCTGATGATGTGCGGGGCCGGCTTCGGGTTATTCCAGTCGCCCAACAACCACATGCTTCTCAGCTCCGCACCCAACCACCGTGCCGGCAGTGCGGGTGGCATGCTTGCTACAGCCCGCCTCGTAGGCCAGTCCACCGGTGCAGCCCTCGTCGCCCTCTTCTTCCATCTTTTCGGAGACAGTGCTCCCCACGACGCCATGCTCCTGGCCGGCATCCTCACCATCTGCGGCGCCCTCTCATCCGTTTCACGTCTCGGTCTACGCAAACCTTTGTAGCCGCACCTGTTGTAGGGCCTGCATTACTGAGGTTCAGTCGATTTACCAGTGGGGATATGCATGTAATGTAGGTCAAAAATACCCCTGGGTCGCAAGAAACCTCTCCTAAAGCCACTTCCGCCATCACGGGTGGCATGCCGGCTGCAAGCTGACCACATATCCGGATGCCCGATTGCAGCTTCTGAAACCAGAAATCACTCATGGAACACGCATACGTATTCTAACTGACTTACAGTAACCGTCGTAACTGTCATATATCGTCGTATAAAGCCCCGCGACATGAAAAGGCAGACCCTAAAGCGACTTGTCAGGCTATTACTCCCTTTCGACAGGCCGCTCTGTGGCAGATTCTCCATCCGGACCCACGCCATCATCCGGCCACCACCGCAACGGCAGCATTTTCCGCGATTCAGTGCCGTAGTGGGTCATTAGCAAAATCCGCCCAGGCAATGCCGGCCGAAATGGCTGGAACCCAAAACCGTGTA
>UQUN01000028.1 GCA_900544175.1 uncultured Alistipes sp.
AAAAATGTTTAACTGAATTATTTTTTCTGTGTCTACTTTTTCATGCTGGTACACAGATTGACTCTCTCTGAAAAAAGAGGGATACGGGCCTCAGCAAAGACTGTTTCCGTCATATCTCCGTAGAATCCGGTAAAATGGTCATAATCAAGTTCCACATAGAGCCGTTCAGACACATAAGGCATATCCGGCACAGGTAGGGCGCCTGGTCCGAAATACAGCGGGGACACCCTGTTACCGTCCTGTGCCGCAGAAACTCCAGCCGCCATGCACAGCACAGAAGCGACGGATACCGCAAAAACTGCATAACGATTGACAAAACAGCTCATACTTTTATATCAGGACTCAAAGGAGTCTCAAAGGTAAGTAAAGTTTTTGCTATTTTGTATTTTTTCCATAAATTGCCGCGTCATATTGAATACGTTATGGAAGATAC
The DNA here is from genome assembly GCA_900544175.1 of uncultured Alistipes sp. Classification (GTDB taxonomy): domain Bacteria; phylum Bacteroidota; class Bacteroidia; order Bacteroidales; family UBA932; genus Coprenecus. The sequence goes on from UQUN01000028.1 coordinate 434, forward strand.
AGTAAGAACAAGGTTCGCACCCAGTCCTACAGGGTACATGCATATAGGCAACCTGCGCACGGCGCTCTTCGCCTACCTTTTTGCAAAATCAATGAACGGCAAATTCATCCTCCGCATTGAGGACACCGATCAAGGACGCTATGTGGAGGGTGCTACAGATGTGATATACAGTACACTAAGGACAGCCGGCCTGATCCACGACGAAGGACCGGACATCGGAGGACCCTACGGTCCGTACACACAGAGCGAGAGAAAAGGCATGTACAGACAGTATGCCGAAGAGCTCGTCGCAAAAGGAGAGGCATATTACTGCTTCTGCCAGAAAGATGACAAGGACACTGAGTCATCTGTCGAAGGATATGACCGTCACTGCCGCAACCTAAGCAAGGAAGAGGTGCAGGCTGCCTTGGATGCGGGCAAGCCATATGTCATCCGCCAGCGCATCCCACTGGACGGCACGACATTCTGGAACGACATGGTGTACGGAGAGATAACAGTCGAGAACTCGACCCTTGACGATCAGGTGCTGCTCAAGAGCGACGGCATGCCCACCTACAACTTCGCCAACGTAGTGGACGACCACCTCATGCACATCACCCACATTATCAGGGGATCGGAATACCTGTCGTCCAATCCGAAATACCTGCTGCTGTACAAGGCATTCGGCTGGGAGGCCCCCGAATATATCCATCTGCCCCTGATCAACGGCAAGAACCCGGACGGAACCATAAGCAAACTCTCAAAGAGACACGGAGCCGTCAGTTTCCAGGCACTCCTCGAGCAGGGATACATACCGGAAGGCATCATCAACTACATAGCCATGCTTGGATGGTCCCCGAAATCCGAACAGGAAATATTCACTATGGACGAGCTTATCGCCCAATTCTCGGTAAGCGGAATACACAAAAGTCCCGCCGTATTCGACTACCAGAAGCTGGATTGGGTCAACGGCAAGCATATCAGCATGATGGACCCGGCAGTATTCCGCACGCTGGCCCTGCCTTTCTCCGGTATGGAAGGCACTGCGCTCGAATCCAAATGGGAAAAGACCGCGTCATTGCTGCAGTCCAGAATAGGAAAGATGTCCGAGATACCGGAAAAGACCGCTTTCCTGCACGAACTGCCCGACTACAGCACGGAACTGTTCATAAACAAGAAGAACAAGTCCACTCTCGAGACATCAGCTGCGATATTGAAAAAGGCAGCCGATACCCTTTCTACAGTTGATGACTGGTCTGAAGAAGTCCTTCTTGATACCGTCACAGGCATGGCTTCCGAAGCCGGCCTCAAGATAGGGCCGTTCACATGGCCCATAAGGATCGCCCTGTCAGGACTGCTTGTAACCCCGGGAGGAGCAATCGACCTGCTTTACATTCTTGGAAAGGAAGAGTCCCTAAGAAGAATCTCCAAAGCCATTGAAAAAATTTGAAACTTTCTGTCTCATTCGTTGTCCGTACAGAAAATCTCAGTAATTTTGAGAAAACTATACCACATAATTCAACAACATCAAACCTTATACAGTATGAAAAAGATTCTATTCATGACAGCCGCAGCACTGATACTTTCAACGGGCTGCGACAACAACGACGGGCCGACCTACAATCCGGACCCTCCTGAAATCAAGACCACCGCCACTCTTTCCGTTCCCGAGCAAGGAGGCCAGGTAGAAATAGCATACGAGATCCTGAACCCGACATCGGACGGCGAGCTGACTGCCACTTCGCCCGATGAATGGATGCATGACTTCGTCGGCATAGACAGCACTACGACCACTTTTACAGCGGATAGCAACAGCACAGGAGAAACCAGGGAGGGAAAGATCCTGCTCGCGTATACATACGGTGACGGCCAATCCGTATCCGCAGAGATAAGTGTAAGCCAGGCCGCCATAAAAGAAGACCCGCCGGCACCCGAACCTGAGTACGATTACAACTTCGATCTTACTGACTTCACAGGTTACTACTACGGGCCTTCAGGCAACAACGGAGAACACCGCTACTCCACATATATCTCCGACATGCCGCTGATAGAGGGTCTGCCCCAGTCTGAAAGCACCTACTACCTGATGGAGATCTATGCCGCAAATGCACCGGACAATGAAAACGCTCCACTGCCTCCTGCAGGAACGTACACGCTTAGCGAGCCCAAAAGTACTGCGGACATGACTTTCTCCTACGATTATTCGAAAGCTTCCGTCATGAGCCCCGACGGAGAATACACTTCCAACATCTACTTCGATGAAGGCACTCTCACCATCGAATATGATGGCAGCAATATCGTAATGGATGCCGTCCTCACTGACGAGGAAGGAATGACCCATCATTTCACATACTCCGGCGAGGCCGTCTACGACAACTATTACTCAGGTGGAGATGATGATGACAACAAGCTGTCTGTCAACCTCGACATCACAGCAACAGCTGCCACTGCCTCCTATATTTCAGACAATGACGGTGTCATGAACGTCAGTCTGCAGATGACAGACCTGCTCATAGGTGAAGACGGCTCAATGACTCCTCCAGGCAGCATTCTGTACATAGACCTGTACATGCCGGCCGATTTCAGCGGCGCACTTGCCACCGGGCAGACATATAATGTCGGAGGAACTGCCGAGTACACTTTGTATCCAGGCCAGATTTCCGACTATTCAGGTGCCGTATATTATGAAGGAACGTACGTAGAACATGCAGAGAACCTCGATGACATAACTTATGGAATAATCAACGGCGGAACCATGCAGATATCCGGTACTACGGACAACTACACCATTATCTGCGATTTCACCACAGACAACGGCTTCAGTGTAAAATGCAGCTATTCCGGTCCTCTGAGTATAATCGGACTACCATAACAAGGTTAGACAAATAACCTACCCATAAGCGACAAAAAATGAAGTCCCCCGAAAGCCGGATCACAGCTTTCGGGGGACTTCATCAATCTTGCGGTACGGAAATTCAATCAATGCTGCCGGAAGGCTGGATTCTCCTGACGGTCTCACTTACCTCCGGCACTTCAGTAACGGTACGGGACGCAGTTGTCGTCACGCCATAAGGATTGAAGCCGTCCACAGGAGACACACCGCCCTTTGAGAAATTCAGCACTATCCTCGTGACAGGACCGAAGTTGCCTTCAGCATCCTCAGCCACACCCATAAGAGTAATGACAGTATTCCATGGAGCATAGAAAACATATTCCGGCTCATTCTTGACTCCTCTTGGATAAAGTTCGTCTATTATCCTCTCATCTGAGAGATAATCTGTATCAGAGCAGTCTCCTTCAAAAATATGATAGTAGTAATTGGCTGTACCGTCACTTACTTCCGTGCTTACAGGAACCACTGCATAGCCGGCGGCATCACCCAAGGCGGGATACTTCTCAGCGACCTCGTCTCCGTCATAATATTCGTCCACATTGAGGTCGATATGCACATCGGCAGGGACAAGTATCTCCGTACGGAAAATATCCCCGAAGTAAATTTCCGTAGCCAGTTCGCCTGTTTCAGCATAGACTCCCACTGCGAACGGCTTGTACTCTGTGTCGGAGTCAAGCGTCTTGAATGTCGAGGAGGATTCTCCGGTAGTCGTCAACTTGGACATGTAGTCCACCATGTCCCTGACATATCCAAGTCCAAGATAGTACTCGTACTCGGCATTTATGATTCCGATCACATCTTCCTGAGAATTGCCCGCCTCCACAAGATTCCAGTAATACCTTGCGTTTTCAGGCTCGGGATATACGGTCACAGTAGCACCGCGCTGTGTCACATCCTTTATTTCAAAGTCAAATACAAGTGACGACGGATCCACCTCATTCAGTGTGGTGAACGTATGCGTGAACAGCTGTGTTGTAGGCACACCGTAATCGTAACCGAAAGCATAGACCATATACTCTGTTTCCGGCTCAAGATCGCTTCTGTACATCACTCCGGCACCTGTCTTTACAAGGTATGAAAGATTGTCACCGTACTCCTCAAGTACTGACCTGATAATTGCGTCATCCTCCATTCCCTTGAATATGACCGCCTTCTCAATAAGTGGAACAAAAGGATCCAGATTGGACGGATAAACGGACACTTCCGCATAGTTCACTCCCAGCTTATCCACCTCAAACTCTATAATATTGTCTGACTGCTCGATAGAACCGGTAGTGAAATCTTTCACTGTAACCTCTCCTATCACACTGCAATCTTCTCCTATCGCACATGCGAACGCATAGTAATCCTTTTCCGCATTCAGTTCCGCGAATTCTACCTCCTTTTCCCCGAAGTTGGCCAATTCCTCGAATATCTGCTCATCCGTCATACCGTCCCGCATTCTCATCAGGAATATCTCATCCGACATGAACATCTCCGCAGCGCCAGGCCACTCCCCGCCATAGAATTTCAGGAAATCATCGGCTTCCATCAAGTTAATGTAATACGCCTGCTCAGGATCCGAAGGACTGGCCTTGACCGTGACTTTATTGCCCGACACGTCCGTACTCAGCTCCACGACACAGTCACTCTGAGCCTTTGTCTGTGTCTTGAACGCCTTACGGCTGATCCCGGTAGTGGTCTCACCCATTACAGTCATTCCGTATGCGAACATGTAGTATTCGGTCTCTGCCTCCAGGTCATAGAACACGAAATCCGAGGACTCGCCCTTATAAAGCACCTCTTTCTCAAGGAAACTGTCCAGATTCATACCTAAGGAAGATGCCGTAGTGCTCAGATAATCCATAATATACTTGAAGAACTCATCGTTGGATTCAAAACCGTCCATATAGCCTTTTCCTATGACAAGGCTCAGATATGTCCTGTCGGAATCGACCGGAATGACCGTATAGGAAACCGAAGACGAGGTCAGATTGTCGATGACAAACGAAAACTGATCCGAAGTCTCTCCCTCAGCACCGTCCTGCACTACATTGAAAGTCAAGGTAGACGGACCATAAGCCAGCAGAAGTTCCGCTGTCCGCTCCGCCCCAAGCATATTGGGAGACACATAGAACGCAACAACACCTTCGTGCTCCGTATCCACATTCGTTATCCAGTCCACAGTATCGGGTACGGATACCGATACCGCATACTGGTCCGACGGATTGATGACAGAATACTTGAACTCACACCATCCTCCGTCATAAGCCACATGGACATCTCCTTCCGTGCCCGCTTTCAGTTCCGGCTGGAACCTCTTCTCATCATTACTGCATGACGCAACCACCGACATGTATACCGGCAACAATGCCATTATTGCAAAAACAAACCCTTTTTTCATAGTCCTTACTTTTAATTAATATATGCGAATATAACATATTATCTACGATATTCAAAGATTTTCAGGAAAATATGGCTGCCGCATCCACACTGACCTACCTTTTCCGAAGAGCTACAGAATGAGGGAGAAGGCTGTTGCAGCGGTTGCCGAGATTCTTGACTATACAGAAAGGGACGGCTGCAGGGGAAAACGTAAGGACGACATAGCCGGAAGGCGCACCGTGCAGGACGACAGGATCGCGACGAATACAGGACAAGGCCATATCAAGCCCCACATTCACTTCCGGAAGACTGTTTCGTCTGTAAACCTCACTCTGGATCAACGAGTATTGAGGCTGGATCACCTGACATGCCCCAGCCTTGACCTCAGCCACTGCCGTTCCGGACATCATTATGCTCAGACCCGAAGAAGTCTCGAATGCCTGCATTACGGCACACACTTCATCCGGAAAGGCCTTCAGCATATTGCCTTTCTGGAAGACACGAAAACCTTCCTTTACCCAGCCAGGACTTTCAGCAGTCCTATAAAGGAATCTGCCATCCCTCTTGTTCCCTTTTTTACGGTTACGGTTTCCTTGAGTACAGGCCGGACTATCTGCCGCTGCACCAGGCAAGCGCAGGGCCGAAAAGAAAAAGCCCTCCCCCGCCCCGATATCTCCAGGATAGAAATGCCGCTGTTCCAGAATCTCGAAGCCGTACTCAGACGCCAGCCATGCGACATTGTCCTCATCCTCAAAGTGATTGAAGGTACAAGTGGAATAAACCAGCAGCCCTCCCGGACGCAAAGCCGGAAGCACGTCCGACAGAATCCGGCGCTGACGGGCCGCACAGAGCCGGACATTATCCACAGACCACTGGGCCACCGACTCCGGGTCCTTGCGGAACATCCCTTCCCCGGAGCACGGCACATCGGCCACAATCACATCGAAACATCCCGGAATATCTGCAAAATCCGCCGGATCATTGTTGGTGACAATGACATTGGCGGCCCCCCACTTGGAGACGTTCTCACACAGCACGGATGCCCGGGAACGGATGACTTCGTTGCTCACCAGAAACGAAGTGGGAATATCCCGCAGCATGGACAGCAGATGCGTGGTCTTGCCGCCAGGAGCAGCACACAAGTCCAGCACGGCAAATGCTCCGGCAGGACGGTCTTCCCTCATCTGCCTCATAATCGGGAAAATCCTCTCGAGATACATGGAAGAAGCCTCCTGGACGTAATATGCGCCGGCATGAAAGAGCGGATCCAGATAGAATTCGGGACGGGTCTCCAGGAAACTGCCCCATTGCGAGAATGTCCTGCGCGCTCTGTCAACCGGAAGCCAGGACAAAGTGCCACAGACAGCCTGATCAGCACTCATGTCTGCAGAAGGCATCTTGAACGGATTGAGCCGTACGGCAACTGATGGAGCCGTATTCTGAATATAATAAAGAACCTCCCCCGCTCTTTCAGGACCGAGGGAGTGTACAAGCTGTTCTATAAACTGTTCCGGCAGCATCGGGAAAATCCGCAGCCGTCAGCTGAAACTGACCGGCGGCTTGATGTCGGAAAAATCCACGGGCTGACCGGCGGCCGCACTGTTGACAGCATTTTCTATCTGGTCCGTAATTGAATCCACCATCTCCTGCAACTTGTTGCCAACCATCATCTTCATCATAAAATTGAGCTCGGCCTCCAGCTCTATATGGAACAGAGACGAATCAAGCCCTACTGGATCCATGAAAAACGACATGGTGAAAGATATGAATGACTGCCCGTCATCTTTCAGGACTACAAGGGAGAACGGTTCCCGCCTCTCAACCTTGATTCCCATGCTTATACCTTTGTATTCGATACGTATGCTGTCCTTGTCAGCCTGAACTTTGGCCTTATATTCGTCCGGAAGGCCGGCTACCAGCATACTCAGGTCAGAGAACATGCCGAAAATGACCATAGGAGGCTTTTTCAGTATTACCTCCTTACCTTTAACACTTGTATTACTCATGTTCCTTGCTCCATTTATCAGGATCGTATCTCCATTCCTTCAGCATCCTGGCATCCTCCTCCCTCACATAGCCGGTATCCACAGCGACATCTATGAGTGTGTCATAATTTGACAAAGTATACAGTTCCACATCTGCCGTCTCGAACGCCTTTCTTGCCTTGTCGAAATTATATGAGAAAATAGCGACCATACCGGCGACATGCACATTGCATTTAAGAAGAGCGCTCACCGCCGACAGGCTGCTCTTACCTGTGGAGACCAGATCCTCTATGACAACAACGCTCTCGCCTCCGTGAAGCACGCCCTCCACCTGATTGCCCATGCCGTGGTCCTTGGCCTTGGAACGGATGTACACAAACGGCTTGCCCATCATCTCCGCAACAATGGCACCGTAGGCAATAGCCCCTGTAGCCACACCTGCTATCACGTCCACCTTCTTGAACTCAGCCCTGACAACCTCAATCATAGACTCGCAGATAGTCCTGCGGAATTCAGGATAGGACAAAGCCTTGCGGTTGTCGCAATAAATAGGTGAGTGAAGTCCGGATGCCCAGAGGAAAGGCTTCTCGGGACTGAGTCTGACTGCCTCGATATCCAGCAGTCCCTTTGCAATCTTATATTCCAGATTTTCCATACGCATATCCTTCAAAAATCGTTCAAAGTTAGTAATTTTTTATTCAGAAATCACAGAATGCAGAAAAATGTCACCAGAAAAGGGACGGAAAAATCCACTACGAACCCATGATATATGGACAGAACGGCATACCGTTCTCCACAAGTATTGGTTATTATCGGCAGGGTGACATCCGCAGTAGTGGCTCCTCCGGCGGCTATGGGAGCCAATGGACCGAACCATCGTGCCAGCAGAGGGGCAGCCAGAAGGGTAATGAACTCGCGGACAATATTGGCAACGAGCGCGACAGTGCCCAGTTCGGCTCCTTTATACTCCGTTATGATGATACTGGAAAGCGAATAGTAGGCAAATCCGGAACCGACTGCCATAGTCTCCTGGACACTGCGGTGCGGAAGCAGCAGTCCCATCAGAGCGGAAGCGGCCAGAGTCCCGATGACAGTACACAACGGCAGCAAGGCAAGTCCCGGACTGAGTCTGCGGAAACTGCCTATGACATCCGGACTGTTACCGATACTGAAGCCCACAACGAATATCAGGGCATACAGGGCGTACACGGCTATACCGGTTTCGGTGACATCAAACGGAAGCAGTCCATACAGCCCGCACAGAATCCCGGCTGCAAAGAATGCCACGATCACGATACTGTCTGCCACAGCCCTCAACCCGGTGCCGCCCTCGTTCCCGGCCGTAGATTTTCCGGAGCCGGATTCTCCGTACATTCCTTTCCGATCATCCGAAGCACCGCGTTTCCTGACAAAGGTCCACAACAGCAAGGCCATAACACAGCTTCCCGCAGCGCATGCCACGGCCACGCCCAAAGCCTCCAGCCCAAGTGACGGCAGACTCTGCATCACCATTCTGTTGCCTCCGGCCTCCAGACCGAGAAGAAAAAGCAACAGCCATATAAGAAAGACCGACAACCTGCCCGTCCATGCGAACCTTCTGCGCCTGAGAAACCATCCGGCAATCAAACCACCTGCAAGAAATCCGAAAACCGCAAACATCCTCTTAAAATTTTTGCCGCGCAAATATAACAATCCGTTTCACTTTTTCCGTAAAAATATCCCGCGGATGCTTCCCCTGCAGTTCTTCTGAGGCGTTCTTCTATCAAGACGACATCATGGAGCACAACAGGAATGCGGACAAAGCATCCCACGACTCTATAACTACGCCTGCATCGTGGAAACAGGATACTTCATGAGTCAGTTCTTTTGATGACAAAAATAGTAGAAATCGCCGGATTTCTCTATTTTTGTACTCGGTTTACAAAACTTCATATTATGAGTGATGATATCCGCTGGGAACAGAGATTCAATAATTACCGCAAGGCTTTGGGACGACTGTCCCAAGCTGTGGACATCGTCCAAAGGCAAATGGAATGGGACGAGGATGTGGACGACCTTATCAAGGAAGGACTCATCCAACGGTTTGAATACACACATGAACTGGCCTGGAAAGTCATGAAAGACTATGCTGAATATCAGGGATATTCCGATATAAAAGGTTCCCGTGACGCTTTCAGGCGCGCGCTGGAGATAGGGCTGATCTCGGATTCCCGCTGGATGGAGTCAATAATTGACCGCAATCAGACATCACATCTGTACGATGATGACATATCCGGGAATATCTATCTGTCTATATTGAATGTTTACTTCCCGCTCTTTCAGGACTTTGAAAAGAGGATGTCGCTGCTGCTAAGCAAAGAGCACGATACTGAACCTACATTATTCTGATTACCATGCCGTTCGGACTCAAAGACATAGAGATTAACCGACTAAAGCAGCTCTTTGCAGCGGATGGACATATTGAGACCGTAATCCTTTATGGATCAAGAGCAAAGGGCACATATAAGCCGTTTTCCGATGTCGATATTACTCTGACTGGGGATGATCTCACTCATGAGAATCTTGTCCGACTGTCCTTGGCAATAGATGACCTGCTTCTTCCGTACCAGTTCGACATCTCGATACTGAACTCACTCAGGAACGAAGCACTTGTCTCGCAGATACTCTCCACCGGCATCACCATCTACCGGAAACACCAAAAGGATGATCAATAGTCACTGCTATTGTAACTGTTGGTACAGCAGCAGACCGTCACTCACAATTCAATGATAATCAATAATTTATAAAAATCGCCTGTTCTTATCGACGTATCTGAAGTCAACATGAGACACGGGTTGCACTCATAAAGCATTGTAAATCACAACATTGCACTTCACAGGTGTTACTCAGTTTACCGTTTCTGTTCCCCGAACACGCCATTCTGAGGAACGGACACTCAGTGCCGCCGCTTCCCGGACAGGAACTTTTTAACCCAAATCCATTGAGTGCATCTCATCAAAGAAGAAAAAAGATAGAATTTTCACATAATCCGGAACTAAAAAGACTTGCAGGAGATATATTGAAAAAGGGCTGGAATCCGACGATGGGACTCCAACCCTTTAATCCGGCTAATTCCTGCATTACTTCGAGGTGATGACAATCTGGTCTCCGGAAATATCCACCAGTACAGGCTTGTCCTTGGAGACAGAACCCTCGATGAGATCCTTGGCCAGCATGTTGACCAGCTCGCGCTGAAGGATACGCTTGATCGGACGGGCACCGTAGGCCGGGTCATAACCTTTCTCGGACATATAGTCGATGAACTTCTGACTGAACTCTATCGATATGCCGTGCTCCTCCATCTTCTTCCTCAACGCACTGAGCTGAAGGTTCAGGATACCGAGTATGTCCTTACGGCTCAGAGGCTCGAACATGATGATCTCGTCAATACGGTTGATGAACTCCGGGCGCATGGTCTTCTTGAGTATATCGATGACAGTACGGCGGCATTCCTCCAGGACTTCTGTCCGTCCGGCCTTGTCGTCAATATGCTCCAGTCTCTGCATATATTCCTGTATGACTTCCGCTCCGACATTGGATGTCATGATAAGGATTGTGTTCTTGAAGTCCACCGTACGGCCCTTGTTGTCGGTCAGACGGCCGTCGTCCAGCACCTGCAGCAGGATATTGAACACGTCAGGATGCGCCTTTTCAATCTCATCCAGCAGGATCACCGAATAGGGCTTGCGGCGCACTGCCTCTGTCAGCTGGCCTCCCTCATCGTATCCGACGTATCCCGGAGGAGCTCCGACCAGACGGGAGACACTGTGCCTTTCCTGATACTCGCTCATGTCGATACGGGTCATCATGTTCTCGTCATTGAACAGGGCCTCGGCAAGGGCCTTGGCCAGCTCTGTCTTACCTACACCGGTGGTACCGAGGAACATGAACGAGCCTATGGGCCTCTTCTCGTTCTGCAGTCCGGCACGGCTTCTGCGCACAGCATCGGCCACAGCACGTACGGCCTCATCCTGACCCACCACTCTCTTGTGCAGCATGTCCTCCATGTGCAGCAGCTTGGTCTTCTCGCTCTCGAGCATACGGGTCACCGGTATGCCGGTCCATTTGGAGACTATCTCGGCTATGTCCTCCGGCTCCACCGACTCGTTGATAAGCGGGTCCGGATTGGCCGCCTTCTGCGCCGTCAGCTCGTCTATCTCCTTCTGGGCCGAGGCTATCTTGCCGTACCGCAGCTCGGCCACACGGCCATAGTCACCGCTGCGTTCCGCCTCATCAGCCTGATACCTATACTGCTCGATGTCCGCGCGCTTCTGGGAGATACGGGCCAGCAGGTCCTTTTCCACCTTCCATTTGCGGTTCAGATTTTCCAATTGTTCCTTTGCCTCTTTTATGGATGTCTGGATCTCCTCCAGCTTGGGAGAACGGCCCTCACGCTTGATGGCCTCACGCTCGATCTCCAGCTGGCGGATCTTACGGTTGAGCTCGTCAATCGGGTCCGGCACCGAATTCATCTCCAGACGCAGTTTCGACGCGGCCTCGTCTATGAGGTCAATGGCCTTGTCAGGGAGAAAACGGTTCGTGATGTATCTGTGCGACAGCTCCACCGCTGCAATGATGGCGTCATCGTCGATATGCACCTTGTGGTGGTTCTCGTATTTTTCCTTCAGTCCACGCAGGATGGAAATAGACTCCGCGGGAGTAGGCTCGTCCACCATTACCATCTGGAAACGACGCTCCAGAGCCTTGTCCTCCTCAAAATACTTGCGGTACTCCTCGATAGTCGTAGAACCTATGGCCCTAAGCTCTCCACGGGCCAGGGCCGGCTTCAGGATATTGGCAGCGTCCATCGCACCGGATGAGCGGCCGGCTCCCACCAGAGTGTGTATCTCATCGATAAACAGGATGATCTCGCCCTGACTCTCTATCACGGCATTGACAACGCCTTTCAGCCTTTCCTCGAACTCGCCCTGATATTTAGCACCGGCCACGAGGGCGCCCATGTCCAGCGAATAGATTTCCTTGGTCTTCAGGTTTTCAGGCACGTCCTGACTGACTATTCTCTCGGCAATGCCTTCCGAAATAGCAGTCTTTCCGACACCCGGCTCACCGACCAGGATAGGATTGTTCTTCGTCCTTCGGCTCAGTATCTGGAGCACCCTACGTATCTCCTCGTCCCTGCCGATGACGGGGTCGAGCTTCCCTTCTCGGGCACGCTGGTTCAGATTGACCGCATACCTTTCCAGGAACTCCTTGTTGTTATTGTTCTGCGGATAATTCATATTATTCATAACTTTTCTCCTTTATGATATAAAAACTCAAAAAGCATGCCGTCAATATTTTATGACATTGTGACAGTTTTTTATTACATTTGTCCGTTTAAATCCATTTGAAACACCCATAATGAGCGACACACACAGCACCCGACACACAGGCAACGGCCTGCGCCTTCCTTTAGCCGAGTCTTTCTACTCGATACAGGGAGAAGGTGCCAATACGGGGAAAGCCGCATGGTTCATCCGCCTGGGAGGCTGCGATGTACATTGTCCGTGGTGCGACTCCAAAAGTACATGGAATCCGGACAGCCATCCGCTCACCCCTGTGGAAGATATAATAGGCGACATCACCTCGTCTCCGGCCGCCAATGTCATAATCACCGGCGGAGAGCCGCTGATGCACAATCTGGATTTCCTCTGCTCAGGATTGAAGGACAAAGGCTACAACATCTTTCTGGAAACCTCCGGAACACGTCCGCTCAGCGGACATTTCGACTGGATCTGTCTCTCTCCCAAAAAGCACTGCCCGCCGCAGAGCCAGGTACTGAGGGCCGCGGACGAACTCAAGGCCGTGATAAGCGGAGAGGGTGATTTCGAATGGGCCGAGAGATGCCGTACTGAAACCAAGGACGGATGCATGCCGTTTCTGCAGGCTGAATGGACACGCCGTGCAATCTTGATGCCTGAAATCATTGAATACGTGAAGCGTCATCCGGTGTGGAGAATATCGCTCCAGACACACAAATTCATGAACATACCTTAAATGTCAAACAATAAGTAAAATTTCAACACCCGCACTATTATGTCAATCAAACACTTAGTAACTGCATTATGCATCGGATGCATGATAGCTCCTTCCATAACCGCCAAGAACAAGAAAGACAAAGCCGGCGAGCCGGAAGGATATAAATTCGAGACAGTGACAGCCAACCCTATCACATCAATCAAGAACCAGAGCAGTTCCGGCACATGCTGGTGCTTCTCCGCACTGTCCTTCTTCGAGTCCGAGATACTGAAAAACGGCTATACAGACTCACTTGACCTTTCAGAGATGTTCATCGTACACAATTCCTATCAGGAGAAAGGAGAAAAATACGTAAGACTGCACGGAGTGCTCAATTTCGGTCAGGGCAGTTCATTCGGAAACGTGCTCTACGGCCTGAAGCATTACGGCATCGTTCCTGAATGGGAAATGGACGGTCTCAACTACGGCTCCGATATCCACCGTCACAACGAGCTTGACGGAGTCCTGAAAGCATATCTTGACGTAATCATCAGGAATCCCAACGGTACGCTCTCTACTGCATGGAAGAACGGCTTCAAAGGCATACTCGACGCTTACCTTGGAGAATGCCCTGACACATTCACTGTAAACGGCAAGGAATACAATCCCCACACATACATGGAATCCCTCGGCATCAATCTGGACGACTATGTGGACGTGACTTCATGGACACACCGTCCGTTCTATGAGGAGATGGTGATCGAGGTGCCTGACAACTGGCTCTGGGAGTCTTCCATGAACGTGCCCGTGGATGACCTTGTGGCCATCATTGACAATGCCATCGAGAACGGATACACCGTAGCATGGGGAGCCGACGTAAGCGAAAAAGGCTTCAACCGCGACGGACTCGGCATCGTACCCGACTACGACGCTCTTGAAATAGAGCTGAATGAAACCGGCTCGGATCAGGCACGCTGGATAGGTGCAGCCAGAAACGACTTGTACAAAAAAGCTTTCGAGGCCCCTTGCCCTGAACTTGAAATCACACAGGAGATGCGTCAGGAAGCCTACGACAACTACCAGACCACGGATGACCACGGCATGCAGATCTTCGGTATCGCAAAAGACCAGAACGGGAAGAAATACTATATGGTCAAGAACTCCTGGGGCGATGCCGGAAAATACAACGGCATCTGGTATGTATCCGAGGCTTTCGTAAGATACAAGACCATGAATATTCTGGTCAACAAGAACGCCATTCCTCAGGACATCAGAACCAAAATGGACATTTAATCTTCTGCCATGAACATCAGGATATACACAGTCATAACAGCCTGCCTGCTGCTTGCGCCGGTCTTACCGGCCCAGGCGGCAGACAGTTCCTATGAGTTTACCGTAAAGGTCAGCAACCCCGTGACTTCCGTCAAGAACCAGAACATGAGCGGCACATGCTGGTGTTTCGCGACAATGTCTTTTCTGGAATCCGAACTTCTTCGTATGGGAAAGGGAGAATACGACCTTTCCGAGATGTACACCGTGCGATGCAACTATTACGAGAGGATTCAGGACAACTACATCAGGAAAGGCAAAGGCAATATCGGAGAAGGCAGCATCGCCCATATGGCCATCAAGGCCATCGACAAATATGGAATTATCCCACAGGAAGCCTACTCTGGAATAAATTATGACTCCCCCCTGCCCGATCACGTAGAGCTTGGCACATATCTGACAGCCATAGCAGAAGCCTCGGTGGAACTGCAGCACCGCTCTCCTGAATACTACGAGCTTCAAGACGCCCTGTTCGACATATACATGGGCAAGGTGCCGGAAACGTTCACATACGAAGGCAAAGAGTACACCCCTGAGTCATTCAAGGAAATGCTGGGCATAGATGCGGACGAATACGTGGAACTGACTTCATTCTCGCACCATCCGTTCTATGAAAGAGTCCCTCTCGAAATCCCCGACAACTGGGACCATGAGACCCTCTACAACCTGCCGCTCGACGAATTCATGGAAGTGATAGACCACGCCCTCAACAACGGATACACTGTCTGCTGGGACGGAGACGTAAGCGAGAACGGCTACGTGTTCTATCCTACAGCCGTGGCGATCATACCAGCAGACTCCAGGATCGGATACAACGAGATTGCATCATCCGACTCCTTGATACGCGAAGTGGACTTTGTCGACCAGGCCATGCGCCAGGAGGGCTTCGAATCCTTCACCACCACCGATGACCATCTGGAACACATTACAGGTATTGCCACAGACCAGGCCGGAAACAAGTACTACATTACCAAAAACTCCTGGGGTGACTCCAATGCATACGGCGGCTATCACTACATGTCAGAAAAGTATGTCCGTGCCAAGACCGTCAGTATTCTTGTGAACAAGAATTCCGTTCCGAAAGACATAAGGAAAAAACTTGGATTCTGAGAAATACCGACATGGGCTTAGTCAAGCACATACCGAACACCATCACCTGCCTCAACCTAATATCCGGGGCTGTCGCGGTGATATACGCGTTTCAGGACAATTTCGACAAAGCGCTTTGTTTTGTCATACTCGCGGCCTTGTTTGACTTTATGGACGGACTGGCCGCCAGAGTCCTGCACGCATACTCAGATATAGGGAAGGAGCTGGACTCCCTGTCCGACACCGTCAGTTTCGGTCTGGCACCTTCCCTTATTCTATACAACTACCTTGGCGGATTCCCTTCACTCATCAACCGGTATGTATGCTTCATACCGCTCATACTCGCAGCATTCTCAGCCCTGAGACTGGCCAAATTCAACTTAGACACCAGACAGAGCGAGAACTTCCTCGGTCTGCCCGTACCCGCCTCCGCTCTTTTCACAGCATCACTGGCTGCAGCCGCCGGACACTATCAGACTTTGGCCAATCCGATACTTGCCAACAACTACGTCATTCCGGCAGTTTCCATTGCCGTATCACTGCTGCTGGTAAGCGAGCTGCCCATGTTCTCCATGAAATTCAAGCACGGCGGGTGGAAAGCCAATGCCCAGAGACTGACTTTTCTGTGCATAACAATACCCGCCGCAGCCGTTCTTCTCATTCTGAAGATCCACTGGACGGGCATAGTCTTCATAATATTCGCATTCTACATACTGTGGAATGCCATCGCCGCCTTATTCAGAAAACTGTCTCACTAATGTTTCAACTGTCCTGGCAGCATTGTCCCCTTTGGCTCCGAAATAGAACTTGATCTTCGGCTCCGTGCCTGACGGGCGTACTGTCACCACCGAACCGTCCTCGGAAAAGAATCTTAGCACATTCGACTTAGGCAGCCCTGTCCTTTCAGGCTCGGCATAGTCAATCACCTTCACAACAGGCGAGTCACCAAGACGGGAAGGCGGATTTTCCCTGTAGTTCTTCATCATGGCGGCAATCTGCTGAGTCCCGTCGATTCCCTTCTTCGTAAGCGATACCAATTTCTCGCAGTACACGCCGAACTCAGAGTATATCCTCTGCAGGAGTCCATAGAGAGTAAGGCCATTATCAGCAGCCCAAGCAGCGCACTCGGCTACGAAAGAACAGGTAATCACGGCATCTTTGTCGCGGACGAACTCCCCAACGTTGAAACCATAGCTTTCCTCTCCTCCGCAGATAAACGTACTGTGGCCCTCATTCTCACGGACAACCTGGGCAATGTACTTGAAACCGGTAAGGACATCATACATCCGGACTCCGAAACGGTCTGCTATGGCCTTCATCAATTCCGTTGTCACAATGGTCTTGACGCAATAGACATCATTGTTGAGTTTCCCAAGCTCCTTCCATCTGGTAAGAATATAATATGTAAGGATGGATGCAGTCTGATTGCCGGTCAGCAGCACCATCTTCCCGTGGTCATCCCGCACAGCCACACCTACACGGTCCGCATCAGGATCTGTAGCCAGTACTATATCAGCACCTTTGGCTTCAGCCAGTTCTACCGCCATCTTCAGCGCGGATGGCTCTTCCGGATTAGGCGAGACTACGGTAGGGAAGTTTCCGTCACTTATCATCTGGTCGGCTACCGGGAAAATACCGGTAAAGCCTGCCTGCCTGAGAGCCTGAGGAACCAGCCTCACTCCGGTACCATGCAGAGGCGTATACACCAGTTTAAGATCATGATGACGGGCTATGGACTCCGGCGAGAGCATCAACGAAAGCACCGAGTCCAGATACGCCTTGTCTGTCTCCTCCCCCATCATCCTGATGCTCGATATATTGTCTTCTCCGAACATGACCATGGAAGGGTCGGTGATCTTGTTGACCTCGGCTATAACTGCAGTATCGTGCGGAGCCGTCAACTGCGCCCCGTCCTGCCAATATGCCTTGTAACCGTTATATTCCTTGGGATTATGTGACGCTGTGATCATCACCCCTGCATTGCATCCATAATACCTGATAGCAAAGCTAAGCTCAGGAGTTGGACGTATGTTGTCAAACAGGTAGACCTGAAAACCATTGTTGGCAAAGACTTCCGCAGTAATCATGGCGAACTCACGGCTGTTGTTCCTGGAATCGAATGAAACCGCCACCTTGATCTCCTGCCCAGGGAACTCCTTTGCGATGTAATTGGCAAAACCTTGTGTGGCCATACCGACAGTATATCTGTTCATACGGTTGGTACCCACTCCCATAATACCACGCAGTCCACCAGTACCGAACTCGAGGTTACGGTAGAATGCATCTTCAAGCTCTTTCTCGTCCCCATTAAGGAGAGCATTGACCTGAGCCCGCGTCTCCACATCATACGCAGGACCAGTCCATAACATTGCTGCTTCTCTGTAATTCATATCTCGATGATTTAGTCATATGCAAAATTATAACTATTCCTCCAAATCTCAAACAGCAACAACAATTTCCATCTCTGCCGATTATGCTCAGACAACACCGCAGATAACAACCTGCTACAAATCCGCATACGATTCATACATGGAACAGCAGGACTGTCCGGTGCCTTACATTCAGAACCAGCGGAAAGAGGGGGATTCGAACCCCCGGAACCCACATGGAGTTCAACAGTTTTCGAGACTGCCCCGTTCGACCACTCCGGCATCTTTCCAAAAGGGAATGCAAATATAAGTGCAAATTTCCAATTTCATCAAAACTTTCACACTGAATTTTGCAATATGGATTTTATCGTGCATATTTGCACATGCAAGGTTTCGTAACGTCCCGCGCAGCCTGACATAAGCCCAGTATTTAAATATTTGCAATATGATACAGATAGAAGAACTTATGTTCAGCTATAGGGGACACCGCGTCTATGACGGACTCACCACAAAATTCGAGCAAGGACGCATATACGGTCTTCTGGGCCGGAACGGAGCAGGCAAAACTACTTTACTGCGCCTGATATCAGGACTGATGAAATGCGACGGAGGAAAAATACTGGCCAACGGGCATGAACCGTTCAGACGCAGTCCTGAATTTCTGGACAGGATATTCCTGTTACCTGAGAGTTTCAATGCTCCAGAGACAACCATAACGGAATTAGCATCGGAATACGGGTCGTTTTATTCCGGTTTCAACTATGATGCACTGCTGCATTACCTAAGTGCATTAGAGGTCAGTCCGAATATAAAGATAAGCAGAATGTCGTTCGGACAAGGCAAAAAGGCCATGATAGCATTTGCACTCTCACTCAACACCGATATTCTCCTGCTGGACGAACCCGGCAACGGCCTTGACATTCCATCGAAACTGTGCCTCAGAAGGATTCTGGCCGACTGCCGGACCGACGGCAGGATATTGCTCCTGTCCACACACCAGGTGCGGGATATCGCGGACATTATCGACCACGTGACCGTCATCGACAGAGGCAGGCTGCTGGTCAACACTTCCGTAACACACCTGAACGACAAGCTGATGACTGTCAGGTCCACAAGCAGAATAAGCGGAGTCCTGTTCAGCGAGCAAGTCCACGACGGATACATACACGTACTTCCACGGGAAAACCTCACATGCCAAGAAGGAGAGAACATTGACCTTGAAATACTGTTCAACGCCTGCATAACAAATCGGAAGGAGGTGTGCCGTGAACTGTAATCACAACATATTCAAGCAGGTCTGGAAACTATTCCTGACAGGTATGCGTTACGGCATGAAAAAGACATGGACTACCGCGACTGTCCTGACGGTCCTGTATCTGACGTATTGGGCAATCACACTACTCACGGGCGCCACTGCCTGCGCGGAAGACAGAATCCCGGTACTGTATATAGCCGCGTTATTTTTCGCATTCTGCACTCCTGCCGAAGTTTATGGTTTTGTAAACCACAGACAGGACGGAATCCTGTATGCGGGACTTCCTGTAAGGACATGGGTAAAGTTCACTGCTATGCTGCTGGTCGCCACCGTCACACTTCCGCTTGCATTCTATATCGGAATTCATCTCACGGACCTGCTGCTGAGTGCTGTTGGAGGAGGAAGCGGATTTTCCAGTACAGTGTGGAACCGGGATAACGGAATGACCGCCGGCATATTTTTCAGTGATTTCTGCAAAATATGCCTCTACCAGTCTGTTTTCATACTTGGCAATCTCGTTCTGAAAAGACACAAGACAGCCATAACCTTTCTGGCGATGCTTATTATTCATGGATTCTGCATGGGTGTCCTCCACATGGACAGCCTCTCAGGCCCCATACCGGAAATCATATACTCCTACGTCATCCCTGTACTCGTATGGACACTGTCGTTCATATCCTTGAAACGGATTCAATACAGGTAATACCAGAAGACAGCCCATTATAACAAAAGGCATCGGAGATACTCCGACGCCTTCCAATATCCGACATTTAGCATATTTTGTGACCTTGGAGGGATTCCTTTTTTAAACCCGTCCGAAACCAAAATAAAAACCAACTATCTGTATAATACCCTAATATACAGAGAATACTACTTCACCCTATTTCATCCAAATTTCATTCTTTCTCCATTCCGTGGTGCAAATGTGGTGCAATTTTCGTATCTTTGCACCACGTTCCTGTTATACAACTCCGAAATATTTACAATCAATTTCAAGCACCATGGAACACATCACAATCTGCACGAGAACAAAAAAAGAAAAAGGCATCGTAAGACTCAGATTCCGCCTCAGGGACGGACGCAGCACCCAGCTCTACCACAAAAGCAACATAGAAGCAGACCTCTCCGACCTGACCAAATTTACCCCGGAAGGAACTCCCAGGCCCAAAGTAAGCGTCTACAACATCAGCCTGGCAAATAAAATTGCAGCCGAAACCGACGCAATGCACAAAGCCTACACCACCATGCGGGAAAAATCCATGGTGATGGACAGCAACACATTCGAGGATCTCATCCATAAAATCCTAAACAACAGCCCTGACACAGCCAGCTCTGAAAACAACACCCTTCTTGCCAGATTCGCGAAATACACCGAAGCAGCATACAGAGACGGCATAATCGGAAAAGCCAGATACCGCCACTACCTCGTAATGCGGGGCAAACTCGAACGATACTTGACCATCAAACAGTCCAAGAATATCACACCGGCCGAATTCAACGATGACTGGCTGCTCGACCTTCGTCAATTCATATTCGATGAATACAAATATGTAAAAAAGTACAAATCCATCTATTCAGAACTCAACCTCAACAGCATTCCCGAAAAAAGACGCAGTCTGAACACCGTAACCACCAACATGAAGCTCCTCCAACCCTTCTTCAACGAGTTGGAGAACAAAGACGAGATACCCAGGAACCCATTCCGCAGACTCGGTGCCGAACGGCGAAAAGTTGTCCTGCGGAGCAAATACGATGATCCGATATTCCTGCTGGCAGACGAATTTCAGACCATCATGAACACCGAAGTCCCCGCAAGCCTGCAGGACACCAAAAATGCTTTTCTCCTTCAGTGCGCATTCGGATGCCGCATCAGCGACTTCTTGCAGCTCTCCATGGAAAAAATCAGCATAACACAAGATGGCATACCATACATCCACTACCTTCCACTCAAGACCCGCAACAAACAGACAGACAACCGCGAGATAGAGACACCTATTATATATTACGCCCTCGGCATCATCAAAGCGACACAGTTCCATTTTCCCATCACAAAATATGTCTTCGGCAAAAGCGGCTACAACGTCAAAATAAAAGAACTGCTGAGATTCTGCAACATAGACCGCAAGGTAGCAGTATTCGATGAAGACAAAGGAGACAATGTCTACAAACCTCTTTACGAACTGGCCAGCACAAAA
Source organism: uncultured Alistipes sp. (assembly GCA_900544175.1). Lineage (GTDB taxonomy): Bacteria > Bacteroidota > Bacteroidia > Bacteroidales > UBA932 > Coprenecus. The sequence continues at coordinate 21,889 of UQUN01000028.1, forward strand.
CTCTGCCGGAAAACACACGTAGACATGATGAACAAAGTCCAGATCAACATATACGCCGCCGGTCTCCACAAAGACGGTTCTGATGCTGTCGAGAGATACACCAAGCTCGACATCCGCGACCGCTTCATCCTCATGTGCGCCGCATTCAATCAACCACTCTACAAAGTCGACAAAGATTTAAACATAATAGACTAAATAGGAAATAAAACACATGGAAGAAATACTGTTCAACTTCTGGGGAGCGGAACTCCGTGAAAAACAAAAAGCCGTCAAGGACAGCATATCCCTGAACAAGAGCGAGCGTGCCATATTGGAACAACACCACAACACCCAGATGCTCACCGATCAGATGCAGTCAAGGCTGAATGAAATTCTCAACCTCATAATGACTCACAGAAGCAGCATCGAACTCATAAAGCTCTTTGTTCAATGGTCACTGGACCTATTCCATGACTACACCGACAGAATATTGACAGGCAGCCACACAACACTTGAGCAACTTGACAACCTCGAATATTGGGAACAGGAATACCTGGACGCACTTTCTTCCGTATTCCTGAACCAATCCGCACAACGCAGAGTATTTCCACCATACGACATACTGCCGGAAAGCGAAGCCCGCAGAAGCAATGCCATACAACTTTTCCACGAAATTGGAGATGAAGTATGCCGACACATAGACCGGCATATCGGGAAACTCAAAGCAAATTCCAAACCTGAGCCAGAACAACCAAAAGCAGAAAAATGGAATACGGGCAAAAGATTGATAAACTTCAAAACAAAAATCATCGACGCAGACAAAGCTCAGACAATCATAGAATACCTACATCCCAAATTCGACGGGAAAAAAGGCAAGGAATTGGCCATGGCTGTACAAGCGGCCATGAATGCAAAGCTAATCCTCAAACCATCTTTCGAAGAGCTGAAATCCGAATTCGATATAAAAGGAAGCAAATCCGCATATTACAACAAAATAGATGACTGCTTTCCTTTTGACACACTGGATGCTGTCATTCCTATAAACCTAAAACTTTAACACTCTTATGAAACCGGACAAATGGAATATTCTGGACAGTCCAGAATATTCCACCGCACTCTGATTTCAAACCCCTAAACTTGCATCACCGAAACGAAGCTGCTGCTCGAAGCATTCGCCAGGTCACACAATGCCGGTCCCTCGACGAGTAAAGGAATCCCGGGCATTGTCTAAAATATGAAAACACATATCAGCTGTGCCCTGCCCGACAGCAGGCAGAACATCCAGTATGTAGTCGCAGCATCAGATTTAGAGAGCATTCTCCGTGAGCTCATCAACGAGCTGCTTAACTCACGGGAAGAAGCAAAAAAGGAGACCTATGTCTCATCCTCCAAAGCCTCCGCCATGCTCGGAGTCTCAAAGTCCACTCTATGGCGTTGGGAAAAAGAAAAATACTTAATTCCCACCCGCATAGGCAACAAACTCCGCTACCGGGAATCAGACATCATTAATCTAATGGAGGGCACAAGCCATGAGTGAGCCGAAATCCATCAAAGACATCATTGCCGGAATAGCTGCCGATCCGGAAAACGAGTTCAGTAAAATCCTACGTCAGTGCCCATTCATCCAGCGCGAGCTACTGGCAATGGGAGCCATCAGTCTCGATGACCTCTCACCAGCCGAATGTGACAAACTCATGGAAGAGGACATCATAGACAATCTCCTCGACGGCCAGGATGTCATGCAGAAACTCCACATCAGCCCCCGCACCCTCCAGACCCTCCGCTCCAACGGCACCATCCCCTACATCAAGATAGGCCACAAGATCTACTACCACCGCAGCGACATCGACCGAGTACTCCGCTCCAGCTACGTCATGTTCAAGATAAAAGAGCGCTATGGCAAAGGAGATAAATAGAAACACCGTCCTGCGCAGCACCAACTGGGGCGCAGACATCTACGCACACATCCTCCGCCAGTACTACCCAGGCGGCATCGTAATGACCATCACCGGAAGGGACTGCGGCCTGTGCCGCAACCCCTTTGCCGGAGGGGCACGCACCCTGCACATCTGGTTCGAGCGCACCGACACCTCGGCAGAACTTTCAAACGAATGCTCCCACCACCACGACATCCACGGAGCCATACCAGACGGAGACGCCCTCGACTTCGCAGAGCTGCACTACCGTCAGAGCGGCCAGCAGCTCCTCGACACCCTCAACCGGGAGATGCATCTGCACCTCGACAACACCGCCAAACAGTACAGCTCCGCCGGAGACGAGCCGGTAGAAAAAGGACCCCGCTTCTCCTTCTTCAAAGGACCGATAACCAACACAGTCCCGCACAAGAGCATCACCGTCCTCGACGCCTGGAACTACATCACCGGCACATACGCCGCAGAACGCACCGCCCACCTCCGCTCCATCACCGACCGCAAAAGAGCCCGGCTCTACAAGGCATCCCGCTTCGACTACGCCACCTTCTGCGGCACCTTCACCACACGGAGCGACACCGCCCTGACCGCCTCGTCCGGACTCCTCTGCCTCGACTTCGACCACCTTCCCGACCCCGAAAACACATTCCGCACCCTGCTGCAGGAGCACCGCCTGACCACAGCCCTGCTCTTCCGCAGCCCGTCAGGAGACGGCCTCAAATGGATCATCGAAACAGCCCCCGGCAGTCTCTCCCATCAGGACTACTTCCGGGCAGTGGCCAACTACATCCGCCACACCCATCACCTGGAAGCCGACCGCTCCGGCAAGGACATCTCCCGAGCCTGTTTCCTGCCCCACGACCCGCAGGCATACATCAACCCCAACTACAAATAGACAACACCATGCACACCGATAAATTCAACCCCCTCGAATGGCTCGACACCGAGCACACCGACACCAAAACACAACCTGTACAACAAACATCACCGGAAGAACACCACTATCCCGGCACCATTGAAGCCGACATCGAGACCGTCACCGCCCGCATCGAAGCCGCAGCCACCGACATCACCGCCGGATACGCCCCCTGGCGCGACCTCGGATTCGCCCTCGCCGATGCCCTCGGAGAAAGCGGAAGACCCTACTACCACCGCCTCAGCCGCCTCAACCCCGACTACACCCAAGAAGAGACCGACCGGCAGTACGACCGCTGCCTCAGCGCCAAAGGCCACGGCATCACCATCCGAACCTTCTTCCAGCTCGCAAAAGACCACGGCATCTCCGTCTCCGTACCCCGCTCCAAATCCACAATATCTACAATATCCACCGAATCCACACCTGCGGATATTGTGGATACGGTAGATTCTGTAGATTTCACCGACCAGGAGCCCATGCCCGCATTCACCCCACTCATCCGCTCCGACCTTCCGGCCTTCCTCCAGAAGATCACCGCCGCAGCCAACTCAGACCCCGACGCAGACATCCTCCTCCTCGGCTCCCTCACAGTCCTCTCAGCCTGCCTTCCCTCAGTCAGCGGCATATACGCCGACCGGGAAGTATACCCCAACCTCTTCCTCTTCGTCACAGCCTCCGCCTCCTCAGGCAAAGGACGACTCGCCCTCTGCCGCCACCTCGCCGAGCCCATCCACGACCGCCTCCGGGAGATATGCGAAGCCGAGACCATGGACTACCGCCACCGGCTGGCCGAGTACAACGCCGCCGGAAAACGCAAAGTAGACCTCGAAAAGCCCCAGGAACCACCCATGCGCATGCTCTTCATCCCGGCCAACTCCTCCGCCACAGCAGTCTACCAGGTCCTCAACGACAACGGAGGACAGGGACTCATGTTCGAGACCGAAGGAGACACCCTCGCCAACACCTTCGGCTCAGACTACGGCAACTACTCCGACGGATTCCGCAAAGCATTCCACCACGAGACCATATCCTACATACGCCGCAAAGACCGCGAATACGTCAACATCCGCACCCCGCGTCTCTCCGCCCTGCTCACCGGCACCCCGAGACAAGTCCACAGCCTCATCCCCGACGCCGAAAACGGACTCTTCAGCCGCTTCATATTCTACCGCCTCACCACCCGCCCCGTATGGCTCGACGTATTCGACAGCACCCTCGGACAGACCCACGACCGCTACTTCCACACCCTCGGAGCCGAATACCACGACTACCACCGCATCCTCAGCGGCAGCGCACCCCTCACATTCACCCTCACCGCCGCCCAGCAGACCGCATTCAACGACACCTTCCGGCAGTACCAAGACACCTGGAGACACCTTTGCGGAGACGGATTCATCGCCACAGTCCGCCGCATGGGACTCATCACCTTCCGCACAGCCATGATCCTCTCCTCACTGCGCATCATGGACACTGGAGACATCCCCCCGGTCCTCACATGCACCGAAGCCGACTTCACCACCGCCCTCACCATTGCCGGCATCCTCCTACAACACAGTGCCGCAGTCTACCGGGAACTGCCCGGCTGCTCCGGAACAGCCCCCGGCGACAAACCCGCACCCACACTCCTCCACCGCACCATCCTCGAATCCCTTCCCCAGGAATTCGACCGGGCCACAGCCGCACGGCTCGCCGACACCCTCGGCCTCAATCCCAAATCCCTCGACCGCATCATAAAACGGTGGTGCGAGGAAGGCACACTCATCAAAGTCTCGCACGGCAACTACCGGAAAAATCAATAACTTTGCATCATGGAGAATACAGGTGTCACATACCCTTTCACCCCGGCCCATACAGGCCTCACAGATCTCAGAACAGCTATCGGAGACTGGTCTGTTTCCATTGAAGAGGGAACCACAGACTACATACCCCTAGAAGACACCCTGCCAGGGCTAAAAAGATATTACAACGGATGGCAGAACGGAGACTTGATCATCATAGGCGGCAGACATGGCGCAGGCAAGACATCATTGATACTTGATATACTGAAAGCGACATCCATTGACCACGACATCCCCTCACTCTGCATCGTCCCTCAAAGCAAATCCAGCAGCATCCTCCTGCGGCTGATAAGAAAATACAGCGACCAGTACGGCGGCAATTCTCCGGAAGCTCTTCAATATATTGCAGAAAATGTAAATCTGTCTCGGTGCCCTCTCTACATCGATGACACACCTCGCTTGGACATAACAAGACTCAGTGCGTTCATCCAAGAATGGATGGAAACATACGGTATCCGGATTGTAGCCATTGACCCGTTCCAGAGCATAACCGAATCCACCTATTTCACGCACAATCCAGTACAAGGATTTAACTTCGTCACCCGTGAACTCAAAAGCATTGCCCGAGAACTCGACATTCCCATACTAGTCACCTCAGGCCTTGACAACTGCCCTAGTAAGCATAGAACCTCGAAGCTCCCCACACTTGACGACCTGTCCCTTACAGGATCAGCCGTATACGACGCAGATCTCATCATCATTATGCACAGACCGCAATATACTAATGGCTCAGAAACATTCGAACCCACCCAATGCCAGTTCATCATTCCCAAAAACAGACACGGACCCACCGGAGAGTTTGCAATGGCCTTCAATCCCAGAACACTCTCATTCCATGAACCAGAATCTTCATTCATAAATACCGAATACTTTTAGCAAAACACTTAATACTATATGAATCAAGCACCTATCACCCCTGAGCAAAAACTGGAAATTCTCAAACGCGATAAGTTTACCTGCTGCTACTGCCGCCGCAGCACCCCTGAAGTATTCCTTTGCATAGACAACATCACCACCCACTACCCCGATACTCATCCCCTCGACAGCGATGGGAATCTCGAATGCTGTTGCGCCGAGTGCCACAACAAGCGGCACGAAAACTACATAAACCCCGCAGCAAGAGACTTCCTGCAGGAACGGCGAGAGCAGTTTGACCAATATCTTGAATGGAAAAGCAGCAACCAGGATTTCAGAATAGATCAAGAAGTAACGGTAATACAATACATCAACGGTAAACTGTATCCTGATTTCGAATTATCCAGACAGAATATCTTTGAGGTAAAAAAGGCCCTTGCCCGTTATCCGCTCACTGATGTCCTGGATGTCACTGATCGGGCATATTTAAACACCATACGGATTGGCAGAGATCAGAAAATCACCCGAAAAAGCTATGAAGCATTCATAGAGAATATCCCAAAATACCTTTACTTTCTAACATGCGCACCCACAGAACAGGCAATACGCATGTTAACCGGCAAAACTGCATCACCCTACAAATTTGGTGAAACATGTCGCAAGGAGTGTTTCTCGACACTGAGCGAACTTGCTGCTAAACTCCGCAATATCGGAAAAACAGACGAAGAGATAATATCCATCATCAACACAGAAATAGCTCCGACTTTGGACTATGCCGATTCCTGGCCCAAAATGCGCAGTTACATAAGTTCTGTCCGCAGAAAATACCTTGACCGATAGGACAAACACTATCACCTGCTATCCTAATCGCCCAATGCAGCAAGATACCTAAAGCTCATAGTCCTGTCCACGACATCATGAGCAATAAGAATATACCTCCACGGCTTTCCCCCATTCTCTTTTGTATATTCAGTCGCATTCTTACAGTATTCCTCTGCGGCCCTCTTCTTATCTTGCACATCCGCATCATTTACATCTTTTGCAGCCTTAGTCTCAACAAGATAGATACAATTTCCCGTCTCCACCACAAAATCCGGTTCATACCGCCTCGAACCATTTGACCAGTAAATATTAAACTGACTGGAAGCCGGCCTGAGCCATTTCTTCACATCCGCATCAGACTCCAGCACATTTGCAAAATCAAGTTCAGTCATACTGTCAAACTTGCATTGCGTATAATACGACTTAGTAAAGCCGGTGAAAATTATCTTCGGTACCGACTTTTTATCAACACTATCCCTATAATCCCTCCTTCCATATCCTTCCACTTCTGTAAGATGCTGTTCCACAATACCAGAAAACGGCAATACCTTCGGCCTTGTATACCCAAGAGGCTTCATCACAAAATGATCCTTCAACTGCTTATAGATCATACCGGCAATAGCCTCCCTAAAGTTGTACACAATCTCAGCAGCATCAGAGTCCTCACCAGCTGCCCTCTGTATGGCATCCAATGCCTGCTGCGCCAAATGGTACAGTAATGCCGAATTTTTCACATAATCTATATCATCATACTCCATCAGCGCACTCACTATTTGATCTACCGGCGGCTCATATTCCCGTCCTAAGATCACCTCAATAATCTCCGAAGACTTATCCACAAGTCCGACACGCACTATCTCCTGTTTCAAATCGGGAAGAGAAAATCCGAAATCCGTATTCAGGTCGAACCATTCATACTCTGCCCTACACACCTCTCTCTGAATTGTCATTCTTGGAATCTCTATAGTATTCTCCACGAAATTATATATAACCGTCTCCACCACATTGTCCACATCAGCAATCAATGACCTCGACACATCCTCATAAAACAGAGGGTACCTCTCCTTCGCACTTTTTATAATCTCCTGTTTTGTCATCTCCTTAACAACAGCAACGACATCCGGCCTTTTCAAATCAGCAGCACTTCTTATAGGACTTCTCCTCTCCAGAGAAGAATCCATTATCCTAGGCATCTCCGACAGCACCTTCCATACAGCTCTCTTGGCATCAGACACATCCCTGACAGATTTCTTATCCTCCTCCGTCCTTGCAGCCTCAAGCGCCCTTTGTTCCTCCAAATCCAGAATAGTCTGAGCCACTACCACCTTACTCGTCTCAGAAGACACATCCTCATCACCAAGTTCCACATACGACAGTCTGCTCAGCACAGAAGCCGGATCATTCGCCCTCTCGATAACAGCCTCGAAATTTTCATGAGCAATCACCGTCAGCTTATCAACATCAGGACATCCTGTTCTTCTTCCATAAGGAAGCCTCAGTCCACGTCCTATAGACTGCTCTATCAGTATTGGAGCATCAGCGGCACGGAGCGGCACTATCGTATAAAGATTTGTAACATCCCACCCCTCCTTCAGCATATTGACGTGAATGACTATCTCCACCTTATTATCCGGACTCTCAAGAGACACGAACAGTCGGTCCACCTCGTCATCCTTCCTGGTAGAACTGTCTATCTGCAGCACCTTACCCCGGTATTTACCACCATAAAGATCATTTTCAATAAGTTCAAAAGTATCCTTTGCATGCTGGATATTCCTGCAGATCACCCAAATGAAGGGCTTCACAAGCGGCAATCCGTTTCGCCGTGAATACAGTTCAAGTTGAACCTTTGTCTTCTCATGTATACTGAAGGCATCCTCCAACTTTATAATATCCAATTCCCTATCGGACATATTGCCTTTCTTGAAATTCCTCCGCCTTGCCACCGTTGGTATCTTCACATATTTCCCGTCCGCCAACGCCTGAGCGAGATTATACTCGTACACGATATTTCTGAAAGACTTTCCTTTCTCATCAGTAGGCGTCGCAGTCATCTCAAGTCCCAGCACAGGCCTCAGCTCATCAATAGCCTTCCTCGAAGCATCCGCATGATACCTGTGAGCCTCATCCATCAGTATCACCAGGTCCTCCAGACTAGACAAATACTCAAAATACGACTGCCCAAGATATTCGGACAGCCGCCTCATTTTTGGAACTCCTTTCTTACTGGACTTACTGTCTGAATTGAACTTCGATATATTGAAAATATTTATCTCGACAGAGTTATGCAGAGTCCCCATATTATGGAACTGATTATAATTGTCTCCGTCCACCACTATCGGAGGATTTGCCACAAACTCCGCAATTCCCTTGAAAGCATACTTCTGGTATGACACCTCCCCGAAATCTCTTTTCAACTTCTCATACAGAGTAAGATTGGGAGCCAGCACAAAGAAATGTTTAATCCCCTTCTTTAGATACAAATACGATATACAAGCCCCCATCAGGCGCGTCTTTCCAATCCCTGTCGCAATAGAAAAAGCAAAAGACGGGAAATTCCTCTCAAAACTCCTACAGTCGGGACAGACCTCCTTTGCCAAAGCCAGCTGCCTCACAAGATATCCGGCATACTCCGACTCATCCTCAGGTTTCTTTAGATCCAGCCTGTCAGTAAGCCGGGCCACAATCCCCAGGGCCTCGGCCAATGGCTCGCGCAGCGACATCCGCTGCCTGATGACATCAATTATCTCGCTCATTATTAATATCTTCAGATATTTACAAATCTCCTCATCCCCAAATCCTCTAAATTTTTATTCATATAAATTTGTTTTTGTTTTTTTCTAACGCTATTTTTGCAGCATCTCATCAACCATGTTGTTGAAGGAGTTACGGGGGCGGCCTAACGACCGCTCCTTGCTTTTATCTCCAGCTGTATACTGCATATCAGATCATCCGGAGTGACAATACACTGCCCGGCAGAGAGCTTCCACTCTTCATATTCCCTCAGTTTTTTCTTCGTCTGATGCTCCCACTCCGACACAAAAGCCGTCCACAGCAGCACATAATCATTCCTCACCTCCAATATTACAAAATAATCCACATCCACCACACCGTCATTCCTCTCCAAACATATACACACTCTGTTGTCAGACCTCTGTCTGGACTGCCTCCAGAATTTAAGTTCCCAAGACTCCACATTTTCAACAGACGGCCTGGCCCAAGGCATACACTCACATCTGCGCAGATCCGGCAGCCGCTCACTCTCCACCTCCCCCTTATGGGTCATATGATAAAACGTATATGCCCTTCCCTGGAACTCAGGGTGATACTTCATCCTCAGCCCATGAGAGCCGAACATCGCCCTATGCCTGATAAAATCTCTTTCAAACACCTCATACACCGCATCAACATACCTCTCATAATTCCCTCCATACTCCGTAAGATATATCTTCTTAGGCAATTCCATACTATTTACCATATCCACCCCTCCACACAAACACGTTGAACTTGTTTTCTCTATACAGAGTACTGCGCATCAAATCATACCCGCTCCTGCTCCTGATACGCTCAATCAGCCGCAGCTTGGCGGTACTTGCCTCCAGCCCCCTGTGCAGATATGACACAGCACCAGTCAACAGATCCGCCACAGCCACCAGTTCCACCTCCTCAGAGCGGACCTGCTGTACCCTCCTGATCATCTCCCTATTGAAGTCATAATGGTTATTACACAATATCTCATGCAGTTTCTCCACCTTCTTCTGTCCGCGTGTATCCTTAATATCCACATAGATATTATATCCATAGCCAGGTTCGAACAGCGTCTTGAGCATATCAAAATACATCTTGTAGTAAAACGTATCATGCGTCTGATTAAACTCCCCATGCCTCAGCATCTGCTTGTCCGGCACCACCAGCACCCGGAAATGCAGATCACTGTTGTCAAAAAAATAATTGACAACATCCATATAAAAATCCAGCTGTCCGTTCGACACCTTGTTCCACTTTATCTCCATCCATCTGCTGAGCCCGTGCTCCACCTTAATCTCCCTTATACGGCGGAATATCTCATCCTTCCTCTCCTCCGGACACCAGACCCCGCCGATAGCCATAGCCTTCTGTCTGTCATGCTCCAGATGACAGCTCTCATCACAGTAAATATTAAACAACTCTTTCATAATTACAGCACCTCCTCATCCACATTATCCGGCAATGCAACAATATTCAGAGAATAATCATCATGATTAAATTCACACTTACCCAGCAGCATCTGTGGAATCTTTTTTACAGTAATATTCGAAAACATTCCGCGGCACTCCTTCTGAAAAGCAGTACAACATACCAGAAGAGACTCCCCCTCAGCCATTTGGTCCGCAATACCGGCCAAAACCTCCACCGTTACAAACTGAGTCGTCGTATAGATATAGTCATTCTCCGAACTATGCCCCTGCTTCCAATAAACATCCACCGAAGGCTCATACACAAACCCCTCCTGCTTCGCCATAGCCGCAGCAAGCATATCCGCATTATACTCCTGATTGATTACCAGACGCCCATAAGCATCCTCCTTCAATAGCGAAGGAGCCAGCTCATAAAACTTGAAACCACCTCCTCCATGCCAATCCAACGCCTTGGAAACACCACCCTGATCAGACCCGTCGACCACTTTTTTCAGACGTTCATAACAATGCGTATAAGCATGATTCCCCAACTCTACACCTATATACCGCCTGTGCATCTTATGAGCAACAGCAGCAGTTGTGCCTGAACCGAGAAAACTATCCAAAACTATATCTTCCGGTTTATTAGTAAATAATGACAAAATCCTTGTTACCAGCATTTCTGCTGCTCTCGAAAAAGTAGACACGGAAGGGTAGAAAAAGATAGGAAGTAGTATC
>UQUN01000029.1 GCA_900544175.1 uncultured Alistipes sp.
AACTGCATTTCTCGAACTCTTCAGGATGGCTGAAATTTTGGAGATGATCCCATATGCCTGAGCATTCCCTCACACAGGGCTTTCCCGGTGATCCAAGATGTGCTCTCGGACAAAAATACAATCACGACAGCCGCATTCCAATCTATATCACTAATTATAAAAGCATAAAACTAAATAGTTATTCTTTGTAACTTTTTAGTTATCATACAGAATAGAACCAGCGGAGAAGTTTTTGAGTCAATCTGCCTGGTAGAATACGCGAGACTCTCGCAAAAGCGGTCTGCACAAATCCGCCGGTCAATGTTCTGAATGGAGGACGATGGCTGCGGACCAGACGACACAGAACACGTCCGAGTTTCCTGGGATCGGACCCGTGAGTCTCATCCTTCTCTACGCTGATCATTGTTCTCTCAAAAGAAGCAGCATATTCCGGATGCGACGCCGAGACAGACGACACTTTGCGTGATGCCGTGAAACCCGTCCTGAAGTCACCAGGCTCGACAACACAGACCGTTATTCCGAAACGCCGGATCTCCACTGCAAGCGCTTCGCTGAAACCCTCCACGGCAAACTTCGACGCTGAATAATAACCCTGGTACGGAACGGCCACAACACCAGCTATGGAACTTATATTGATAATCTTTCCGGACCGTCTTTCCCTCATGTACGGCAGGACGCATGCACAGACATTGGTCATACCGAAGAAATTGGTCTCCATTTGCCAGCGCTTTTCCTCATCAGTAGCCAGTTCAAGCGCACCGCTTATCCCAGCCCCGGCATTGTTGATCAGGACATCTATCCTTCCGGTAACTGCTATCACCTTTTCTATAGCAGAACGCACAGACGAGGTATCTGTAACATCCATGCGCAGCATATTCACTCCGTCCTCACGCCGTTCCTCCTGCACATTCCGCCCAGTACCATAGACTGTGTGACCGGCAGAGACCAGCATTCCCGACGCAACCTTGCCGAAACCGGATGTCGCTCCTGTTATAAGTATGACATCAGAATCTTTCACTGCTGAAATTTTGGCATCAAAAATAATAAAAAGAGTCACTGATATATGACGAAATTGCAGAAAAATGACAAACTGAGCGCAGTGCACGCTAATTGCATCGATTGTTTTACTTTAATATTCAATAATATGGAAACATTTTTCAATCAAGTGGCCGAAAAGGCCGGAAAGACTATACGGCACTGGTGGCTGTATCTTCTCACAGGCATCCTGTCCATCGCAGCAGGTATCATAGTATTCTGCAATCCATTGGAGAGTTATCTGACTTTAAGTCTCATGTTCGGAGTCCTCATGCTTATAAGCGGCATAGCGGAGCTGGTGGTAAGCTCTACCAGCCGCAACTATTTCACGACAAGAGGATACAGCATAGTCAACGGTATCCTGAACCTGATACTGGGTATCTTCCTGTGCTGCTACCCGGGAGTCACCCTCGTCGCACTGCCGGTAATACTCGGTATATGGATGATGTTCAACAGCTTCACAATCATTGGCCTCGGCAGCGACATGGATTCGTTCCGCATAAAGGGTGCCGGCTGGGTCATTGCCTGCGGAGTCATTCTACTGCTCCTGTCACTGGGCATCACGCTGTATCCTCTGACTATAGGCACAACAGCCGTAATCATACTCATCGGCTCAATACTGGTGGTCTTCGGAGCCGTGATTATCGCTGTCAGTCTGCGCCTGAGACGCATCCACGAGCATTTCCGTTTCCACGACGCTGAAGTCATCGACAGCAAATAATCATTTTCGGTTAGCAACATATTGGTATTTCAAATGTGAGGATAATCTTTTTCATTTGCAGCATGAATTTCAAATTTCTGTTCAAAATGAAAAAGATTGTCATTATTTACGGTTCGTCCACAGGGACGACACAGGCAGTGGCGGAAGCCATAGCCTCCAGATTAGGAGTCAAGGATGTTTTCGATGCCGCTACAATCACCAAGGGGCAGGTAGAGCCTTATGATGTCCTGATACTCGGGACATCCACATGGGGAGACGGAGAGCTGCAGGATGACTGGTACGAGGGCGTCAAGGTATTGAAATCAGCCAGTCTGGCAGGTAAGGATGTAGCTTTCTTCGGCTGTGGAGACTCGATGGCCTATTCCGATACATTCTGCAACGGCATGCACCTGCTCAAGGAAGAACTGGAAGGTACTGGCTGCAACTTCATCGGCGGAATCTCAGCTGACGGATACACTTTCAGCGATTCCACATCTGTAGAGAACGGGGAGTTTATCGGTGCTGCCATCGACGAAAGCAACGAGTCCGACAAGACCGGGGAGCGGATTGACAACTGGCTTGCCTCTTTCAGTGACCGGCTCTGACATTTCGCCTGACCATACGTCCTGTATTGGACTCACAACAGGACTCATAACAAGAAGTCCCGGAGGAATTGCCTGCCGGGACTTCTATTTCATAACACTTGACTTACAGTAGATTACATATACACTACCTCGAAGTCTGGATCCGGCATGTCTGGATCGAGCGGGAAAATGGGACGCTGAAGATGCTGATAAGGCAACTGGAGCAGGTCCTGGTCCACACCTCCGCGTGTCTGAGCCATCATCCAGTCTCCGCTCAGGCTGATATCATACAGTTCCTCGGTCAGATAACCCAGCTTGTTGACGATTATGTCCACCTGATAGGGATCAATGCCCAGGGCCTCATAGTCGGCCTTGTAATGATAGGGGCTTCTCTCCTCTCCCACCACCACGAGCATCGAACCAACCTTCACCACTACCTGGTCGTTGGTCTCGCGGTCGAGAATCTTGACTACAGTACCGTCCAGCATTACCGGAGGAGCATAGCGGTTGTCCACAGCGGCTCCCACCTTGCAGCGGACATGGCCGCCCTCACCGACTTCCTTGGCCTGAGCCACCATCTCGGGACCGGGGATAGCGGAATACACTAAAGTCTTGCCGCCCTCCTTCCTGAACTCGGGACGGGCGAGCAGTTTCTGCAGAGTCCAGGTCACGTCACCAGCACCGCCGGCAGTAGGATTGTCGCCCATATCGCTGATGAAATAAGGCTTCTTGTCGCTCTTGATGGCCTTCTCCAGAACCTCTTCCAATGAGGCTGTAGGAGCCACGAACTCGAAATCGTTCCGTACTGACCAGAAATGCTCGGCCAGCTGGCGGGCACCGTCCGTAACCTGCGCGCTGTCATCACCGGTCACTACCACCACACCGTGGTTGCGCGGCTCGTCAGCCCATGGATAGGACATCCAGATAGCTGCATCGATTACTCCATCCTGGGCCTCGATAGGCTCGATAGCGGCATACAGGGACTTGCCTGGCTCCACACGGGTAGAGGTCTTTTCCCCTGGCAGCAGGATAGGCACCTTGACCCATGCCTTGTATGCCGGCTTGCCCTTGCCGCTCTCCAGACGGTCCAGCAGATTGACAATGGCCCTCTCACGCGAGATGTACCTGTCAGTGTGCGGAGCCATACGGTATGACGTTATCAGGTCCACACCCTTAGCCAGAGTCGGGGATACGCAGCCATGTGGATCCATGGAAGCGGAAATGAGCACATCCGGCCCCACAACCTCGCGGATCCTGGTGATATAATCACCCTCTGGATCCTCAAGTCCTTCCACACTCATAGCGCCATGAATGTCCAGGAAAATGCCGTCATAAGGCATGCCATCCTCCAACATACGGAGCGAGCGGTTTACCAGTGTGTCATAACAGTCACGGGTGACCATTCCGCCGGGAGTTGCCCAGGCCATGATAGTAGGCACCCAGTCGGCTCTGTTCAAAAGTTCCTCATTATTCTGGAAAAACGGATAGGACTCTATGATGTCCTGCCCATAAAGTATAGGTTCGAACATATCAAGTGTAGTTCTGGCCGGAGAAAAGGTACTGCACTCAATACCGATTCCGACAATGGCAACACGCGGCTTCCTGTCAGCGCAGCCGTATACTGCCGCCAACGATACGGCGGCAAGCATTACTTTGGATAAATATTTCATGTTCATTATTGATTTATAATTCAGTCGATCTCTACAGAGGAACCACTGTCCAACAGTTCCCTTATAGTCTTCAGCACTATACTGAAATGCTCCTCGTCGTATCCTGTCGAAGCATCCACTATGACTCCATCCCTGTCCACGACATAGGCTCTCGGTATCGTCTCTTCCGCAAAAAGAGAGTACACCGTCCGGTCAGGATCGGGATAAAGAGGGAAATCGAAATTCCTGGACTTGTTGTATTCAGAAAGTTGCGCATCCGTATGCTCCCTGCCGACAGCGATTACAATGAAATCCTCGTCATTTCCGAACTCGGGCAGCATTTTATTCTGGACAGCCGCCAGTTCATGCTGGCATGGAGGACACCATGTAGCAAAGAAACACAAATACACCACTTTACCTCTCAACTCCATGCTGGAAAGGTCTCCGTAGACATCGGATTTCAAAACAAAATCCGGAAGACTGTCCCCGCTCTTCACTTTATCGGCAGCATTACTGCGTACACACGAAAGTGACACCAGCAATGCCGCCGCCATTATCAGAATACGTCTCATGACACAGGTGTTATCTCGCAGCCAGCTTAAGTTCTCTGGCCTTGAACGTGTTTTTCATCAATGATATAATGGTCATCGGACCTACTCCTCCAGGCACAGGTGTGATATACGAGCACTTGGGAGCTACCGTGTCGAACTCCACGTCCCCGGCTATGCGGTAACCCTTCGGATTATCGGCAGGGACGCGGGTAATGCCCACATCTATGACCACGGCTCCCTCCTTGACCATATCTCCCTTGAGGAACTCAGGCACTCCGAGGGCAGCCACTATGATGTCGGCATTGCGGGTAAATGACGCAATATCCTTGGTACGGCTGTGGCACATGGTGACAGTGCAGTCCCCTGGATATGCCTTGCGGGAAAGAAGGTTCGCCACGGGACGGCCTACGATATTGCTGCGGCCCAGTATCACGCAATGCTTGCCGGACGTCTCGATGCCGTAATGCTCCAGCAGCAGGAGTATGCCGTAAGGCGTGGCCGGCAGGAATGCGTCCTCTCCGAGAGCCATACGGCCGACATTCACCGGATGGAAACCGTCCACGTCCTTCATGGGAGACACCGCATTAATGACCTTGTTCTCGTCGATATGTTTGGGCAAAGGCAACTGGATGATGAACCCGTCCACATCGTCATCCCTGTTGAGCCTGTCTATCTCTGACAGAAGTTCCTGCTCCGAAATAGTATCAGGAAATGTCAACAATGTGGATTTGAATCCTACTTCTGCACAGGCTTTCTCCTTGTTGGCGACATAGGTCTTGCTGGCTCCGTTCTCACCTACAAGCACTGCCACAAGATGGGGAGGTCTCTCCCCTGCCGCCACCATCTCACGGACTTTGACGGCTATCTCCTTTTTTACGGCTGCTGCCGTTTCCTTACCATTTAATAATATCATATCGGTACATTTTGATGAATATCCACTTATCTGCGTCTCATTCCCTTGGCTGCCCTGACTGCGTTACGCACTCCTCCGGAAGCCACAGTCTTCATAATCTTGCGGGTACCTTCGAACTGCTTCAGCAGACGGTTGACATCTGCGATGGTGGTACCGCTTCCATCGGCTATCCTGCGTCGGCGCGAACCGTTGATCACAGCCGGATTCTCTCTCTCATACGGAGTCATGGAGAGGATGATGGCCTCCACACTCTTGAATGAGTTGTTGTCTATGTCCACGTCCTTGATAGCTTTGCCCACACCTGGAATCATGGACGCCAGATCCTTGATATTGCCCATCTTCTTGATCTGCTGTATCTGCTGGTAGAAGTCCCAGAGATTGAACTGGTCCTTCGCCAGTTTCTTGGCCAGCTTGCGGGCCTCCTGCTCGTCGTACTGCTCCTGTGCCTTCTCCACAAGAGAGACCACATCTCCCATTCCGAGGATACGGTCCGCGATACGGTCCGGATGGAAAACATCCAGAGCCTCCATTTTCTCACCGGAACTTATGAACTTGATCGGCTTGTTGACTACTGCCTTGACAGACAGCGCGGCACCGCCTCTGGTATCACCGTCCATCTTGGTGAGCACCACTCCGTCGAAGTCCAGACGGTCGTTGAACGCCCTGGCAGTCTCCACCGCGTCCTGACCTGTCATGGCATCCACCACGAACAGAGTCTCGGTAGGCTTCACCGCCTCCTTTATGGCGGCTATCTCGTCCATCATCTCCTCGTCCACAGCCAGACGGCCGGCGGTATCGATGATAACCAGCGAATAACCTTCCCTAACCGCATATGCTATGGCGTTCTTCGCAATCCTCACAGGATCCTTGACTCCATCCTCGGAATATACGGTCACATCTATCTGCTGCCCGAGCACCTTCAGCTGATCGATAGCCGCGGGCCTGTACACGTCACCGGCCACCAGCAATACCTTCAAGCCCCTCTTGCTCTTGCAGTTGAGCGCCAGCTTGCCGCAGAATGTGGTCTTACCGGAACCCTGCAGGCCGGCCACCAGCACTATTCCGGGCCTGCCCTTTATGTTGATGTCCGTCGCCGTACTGCCCATCAGCGCCACCAGCTCGTCATGAACTATCTTTATCATCATCTGGTCCGGACGGACTGCCGTCAGCACGTTCTGACCCAACGCCTTGGCTTTTACATCATTGCAGAAGTCCTTTGCTATGCGGTAGCTGACATCCGCATCCAGCAGGGCACGCCGCACCTCCTTAAGAGTCTCCGCCACATTGATCTCCGTAATGCGCCCCTGTCCCTTTATTATCTTAAACGACCGTTCTAATTTTTCGGTTAGATTCTCAAACATAGAATATCTTTTGCCTTTTGTTAAATAATCCGCAAATTTATTAAAAAAAGGTTAGACACTGCGCCTAATTTTCTAAATTTGCGGCACGATTAAAAAAACAAGAAAATGGAAAGAGGACCTATCTCAAAATTCATCACTCATCATTACCGTCATTTCAACTCGGCTACCCTCGTCGACGCAGCAAAGGCATACGACGACCTGATGAACCGGGGCGGCAAGATGATGCTGGCAATGGCGGGAGCCATGAGTACCGCCGAGCTCGGTATCTCTCTGGCAGAGATGATACGTCAGGGCAAATTCTCCATCGTATCCTGCTCCGCCAACAATCTCGAGGAGGACATCATGAACCTCGTGGCCCACTCCCACTACAAGAGAGTGCCCAACTACCGCGACCTGACTCCCGAGCAGGAGCACGAGCTGTTGGAAAACCACATGAACCGCGTGACTGACACCTGCATCCCCGAGGAGGAGGCTTTCAGAAGGCTGGAGCACCACCTTGTAGAGGTATGGAATGACATGAAGGCCAAGGGTGAGAGACTTTTCCCCTGGGAGGTTATCTACCGCCTTCTGCGCAGCGGAGTGCTCGAGCAGTACTATGAGATCGACCCCAAGGACAGCTGGGTCCTCGCCGCCTGCGAGAAGAACATTCCCATCGTAGTGCCCGCATGGGAGGACTGCACCACAGCCAATATCTTCACCGCACACTGCATCAGGGGTGAGTTCGACACCAACATGATCAAGAACGGAATAGAGACCATGATCTACCTCACCGAGTGGTACAGGGCCAACTCGGGCGGAGCCGGCGTAGGCTTCTTCCAGATCGGCGGCGGTACGGCCGGTGACTTTCCCATCTGTGTAGTGCCCATGATGGCTCAGGATCTGGAATGGAAAGACGTTCCACTGTGGTCATACTTCTGCCAGATATCCGACTCCACCACATCTTACGGCTCATACTCAGGTGCCGTACCCAACGAGAAGATCACATGGGGCAAACTTTCCAAGGATACTCCGCGATTCATTGTAGAGTCCGATGCAACCATCGTGGCTCCGCTTATCTTCGCGTATGTCCTCGGCTGGTAAGGAAATTCCTGACGATAAAGCACAAATATCCCGGAAACCGGTTGCAGCCTTGCAATAGGAGCAATCCGATTTCCGGGATTTTCATTTATCCGGCCAGCGTAAATGACCGATGCCGGAGCACCGATGAAAACGCTGCAATTTAACCGCTATAAAGCCTCAGGCTGATGCTCTGGACGCAGCAGGTCCAGCACCGTCTTCACAGGATTGAATGTAATCAGCGGCACCTCTACGAATACCGTGTTCCAATTGCTCATCGAGCCGTTCCACAGTCCGGGCAGTTCCTGTGCCTTGAGAGAACGGCCCTCATAGCTCTTGTGACTGATGAAGCCCGTCTCTGGATCAATGAAACGCTGCAGGTCGAACTTCTCCCCCTTGTAATCGACGGTACTGCACACTATATCGACAGGATTGAAATGGGTAGAACCTTTCAGCATAGATACAGTAGCGGGATCATTCATGTCCAGCTGCGCACCCTCGAGAATCTGAAGGGAAGTGGATCCGTCGGCATCATAGACTATATAGGGCCCGCCGCCCGGCTCCCCCTCATTTCTTACCATACCGCAGACACGAATAGGACGGTTGAGCTTGGCATGCAGATAGCCCGGATATATTTCCGCCGGGACATCCGGCAGAGTGACGCAGAATTCTTTCTCCAAGAAAACACGGATTTCATTGAGCAGAACAGCATTCTCCTCACCGGACACCATCATGTCGTCCAGGGCCGTCAGATAACCGTAAACCTTCCAGCGGATTTCCAACAGCTTGCCGGCCAGCACCTTCTTCCATGTTACGGTATCCTCAAGAAGCCTCTGATGCACTACATTGTCGATATTCTTCAGGAAGATAATATCTGCCTGCACCCCATTGAGGTTGCGCAACAGAGCGCCGTGTCCTCCCGGACGGTACAATGGCGTGCCGTCGGCTTTCAAGAAAGGAGTATTATCCTCATTGACGGCAATTATGTCTGTAGAAGGGTCCTGAATGCTGAACGTTATGTCATAGCTGCATCCGAAACGTTCCTCGTACATGGCCACGGTATCGTTCAGAATCCTTTCAAAACCAGCCTGATGCGCAGGCGATACGGTAAAATGTATCCACACCTTTCCGTCTGCACTGCGGGCATAAAGGGCACCTTCCACAAGATGCTCCTCGAAAGCAGTGCGTACTTCGTTCTCATACCGGTGGAACAGTACCTGTCCTTTGGGACGGTCCCCATAATCAAGACCGTCCTTTCCAGAGGCAGAAACACCTTTACCTATAACATAATCTATAACCTGCAGGTCTGACAGACCATGAAAATCCTCTGAAGTATAAAATGCGAACCTGTCTATATTGTCGACAAACCTACGCGCCTTGGAACCGGCACCGATATCATGGCCGGACGCAAGGACTGAACGGGCTTCAAAAAGATCCTTGAACATACGCGACGCCGCACCTGACGCAGGTACGAACTTGACAACCTTGCCACGGAACGCATCATACCGTCCGACAGCCTCTCGCCGGGCCTGTTCATCCATTACTGCAATTCCTCTTCCAGGAGTAGCCGCAGCCACTAAATTCAAAAAGGGAAAACCTTTACGGTAATTTTCTATAAACCTGTCATTCATATTTCTATTATTTTTCCTCAAAGCTACAAAATTTTTAAGACCTATTCCGATACAGGCACGGACTTGAAATATATCCAGGCACCTCGAACTCATGACGGTAATTGAAATCACGACGGAGCTGCTCAAAGGAAGACGGATCAGCACGGAAGGCCCTGTCCGTATCCATAATCGGAAATACAGACTGCATGGATTCAGCCAGTTCAGCCTGATCGCGCATCGTTCCTATGGATACCGGCAGCGGGATATGGGACAATGGTGCCGCATCAGGTGCGAAATCCATCAACGGCCTTATACCGAAATACCTGGCAAGAGCCCTGACGGCCATCTTCGTACCGTTCAGCTTGCCCTCGTAGGAATATCCGGCTATATGTGGCGTCGCTATATCGGCCGCATCCACCAGTCCTAGCGTAATGCCGGAAGGTTCTCCGCTCCACACATCCAGAATCAGGAGCGAGAGCTTGTCGCGGTATCTCAGGACTGCCGTGTCGTCCACCACCTCTCCCCTGCATGCATTGACCAGTACTGCCCCTGATTTCATACCGTCCAGAAAAGCGTCCGACACCATTCCCCTTGTCGAATCGTCCAGCGGAAGATGGCAGGACACTATGTCTGATTCCCTTAGAAGAGTGTCAAGCGGGACGAGCGGAGCCCGCAACGACGCATCGATATCATTGCGCAGTACCCGGAAACCAAGATATCCGGCCAGACGGGCGACTCTCTCACCTGTATTGCCGGCCCCTACGACACCTATGGTCTTTCCACGCAGGTCAAACCCCTTCCTTGACGCCGCTGTGAACAATGCCGTATGGACATACTGCATCACTCCGCAGGCATTGCAGCCCGGAGCACTCGCATAATCTATGCCGTGAGCTCTCAGCCATCCGATATCCATATGGTCGGTCCCTATAGTCGCCGTGGCCACGAATCTGACTCCGGTCCCTTCAAGCAAGTCCTTTCCACAGATTGTCCTGGTCCTTACTACAAGAGCATCCGCCTCAGTACAGTCCTCCCGGGATATGGCTCCTCCAGCCTTGTACACAACGTCACAGTACGGTTCCAGAACGCCTTTCAGAAACGGAATATCCTTGTCTGCCACTACTTTCATAATCACCTTAGAACTATTGCCTTAACCGTACCGTCCCCGACGCGCCTGTTGATTTCGGCCATTATACCATCCTTATTGTAATACAGCCTGTTGCGTATGATGGAAGAACTTATGTGGCAATACAGTACCCCGTCCTTGTAATATGTCCGGGACGTGACGGACGCCGCCCTCGGCCCCACTGCCGCATTCCATGCCTGGGACACATCTATGGCACGCATGTCATTCTCAAGATGTACCTCTTTCACATAACGCCCCAGAAGCTCGCCTAATTTGACCGCACCTGTCCTTTGCATACATTGAAGAATTTTCCCTGATCAGTTATTCCGTCCACTATGCCCCTGAGCCGGCTGCTGTCAGTATCAGTTATGAATATCTGTCCGAAATCCTCCTGAAGCACCATCCTTACAAGAGCCTCGACCCTGGTGGCGTCCAGTTTGTCAAAAAGATCGTCGAACAGCAGTATCGGCTTCATGCTCCGTATCCCGCACATCACCGAATACTGAGCCATCTTCAAGGCTATGATGAACGACTTCTGCTGTCCTTGTGAAGAACATCTGCGAAGAGAGTGGCCGTCCATAAGAAACTCCAGATCATCCCTCTGCAGTCCAACCGTAGTATACCCCATCAGTCTGTCCTTCTGGAGGCAGGACGCGAACAGTGCCTCAGTGCCTCCTTCCTTGTCTATCTCGGAGACATACCGCACAGCCACAGTCTCCCGGCCACCGGAAATAAGCCTGTAGAACGAAGCGGCACGCTCATCAAGCATGGCGGCAGCCACGGACCTCCTGCCGTGCACGTATTCCGAAAAACCGTACATTCGGCCCGAGACAGTATCCAGCAGCAGGTCAGGCACATTGCCCTGTTTGAGCAGAGAATTTCTCTGTCGCAAAAGACGGTTGTAGGCCATCAGCGAATGCAGGTACTCCCTGTCGGTCTGGGATATCATCATGTTCATAAAACGGCGTCTTTCCTCACCTGACCCACTGATAAGCGAACTGTCCACCGGAGATGTTACCACTACCGGATAACGCCCTATATGCTCTGAAACCCGTCTGTAGGCCTTGTCATTGCGCCTGACGGTCTTCGTTCCGTCACTATGCACCGCCACCGCTATGTCATCTGTCTGCCCGTCACGCATATAGGTTCCGTGAAGAACGGCACCGCCCGTACCGAAAGCATATGTGTACCTGTCGGAAGAAGACAGAAAACTCTTGGTCATGGACAGATAGTACACCGCATCCAGAAGGTTCGTCTTGCCCTCTCCGTTGTCCCCGCATATGCAGTTGATCTTGGGTGAAAACACAACGTCTGCGGAAAGAATGTTCTTGAAATTCTCTACAATTATTCTTTTAAGATACATCACCTGCTCTTTACTGCAAATATAGGCTATTTTTCTCACAAAAGCTGAAATGTCACGTTTAACTTTATTGCAATTTTATCTTTGCGGTTACACATTTTATTGTATTTTTGCAACCATTACAAAAATTATAAATTTTTAATTCCAAAATGGCAAAGAACATAAGCAATCCCCACGAGGAGAAAATCGAAAAAGTCGGCGAAGCCGTCTCTCAGACAGAAGTATTTTTCAAGAAAAACGGAAAATTGCTATCTTATATCGGAGTCGGACTGATACTTGTTGCGGCTGTAGTCATTCTTATAATCCAGTTCTATTCAAAGCCCCTCAAGGACGAGGCTGTGGGACAGACATTCGGTGCCGAACAGTATTTCAGGGCCGAGGACTATGAGAAAGCCCTGAACGGCGACGGTAACTCCCTCGGATTTGCCCAGATTATCGATGAATACGGCTCCAAGGCCGGCAAGGCTGTCTATCTGTACGCCGGTATCTGCGAACTCCAGCTCGGCAATGCGGCGGAGGCCATAGACTACCTCGCTTCCTACAAAGGAAAAGAGCCGGTACTCCATGCACGCGCCCTCGCCTGCACAGGTGACGCATACTCGATGCTTGAAGACTACGAGACAGCATTGGACTACTACATCAGGGCCGCACAGGTGGAGGACAACATATTCGCCGCATCGTACCTCTTGAAAGCGGGAATAATCTGCGAGGAACTCGGCCGCTACGATGAGGCACTCGCCCACTACCGTGTCATCAAGGACAAATACCCGCAGTCCTATGAGGGATATGAGATCGACAAGTACATTTCACGTATAGAAGTCAAGAAGTAAAGAACCGTATGGGAAGAGCATTCGAATTCAGAAAGGAACGTAAGTTCAAACGCTGGGGTAACATGGCCCGCGTATTCACACGTCTTGGAAAGGAAATAACCATAGCTGCAAAGGCCGGAGGTCCTGATCCGGACAGCAATCCACGCCTCAGGACACTCATCCAGACCGCAAAAAGCGAGAACATGCCCAAAGACAATATCGAGAGGGCCATCAAGAGGGCGGTGGAAAAAGACCAGGGCAATTATGAAGAGATTGTATACGAGGGATTCGGTCCTCACGGTATAGCATTCCTGATCGAGACAGCAACCGACAACAACATGAGAACTGTGGCCAATATCCGAAGCTACTTCACAAAAGTCGGAGGCAGTCTCGGAACCCAGGGCAGCGTAAGTTTCATGTTCGACCACAAGTGCGTATTCAAGGTAAGGAAAGACAGCCCTGTGGACATGGACGAACTGGAACTGGAACTCATCGACTACGGAGTGGACGATGTCTATAGAGACGAGGACGAAGACCTTATTTATATATACGGTGAGTTCGAGTCATTCGGCAATATCCAGAAATATCTCGAGGACAACGGCTTCACCATCGTATCCGGAGGTTTCGAGAGAATACCTAACGTTCCTCTCAAGAAGCTTGCCAAGGATGAAAAGGAAGGTATACTGAAGCTCATAGACAAGCTGGAGAACGACGATGACGTACAGAATGTGTACCACACAATGGAAATGGCTGACGAAGAATAACATTTAAATACATAATATTATGGAACTGTCACATATTGAACATCTCGGAATCGCCGTTAAGTCTCTTGACGAAGCAATTCCCTATTATGAGAACATGTTGGGCCTTAAATGCTACTCTATCGAAGAGGTTCCCGACCAGAAAGTCAGGACTGCCTTTTTCAAAATAGGACAGACAAAACTCGAACTGCTTGAGAGCACATCTCCTGACGGGACTATCGCCAGCTTCATCGAAAAGAGAGGCGAAGGCATACATCATCTGGCTTTCTGCGTTAAGGACGGTGTCCAGAACGCTCTCAACGAAATGGAATCCAAAGGTGTCAGACTTATTGACAAGGCTCCCCGCAAAGGTGCCGAGGGTCTCAACATAGCATTCCTGCATCCCAAATCCACTCATGGAGTTCTTACAGAACTGTGCGAGGATCCAAACAACAAGTAAACAAACACATTAATAGATTATAAGTTATGAGCCAACAGCTTGAACAAGTAAAAGCGCTGATAGAGCTTCGTGAGAAGGCCCGCCTCGGCGGCGGTGAGAAAAGAATCGAATCTCAGCACGCGAAGGGCAAATACACTGCCCGTGAAAGGATTGCAATGCTCCTGGACGAAGGCAGTTTTGAAGAATTCGACATGTTCGTGACGCACCGCTGCACGAATTTCGGTATGAACAAGACGACATTCCTCGGTGACGGAGTCGTAACAGGATACGGAACCATCGACGGCCGTCTCGTGTATGTATTCGCACAGGACTTCACCGTATTCGGAGGTTCCCTGTCAGAGACCCTTGCACAGAAGATATGCAAGATTATGGACCAGGCCATGAAGATGGGCGCTCCCGTCATCGGTCTGAACGACTCCGGCGGTGCCCGTATCCAGGAAGGTGTGAACGCTCTCGCAGGATATGCCGAGATCTTCCAGAGGAATATCCTCGCTTCCGGTGTCATCCCCCAGATATCAGCCATCCTCGGCCCGTGCGCCGGTGGAGCCGTGTACTCCCCTGCCCTGACCGACTTCAACATAATGGCCAAAGGCACCAGCTATATGTTCCTTACCGGACCTGCCGTTGTAAAATCCGTTACAGGTGAGGTCGTGACCCAGGAGCAGCTCGGAGGAGCTTCCGTACACGCATCAAAGAGCGGTGTGGCGCACTTTGCCGCAGACTCCGAAGAAGACACTATCGCGATTATCCGCAAACTGCTCTCATTCATTCCTCAGAACAACATGGAAGAGCCTCCGTACAAGCCTACCGCCGATCCTATCGAAAGACTTGAGGACTCGCTCAATTCCATCATTCCCGACAGCCCCAACGAACCTTATGACATGTACAATGTTATCGGAGCCATAGTGGATGACGGTGAGTTCTTCGAGATTCACAAGGACTACGCAAGGAACATCATCATAGGCTTCGCCCACATGGGAGGCACATCAGTAGGTATCGTGGCCAACCAGCCCAAATACCTGGCCGGAGTGCTTGACATCAACTCCTCCCGCAAGGCTGCCCGTTTCGTCCGTTTCTGCGATGCGTTCAACATACCACTCGTAACCCTTGTGGACGTTCCCGGCTTCCTTCCCGGAACACAGCAGGAGTACGGTGGAATCATACTCCACGGAGCCAAGCTGCTCTATGCTTACGGAGA
Organism: uncultured Alistipes sp.; assembly: GCA_900544175.1. Lineage (GTDB taxonomy): Bacteria > Bacteroidota > Bacteroidia > Bacteroidales > UBA932 > Coprenecus. The sequence goes on from UQUN01000029.1 coordinate 15,150, forward strand.
GGCCACTGTTCCCAAAGTCACAGTCACACTCCGCAAGTCATACGGAGGTTCGCATATCGTGATGAGCTGCAAGCAGCTCCGTGGCGACATCAATTATGCATGGCCTACGGCAAATATTGCAGTCATGGGAGCAGAGGGTGCTGTTGAAGTACTGTACTCCAAGGAAATCAAAGCCATTGAAGATCCCGAGAAACGCGCAGAGCTTGCCGCAGAGAAGAAGAAAGAGTACAACGACCTTTTCTGCAACCCCTACAAGGCAGCCAGCTACGGCTACATTGATGACGTCATCGAGCCCCGCAACACCCGTTTCCGCGTAATCCGCGCTCTTGAGCAGTTGTCTACCAAGAAACTGACCAACCCGGCCAAGAAGCACGACAATCTTCCTTTGTAACACAGTAACAATCAAACCGACAGAAATGAACAAACTTAGATTCATATTGGTGTCAGGTCTTGCTGCGACTCTGTCGATTTTCACAATGAGTGCCCAGAGCCAGAGCGATATGCGTCTGAACGAGCTTCTCATATACAATGAGACCAACTTCGAGGACGATTTCGGCTTCCACAACGGGTGGTTCGAGCTGTTCAACACCTCCTACGGCACTGTGGATATCGGCGGATGTTTTCTGTCCAACGACCCTGACAATCTGAAGAAATACATCATCCCCAAAGCGGATGTACTGACAAAGATACCTCCCCGTCAGCACACCCTCTTCTGGGCGGACAACAATCCTTACCACGGTACGTTCCATATCAACTTTACCCTTGAAGAGTCTGATACCATCTACTTCGTGGCCAGTGACGGACGTACTGTCATCGACAAGATCGCCGTGCCCAAGAACCTCGGCGTAGACCAGTCCTACGGACGTACCGAAGACGGAATCGGCTCAACTGACGGCAGCGGCGAAGGCTGGAAAATCATGCCCTGGACATCTCCGAGCACCAACAACGCCGGAGTTGACGAGGAGTCCAAGAGCCAGATAATGGCACGAGAGGACCCGGGAGGATGGATTCTCACCCTCACAGCCATGCTGGTGGTATTCTGCGCACTGATCATCCTGTGCTTCATCTTCAAGTTTACAGGTCATGTCGCCACGCGCAAACAGCAGCAGAGGTCCGCAGCCGCCACAGCCGGCAGCGGGGAGGCTACGGTAAACGTCAAGGAGACATCCGGTGAGACATATGCGGCTATCGCCGTGGCACTCCATCTCTTCCATGAGGAAAGCGAGGCCCACGACCACGAGAGCCTTACCATAACCATGAGTCACACCGACAGAAGCTACTCGCCCTGGAGCTCCAAGATATACACTTTACGTCAGACCCCTACAGTAAAAAAGAACCAAAGATAAATTATAGACCATGAAAGAATATAAACTCAAAATCAACGGCAATGACTACAATGTGGTCATCAACGATGTACAGGAGTCTGTAGCCTCTGTCGAGGTAAACGGCTCCAACTACAAGGTAGAGTTTGAGAAACCCATCGTGAAGCCTACTGCCATCAAAGTTGTAAAAACAGCACCTGCCGCTCCTGCGGTAACAGCCGCTGCTCCCAAGCCTTCGGCAGCCCAAGCAACCGCGCCTACCGCCGGAGGTACTACAGTCTCATCTCCCCTTCCAGGCGTCATCCTTGAAATCAGCGTCAAGGAAGGCGATACCGTGAAGAACGGCCAGAAGATCATGGTCCTCGAAGCCATGAAGATGGAGAATGTCATCGAAGCCACGGCTGACGGTGTTATAAAGAGTATTAAGGTCGCCAAGGGCGATTCCGTAATGGAAGGCACGCCACTGGCTATTATTGGATAGTTAGTATATGATAGGCGAAAATCTCAAACAATTCTGGCAGTATACCGGATTTGCGAATTTCGAGTGGACATATCTGCTGATGATCTGCATCGGCCTTGTGTTCATCTACCTCGCAATCAAGAAGGAGTGGGAGCCCATGCTGCTCGTTCCTATCGGATTCGGTATCATCATCGGCAACATCCCCCTCTTTCCCGGCCTGTCGGTCGGCATCTACGAGGAAGGCTCTGTGCTGAACATACTCTACTATGGTGTGATCAAGGGCTTCTACCCGCCTCTGATCTTCCTCGGAATCGGTGCGATGACCGACTTCTCCGCCCTGATCTCCAACCCCAAGCTGCTGCTCATCGGAGCTGCCGCCCAGCTGGGTATCTTCGGAGCCTACACCGTGGCCCTCGCCCTCGGGTTCTCTCCCGCTGAGGCCGGTGCCATCGGTATCATCGGAGGTGCTGACGGTCCTACCGCCATCTTCCTCTCCTCGAGACTTGCTCCCGACCTCATGGGCGCCATCGCCGTATCGGCATATTCCTACATGGCCCTCGTTCCCGTGATCCAGCCTCCTATCATGAAGCTGCTCACCACCAAGAAAGAGAGACTCATCAGGATGAAGCCGCCCCGTCCGGTATCTCCTACAGAGAAGAAGCTCTTCCCTATCATCGGTTTCCTCGTAACCGCTTTCATCGTGCCTTCCGGTATCCCTCTGTTAGGTATGCTCTTCTTCGGTAACCTCCTTAAGGAAAGCGGTGTTACCCGCCGTCTTGCCGAGACCGCACGCGGACCGTTGATCGACATCGTGACCATCCTCATCGGTCTGACCGTAGGATGCTCCACCCAGGCCGACAAGTTCCTGCAGCTGAAGTCCGTGTACATCTTCATCCTCGGAGCGTTCTCCTTCATGGTTGCTACCTTCGGCGGTGTGATGTTCGTGAAGATCTTCAACCTCTTCCTGAAACCAGGCAACAAGATCAATCCTCTCATCGGAAACGCCGGAGTGTCCGCCGTACCGGACTCCGCCCGTGTGTCCCAGTTAGTGGGTCTGCAATACGACAAGACCAACCATCTGCTGATGCACGCCATGGGCCCGAACGTTGCCGGTGTGATCGGCTCGGCCGTCGCCGCAGGTATTCTGCTCGGATTCCTCGGATAGCTTCTGATATTTTATATAAAAACACCGTACAGTCTACCAACGGCTGCACGGTGTTTTTTTTTATTATTTTGCATGACTGTGGATTTAGTAAAAAGTTTTTTGTTAACTTTGATGTCAAATCAAATACACACACTGTATGCAAAACAAACTGCAAGAACTCACTGACAAGCTCTATAATGAAGGACTGTCAAAGGGAAAGAAAGAGGCCGAGACTCTCAAGGCCACAGCCGCAAAGGAATCCGAAAGAATAATAGCCGAGGCCAGAAAGGAAGCGGAGAAGATCGTGGAAAAAGCGCGCAAGGAGGCGGAAGAACTTAAAACAAGAGTCGAAAACGATATCAGAATGGCTTCCTCCCAGACCATATCAGCCGTCAGACAGCGTATTGAGAACATCATAATTACCAAATCCGTATCGGCTGACGTCAAGAATTCCCTTGAAGATCCTGAGCTTATCAGATCCCTTGTAACCACTGTTGCAAAGGCTTTCAATGCCGCCGATGCAGCCCCTGCCGGACTTGAAGCTGTCCTTCCTGCATCCATGCAGAAAAACCTTCAGGATTATTTCGGGAAAAATGCAGCGGAAGCCATGGACAAGGGCATCGATGTGACTTTCTCCAGACAGATCCAGGGCGGTTTCAAGATCGGCCCCAAGAATGGAGGCTATATGATTAGTTTTGCGGAAGGCGACTTTGAGAACATTCTTACAGAATACCTCAGACCGACTGCAAGAAAACTGCTATTCGGTCAGGAATAATGAACAACTACCATTACATCATCGCCGGTCTGCCAGAACTGATGCCTGACTTTCATGCAGAAGGATTCTCCTACAAGGATCTTGAACTGTCAATAAGGGAGCATCTCTCGGCACGTGACCGCAGGCTGGTGGACTGGCTGGACTTCGGAACTGACACCTCCCACCTTTCCGGACACTTCTACCGGGCGGTGTCCAGACAGAATTCAGGCTTTCTAAGAGCCTATTTCGAAATGGACCGCAAGATGCGTAATGCCCAGGTGGAATTTATTTCAGCAAAAGAAAATATGGACTCCGCCAGATACACTGTCGGAGAGACGGAGTCCTGCCAGGAAGAGTATCCTGAGCTTCAGGCCATATTCCAATGCGGAGACCTGTTTGAGCGTGAGCATCGTCTGGACATGTTCCGTTGGGAAAGGATAACGGGCATGACCCTGTTCCATTATTTCGACATGGATGTTATCCTGGCATTTCTGGCCAAAGGGCTTATAGTGGACAGATGGAGCCGTCTTGACAGGGAGAGAGGCACACAGCTGTTCCGTCAGTACGTTGACGAGGTCAGGGGCACATTCAAAGGTGTGGATTTCCATTAAGACAATAAAAACATCAAGAATATATGAATCCTAATAGAAAAACTACAGGAAAGGTTACGGGAGTCATCTCCAACCTGGTCACCGTAGAAGTGGACGGTCCTGTCTCGCAGAACGAGATCTGCTACATACAGCTCGGAGACGCCAGACTCATGGCCGAGGTCATCAAGGTGACAGGAAAGAGGGCATCCGTACAGGTCTACGAGAGCACCAGGGGAATGCGCAACGGGGACAAAGTGGAATTCGAAGGCCACATGCTCGAAGCCACACTGGGTCCTGGACTGCTCTCAAGTAACTTCGACGGGTTGCAGAACAACCTTGCCACGATGGATGGTGTCTTCCTAAAACGCGGGGAGTACACCGCTCCTGTCGATGTGGAAAAGGAGTGGGACTTCACCCCTATTGCAAAACCAGGTGACGAGGTACGGGCCGCCGACTGGCTCGGGGAAGTCAAGGAAGGATGGCTGCCCCACAAGATCATGGTACCGTTCTCCTTTGATGGCACATATAAGGTAAAGTCCATCGCATCGGCCGGACAGCACAAAGCCGGAGAGACCATCGCTGTCCTTACTGACATGTCGGGAGAGGAACACAACGTGTCCATGATACAGAAATGGCCGGTAAAAGTGGCAATTACGGCATATAAGGAAAAACCGCGCCCATGGCGCATAATGGAGACAGGTGTCAGATGCATCGACACCTTCAACCCGATTGCGGAAGGAGGCACAGGTTTTATCCCCGGTCCTTTCGGCTGCGGAAAGACCGTACTCCAGCACGCCATAGCCAAGCAGGGTGAAGCCGACGTGATTGTGATGGCCGCCTGCGGCGAGCGTGCAAACGAGGTAGTGGAGATATTCACCGAGTTCCCCGAACTGGTCGACCCGCGTACAGGACGGTCCCTGATGGAGAGGACAACCATCGTCTGCAACACATCCAACATGCCTGTAGCTGCCCGCGAAGCATCTGTCTACACAGCGATGACGATATGCGAATACTACCGCTCAATGGGCCTCAAGGTTCTGTTGCTTGCCGACTCCACATCGCGCTGGGCACAGGCTCTCAGGGAGATGAGCAACCGTATGGAGGAGCTTCCAGGAGCCGACGCCTTCCCGGTTGACCTCTCATCCACGATTTCAAATTTCTACGCAAGAGCCGGAGCAGTAACGCTCAACAACGGCAAGACAGGGTCAGTAACCTTCATAGGTACGGTATCACCGGCCGGAGGTAATCTGAAAGAACCGGTGACAGAATCCACCAAGAAAGCGGCCCGCTGTTTCTACGCACTCTCCCAGAACCGTGCGGACAAGAAACGCTACCCTGCCGTAGACCCGATTGACTCCTACTCCAAGTACCTCGAATACCCGGAGATCGTTTCTTTCCTGAATGAAAAGATCGCTTCCGGATGGGTAGACATGGTGATGAAGGCAAAGACTCTTGTTCTCAGAGGAAAGGAAGCATTCGAGCAGATCAACATCCTCGGAGACGACGGAGTGCCCGTAAGCTACCACGAGCGCTACTGGAAGTCAGAGCTCATAGACTTCATCATCCTGCAGCAGGACGCATTTGACAGGATTGACGCCTCCTCCCCTCTTGAACGCCAGAAATTCATGCTTGCCAAAGTGCTGGAGGTCTGTGACCGAGAACATGATTTCGAAACATTCGAAGAATGCTCGGCCTGGTACAAGGAGGTCATCAACATCTTCAGGCAGATGAACTATTCCGAGTTCAAGAGTGAGGAATTCAACAAATATCTCGAACAGATCAATAATTTCATGAGCCATGACAAATAGAGCATTTCAAAGAATATACACCCAATTGGAAGCCATAACCAAAGCCACAGTCTCTGTCAAGGCTCAGGGTGTTTCCAATGACGAGCTCGCCACAGTGGCCGGACGTCTGGCCCAGGTGGTGAAGATGAAGGACGACACCGTCACTCTCCAGGTCTTCGAAGGTACCGAAGGCATCCCGACAAACGCTGAAGTTACATTTTTCGGCGAGCCGCCCGCTCTCAATGTCAGCGACGATCTGGCCGGACGCTTCTTCAACGCCTACGGACAGCCTATTGACGGCGGTCCGGAAGTGGAGGGCGAGAGACGCTATATCGGAGGTCCGTCGGTCAATCCCTACAAGAGAAAGCAACCCTCGCAGCTGATTCCGACCGGCATCGCAGGCATAGACCTCAACAACACGCTGGTATCCGGACAGAAGATTCCGTTCTTCGCCGACCCGGACCAGCCCTACAATCAGGTAATGGCCATGGTGGCCCTCCGTGCGGACGTGGACAAGATCATCCTCGGCGGCATGGGACTATCCAACGACGACTACCTGTACTTCAAGAACATGTTCGAGAGCGCAGGTGCCCTGAACAAAATCATCAGTTTCGTCAACACAACCGAACAGCCCCCCGTGGAGCGTCTGCTGATACCTGACATGGCCCTGACCGCAGCCGAGTATTTCGCCGTGGACAAGAACGAAAAAGTCCTCGTGCTGCTGACCGACATGACCCTGTATGCCGACGCCCTCTCGATAGTGAGCAACCGTATGGACCAGATCCCGTCGAAGGACTCCATGCCAGGCTCCCTGTACTCCGATCTGGCGAAAATCTACGAGAAGGCCGTACAGCTGCCTGCTGGCGGTTCGATTACGATCATCGCCGTAACGACCCTCAATGACGGAGACATCACCCACGCCATTCCTGACAACACCGGATACATTACCGAGGGACAGCTCTTCCTTCGTATGGACAGCGATACAGGCAAGGTGATCGTGGACCCTTTCCGATCCCTGTCCCGTCTGAAACAGCTGGTTATCGGCAAGCAGACCCGCGAAGACCACAACCAGGTGATGAACACGGCCGTCCGTCTCTACGCCGATGCGGCCAACGCCAGGACCAAACTGGAGAACGGCTTCGATCTGAGCGACTATGACAACCGCTGTCTCGAGTTCGCAAAGGAATACTCCACCAGACTGCTGGCAATAGATGTGAACATATCCATCGACGATATGCTCGACACGGCCTGGGAACTGTTCGGCAGGTATTTCACCAAAGCCGAGACAGGTCTCAAGGAGTCTCTGATTCAGAAATACTGGAAAGAAAAAGAAGCATAAGGCACAATGGCTATCAAATTCCAATACAACAAGACATCGCTGAACGAACTGGGCAAGCAGCTCAAGGTCCGTACACGCGCCTTGCCCACCTTGAAGAACAAGGAGGCGGCCCTGCGCTTAGAGGTCAAGAAGGCCAAAAAGCGCTCGGATGAGCTATTGGAAGAGTTGGCCTCATCCCTGGAGAAATACAGATACATGTCAGGTCTGTGGAACGAGTTCGAGCCCGGGCTGATAACAGTTAAGGACGTAGAGCTGGAAACAGCAAAGTTCGCAGGTGTCAGGATTCCGGAGCTCAGGAACGTAATCTACGAGGTCAAGGAGTTCGACCTGTTCCGCAAGCCCATGTGGTACAGTGACGGAGTACAGATCCTGAAAGATCTGGCACGTCTCGGTATCGAATCCGAGATCTGTTCGGAGAAGAGCCGCATCCTGGACTGGTCCCGCAAGAAGACCACCCAGAAGGTCAATCTGTATGAAAAAGTGCAGATACCAGGCTACCACGAAGCTATCTTGAAAATAAAGAGATATCTGGAGGATGAGGAGAACCTTTCCAAGGCATCCCAGAAAATAGTAAAGACCCGTCACAATCTGGAAGAAGAGGAGGAAGCGATATGATTACCAAAATGACCAGATACTCCATGATTCTCCTTTCAGGGGACATGGAACCTTTCATGAAAGGCATCCAGCAGCTCGGCATGGTGGACATTACCCGCTCCTCCGCTGCCTGTGACGACACATCCAGAAAGATGAGCGGCCTTATAACCAGATGCAGGAACGCTGTGGACTCCCTCGGCAATCTGACAAAGGAGAACCCGGACCTCAAGGCCGAAGCGCATCCTGAAATCTCAGGAGAGCAGATGCTGTCAGACTTTGAAAGCAACGCTGCCCGCCGCATGGATATAAGCACCGAACTGGCCTCACTGGAGAAAGAGTACCAGAACGCCCTCCCGTGGGGAGAATTCGCCCAGGAAGATCTCGGCCGCATCAGGAAAGCCGGGCTCATCCCCCATTTCTACTGCACTGGCGACAAGAAGTTCCAGAGCAGATGGGAGCAGGAATACCCGCTGTGGGTACTCAACCGCACAGGCGGCAAGACATATTTCACCGTACTGTCCGGACAGAAAGAGGATTTCAGCTTTCCCATGGAGCAGGCACAGTTTCCCGTACGTCCGGCATCCGCTGTACTGTCCGAAATAGACCGGCTTAAAGCCGAACGGGACAGACTGCTGACAATAGCCGCCGGATATGCGGAACGGACTGCCGAACTGCAGGAACTTGCCGACAGAACATTCGCCTCACTTGACCTGTATCTTGCAGAGACATCCTCTGTCAAGGAAGGAGAAGGGACCATAAGTATCGTGGAAGGCTTCGCTCCCACAGAGGACGACATCAAAGTCAAGGAATACCTCGACTCATGCAGCGTCTACTACATGGCCGAAGCCGCCAAGGGCGAGGACAACCCTCCAGTAAAGTTGCACAACAACTGGTTCGCACGGCTTTTCGAGCCCGTAGGCAGTCTGTATGAGCTGCCCAATTACGATGAGCTGGACCTGACCCCCTACTTCGCCCCGTTCTACATGCTCTTCTTCGGATTCTGCTTGGGAGACATGGGCTACGGACTGATATTGGTCATAGCCGGCATAGCCGCAGCTATTGCATTACCTAAATACAAGGCATACGGCAAGCTTATCGCATGGCTCGGAGTGGGCTCGCTCATCATGCCCCTCCTCTCGGGAACAGTATTCGGGATGAAACTATACGACATCTTCCCCATGCGGGAGGACATAAAGAGCCTCTTCTTCTCCGACCTGAAGATGTTCTGGTTCGCCATCATTTTCGGACTGTTCCAGATAGTCTTCGCCAGGATGATAAAAGCCGTTTTCGCCTTCTCCAGACACAAGTGGGACGAGGGCCTGAGTGAGGTCGGCTGGTGCATGGTCATTGTCTGGGCCGCATGCGCGTATGCCGGAAGCCAGACCGGTTCGAAACTGCTGCCTTCCATCGCCGCACAGATACTGCTGTTCGGAGGACTTGTTCTCGTCCTGTTCTGCAGCAAACCGGCCAAGTTCTTCCTGCTGAGACCCCTGAAAGGCATCGTATCACTGTATGACATCACAGGCATCTTCGGAGACATGCTCTCATACATACGTCTTTTCGGACTGGGAACTACCGGAGGTATCCTCGCGCTTGTGATCAACTCTATCGCGATGAGCCTGTCCGGCATCCCGTACGTCGGCTGGCCTGTCACAGTGATTTTCCTGATATTCGGACATTTAGCTGTAATGGGACTCTCGTGTCTGGGCGCATTCGTCCATCCTGTCCGTCTTACCTTTGTCGAGTTCTACAAGAACGTAGGCTTCGAAGGAGGCGGCAGGGCTTACAAACCATTGAAATCATATAACAATAACAAATAAACAACTCAATCTTATGACAACACCACTGATTTTAGCCTATGTGGGCATGGCAGTAATGCTTACCCTCTCCTGCACTGGAAGTGCCATCGGTGTAACCATGGGCGGCAACACCACTATAGCCGCTCTCAAAAAGAAACCTGAGATATTCGGAAAATCCATGCTCCTCTGCGTGCTTCCCTCTACCCAGGGTCTGTACGGATTCGCGGCATTTTTCCTCATGCTCAGCAGTCTGGGCAGCATGGAGGATGCTTCGCAGGTACTTACCATGAATCAGGGACTGGCCATGTGTGCAGCCGGTCTGGCACTCGGTTTCGTGGGCCTGTGGTCAGCCATCAAGCAGGCCAGCCTCGTATGCAACGGTATCAACGAGATGTCCAACGGCAACGATGTCTTCTCCAAGACCATGATTCTCGCCGTATTCCCCGAACTCTACGCCATACTCTCGTTCGCATGCGCATTCCTCGCCCTTCCGTAAACGACTGACACTCACATATTATCATAAGAGACTGCACTGTGTTTGGTTCTCCATCCCGTGCAGTCTTTTTTTACCCATTTGCCACAATCTTATAGCAAGAACACATCGGCTCTATGGTCCAGCACCCCTATGGAGACGCTACGGAGGGGGCATAACAGTGTGGACACTGAGCATGCTTCTATTCTTTATCCGGAAATAACAGATAATGCCGACCGCATCTGCTACTGCCCAGCCTATGGGTATGGACCACCAGATACCGACTACACCGACAGCGGGGACAGCTGCAAGAATGTAGGCCAGTGCGACACGAGTGCCGAGCGACAGAACTGTGAGGACTACTGACATGCCAGGCTTGCGTATTGCACGGAAATAACCATATAGCAGAAAAAGAATGCCAATACCAAAATAAAAGACTCCTTCCACTCTAAGATACTGGACTCCGATACTGATAATCTCAGTTTCTTCACCACGTACAAAAATGAGCATAAGCGGCCTGGCCAGCACGAAAACTGCAACAGAAACAGCAAGAGAGAACAATACTGTAGTGACGAAAGCACTGCGTACTCCCCGACGGATGCGCTCCCGCTTTCCTGCTCCATAATTCTGAGCCACGAAAGTCGAGAAAGCATTTCCGAACTCCTGCACCGGCATGTAGGCAAACGAGTCTATCTTCACCGCCGCTGCAAAAGCCGCCATAACCGCTGTTCCGAAAGAATTTACAAGCCCCTGTACCATAAGTATGCCGAAATTCATCACAGACTGCTGAATACAGGTCAGCGATGAGAACGAAGCAATCTCCCTTACTGAAATCCTGTCAAGTCGCATGTCCTCCCTGCAGACCCGCAGTTCAGGTCTTCGGTGAAGCACATAAATCATAAGGCCTATCGCAGACACCGCCTGAGCCATAACGGTAGCCAAAGCCGCACCATCCACCCCCATTCCAGTTCCAAGGATAAAGAACAAGTCCAGACCGATATTCAGAACAACCGACACGCCAAGAAACCACAGTGGAGTAACTGAGTCTCCGACGGCCCGGAGCAGAGCAGCATAGAAGTTATACAGAAAAGTAAACGGTATCCCGGCAAAAATGACCAGCAGATACAGGCGTTGCATGACGTATATGTCTGCAGGTACCTGCAACAATTTTAGAATAGGATCTATGAAAACAAATGCAGCCACAGTAAGCGCAGCCGTCACAAAACCTATAAGAACCAGTGACACATAAATACTGCGCCGCAGTCCTGTCATGTTGCCGGCTCCGAACTGCTGCGAGAACACCGTTCCGCTGCCCATTGCCAAGCCAAGTAGCACAGATGTCAGGAAAACCATAAGACTGTACGAAGAACCCACTGCCGCAAGAGCATCGGAGCCTATGCATCGCCCCACAATCATGGTATCAGCTATGTTATAGCATTGCTGCATCAATGAGCCGAGCATCATCGGCAAGGTGAAGCGAAGTAATGTGGACGTTATGCCGCCAACAGTCAAGTCCCCTGTACGGAATGTCATCTATTGAAATTTCTCGGCTCAAATATACTCAGAAGACGAGAGCAATGCAAGTTTACTTGCTCAGTTTGCACTGCCAAAGTGCTTTTTTGGTGTACCCTACCCCGTTTCCTGTACCTTAACCGGCCTATAGGGTGAAGCGGATCTTCAGCAGCGCCGTCAGCGGCCTGAGGCGGTAGGTGTAGACGTACGTGGTGATGTCGCTGTAGGATGCCGAGCTGTATGTCTCCGTGCCGAGGAGGTTGCGGCACTCAAGGGCCAGCTCCAGCCGCTTCATGCGCCATGAGAGCGAGGCGTCCAGGAAGAACATGGACCTGTCGCCCCGGACGGCGTCGTTGTAGTAGTGCTCTCCGCCGACCCTCAGGAAGACGCTTTTCGCGAACGAGAGGTTCAGGGCGGCGTTCTGCCTGAGCGAGTGTATCGGCGGCTGCGCCCCTCCGAGGTCTGTCACGCTGCGGCTCCGGGAGGCGGATATCCCGTAGTCCAAGGCGGCCCAGTCGCAGAAGCGGGTGTTGAACGACAGAGCGCCGGAGACATTGTCCATCTCGCTCCGGTACAGCTCGTACTGCCTGTGGAGGGCGCTCCACGTGCGGGACCATGACGCCGACAGCTTCACGGTGGTGCTGATGGCGAAGAAGAGCTTGCTGGCGTTTGCGTCCACGTTGACCCCGTGGGACAGAGCCGGGCTGTCCACCGTCTCCATCCTGGTGAGGGTGCCGTCGTAGACCGTGCCGTAGGTGTGGCTCCTCCAGCTTCTCCAGTAGCCCCCGGAGAGCTTGGCGAAGGTGGCGATATGGGTGGCGGCGTAGGAGAGCCCGAGGCTGTAGTTCTGGTTCCTGTTCCGGGGAATCTCGCCTCCGGTGCGGGAAATGTGGCGGTAGTTGCTCATGATGTATCCCCCGTAGTCGCTGTACAGCCCTCCGTAGCTCTCGTCATAGGCAGCCGAGGCCGAGAGCCTGAGCTCCGGGGTGACGGCCAGCTGCATGCTCAGGGCCGGGGAGACGAGCGGACGGTCGAGGACTGCCGTGCCGCCGCGCACCCTGTCCTCCTGCCGGATGCCCTTGTACCCGAGGCTGGCGTAGGCTGATACGCTGAAGCGCTTGCCGATGCGGTACGAGACGGAGGGCTGGAGCGCCAGAGTGTACTCCTGCCTCAGGATGTCGTTGCGCATGGAGTCCGCTGCCTGCGCCGGAATCCCGTCCAGACTGAGCGGGGACAGCTCCGAGCGCATCATGTCCACCGCGGCGTCGGCACGCAGGGTCAGCGAGACGAACCAGCCGTTGCGGTTGAATGTCAGCCCGGCCCTGTTGTACGCGGTGAGCCTCCGCGAGGAGAGGGACTGCTCCGCCCCTGAGGCCGACGCACCCTCCCCGAAGATGCCGTCATAGAGCAGGGGAGTCACCCTGAGGGTCTCCGGCCTGTCGCTGTACGAGATGTCGGAGGAGATGTCCCATGTCAGCGGGCCCCTGCCGCGCATGTAGTGGAAACGGTTGTCCAGGCTGAGCGCCGGATGACGCAGGGACTGCTCCACGCGGGCGCCGTCGTTGTCCACCCCGCCCCGGTCCGTCCGCCACGAGCCGCTGAAGGACAGCTTGTCGGTGATGTAGCGCTCCTTAGTGTTGCTCTCCACGTCAATGTCGGCGGTGAGGCGGTCCAGAAGCGAGCTGGAGAGGATGCCCTCGCTGACGGAGAACTCCTGCCCCTGGCCGGCGAGATGGTACGTCGTCACCGAGGCGCCCTCATCCTCGCGCAGGTCGTGCAGGTATTGCACGTTGGCCCTCATGTTGAGATCCTCGCGGAGACGCACGATGCTGTTGGCCGATACCATGTGGGTCTGATTGTCCAGGTAGCGGACTTTCCCGAACGGGGGGACGCTGGGACGCCTGACCCCGAGCACTGAGGACGAGCCGTCGGAAAAGCCGGGGATGCTCCCGAAAATCTCCTCGGACACGTCATCGCCGGTGTTGTTGGTCTTGTAGGTATCCATGGTCTGGAACCTGCGGCCGAAATACATGGCGGCGGCCTCGCCGTACCACATGGCGGGCCTGTAGCCCCCGCCCGCGGCCAGGTACCCGCCCCATGTGCCCTTCGCGCCCTCCTTCAGGCGCAGGTTGACGGCGGGTGCGCCGGGCAGGCCCTGCTCCTCGTAGATCTTAATGTGCTGGTGGTCCTCCATGACCTCCACGGACTCTATGTCCTCCGCCCGGATGGTGTTCGTGGCGAGGCCGTAGCGCGACTCGAGCATGTCGAGGCCCTCCACATACATCCGGCCTATCTCCCTGCCGTTGTACCTCAGCCTGCCGGAGCCCGTCACCTCGATGCCCGGCATCTTGCGCATCACCTCGCCTATGGTGCGGTCGCCGTCCTCCCTGAAGTCCGACACGTGGTAGATCACCGTGTCGGCCCTCCTCTCCACGGGCTCGGCCCTGACAGTCACCTCGCGCAGCTCCATCGGAATCCACTCCACGGAGAGGTCCACTGTCATGCTCCGGGCCGGAATGACCACGGTCCGCGGCTTGAGGTTGAACCCCGTGACCCTGACGGCCAGGCTGTCGTCGTCTCCGGTGTAGGCTACGGAGTACGTGCCGTCAGCGGAGGTCACGGCGAAGCGGTACACCGAGCGTCCGTCGCTGCGGCAGAGCATCACGTTGGCGTCCTCCACGGGGGCGCCGCTGTCACTGCGGGTGACACGTCCGCACACGGTCACAGTCTCCTGCGCGGCGCATATCCGCGTCAGGAGCGCCAGAGACAGCAATATCGTAATTCTGAGTCCCATAACACGCCGCCCATCATCTCACCACTCCATAGGATAATACGGCATCCTCCAGTTCTGATAGTCGGCCTCCTCGATGCCGTTGCCGGTCACGATGAACACCGAGGTGTTCTCGTTGAAGGACTTGGGCCAGCGGAAACAGCTGCGCTCGTATCGCTTGAACTTGCGGTAAGTAGTCCTCTTCTCGTACTCGTAGACGTAGTCGTAGAAAGGCACCGGCTCATCGGTAACGGACACCGCCTCGAAGCTGTACTGGCCGGTGGTGTCACGGGCGTAGAGTATCAGGCCGGGCAGCCCCCTGAGTTTCCACGGCCCCTCGCCCACGGGTATCTCCGTGGTGAACCAGGCCTCCCACCTCCGTCCCCGGAAGTCACATTCGGCCTTCTGGCAGTCGAAGGAGACCACCGTGCCGTGCTCCCCGGTAATCTCCCACTCCAGCTCCGGGGCATCCTCCTCGTAGATATGCGCCAGGCTGAGTCCATAAAAGCCGTATGACTGTGTCGGAGTCCAGATGTCAGGAACCACCACTTTTGACTTTCCCGTCCCGAGATCATACATCACGGAGCGGCAGAAGTATGATCCTAATCCTCCTATGTCACCGTAGGCTGCCAGACGCTCGTCATGCTCCTTTTGCACTCCATCGTCATTGCGTTCCAGACTGTCCAGTTTAGCCTTCAGGACATAGTCGTATCTGTCTTTTATATGGCCGGTGAAATCATAGAACAATGAGTGCGAGAACCCCACGTGCAGCATGGCGACATGCCATCTCAACGAGGCTCCTGGGTGCATCCAATACGATGCCCTGTACCGTACTGTCAGGTGAGCCGTGTCCAGCAGGACTGAGTCAACTGCCTTCAAAGACGGTGGAGTAGAGGGCGTTTTGCCGTCTCCGTACATCGCGAAACTGTCCGGCATGGAGTCCTGACCGAGGAGATCCAATGCCGACAGTGACAGACACAGGAGGATTACTGATAAGCTGCGGAGGATAGATGACATGGTGTGAGTTTTTAAGTTATCGCTTTGATTTTATGCAATCTTAGCACTTTGACTTGACAACTGCAAAGATTTAACACTCGTTAACATTCTGGCATTTTGACACTCACCATTCCATAGGATAGTAGGGCATCCGCCAGTTCTGATAGTCGGCCTCCTCGATGCCGTTGCCGGTCACGATGAACACGGAGGTGTTCTCTTTGAAGGACTTCGGCCAGCGGAAACAGCTGCGCTCATATCGCTTGAACTTGCGGTAAGTTGTTTTCTTCTCATTCTCATATATGTAATCATAGAAAGGCACCGGCTCGTCGGTCACGGACACCGCTTCAAAACTGTACTGGCCCGTAGTGTCCCGGGCGTAGAGAATCAGGCCGGGCAGCCCCCTGAGCTTCCATGGCCCTTCACTGAACGGTATCTCCGTGGTGAACCACGCCTCCCACCTCCGTCCCCGGAAGTCGCACTCGGCCTTCTGGCAGTCGAACGACGCCACAGTGCCGTGCTCCCCGGTAATCTCCCACTCCAGCTCCGAGACATCCTCCTCGTAGATATGCGCCAGGCTGTAAGTGTAGTATGGCTGTGTCGGAGCCCATATGTCTGGAACCACCACTTTGGACTTTCCCGTCCTGTAATCATACATCACGGAGCGGTAGAAGTACGATCCGAACGTGCCCAAGTCTCCGTGAGCGTCCACACTCTCGTGAAGTTCTCTTATAGATTCTTCTACCCCTTCTTCGTCACTCCAGTGCAGGCTTTCCACTTTGGCCTTTTGAATGTAACTGTACCTGTTATGGATATGCGCGGAGAAATCATAGAACAATGAGTGCGAGGACCCCACGTGCAGCATGGTGACATGCCATCTCGACGATGCTCCTGGATACATCCAATACGATGCCCTATACCGTACTGTCAGGAGGGCCGTGTCCAACAGGACTGAGTCAACTGCTTTTATAGACGATGAGGGAGGTGTCTTGCCGTCTCCGTATATCGCGAATCCTCCGGACATGAAGTCCTGACCGAGGAGAACCCATGCTGACAGAGACAGGTACAGAAGGGTTGCTGATAAGCTGCGGATGATAGATGACATGGTGGTGAGTTTTTAAGTTATCGCTTTGATTTTATGCAATCTTAGCACTTTGACTTGACAACTGCAAAGATTTAACACTCGTTAACATTCTGGCATTTTGACACTCACCATTCCATAGGATAGTAGGGCATCCGCCAGTTCTGATAGTCGGCCTCCTCAATGCCGTTGCCGGTCACGATGAACACGGAGGTGTTCTCGTTGAAGGACTTCGGCCAGCGGAAGCAGCTGCGCTCGTAGCGCTTGAACTTGCGGTAAGTAGTCCTCTTCTCGTGCTCGTAGACGTAGTCGTAGAAAGGCACCGGCTCGTCGGTAACGGACACCGCCTCAAAACTGTACTGCCCCGTGGTGTCACGGGCGTAGAGTATCAGGCCCGGCAACCCCCTGAGTTTCCACGGCCCCTCGCCAACGGGTATCTCCGTGGTGAACCAAGCCTCCCACCTGCGTCCACGGAAGTCGCATTCGGCTTTCTGGCAGTCGAACGACGCCACCATGCCGTGCTCCCCGGTAATCTCCCACTCCAGCTCCGGGACATCCTCCTCGTAGACATGCGCCAGGCTGAGTTCATAAAAGCCGTAGGGCTGTGTCGGAGCCCAGATGTCAGGAACCACCACTTTGGACTTTCCCGTCCTGCGGTCATACATCACGGAGCGGTAGAAGTACGATCCGAACGTGCCCAAGTCTCCGTAGATGGAGACGCGCTCGCGAAGCTCTTTTATCGATTCTTCTACCCCTTCTTCGTCACTCCAATGCAGACTTTTCACTTTAGCCTGCTGAATGTAGCTGTATCTGTTTTTGATATGGCCGGTGAAATCATAGAACAATGAGTGCGAGGAACCCACGTGCAGCATGGCGACATGCCAGTTTGACGAACTTTCTGGATACATTTTATAGAAGGCTCTGTATCGGATTGTCAGGAGGGCCGTGTCCAGCAGGACTGAGTCAACTGCCTTCAAAGACGGTGGAGTAGAGGGCGTTTTGCCGTCTCCGTACATCGCGAAACTGTCCGGCATGGAGTCCTGACCGAGGAGATCCAATGCCGACAGTGACAGACACAGGAGGATTACTGATAAGCTGCGGAGGATAGATGACATGGTGTGAGTTTTTAAGTTATCGCTTTGATTTTATGCAATCTTAGCACTTTGACTTGAC
>UQUN01000030.1 GCA_900544175.1 uncultured Alistipes sp.
AATCTGTAGACTTTTTTTATTATTCTATCTCAGACACACTTTTTGAAACAGTATCATATGTGGACATATATGCATTATGCCCGGCTACAATAAGGTCCTGTATGGCATCTTCATCAGTGTAGCTGCCGGCATCTGTCAGGTCCCCGTCAAGTACTGCGTACAGGTAGTCGGCGGCAGAGGAATTCTCATAAGCCGTGAGTCTGACGAATGCGTGTCCTGCTGCTTTTGAGTAATCAGGAAATGCAGCGGCAATGTCATCGCCATTGTAATACTTGTCGTAGCGGATCTCCACGTAGGCTTCTGAGACAATCGCCTCTGGAGTAGTGAATGGATCTCCGAATCTGATTTCTGAGGCAGGTGTCCCATCTTCATTCACTCCGAAATAATATGGGACATACTCTGTCTCCGGGGACAATCCTGTATAGTTATAGTTGTCATCCCCTATGCTCGATCTTTCAAGTAATGTGTTTAAGTCTATCGAGTTGAGGATTTCATCTGACGAGGTTCCGCTTTCGGTGATGCTCCACCAGTATCGTATGGTCTTGTCATTCGGAACAGCGTTTACAGTGACTGTTCTGGATGTAAGGCCGGATATCGAGAATGTTACATCTATTTGCGTAGGGTCGCCTGTGGACGCAGACATCACGATTGTGTATGACGGTATCCCTGATATGGTGCAGTTTCCGTCTACGGGAACTCCGTATATTATATACTCAGTATCAGGTAACAGGTTCTGATAGGTTTTTGTGAATATGCCTCTTGAGCACATCATTTCAAGTACTTGCTCTGCCGGGAGACCCATAGACAGATACATGTCTGCCAAAGCTGAGACATATGTGTGGAGCTGCTCTTCATAAGTGTCTCCGTAAGATACGATGGATTGTGTGCGTATCATGTCTGTAAAATAATAGGTCTCATTGTCGGAAGGAGTGACGGTTACGTCGGCTGTCAATCCGTTTAAGGAGACTTCGAACTGGAAGCCGGTTCCTGTTGCGACAGATATGTCCGCCTGCAGGCTGTATCCGTTTTCCGATGTGAGAATCAGGGATATGGTTCCGTAAGTTTCTGCAAAGATGTTTTCTGCAACCGGAGCTGTTATGGCAAGAATTCCATTGTCAAGGCTGGCTTTCCATCCGTCCGGCTTGATTATGGTGACAGTCTTGTATCCGCTCATTTGGCATTCGATTTCCTTTCCCTCCCCGTTCCTGAACCAAATGGTGCCTTCAGCATCAATGATGCATTTAAGTTCACTTGTCTTTGGAAGTGTGAGTACTGTGCCGTCGGATAGTGTGATATGTATGGACATCCCATCTTCTGTAATATCCTTTATTAAGGCGGAACTGTCCCCGGATGCGCTCACTCCTGTGTCTTCCCATGTCTTGCCTCCGTCTGTTGATATCTCCCAGTGTTCATTGTCTTCGTTGATCCTGATCATGGGGGCAGTTCCCGTTACCGGTATTCTTTCTCCATTCTCGTCAAGGATGAATTCTTTTGTCCCGTCAGGATAGGTATATCCCCACCAGTATGCCCCATCTTCCTCTATTACTGATATCTTTGGCGGAGTCAGTCCGTCCTCTCCATTATGGATGGTGATTGAAGTGCCGTCTGAGAAATAGATGGTGTACCCGGATTCGTCATTTGTGATGCTGTCTACGGTTACATCATCCTGAAGCTTTTCAATGATGTCTTGAATGCTTTCTAAGTCTGAACGGACTTGTCCGCAGTAGTCTTCCAGAAGTCTGAGCCTTTCTTCAAGTTCATCGATAGATTTCCTTAACTCATCATAACTGCATGAGAACAGTGATAGTAAAAAAGTCGCGCATAAAACAAAATACTTCATATTGATACAGTTTTTAGGGTTTGTCTTGTCAAATTTCAGTATTTGTCTATGATATCTCAAAAAAACATGCTGCTATAACCTCAATTTGCTGTTTCAGGAGCAGTTTTGTGCTCGATTTTCCGGATACTCCTTATCTTTTCTCGGTATACGGACGGAGACATTCCAACTTCTTCCTTGAATAATTTTGCGAATGTGCTGAAGGAGCAGAATCCTGAGTCAACGGCAATCGCTTTCACTGGCATGTCGTGTTCCAGGTCTGACAGAAGGGTAAGTGCCTCGTGTATTCTGTATCCGTTTACATATTGTCTGAAACTTTTTCCGGTGTTCTTGTTGATGCATTGTGACAGGTATGTTCTGTTGCTTCCTATTGACGCTGCTGCCTTTTCTATACTTATGCTGCTGTCCTTGTATATCTTGTCTTCCTGCATCAGCTTTTCTATTTTCATGAACAGCACTATGCTGTCATTGTCATTGACCCGGCCCTTTTTTAAAGTATCATTGTATTTTCTGGCAAGTATTGTGTACATCCTGTCTTTGTATCTGTACATTTTCCATAGAATGTATGAGATTATAAGGATTGATATTACGATGATGGACAGGATATATATGGATTTTGTCTTCTCCTGTATTTCGGCCATGTGCCTTGTCTCCTCATTCTTCAATGTGAGTTCTCTGATGGCGCGTTCTTCTTTAATGTTGAACAGACTGTCAGATGTTGCATGGAATTTCTTGTAATAAAACAGTGCGGAGTCTTGACATCCCATCATGTCATAGGTGGATGAAAGTGAATGGTAAAGATTGTATGTGAAAACTTTGTTCTCTTTAATCTCAGCGATGTCGAGACCATGTCTTAGTATGTTGACTGCTTCACTGTACCTTCCTAATGAGCATAGAAAATCACCATAAGACAGGTACAGGTAACTTGAATTTGTGGCTGGGATGTCTTTGTTGATCAGCCTGAATGCTTTGTCGTATTCATTTTTCGCATCATCTGTTTTCCCGGTTCTTGCGAATATGTCGGCATAAAGATTGTGTATCCCGACCGGATCCATTGTGCGGAACGGGTTGTCCGCAGCTTGGTCAAGGAATTTTCTTGATTTTTCAAAGTCATTTTTCAGGTAATACATTTTGGCAAGTCCGTAGGCTCCGATGAAATACATTCTGCAGTTTGGGTTGTTCTGGCCTTTTTCGTATAAAGTCCTTGCGTATTTTATGCCGAGGGTGTCTTTTCTTATGAAGTATGCCATCATGAGATTATATCCCATGATGCAGGCTTCGTCACCATTTGAGTGCTGGTCTATAAGTTCCATTCCGGATATGAATGTCTCGATGGCCTTTCTGTAGTCCATTCTGTATGTTATATAGTATATGCCGAGACTGTTGTATATTATAAAGACTGGCATCCAGTTGAAGTCGTGTTTGCGAGAAATCTTGCTATGGCTTATCTGATACCATAATTCCAGACCTTTGTTCAGAATTATGCCGGCAGAGTCGTACATGTCCGCAGCCATGTAACTTTGTCCGGCATATGCCATGGCAGCTAGTTTAGGCATTCCTGGTCTCATGTCATCAGTGAACGAAACTAACTGCCTTGCGAATTTTACTGATCTGTTGAATTGCTGGGTATCTATATAGTATCGGCAGGAGTCAGACAGACGTTTTATCTCACTAAATCTGTCTTCGGCAGAGCTGATAGTGGAAAAACCAAGAATTACAGCAAGAAAAATAGATGTAAATTTAGGCATGCGTTGAAATTAAAAAAACCTCTGATGACATTGTCATCAGAGGGTAAGTGATCTGCTTGGGGCTCGAACCCAAGACCCCAACATTAAAAGTGTTGTGCTCTACCGACTGAGCTAGCAGATCGTTATGTTCGGGCCGCAAAATTAATGAAAAAGATTAAATGCGCAAAAAAATTATGGTCTTTTGCGTATTTTTGCACAATGAATGTTTTTCAGCAAGAGGTTCTGGACTATCTGCGGACCATATCCTGTGATGTGGAGATATGTGACGATAATGAAGTCAGCGTGTTGAGGTGTGCGGAAACAGGTATTTCTGTAATAGCCGTGCCGTTGCAGTTCTTCCGGCAAGGGAGGGATGTGGAAGCGCTGGCTGCGGCTTTCAGCGGGCTCAATGACCGTATCTTCCTGTATGAGGACAGGTGGCTGTCCTGCGGCACTGTCGTCAGGTCAATGCTTAGAGTACGTACTGGCGGCGGGATGAACGTTTTTGCCCGCAATTGTGAGGTCCGTCCGGTAAGTCATGAGACAGCCGCGGCTTTTCTGGGCCGCAATCATGTCTATGGTCCGGCCAGGGCTGCTGTGAGGCTCGGCCTTTTCAGAGTCAGATCGACTGGCCGGACCGAGGCCGGTATGGATATGACTCCCGCGCTGGCCGCAGTAGCGACGTTTTCGGACGGACGTGTTATGGAGGACGGGCGCATCTCGTACGAGTGGGTCCGGTACGCCTCATGCATGGGGGTCAGGGTTTTGGGGGGTATGGGAAGGTTGCTGGACGCGTTCGTGTCGATGAAAGGTCAGGATGCTCCATTTGATGTGATGTCGTATTGTGATTTGGAATGGTATGACGGCAGGTCATACAGGAGGCTCGGATTTGAGGATAGCGGATACAGGTCTCCTGTGGAGTTCGTGTATCTCCCCATGGACGGCATTCGTATACATGCACATAAGTTGTCGAGTGACCGAAGGTACCGTGGACTTGACGTAAGCGAAGGTGTGACTTTATACAATATGGGCAGCCAGCGGTTCGTCCGTCATTGTGTTGGTGACTGTCAGTGAGTCCATGTTCTTTGCGGTGTCCACTCTGAGTCTTTGCCCTGGTTTCATGCCTGAGAGAATGGCCTCTGCGAGGCATCCCTCCAGATAACGCCGGATGACTCTTTTGAGCGGACGTGCTCCGAATGCCGGATCAAATCCTTTGTCGCACAGGAAATCTTTCGCGTTCTGCGTGAGGTACAGGCTGTAGCCTGCGCTCTGTATCCTTTTCCGCACATCCGACAGCTCCAAGTCCAGTATGGCATGCATATTCTTGCGTGTCAGGCTGTTGAAATATACTGTCTCATCGAGTCTGTTGAGGAACTCTGGAGAAAAGGTACGGTTCAGGGCCTTGTTGATCAGGCTGTTGTGTTTTTCGGAAGAGTTGTGCGGCATCGTTCCGAATCCTATACCGTATCCGAAGTCCTTTATGTCACGGCTGCCGAGGTTGGATGTCAGGATGATGACCGTGTTCCGGAAGTCCACCAGACGACCGTTGCTGTCCGTTAGCCTTCCTTCGTCAAGTATCTGTAGCAGCAGATTGAATATGTCAGGGTGGGCTTTCTCTATCTCATCGAACAGTATTACGGAGTACGGCTTCTGTCTGACCCTCTCGCTCAGCTGTCCTCCTTCGTCATAGCCGACGTATCCCGGAGGGGCACCGGTAAGTCTGGTGAGGGATATTTTCTCCATATACTCGCTCATGTCTATACGTATGATTGCATCCTTGGAATCGAACAGCTGCTCTGCGATGATCTTGGCTGTATGGGTCTTGCCGACACCTGTCGGGCCGAGGAAGAGGAATGTGCCTATCGGCCTGTCCGGAGCTTTCAGTCCTGTCCTGCTTAGCGATATGGCACGGACTATCTTGTCAACGGCTTCCGGCTGGCCTATTATCCTTGTCTCAAGAGTCTCTCTGAGAGAACGTATCCGTGCGGTCTCGGTCGCTGACATTCTTTCGACAGGGATACCGGTTGTCCTGGATACAGTGGACAGTACGTCATCGACCGTGACTGTCCTGGGATGCTCTGCGGCTTTCTGCATCATCTGCATGGCGGTTTTCTCGATCTCGTCTTCCTGAAGTCTTTCCATCTTCATCAGCCTGGCGCCCTGTACGAAGTTGTCGGCTTCCAGGAATGACCGTTTCCCGTTACGGATATCCAGGAGTTTCTTCTCCATTTTCCGCAGCTTCAGCGGCGGCATGTTGCAGGAGACATGGACAGCCGCCCCTGTCTCGTCCATGAGATCCACTGCCTTGTCAGGCTGGTTGCGGTCTATGATATACCGGCTGGAGAGGGAAACGCAGGCTTCTATGGCCTCTTTGGTGAATACGACATTATGGTGGGTCTCGTAATTACGTTTCAGGCTTTCCAGTATCTTGACGGTGATTTCATCTGAAGGCGGATCGACCGTCACTTTCTGGAACCGCCTGGCAAGGGCCCCGTCTTTCTCTATGATTTTCCTGTATTCGTCAGAAGTGGTGGTGCCTATGCATTGGAATTCGCCTCTGGACAATGCCGGCTTCATGATGGATGCGGCGTCCATGGCTCCGCCGGAGCCTCCGGTCCCTACGATGTTGTGTATTTCGTCTATAAACAGTATTATGTCAGGGTCATTGAAGGCGGCATCGAGGATTTTCTTCAGTCGTTCCTCGAAATCGCCTCTGTACTTGGTGCCTGCCACAACCGCTCCCATGTCGAGTGATATGATCCGTTTTCCCATCAGGTCGAAAGGGACTGCTCTGTCCGCTATGCGCATGGCTATACCTTCCACTATTGATGTCTTTCCGACTCCCGGCTCGCCCACTATCATGGGGCTGTTCTTTTTTCTTCTGCACATTATCTCTATGGCCCGGTCTATCTCTTTCTCTCTGCCTGTTACGGGATCCAGAAGTCCTTCTTCGGCAATTCTTGTCAGGTCAATTCCGAATCTGCCAAGTACTTCCTCCGGTGACTCGGACTGTTGTTCAGGACGGATTTCCGTCTCCAGGCCTGATTCGTCTGCATCAGGCTCACTGTATCCCATGTCGTTTTTGAGATATTCGTATTTCTGATTGAAGTTAAGGCCGAGATGAGTGATGATGCCGGCTGCAGTAGAGCTGTCTTCTTTCAGGATTATACTGAGAAACACCATAGTGTCCGGTAACTGTCCTGCCTTTGGAGTCTGCAGGATGGAAGTGGCTTCTCCTGTGACACGCATCAGCTCAGGTCCTGGTCCGATATTGTCTATATTGTTATAAGGTATGGCATAGCCGCGGTCCACTGCTTCCATAATCATGCTCCTGAGCTGGATTGTGGATATACCGTTGTCGGTCAGGAATCGGCATGCCTCGTTGTTTCCCTGGCGGATGACTCCGAGCATGAAATGCTCTATTGTGATGGTCATCCATCCGGTCTTCGCAGCCTCTTCTTTGGCGTATTGGAATATCTTGTTTATTTTATCGAGTTCGCGCATAAGTCATTGCAGTTTGACGGCCCTAAAATAATCATTATTTGGATACTGTCATCGCTTGCAGATACAAAATATTTGAGTATTTTAGCATTTTATTTTGGAGAAAAAAGTGAAAAGATGGAAAATGAAGAAGTAAATCAAGGCAGGATAGTGCAGGTAGATATTGAGACAGAGATGAAAACGGCTTACATAGATTATTCTATGTCCGTAATAGTCTCAAGGGCCCTGCCTGATGTAAGAGACGGATTGAAGCCGGTGCATAGGAGAGTTCTGTACGGAATGTACGATCTCGGTCTGACATCGGGAGGTCAGCATAAGAAATCAGCCCGTATAGTCGGAGAGGTGTTGGGAAAGTACCATCCGCATGGTGACTCAAGTGTATACGATGCAATGGTGCGTATGGCCCAGGACTGGAGCATGAGGTACATGCTGGTTGACGGGCAGGGTAACTTCGGCTCCATAGACGGGGACTCGGCTGCGGCCATGCGATATACGGAGGCCAGATTCAGGAGACTTGCCGAGGAGTGTCTGGAGGACCTGGACAAGGATACGGTGGATTTCACACCCAACTTTGACGAGACGCTGAAGGAACCGGTGGTGTTGCCGTCAAAGGCGCCTCTTCTGCTGCTGAACGGATCGTCAGGTATCGCAGTCGGAATGGCGACCAATATGGCACCGCACAATCTCGCGGAGGTAGCTGACGCGATATGTGCTTACATAGACAACAATGACATCACCGTAGATGAACTGATGCAGTATATAAAAGGGCCGGATTTCCCTACAGGGGGCATCATTCAGGGAGTGGCCGGCATACGCAGCGCATTCGAGACAGGACGCGGGCGTATTGTGGTCAGGTCCAAGACTGAGATTGAGGTCCAGCCTTCAGGCAGGGAGGTCATCGTAGTGACGGAGATTCCCTATATGGTCAACAAGAGGGAGATGATAGAGAGTATCGCCAGGTTGGTGGAGGAAAAGAAGATAGACGGCATAGCCTATATCAATGACGAGAGCGATCACAAGGGAATGCGTGTTGTGATAAAGCTCAAGATGGGGGCCGTGGCCAATGTTGTGCTGAACACTCTGTTCAAGATGACCGCGCTCCAGTCAAGTTTCTCAGTTAACAACATAGCTTTGGTGGACGGACGTCCCAAGCTGCTGAATCTGATACAGCTGATCAAGTATTTCGTGCGTCACCGTCACAATGTGGTGGTGCGCAGGGCCCAGTTCAATCTCAATGAGGCGCGCAAGAAGGAGCACGTGCTTGCCGGTCTGCTCAAGGCAATCGATATAATAGACGAGGTGATCAACCTTATCAGATCCTCGCGAAGCCGTCAGGATGCAAGGGAAGGTCTTTGCAGGGAACTGGGATTCACTGATATACAGGCCGGTGCAATAGTAGAGATGAGGTTGGGACAGCTCACCGGAATGGACAGGGACAAGTTGCGCAGTGATTATGAAGCACTGCTGAAGCTTATAAATGAACTAACTGAGTTCCTGGCGGATGAGACTCTGCAGTATGCGCTCATAAAGAAAGAGACGCAGGAACTGAAGGAGAAATACGGGGATCCGAGAAGGACTGAGATCGTGCCGTCCGCAGACGAGTTCAATCCGGAGGATTTCTATGCAGATGAGGATGTGGTGATAACCATTTCCCATAGCGGATATATAAAAAGGACTCCTTTGGCAGAGTACCGCCTGCAGAACAGAGGCGGGATCGGCTCCAAGGGCAGCAACACCAAGGAGGAGGACTTCATAGAGCATATTTACGTAGCCAATACGCACAGTACGATGCTGTTCTTTACGGCCAAAGGCAAGTGCTACTGGCTTAAGGTGTACGAAATCCCAGAGGGGACCAAGGCATCGAAGGGACGCGCTGTCCAGAATGTAATCAACATCGAGCCTGACGACCGGATATGCGCCTATATCAATGTCGGTGATCTCAATGACGAAGAGTATACCGGCAGCCATTACATAGTTCTGGCGACCAAGAGAGGTACGGTGAAGAAGACTCTGCTTGAGGCGTATTCACGTCCGCGTCAGAAGGGAGTCAATGCCATAACCATAAGGGACAATGATGCGTTGCTTGAGGCGATACTGACCGATGGAGGCAATGACATTCTCCTGGCGGCCCGCAATGGCAAGTGTGTCCGTTTTCATGAGTCGGAGGCACGTTCCATAGGCCGTACTGCGGCAGGTGTACGCGGAATAAATATTGAGGATGACGACGAGGTCGTCGGAATGGTATGTGCCGACATTTCCTTGGATAAAGGTGGAGACATTCTGGTGGTAAGTGAGAACGGGTATGGCAAGCGCTCTCCTCTTGATGACTACAGGATTACCAGCAGGGGCGCCAAAGGTGTCAAGACCATCAGCATCACAGAGAAGACGGGCAGTCTTATTGCTATAAAGATGGTTTCGGACGAAAATGACCTTATGATAATCAACAGGTCGGGCATAACCATCCGGGTGCCGGTATCAGACATAAGGGTTGCCGGCAGGGCTACACAGGGTGTCAGGCTGATTAATCTCCGTGAAGGTGACGGCATCGCTGCCGTATGTGTGGTGAATAAGAGTGAGGAGAAATTACAGGAAAGCATGGATGAATTGTAATAACTTAAAAACAATAAGACAATCAAATTAAATCAGATTATGAAAAAAGTATTATTGGCTGTTGCGATGCTGGCTGTTGCAGTTACGGCCGGCGCGCAGAATCCGAATCAGTTGCTTTCATCAATAGAGAAGGCGAAAGCGGCGACAGAGAATCCGAAAAAGGCATCCAATCCTAATACATGGATTAAATATGGTGATGCATTGTCCAATGCGTACATCAGTCTTTTCGGTGATTTCCGTGTAGGCTGGAATGTCGGTGAGGTAATGATGTTCAATACCCAGACACCTATTTCCCAGGAACAGGTACAGAAAGGCGGTGTTTCATTTACTGTCGAGCACTATGCGTTGCGTGATCTGTATTTCAACAACAGTACAGGAATACTGGATGCCGTAGTCATCACCAAGCCCATTACCGACTACAATCTCCTTATAGCGGCCAGGGACGCATATCTCAAGGCGGCTGATCTTGACCTTAAAGGTTCTAAGACCAAAGTCTTGACAAGTAAGCTTATTTCTATGAGAGACAGACTTGTAGAATGTGCATCAGGATCTTATGCGCTTGGAGATCTGGCAGAGGCGGCCAAATTCTTCGAGGAATCTCTCTCCTGCAGTGACAACAAGATCGTCAATACTATCGATACCCTTATGGTCTACAATGCAGGTATAATGTACGGGGCTGTAGGCAATGTGGACAAGGCAAAGAAATACTATCAGGAGTGCATTGATCTCGGTTACGACAGCAATGGCGATGTCTCTGCTTCCCTTGCTGAGATAATGATACAGGAGGGAAACCTGGAGGGGGCCAAGAAATGCCTGAACGATGCATTCCAGAAATATCCTGCAAGCCAGTCAGTACTGGTGTCGCTGATCAATCTCTATCTTGAGTCAAAGGATGATCCCAACAAGATTCTGGACCTTATCAGGGCTGCTCAGAAGAACGAGCCTGACAATGCATCTCTCGTATATGCCGAGGGTAATGTCTACAACAGCATGGGGGATTATGAGAATGCAATCAAGTATTTCTCCAAGTCGTATGAGATGGATCCTACATATGTATACGGTATCTACGCAGTAGGTAACTGTTACTTTGAGATGGCAGTGAAGGTAGGAGAGGAGATTGACAAGCTGGATCTCGATGATATAGAAAATTATGAAAGACTCCTGAAACAGCAGGAACAGTATCTTATGGATTCGATCGAGCCTTTTGAGAAAGCATTCTCAACAACAGATGACCAGGAGGTGAAGATTGCCGTGGCTCAGGCTCTCAAGCAGGTATATTTCCGTTTCAGGGACCGGGATCCGAAGTATGCGGCTGGTCACAAGAAATATGAGGAATTCCTTATAAACAATGGTGTCAATGTCGAGTAACAACCGATAAGGATATTGTCGCGCGACATATTCTGAAAAGCGGGATGGCCGAGGGTGTACAGACAGCCTGGCCATCCCGCTTTTTTGTAGAACAGGAGATTCTCCTTCCGTGTCTATTCTTGTGATCTGCCGGTATTCTTGATGCTTTGCGTGAGTTTCTGGACTATCTTTGACTGGGAGAGGAATTCGCTTGCGATAACCCTGATTACTGTGTAGAGCGGTATGGAAATGAGGATTCCAAATATGCCGCCGATCTGTCCTGCTATGAGGATTACCAGGAATATTTCAAGAGGATGGGCCTTTACGCTGTTGGAGTAGATAAGCGGCTGGAATACATAGTTGTCTATTAGCTGGGTAACGATGAAGATACCGAGGATAATCAGCAGAAATACGATTATCGGCATGCTCATGCTGTTGTTGATGTGGAATATGAGTCCCATGAGTACGGCAATGATGTCTCCTATGAGAGGGCCTACATAAGGAATGATGTTGAGCAGTCCGGCTGCGCTTGCTATCACTATGGCGAGCTGCGGGTCTACCTTGGCTATGAAGATGAGTCCCATGCTGTTCAGGGCAGCTACGAAAAGGGACTCGATGAAAAGTCCTGCGAAGTATCTTGACAGCAGGCGGTTGATGGAGAAAATGGCCCTGCGTGCCTTGTCTTCGTATTTGTCAGGAATTATTGAACATACGGTCTCTGTCACGATGCCGTTGTCCATGAGTATGAAGAACGATATGAATACGATTGAGAATATGGCGATTCCCAGATCGGCTATGAATGAGGCGAGTGACATCAGGATGTTGGAGAATGTTGACAGGTTGATGAAGTTGCGGATGTAGTCAAATAGGTACACCTCTATCCTGAAATTCGGGTCTATAGATGGTATTGACTTGATTATAAATTCATTGATGTCTTTGAGAGGCGTTTCCAGCCGTGCGCTTACCGAGCTGAGGTTTACGTTGTTGACCAGCTTGACGAACTCTCCTATCATGGGTGCCAGCAGCAGGAACAGGGAAAGGCAGATGCAGATCATCAGGGCAAGAGTTAGTGCCGCAGCCAGCCATCTCGGCAGGTGTCTGTTCTTTATCCTTATGCTTGTCAGAAATTTTACGACAGGCTTGCCTATTAATGCTACCACTATAGCTATCCCTATGTACATGAGGATGCTTCTGAAGTACCACCCTAAAAACAGAACAAGTGCTGTTACTCCAGCAATGATGATGTATTTTGCCAGTTTGTCCATGTTGTGCCGTATTTTACGGCAAACTTACACAAATATGCCGAATAAAAAAAACGCCGCATCTCATGCGGCGTTCACTATCAATTGGAGACCCTTACATGTTCTGTTCTTCCGTTTTGGGCTGTGGCTTCTCGTTGCCTACGGCGACATTGATTGTCCGTCCCATATATTCGGTTCCGTTCAGGGCTTCTATTGCTTTCAATCCCTCTTCCTGGGACATCTCAACGAAACCGTATCCTCTGGACCTTCTGGTCTCTTTGTTTACGATTATTCTCGCGGAGGATACTTCACCGAAAGGAGTGAACAGTGATGTCAGGTCTTCTTTTCTGACTCTGTAGTTCAGATTAGATACAAAGATATTCATGTGCAGTTTGGTTATATTTCCGGCAAATATATGGATTTATTTCCCATATCTCAAAGAAAAAAAACAAAAACTGTTGACATAAAGCACTATTCGTGTCCGTAACTGCTTCCGTCGAAGCAATGGGTGCATATCATCTCCTTGGGCAGTCCGATGGCAGAGACGAGGTTGTCGAGTGAGTTGAACTTGAGAGACGCGACATTGACTTCCTTGCGGATGTACTCTACCATGGCCGTGTACTCGGCAGTGTCGTTTCTTACGTATTTGCCGAGGTTCCTGTCGTGGGCTCCTTCGTTTTTCAGGATGAAACGTCGTGATATGAGTTCCAGCGGAGTCCTTGACTCGGAGAAGTTTATGAATTCGCACGGATATATCAGAGGGGGACAGCTTATACGGACATGCACTTCTTTGGCACCGTATTCATACAGGTTGCGGACATTGTTGCGCAACTGTGTGCCTCTGACAATCGAGTCGTCGCAGAATACCGGCTTGTGGTTCTTGAGTATGGCTCCGTTCGGAATGAGCTTCATCCTGGCTACCAGATTGCGCATTTCCTGATTGGACGGAGTGAAGCTTCTGGGCCATGTGGGAGTGTATTTGACATATGCGTTCCTGTATGGAACTCCT
Organism: uncultured Alistipes sp.; assembly: GCA_900544175.1. GTDB lineage: Bacteria > Bacteroidota > Bacteroidia > Bacteroidales > UBA932 > Coprenecus. The sequence continues at coordinate 13,273 of UQUN01000030.1, forward strand.
TTTCCGTCCGAGTATCCGATGGCCATGCAGGTTCCTGAGTCGGGAATCGAGCATACGGTGTCCATCTCGGAGGCGTCCTCCTTTGCCAGTTTGTAACCGAGCCTGTAACGGACTTCATCTACATTGATGTTCTCATATGAACTGGCGGGATATCCGTAGTATATCCACAGGAAAGAGCAGATCTGCATCTTTTTCTTTGGAGGTACTATCTGTTCGATTCCATCTGCTGTCAGCCTTACAGCCTCACCGGGGCCTATTATATATTTCTCTTTGTAGCGGAGATTGGGGAAACTGCACGTTTCTGACGCTATTGCGTGAGCCCGGATGCTTTCTCCGTTCTCGTCTTTTTCTCCGACAATCAGAGGTGTCCTGCCGTACAGGTCCCTGCTTGCGATTATGCTGTCTTCCGTCATGATGAGGAAAGAGCACGAGCCCTTTATCTTCTGCTGGACTGACTCGATTCCCTCTGCAAATGATGCGGAGCAGGTGATGATCTGTGCAATGAGTTCGGTCGGGTTGGTCTTTCCGGAGCTCAGCTCAGTGAAATTCTTGTTCATGGACAGCATTTCTTTCTCAAGGGCGTCGATATTGCATATCTTGCCTACTGTCACTATGGCAAAGCGTCCAAGATGCGAATTTACTACGATTGGCTGTGCGTCAGTGTCGCTGATGACACCGATGCCGATATTGCCCGTGTACTTGTTCAAGTCGTCCTCGAACTTTACTCTGAAATAGGAATTCTCCAGCGAGTGGATGTCCCTTGCGAAGATGCCGTTTCCGTTGTAGACAGCCATACCGCCTCTGCGGGTACCGAGATGGGAATGATAGTCAACTCCGTAGAATAGATCGTTTCTGCATTTCCTGTTGGAAATTACTCCAAAAATTCCTCCCATAATTGTAGTATTTAAAGCGCAAAGATATTCCGTTGTATCAACAAAAAGAAAAAAATGAGCATTTTTTTAGTTATGAAATCATAAACTGCTGATAATCTTGTTGATGTCTATGAATATGCCGATTATGGCCTCAAGGATCAGCGACGGTATGCGGAAGATGTGTCCGTCGATGCCGGAGCACAGCAGCGAGACCGGGATCAGTATCATGGCCGCACTTACAAGAGGGGAGCACAGTAAATTCGCTATCAGTGAGAAAAATGCGAAAGTTCCGAAGTGCAGCAGGATGACCGGTGCGGTTGTCACCTGACATGCAATTGTCATGGCGCAGGCATCTGTAAGAAGTCTTGCGGGCTTCCATCCGGGGCTTATGGCTGATCTGAGGTAAGGGTAGATGAGAAAAATTGCTGTCATGGCCGCGTATGTCAGCTGGAAGCTGATGCTCGACGGAGATGACGGATCAGCTGTCGTAATGATGACGGCGCTGGCGGACATGGCACTCAGTCCGTCCTTTTTCCGTCCGGCCAGTATGCCGGCCTCGTAGATAGTGAAAGTTACTGCAGCTCTGAGAATGGAGACCCCGGATCCTGTGAATATGGTGTAGCTCCACAATGCGCAGAGAATGAGTATGGACCTGACCCTTCTTGCGGCGGGAGAGTTGCCGGTCAGCAGTGCCATGAGTCTGTGCAGGAATGCGTAGATCAGACCCAAGTGCATGCCGGACAGAGCCAGCAGGTGTATCGCTCCGCTGTTCCTGAAACTTTCCTTGACTGTCTTCGGAATTTCGTCCTGATATCCATACGCCAGAGCCTTTACTACTGCGGCGGTGCCTGCTGAACTGTCGTCCCGGAACATGATATCTATTTTTTTTGAAAAATTGTGTCTCAAGCGTGCAGGTATAAGGCTGAGTGGCACGTCTTCGCATGGCCGGCACTCAGCCTGCCGTTTCCTGTCCAGGCACAGGCATGTGTAAAGAACCTTCCTGCGGGCCATGTGGCGCACGTAGTCGAAGTCCGGAGAGAAATTCCTGACCTTGCTGACCTTTACGTATGCACTGACAGTGTCACCTGGAAGGCAGCATATTCTTGTAGGTATGTTGTATATGATTGTCCTGCTGTCCGGCAGAATGACCTCTATCCACGGACGTCCGGAGGATGACAGGCCTTTGTCCGCTACTATGCCTTCGACCATACACTCCTCTCCGTCCTGCATGGAGCTGTCGTGCAGAGAACATACATTCATGTTGTAGATTGAGGCACCGAGACATCCGGTGCAGAAGACAGAAAGCAGGGATGCTTTCGGCATGGTTCCTATGAGTGATATCCCTATAGCGGCAGCGACTGCGCTTGACAAGGCTATGGCGTGCGGATCTATGTGATAGGACAGGCAGTCCGCCGTCAGGTTGCCTGTGACATAAAGGACGGCAATTGCGAATAAAAACATTCTTCCCTTCATACATCTCTCTCCTCATTTTTCGGCAAGGTAACAATTCTTTATGAGAATACCTATAAAATGTATATCTTTGCAAGATAGTTGAAATAATATTTTACAAATAATAATATTATGATAGTATTGGTAATCAACTGCGGAAGCTCATCGCTGAAGTATCAGGTCCTCGACATGAGGAGCGACAATGACTATTCTCTGCTTGCCAAGGGCATAGTGGAGAGAATAGGGCTGGAAATGGGAGAGATAACCCATCGTCCTTCAGGTAAGGACAAACTGGTCATCTCCAAGCCCGTTCCCGATCATACAGAAGGTATAAAGTCTGTTCTGGAACTTCTTACGGACTCTGAGTACGGAGTTCTGAAGTCTCTTGAGCAGATAGAGGCCGTAGGTCATAGAGTCGCTCACGGCGGCGAGCTTTTCCCGGAGTCCTGCGTGGTGGATGACAAAGTGATTGATGGCATCAGGAACCTGTGCGAGCTGGCGCCTCTGCACAATCCCGCCAATCTGCTCGGTATAGAGGCGGTGAAAAAGCTGCTGCCACAAGTACCTCAGGTGGCTGTGTTTGATACATCATTCCATCAGACCATGCCCGATTATGCATATATGTACGCGATACCTTACGAGCTTTATGAGAAGTACGGGGTGCGCCGTTACGGATTTCACGGAACGAGCCACAAGTTCGTGGCTTACAGAGCCTGTGAGTTTCTCGGCATGGATATCGCCAATTCAAAAATAGTGACCTGCCATCTCGGTAACGGCGGCTCGGTGACAGCTGTGCTCAACGGCAAGTCGGTAGACACATCCATGGGATTCACTCCTGTGGAGGGCGTTGTGATGGGAACCCGCTGCGGCAATATCGATGCCGGTGCGGTGACTTACCTGCAGAGCAAGCTGGGACTGGACGTGGACGGCATCACCAGGCTGCTGAACAAGAAGAGCGGCTTCTTAGGTGTATCCGGAGTGTCCTCAGACTGCCGCGATATCGTCAGCGCGTATGAGAACGGCAACTACAGGGCGGGCCTTTCTCTCAACATGTTCTACCACAGTGTGCGTAAGTACATCGGAGCCTACAGCGCGGTCATGGGCGGTCTGGATGTCATAGTCTTTACCGGTGGCATAGGAGAAAATGACAGTGATGCACGGCGTGAAATATGCTCTACGCTGGGCTATCTTGGAGTGGACTTCGATGAGACGGCCAACAAGGGTGTACGCGGCGAGGACAAGCTGCTTACCAGGCCGGACTCTAAAGTCAAGGTGCTGACTCTCTCCACCAACGAGGAACTGGTTATCGCCCGGGACACTATGAGACTGACACGCAGATAATAATATCGACGAATATCTCAACCTTATAAAATCATGATTACAAATTTTGAACAGATTTACGAAATTCTTCGTTCCAAGACCAGAAAGCGTCTGATTGCGGCATGGGCAGTGGATGACCACACCATCACAGCTGCCTACAAGGCTGTTCAGATGGGCATTGTGGACGCCACTCTCGTAGGTGACGTGAACATGATCAAGAAAGTCTGCGATGCCGAGAAGATCGACCCTTCGGCATTTACCATTATCAACAATGACAACGAACTGGCCTCCATCGCCCAGGCCGTGCTCATGGTCCGCGAGGGACAGGGAGATATCCTTATGAAAGGTCTCTGCTCTACGGACAAGTACATGAGAGGCATTCTCAACAAGGAGAAGGGGCTGCTTCCTCCCAAGGCCGTGCTCAGCCACGTATGCGTGCTTTCCAACCCCAATTATCATAAACTGGTGGTTCTCGGAGATATGGCAGTCATTCCTCTTCCTGACCTCAGTCAGAAAGTCGCTATCGTAAAATATCTGGTCAATACAGCCAAGGCCCTTCAGATCGAGAGACCCAAGGTGGCGCTTCTGGCCGCTACGGAGCAGATGCTGCCCGGCATGCAGGCCTGCGTGGATGCGGCCATCATCTCCAAGATGATAGATCGCGGGCAGATTCCCGGATGTGTCGGTGACGGCCCTCTTGCTCTTGACGTGGCCATTTCCAGAGAAGCGGCGGAGATCAAGAAGCTCAACAGCCCTGTGGCCGGCGACGCAGACTGTCTCCTGTTCCCCAATATCGAGTCGGCCAATACATTCTACAAGGTCAACTCCCAGCTCTGCAAGGGTGTGAAGCAGGCGGCAATAGTGGCCGGTGCCATGGCTCCCTGCGTATTGTCGAGCCGTGCCGACAGTATCGAGACAAAGTTGAACTCCATCGCCCTCGCGGCCTTGACAGCAAAATAGTCCCGGACATGGCATATATATTGGCAATCAACCCCGGTTCGACATCCACGAAGATATCGCTGTTTGACGGGGCAAAGGAGGTATTTACCCAGACACTCCGGCATTCTGCGGAAGAAATCTCAAGGTACGAGCGCGTTATAGACCAGTTCAAGTTCCGCGAGGAAACCATCGTCAAGGCACTTGAGGACAATGGCGTGAAACTGGAGGACATCAAGGTGATAGTCGGCCGCGGCGGCCTGCTCAGACCTATCCCGTCCGGTGTATATGAGGTCAATGAGGCAATGCTCAAGGACCTCAGTTCCGCCTGCTACGGCGAGCATGCCGGCAATCTCGGCGGTATCATCGCAAATGAGCTGGCCTCCAGAATCAAGGACTGCAAGGCTTATATAGCGGATCCCGTAGTCGTGGACGAGCTCTGCGACGTGGCGCGTATCGGAGGTCATCCCATGTTCCCCAGAATATCTATTTTCCATGCCTTGAACCACAAGGCCATCGCGAAGATGTATGCCCGTGAGGCAGGAAAGGAGTACAGCGACCTCAATCTGGTAGTAGTACACATGGGCGGCGGTGTGTCCGTTGCTGCTCATTGCAAGGGTAAGGTAGTGGATGTGAATAATGCCCTGTATGGAGAAGGTCCGTTCAGCCCTGAGCGTACCGGCGGTATCGCGGCCATGCAGCTGGCTGACGCCTGCTATAGCGGCAAGTACACTTTGGCTGAGATGAAGAAGATCATCTCCGGCAAGGGCGGTGTTGTGGCTCATCTGGGCACCAACTCCTTCAAGGAGGTCGAGGACCGCGTGGCTGCCGGAGACCAGAAGGCCAGGCTCATTGCGGATGCATTTATCTATAATGTGGCCAAGGCCATCGGAGGCATGGCGGCGGCTCTTTCCGGAAAGGTGGACGCCATTCTGCTTACAGGTGGTATCGCTTACGGCAAGGAGATGATGCAGCAGCTCACCGACATGGTCTCGTTCATCGCTCCGGTGAAAGTCTATCCGGGAGAGGACGAGATGGGTGCCCTCGCAGGCAATGCCCTTGCGGTGATTGAAGGACGCGAGGAGGTCAGGAAATACTGATTTTCCGGAATCGAACTTTTAGGAAGCTGAGGGGATCTGTCCTCTCGGCTTTTTTGTTCTTATAATGAAGAAGATGAACAGACCTATGGCTGCTGCGGTTCCGGTAATGTAGCTTACGGTCGAAGGCAGGGACAGACCTCCTACGTTGTACGGGGCTATCATGAAGTAGCAGACGCATACAAATGTCAGGAAGGTTGCCGGGATGGACATTACCAGGTGGCTTTTGCGGTTTTGCACAAGGTATGCCGCAGCTGTCCACAGCACGACGGTCGCCAATACCTGGTTGCCTATTCCCACATATTTCCAGATGGTGGAGAAGTCAACTTTGCACAGGATGAACGCCACGATGAATATGGGTACGGCTACAAGGAGTCTGTTACGCATAGGTTTCTGATTGATTCTCAGTGCGTCTCCAATGGTGAGTCTGAGGCTTCTGAATGCAGTGTCACCGGAGGTGATGGGGCAGACGACTACTCCCAGAATCGCAATGACGGCTCCGGCCTGACCCAGCCAGGACTGGCATATCTCGTCCACCATGATGGCCGGTGTCTTGCCGGCATCGGCTGCTGCGTTTAGACCGTCCGGGCCTCCGAAGTAGGCGATGGCGGCGGTGGCCCAGATCATGGCGACCAGTCCTTCAGCTATCATCGCTCCGTAGAATATGGGCCGGCCGTATTTCTCGTTGCTCAGGCAGCGGGCCATGATGGGGCTCTGGGTGGAGTGGAAGCCGGAGATGGCCCCGCACGAGATTACCACAAAGAGCATCGGGATGAGAATGTTGGTGTCCGGGTCGGTATGAAAGTTTCGGAAACTGTCGGCAGTCAGTTCAGTGAGACGAATCTCGCCTGAGAATCCCTTGACAAACAGGACACCGGCTATGGCGACGGCCATAAAGAGCAGGACGGCCCCGAAGACGGGGTACAGCTTGCCGATGATTTTGTCGACTGGCAGAAGTGTGGCCACTATGTAATAAGCGAACACTATGTAGAGCCAGATGCGCTTGTCCCAGCCGGTGAGGGTGTGCAGCAGGTCTGCGGGGCCAGTGACGAATGACACTCCGACAGCGATGAGGATGAACGCGGAGAATATCACCAGAAATTTCTTAACTCCTCCGCCGAGATACTTTCCGACCATGTCGGGCAGGCTCATGCCGTCATTGCGCACCGAGAGCATGCCGGAGAAGAAATCGTGTGCCGCTCCCATGAAGATGCAGCCGAGCACTATCCAGATATAGGCCACCGGTCCGTAAGCCGCGCCCAGGATGGCTCCGAATATGGGGCCGAGACCGGCGATGTTGAGGAACTGGATGATAAAGATCCTCCAGGGTTTCATCTCCTGATAGTCCACTCCGTCGGCCAGTCTCTTGGCCGGAGTAGGGCGGGACGGGGATACGCCGAAGAATTTCCCTATGAATTTTCCGTAAGTGAAATAACCTATGATCAAGGCTGCCAAGCAAGTGATAAATGTAATCATCAGTCCGGGTTTTGTCAGTGCAAATTTATGCATTCTACTGAAAAATATCTACAGGATTTGTGTAATTTTGCGTCCATGAATGCAAGAGTTCCTACTGAACTGGGGACTGAGCGGATCCCCAAATTATTGAAACAATACGCTATCCCGGCTATCATAGCGATGACTGCGTCCTCCCTTTACAATATGGTGGATGCTATCTTCATAGGTCACGGTGTCGGCCCCTATGCCATTTCCGGCCTGGCTTTGACCTTCCCGTTTATGAATCTGGCCGCAGCCTTCGGCACTCTCGTCGGAGTCGGAGCCTCGACCATGGCATCGATGCTGCTTGGCCAGAAGAACTACGACATCGCCAAGAAGGTGCTTGGCAACGTGGTGGTCCTCAATTTTATAATAGGTCTGCTGTTTACGATAGTGGCCCTGGCCTTCCTCGACCCGATACTCTATTTCTTCGGGGCGAGTGAGAACACCATCTCATATGCCCGCGAGTACATGGAGATAATCCTGGCGGGCAACGTGATCACCCACATTTATTTCGGACTAAACTCCCTGCTCCGCTCTGCCGGCCATCCCAAGAAGGCCATGTCGGCGACTATCATGACGGTGCTTCTCAACGCGGCCCTCGACCCTCTGTTCATATTCACTTTCGACATGGGTATCAGGGGAGCGGCAGTGGCTACCATCCTGGCCCAGATCGTGGCACTTATACTGGTCGTTGTATGGTTCTGCGACAAGCGGGAGCTGATTCATTTCGAAAAGGGAATATTCCGGCTCGACCGCAGGATAGTCAAGGATTCGATAGTCATCGGCCTGGCTCCTTTTCTGATGAACTTTGTGGCCTGCTTCGTGGTGATTATCATCAATATGAGGCTGAAGACCTACGGGGGGACCTGGCTATCGGAGCCTACGGTATCGTCAACCGCATATCATTCGTATTCATCATGATAGTATCCGGTCTGACCCAGGGTATGCAGCCTATTGCCGGCTACAACTACGGTGCCCGGCAGATGTCCCGTGTCTATGAGGTGCTCAAGAAGACCCTTCTCTACGGAACTGTAGTGCTGACCGCCGGCTTCCTGATAGGGGAGCTCTGCCCCGGACTGGTGGTGTCCATCTTCACCGACGATCCGGAACTGAAGGAGAAGTCGATAAAGGGTATGCGACTGGTTGTGGGAATGTTCCCTCTGGTATCCCTGTCGATGGTCATAGGCAACTTCTTCCAGAGTATCGGAAAGCCCAAGCAGGCCATCTTCCTATCCCTCTCCCGACAGCTGATATTCCTGATACCTGCCCTGTGGATTCTGCCCCTGTTCTTCGATATCGCCGGAGTCTGGGTCAGCTTTATGGTGGCGGACTTCCTTGCCAGTGTCGTAGGTGTCACATTATTGTTGAACTTTATCAAGAAAAACCGGACCAATGAACAGCTACAGTCATAATTTCGCCGTATGCGTCGGGCGTCAGCTCGGCAGCGGAGGACACAATGTCGCTCTCGCCATCTCCAGGAAGATGGGTATCGCATTCTATGACAAGGAAATAATCAATCAGGCCGCGAAGGACAGCGGTCTGGATCCAGAGTATTTCGAGAAGGTGGACGAGAAACCGACCATCCCGATCTTAGGCGGCTTTGCCGGGGTGCATATTCCGTTCTTCTCGGGCGGATATCTCGATACTGAGAGTTATCTTGGCAACAACAATCTCTTCAAGATTCAGAGCCGTACGATAGAGATGCTGGCCGACAAGGGACCGGGGGTTTTCGTGGGCCGCTGCGCCGACTATATACTGCGCGACCGTCCGAGGGTGCTGTCAGTGTTCATCACAGCCACTATGGAGGACCGTATCGCGCGTCTGTCCAGTCTGCTTTCCATCACTCCCGAGGAAGCGGAAGCGCAGATAAAGGAATGTGACCGCAAACGGGCCGAGTATTATAACTACTTCACATTCAAGAAGTGGGGAGATTCAGCCTCTTACGACCTGTGCCTGAGCACCTCTCTTTTCGGCGAGGAGGAGACGGCCGACCGTATAGTCGCCATTGTCCGCGATAAGATTCTCAAATAGGAGAAATCTTTCAGGCAAAGAGGAATATACTGCCACAATATAAGACCAGGCCCTCCCACTGCTCCGCAGTGGGCCCCTCCCTCTAGAGCCGAGGGCGGCTAGTCTTATATTGTGGCAGTATATTCCTCTTTGACAGCAGTGATGTCTGTTCAATCATAGACCTGGGCGAAGAAAGGATTGCCGGCGGCTATGGCCTCAAAATTCCAGGGATTGGGATTGGCCGGGTCGTACTTGGGCAGGCATTCGGGGCACCAGTGTCCTCCCCGCAGGACTGTGTTCGGGGTCATCTCGAATTCGTGGCCGAACTGGCAGCGCCATTTGAGAGGGGTGAAGAGGTCGCCGGGAGTCATGGTCTCCGAGAGACATTCTCCGCCGCGGAATCTGGCTGCAGCCCGCATATCCTCTATATTCAGTTCGGATAGTGGTTTGGTCTCGTCGTAACCGTGGTCTAATACGACAGCATCCTCGGGGCGGTCGGAAGGTCGGCTGAGGTCCATGTCCTTCCATGCCGGGATGGCCTTCCACTCCTCGATGGATCCGAAGTGGGCCTTGATACGTCCGGTGTCACCGTGCTTCAGCCAGTATAGTGTGCCTAAGGGATTGCTTACGGCCACATGGCGCATGAACGCCTTAATGGCGAATGCCGGAGCTATGGGAGCCAGCGAGAAGTACCAGGGCAGCTGCCGTTTCATGCGCCGGAAATATTCTTCTGCGGTAACTCCTTCCCTGAAGTGAAGGAATTCTTCCAGTCTGTCGGCGTCCAAGTACCACTCTCCGTGGAAATTCTTGGTGGCGAACCAGTTGGCTCCGAATACCTTTTCAACTGGAGGACATCCCATGCCACGTAGCAGCATAGTCTCGAACTCGTAGTTGGTCAGGCGGAAAGAGGCTCCGCTGCTGAGATTGTAGAAACCTCTCCAGAAATCCTCCGGGACGTTATCCTCGCAGACATTTGCGCATACTCTGCCGGAATCTTCCAGGGTACTCCACTCCAGAACTCCGCGCAGAGGCACGTGGCAGGCTATCGGGTCATTGGCCTTCTTGAGCAGGTCGGGATAGAGCATTCCTGTCTGGCGGATAGATACCCACCGTTTCAGACCGGATTCGGCGAATACCAGTTCGGCAAGACATTTGGAGACTGAGTACCAGTCGAAAATACTGGTGTAGATGGGATCGCCGCACCGGCCCCAGTGCCTGGGCGGAAGGTGGTTGCCCACCTGGGCCACCGAGCCGATATATACCGCACCGATGCTGTCGGGGTCGGACTGTGCCTTTATTGCCCTGACAACATTCTGCGCTCCTGTTACATTGACTTTCAGAGTCTGTTCCGGATGCATGTCAGCTGCGGGAGATACCATGCCGCCGATATGCAGTACATAATCGGCACCGGTGACACCTTTCAGAATGCTGTCATAATCAGTCAGATCTCCCCATATGATCCTGATACCTGGCTCGTTACTGTATTTGCCGAGAGTTTTGATGTTTTTCTTGCTGGGTCTTGCCAGCAGTACGATGTCAAACCTGTCCCTGCGTCCCAGCAGCTCTCTGAAAGCCGCACCTCCCATATTGCCGGTGGCACCTGTTATGAATACTCTTTTTTTTGCCATATTCTATTATTGTTCTGTCTCGGCCTGCTCCTCGATCCACAGCTCGAAGCATAGCGGAACATAGCCCGGTATGTCTCCGCTGCCGTTCTCTCCGTATCCTAAAGGCGAATAAAAGAACACAACCGCTGATTCACCATATTTCATGCGGTACAGTCCTTTGTTGAAGCCGTCGATGAATGAGTTTTCCTCCATGGTTTTCTCCTCGTCATCGAAGTACTGGAAAGATGCGGCGCTGTATCCGTTGGAGGCATTGTATATCCTGTATTTTATAGCAGTATCCTGTATGTTGGTATCGAAAACAGTGCCGTTGAGGAATTTTCCTACGTAACGTATGTTGACGTTGGCCTGGTTGCTGACGGTGTCGTTTGTCTCGGTTGTCTTGATGAAGTAGAACCCATATTCGGTAGAGTCCAGTCCATTGTACCTTGTATCCGCGTATTCTTCCAGTTCTCCTATCTGGTACAGGTCCGGGTTGTCGATGACTTCCCTCAGGTAGATGTCGTATATTCTGGTCGAACCGTCTCCCTCTATGATTTCCATGCCGCTTTCCTCGTCCAGCAGGGATGCAGGTATGATTGCCTTTACTGAGCCACCTTCCTTCATGCCGGTAAGTATCTCCCTGATTCCTGCAGAGTTGTTCCGCAATGACCAGATTCTCGGCTCGTAGTATCCGGAATAGGAGTAGGTGCCGAGAATCTTGGCTATGCTGTCGGATGTGTATGAGCTGAATGTACCGTCCAGATACGTGATTACGTAATCCACGAGCACGTACGACGTGTCATCCGGAGTCCTTCCGGTACCTGGTATGGAGTCTACTATATACAGGCCGGAGGCTGACGGCTCGGCATCCGGATAGTTGGTCTTGATGTATGCCTCCAGGATACGTTTCTGGACGGACTCGGCGGATTCGTCGATTTCCTGTGCACAGGATACGGCTATGGCAGTCGCCGCCAGAAAAGTGATTGTCTTGTAGAATAGGTTCATTGTCAGTTGTTCTTTATTACTTTTTCAACCCAGATTTCGTAAGCCAGCGCGGAAAGTTTTGGAATGCTGTATACGTAGCTGTCATAGAATCCGTATTTTGCGGAGAAAATCACTATGCAGTGCTCGCCCTCTCTTACTCCGTAAAGACCGTTGACCAGTCCGCTGCACATGCAGTTTTCCGTGAACAGTATCTTCTTGACGGAGTAGTCGGGATCGGATATTTCGAAGCCGTTTTCCTGTGCCACTTGCTCGTTGTTGGTCGAGAAAAGGCTGGTCGGTGATGAAGTGAATATGTATCCTGCATAGTAGAAATGAAGGGAGTCTCCGAACTCGAGGGAGTCTTCCAACGTTATCGCCGTGGTGTCGAGTTTTATGCGGTTGGATCCGTTGCGGCGTATGACAGGGTAGTCCTGGAAATTCTGCGAGATGTATGAGTCTATCGCCGCTTCCTGGTCTGCGATGGTAAGTTCTTTCTCATCGTTGCAGGAGAACAGCAGAAGTGCCGGAAGGACTGTAAGTAATAATATGTATGTCTTCGGTCTCATGTATTATGTCAGTGATGCTGCAAGAATTGTTCCATAGACTCTTTGAAGTATCTGCGGACATCGCTTATGGGTATGGTCAGCCTTCCTCCTGCGGCCTTTTCATGGCCGCCTCCGTTGAAGTATCGGTTGGCCAGGGCATTGACTGACACGTTGCCCTTGGATCTGAGGGAGACGCGTATGAATTCTTTTGTCTCGCAGAAGATGGCTGACACTTCCACGTCCTTTATCATAAGCGGAAGATTGACAAGTCCTTCGGAGTCTCCGTCCTGGAAATTGAACCTTTCTCTGTCCTCAAGTGTCAGTACCATGCAGGATGAGCCGGTATTCCTGTCAATTTCCATGGAGTCCAGCAGAAGATGTCCCATGAGCCGCATGCGGTCCTCCGTGTACCTTCTGAAGATCATATTGCCTATGGATTCGAAGTCCGCACCGGCTTGCAGAAGTCCTGCTGCTGTTGTGAATGTATATGGGGTAAGGGAGTTGCTGAAGTTGTTTGTGTCTGTGAGCAGACCGGTCGTGATAGCCGTCAGGGCCTCCTTGCCGATCCTTTCCGGAACTCCTGCGACAGATGAGAAGCACATGAGAGTGCGGTACAGAAGCTCGCAGGTGGAGGACGATGATGGATCCGATATGACGATGCTGAACCCTTCTGTCTCCGGGTAGGGATGATGGTCAATCATCACCTTTGCCGCTGCAGCCGCTGTGATGTCCTCCTGCAGCCATTCTGTCCTGTCGAGCCTGTTGAAGTCAAGACATACAATAAGGTCGCTGTCTGCTACGGCCTGCCTTGCCGCATCCCTGTCGTCGGTGTAATATCTGGTGATCCTGTCCTTGTCCAGGAAGTCCAGAAACACAGGCGGGCGTGATGGGAGTACCACTTCTGCGTGTATCCCTCTGGAATGCAGGAACGAATAGAGTCCCATGGAAGATCCGCACGCGTCACCGTCAGGGTTGAAATGGCTGATAATGGCGACACTTCTCTTTCCGGCCAGCAGTTTCTCAAGTTCAAGAGATGAAGATTCCAATGTCATACGCAGAATAATTTATGATTGCAAAATTAAAAATATATTGCAAGTCCTAATTATTATTTTTACTTTTGTCGGCATATTTGCAAAGAGGTAATAAACTAAAAATTTAATTATACTTACAATGAAAACACTCTTTAAGGTTTTGACTTATGTGGTCTTTCCTCTGCTTATCATTCTTCTGGTATACCTTGTTTATGACAGCGTGATGCAACCTGTCAGATTCCAGAAAGAGGTTGCACGCAGAGAAGCGGTAGCCATTGACAGAATGGTTTGTATCAGAACACTTCAGGAAGTATATAAGGAATCCAACCGCCGCTTCCTTTCTACAACAGACTCGCTTATTGACTTCTACAAAAACGGAAAGATCACCATCGTAAGGCAGATCGGCTCAATGGATGACTCACTGGCCGTAGCACGTGGACTTGTGAGACGTGACAGTATTGAGATAATGGTAAGGGATACCCTTCTGAAAGGCAAGGCCAACGTGGTTGACTCCATAGGTATCATACCATTCTCTGGCGGAAAGCCCATTGAGATGGACGCAGTGGTAAGGAAGGTGTCCGGTATCAACATTCCTTTGTTCGAGGCCAGGGTACCTTATGACGAGCTTCTGAAAGGGCTTGACAGGCAGCTCGTGGTCAACCTTAAGGCAGAGAAGGAGGATATGGGACAGTATCCCGGTCTTAAGGTCGGGGATATCGAGAATCCTAACAATAACGCAGGTAACTGGGAATAGTACAGATGCCTGGCCCGCAGCATAGAATAACCATTCAGCTTGATCTGAACGGTTATTCTTTTTCAATTTACGACCGGAACGGAATACTGCTTTCCGAAGAGAGCAGGTCCTGTCCGGTCGATCTTTCTGTAAATGAGCTTGCACCTGTGCTGGACAGACCGTTCTCAATGGTGTCCGTGTATTTTACTACATGGAAATACACTCTTGTGCCACAGTCGCATTTTGCAAAGGACAGAGGGAGGGAATGTCTCAAGGCCGTCAGAGACATCAGTGACGATGACGAGGTGCTTACCCTGGATCTGCCTTCCCGCAAGGCTGTCATGGTCTTTGCGCTTCCGGTTGCGATATACGGCGCCTTGACAAGACAGTGCCGTAACGTGAAGTTCTATCCTACGGCGTATCTTCTGATTGACCGTATAGCGTCAGTACATGACAATAACCGTCTGATAGTGTCGTTTACTGAGGGAATGCTGCACATTGTTGCTGCCGAAAGGGACCGGCTTCTGTTTGCCAACAGTTTTCCGGCAGCCGATATCGCTACGGCGGAGTATTTCATATTTTCCGTGACCAAGGAGGTGATGTTTAATCCGGACCATACAGTTCTGCATATATATGGCAAGGTAGAGGAACGAGTGTCGGCGGAACTTGGAAAATATTTTGCAGGAGTGGTGTTTATGCAATGAGGATAATCGGAGGCAGTCTCAAGGGCAGGGCGGTGCTGCCGCCTTCAGGATTCAGGGCGCGTCCTACGACGGATTTTGCCAAGGAAGGGCTGTTCAATGTCCTGGACAATGAATATGACCTTTCCGAGGTGCGCGTACTGGATCTGTTCTCTGGAACGGGCAGTATATCCTACGAGTTCGCTTCCCGGGGTGTTAGGGAAATATATTCTGTGGAGATGAATCCGCTGCATGTGTCTTTCATCCGCAAGTGCATTTCCCAGTTCAAAATAGAGGGCATGCATGTAATCCGGCATAACGTATTTGATTTCGTAGGTATGTGCAGGATGGATTTTGACATTGTTTTCGCGGATCCTCCATATGATATCGCAGGACTGGATACAATACCGGACCGTGTGCTTTCGGCTGTCTCGGACAGCCTTCCCGGAGGACTTTTGAGAAAAGGTGGGGAATTTATCCTGGAACATCCGGGGACATATTCCTTTATGGGGCATCCGCGCTTCGTTAAGGAAAAGAAATACGGAAACGTACATTTTTCATTTTTCAAGTAAATACAGAGAATTATGGCAACAGTAACATTGGGCGGCAATACCGTCAATCTTAAGGGAAAGTTCCCTGTAGCAGGACAGACAACAATGGATTTCGAATTGGTTAAAGGCGACCTCAGCACTGCAAGGCTGAGTGATTATGCCGGAAAGAAAGTAGTTCTCAACATCTTTCCAAGTCTTGATACTGCCGTATGCGCCACATCCGTACGCAGATTCAACCAGTTGGTGGCCGGCAGGGACAATACGGTAGTCCTGGCAATATCGAATGACCTCCCGTTTGCGCAGTCCCGTTTCTGTACTACCGAGGGTATAGAAAATGTAATAGCCCTGTCGGCATTCCGCAACGAGCAGTTCGGAGAGAACTATGGCGTCGCGATGGTTGACGGTCCTCTCGCCGGCCTTCTCGCAAGAGCGGTGGTAGTTCTGGATGAGAATCGAAAAGTAGTTTATTCACAGCTTGTTCCTGAAATTACTACCGAACCTGACTACGATGCGGCGATAGCTTCTTTATATTTTTTTTTGAAAAAAGTTTGCAAAGAAGCAAAAACTGTATATCTTTGCAATCCCTTTCGGAAACGGAAGGGGCAAAGAAGAACGGTGCGGTAGTTCAGCTTGGTTAGAATGCCGGCCTGTCACGCCGGAGGTCGCGGGTTCGAGCCCCGTCCGCACCGCAATGAACATTGAAAATCAATGTTTTACAAAATAAACACCCGATTTTACACCCAAGAATGTAAAGTCGGGTGTTTTTTGTATTATTTAGGAAAAACACTGAGCGAAATCGGATCACCGGGAAAGCCCTGTGTGAGGGAATGCTCAGGTATATGGGATCATCTCCAAAATTT
>UQUN01000031.1 GCA_900544175.1 uncultured Alistipes sp.
AAAAAATGTTTAACTGAATTATTTTTTCTGTGTCTACTTTTTCATGCTGGTACACTGGGATTTGGAAAAGCACACAAACACTACAAGGCAAACAGCAAGGCTCTTAAAAAAGCAAAGAAATTTCCTACAAACAATATCGATGAAAGCGTCCGTTTCGATGTCGATGAAGACTGGGATTTTTAAGACAGTACTATCCTGCGCAATTGTACTTATTCCATTATTGGCTAAGGCGCAGAAGTCTATCTCGATAGAAGAATACAGAAGAAGCTCACTGTATTCCTTAGCTGTTGTACGGCCTGAATACCCGTATGGAGAGGAGATTGGGGATGCATTTTTATCCATTCCTATTCCCGAGAAATTTAACGACCACAATCTCAATCGCCGTATACTGCACTCCGTTGAGCACAAGAAAAACAGAAAAGAGCCTGTAGAAATCACATACTTTCTGGAGAAAAATGCAATTGGCCGCAGACTCATGGCTAAATGGTTTGACCGCGACCCTGAATCAGGCGCATTTGACATGTCCCTGATACAGCAAAGAGGCTACTATGATGCTGACTTCTTTGATATAGAAATCGCAAAAATGACAAAACGGGGAACAGCTATTTTGGCTGATGCCGGGCAGGATTTAATCAAAAACACTTTTGTCATCGTAAACGAATTCTACTATGTTGACAAAGAAAGCAGGGCCTCCGTGGCCCGGGATTGGTTCAGTGCCATTGCTGAGCTGGCGAGCATAAGTGACCACGCAGTTGCCCAGGCCATTTCTGCGACATCGCATCTGGGAGCAGCAATCAGTGAAGACATCACCGGCTTTAGAGTTGTTATCATTTCCCATTTGTACCAGCTGGACTACTCTGAAAATATGCTGAACACCTTTTACGAACATTATTATTTCGACAGCGCGAATATCAACAAGAGAAAGAAAGCCGAATTTGATAATGAAACGAGTCTCTTCAAACTGAAATACATCGGAACCAGCATTGTAGACAGCCAAAAAACATCCTCTAAAGGTGTTAATCTCGACACACCGGAAGAGATGATTACCAAGGTGTGTACCAGGGCATTGGACAAATCCATCGTGGAACTGCAGAAAAGCCATGAAGTGTTCCGGGTCAAAACTCCACTTTACAGTACGGACAGCGTGATTACAGCCAAAATCGGCCTTAAAGAGGGAGTCTCGGAAAGAAGCCGTTTTGAAGTCCTGGAAACATTCCTTGATGAAAACGGCATAACATCATACAGAAGAATCGGGGTCATCGAGCCTGTAAAAGGGCAGATTTGGGACAACCGGTTCATGGCCGTGGAGGAAGACGCCGAGAATTCCATGCTGGGTGCGACCACATTCCGTAAAATCTCCGGTGGAAGATTCTCCCCCGGAATGCTTATAAGGGAAATCAAATTCAACTAACATTTTAATATCATATCATTTATGAAAAAATTTTTATTGACCGGCTTACTTGCTATTGCAGCAGGCGTATTCTCCTTCGCCCAGCCCAAAGTAGGAGATGTGTATGAAGTTGACGGCATAAAGGCCATCGTCATTCATGTCAGTGATGATGGCAAAAGCGGCATTGTAATAAACTCTCAATTATCCGATACCCGAGACATCATCCTTCGAAATACTGAAAATAAGAAAATCGCCAAAAAACAGGAGAAAAAAATTTTCAAGGATAGAAAAAAGATGTATGATCTGTTTTCTCAATTTTCCGATGATGCCTCACAGAATACTGCTATTATTGAAAAATATTGTCAGGACAATGGATTATCATTTGAAGAATACTTCCCTGAATATGCCTACGCAAAATCACTTGGTGACGGTTGGTACATCCCAGGAAAAAAAGAGGCTGAATACTATTCGTATTTTATAGGAAATGGAATAGGAGAAGATAATTATAAATCATTCAACATGAAATTGAAACAAGACATAATCAAAAAAGGAACATATTACAAAGTCAGCTACAATATTGATGTCGCTGTGAAATTTGTATTATCTTGTGTTGAGGTCAATAATAAAAAGTTCCAACACATATACTTCATTAATATGACCAGACCTATTGATTCCAAAGATTGGTTTGATATTAGAACTAATCCTATGAAAGGAGGCATACTATATCAAGCTTATCCCGTCTGTCCTGTTAAAAACATAACATTTAATGAATAAACCTATGAAAAAATTATTCGTCACACTGCTGGCAATCACAACCGCCACATGTGCATTTGCACAGATCAAAGGCTCTTCGATTTATATCGGTGGAGTCATGCCGTACGAGGGACACACATTCGGAGCAGTGATCGGCTACAAGTATCAGTTTGACTTACCTGTTACCGGATTAGGCGTTATTCTCGGTGCCGACTTGAATTTGGACGGAACCAGCAAGGATGTAAAAAACTTAAATCAAGAGGATTATGATATAATAACATCGGAATATAATTTTGACACAGAGGATTCAGAAGTAAGTATACACTATCCTCTGTACTTTAACATTCCGGTCAAAGCAGGACTTAATTACTCTTACAAAATCAAACAAATAAGATTGTGGGTAGAAGCAGCTGCCGGCATGAATATGGCCTTCCGTTCCAACTCAAATTACTCCGCCTACAGATGGTATGACAACGAGATTAGCGGTCAGTCGGGAGAAAGGCATTACTATGCAATCACTAAATACAAGCCCGGATTCGCGTTTGCATGGAACACTGGAATAGGAGTAATGTTCAAGGATACCTACTCTATCGGAATCAACATTCAAGGCCTTGGAAAATACAAAGTAAAATCAGTCTTCTACGAGGACTTCAAACGATACTACAATTCCTCAAAAGGATCGTATACAAAAGAAACAGAACTCGAGCCTACAAACAACAAATCCGCCGTTCAAGTACAGATTCGATTCGGTTTCCACTTCTAGAATAAAATCACATACAGGAACTGCCACATAGAAAATATGAAATACTTTATGTGGCAGTTTTATTTATTTTGCGAATCCCCATCAACTAATACTCTATGAGCCGCCGGCAAAACACAAAGCGGTAGGGAGAGTCAGCCGCAAGCGCCCGACACTCCCTGTCCTCACTCAGCCCTCCGGGCCAACCGCCCGCCCTCCGCCGGAAAGCCTCGACCGCCCCGACCATTAATCCGCTACTTAACATAATCCAACCTTTATTGTGTGAGCAAAGCGCACACAATCCGTATTATGTTAAGTATCTCCGTATCAACAAGTTCGAAGATTGTCTCTCCTAACCCGGTCGGGCGGGGCGGGGTCCGGCGAGAGTCCCGCTGCGTCGGCCACCGGCCTCCAGGCCGCTTGCGGGACTCCGGAGCCAGGCTCACAGGCAGACCGTCACACCCCGCATCCACCTCATCCCGCACCGCAGCCCCTCACTCCGCACACGGCCTGACTCCTGTAGCCGGCCCCCTTAGCAGCACAGCTGCGGGTCGCTCCCGTCTTCCTGTCCTCCTGTCCGGCAAGCCGTCCAGGAAGACAGTCCGCCTCCGCTTCATGGCATTCCTCATACAGGGAGACCTCCGGCCTCCCTGAAACCCGGTTCGGAACGCATCCCGCTCAGTGAACACCCTTATTCCTCGAAGCCCCCTGTTAAGGGACGAAGCGGTATCTCTCCTACAGGGAGTCCTGGCGGTCTCCCTGAGCAAAATAAGAAAAGTTCTACACTTCAATGTTTGAAAAACAAAGGAAGACGACAATAAAAAAGCCCGGAAAATCCGGGCAGGTTGTGCTCTCAGACCTTTTGAAGTTGAGGGCTTAGAAACGTTGCTAAAATGAAGCTCGAAATTTATTTTAGTTGCCGTTGGTTTGCAGTTGTCGTTATCCTAAAGCGCAAAAAGTAAGCCAAGCAGGCGGGGACGGTTCAAGGGCCGGCCCTCAACGTTTTTTCAACCGCAAATATAGGAACTATTCCCTTATACCCAAAACAAATGATCCAAACACAGCATCACATCTCCAACCGCACATTCCGTGTCATCGTCCCGGCCCCTCTGCGACCGGCACAGTGCCGGAAGTGCATCGCCTCCACTCGCTCACTGCGTTCCCTCGCTTGCCATCGGGCTCGGCCCGGTCCCTCCGGCAACGCACATCCGGTCGGCTCCGTTGCAGCGACAGCACACAGGAAACCCTCACTAGCCCGGACTCCGTCCGACCCAGAGAGGAGAGAGGAACTTTGATACTCATAAGAGACTGCAGCCGGCAACGCCGTCCGCAAACACCCATACAAAACAGAAGAGCGGCAGCTCACACCACCGCTCTTCCACACCAGCCAGTTCGCTCAGCTTACTCGCCGAAATATTTTACCATCATATTATAAATTGACGACATATACAAAAAATAACCGGTTATTGCACATTATCCACATAAGCCTTGGCATCAGCCAACCCCAAGCCCAATGTATCTACTACGAGTTTTACGGCAGGTATCAATTGACCTGCTGCTTTCAATCTCCTAACCTCATCCTCCAACGGATCGCTCTGTGGCATTACTGGTTTATTCATGTTTTCTCTATTTGAAATATTCGAACTATTTGCCGAACCCTGTACAGATGAGTTTGATTCTCTATCTACCATATCAATAATAACACTGACACTGTCCACTATTCTTTGCGCACAACTCAAGCCTTGTTTATAAATATTGTATTCAGTACTTCCGTCCTTTACAGGTTTCCCTTCCGTAGTCATTGTTCTGCAATCAAAACATGGTATCTCTACTGAAGGAGAAGCATTATTTCGAAGAAGCAACTTCGTTTTGACGGACAAATGAAGATTCTGCTGCTTGGAAGACCCGGAAAGCCCTCCAACAATAGCGCCTACACCACCAGCCACAAATCCACCTACTAACGCACCTCCTATTGTTCTTCCTGTAGATTTCTTAGATATAATATTATTATCCTCTATCAATTCAACAGATATGACATCTTCAAAAGAATAAAAATATTTGACAGAGCCCGGCATGTAAAGAATCTTACGAGTTGAATAATCTACAGCAAAGACAAAGCGATTCTGTGGTCCAATTATTTTTGTCGTAGGGTTAAAATCAGGCATTTGGCTGATTGTTTGATTTATTGCCTTTCCTCGGTTTTCCATTTCTTTTTGCTTTTTATTTGCCGACATGATTGCAACTACAAAAATGACGATAACAAAGATTAATATAATCCATCCCATAAGTTATTAATTATTAGTATTAAACATAATTTCACGATTACTACCCTAACACCATAAAAGGCGTAGGTACTCCATACGCCTTCTGGGCTCACCACAAGCCACAACACAATACGGAATCACCTACGCCTAAGCCGTAAGTGCCAACTGTGTTGTAATGCTCGCAAAACTCCGAGGTGGTGATTCAGAAGGCTATTGAGCAATATGTCTGTCTCCGCTATTTGCGGATAACGGAACAAAGATAAGACTTTTTCCTATCCATTGCTTTAAAAATATACTGATTATCTGCCGAGAAGGATATTAGACAAACTGCATTGACTCCCACAAAAACAAAAACTCCCGCAAAGCTAGCCCCTCTCCGCCGCCCTGTCAAGGTCAGGCGGCTCCGCCGTTTTCCGCAAAAAATGACACCCTCCGGGCGTAATTTTTTCCGCAAAAACCTTGACAGAACGCCTCCGCGGGGCAGAGAAGGCAGTCCTTTTTCCTTTTTTTTCTTTTTTTACGGTTTTTTCTTTCCTTTCCTTTTTCCGGTTGAGGTCTGTCCGCCACTGACAGGAATCTCTTCCCTGCCCAGTGCATAAGGACGCATCCCGGTGTCCGCCCCGCCGTTCTCACCGGACCGTGTACCCTGTTTGCTATATTGGAGCCCGACCGGACCACCTCCGAGCCACAGCCCAGCATAAGACTTGCGCCGCAGGGGACAGGGTCCGCGACACTGACGCCATGCCCGCTTTCATACCTGACATACCGCTCTCGGACTGCTGGGGCTCGGTGGGGGAGATCACCTTCTACCACCGGGACGGCAGGCGCATGCTGCGCTCCAGGCCCCGGCCCGTATTCGCTGGCTCCCCGGCCCAGCTCCGGCAGCTGGAGCTGCACCGCAGGGCCATCGCTGCATGGGGCTCGCTGCCCCACCGGGCACAGGCCGAATGGAACCGGCTGGCCCGCGGGGTGCCCTCGCGCCGTCCGCCCTTCGGCGACGGCAACAGCATCAGCGGCTACTGCCTCTTCCTGTCGGCCTACCACGGGCTGGCAGCCCTCGGCAGGGAGGGCGTTCCGTCCCCGGCAGCGCCGGGGCCCTTCCCGGTCCATTCGCTCGCAGTGACCGGAGCCAGGACGGAGGGGTCCTCCCTGGTGCTGGAGACGGCCCTGACACTGGAGCCGTCCGCTCCCGAAGGGCGCTTCCGGCTGCTGGCCATGCTCCAGCTGGCCCCCGAGGGCAGGGGGCGCAATCCCGGGATGATGCGCCGCTTCCTCCCGCCATCCCCGGCCGGGCCGGGTACGACAGCAGCCCCGCTCCGCATACCGGACTACGCCGCGCTCTTCCGCCTCGGCTCCGGAGCACGCAGGCTCAGCGTGCATATAAGACACGCACTCCTGGACACCATCACAGGGCTGCGCTCCGACAGCCGCAGCCTGTCGGCGGAGGTGGACGTCAGGGACGGACTGCAGGCTATGGCGACGGCAGGCTTGCAGAAGCATAACAACGCATAATTCAGCCACTTACGGCATCCGTGCCCATTCCAAGGAACTCTGTCCCTCCTTCCGCTATCTTAGCGTCCGACACTCAGACGCAGACCATGAAAGCCCTCCCCTCCATAGCATTCAGCGCCTTCTCCGGCACCGCCGGGGACGTGACGGCCAAGGTGTCCAAGGGCCGCCAGGTCCTCTCGGTGAGGACCACACAGCCCCATGTCTGCACCCCGCCCCAGGCAGCGGCCCCATCGCCCTGCAGGACTTCCAGTCCGGCAGCATGGCCGTGCTCAACGGCACGGTCACCATCGACACCGCCTCCCCGGAGTACGCCGCCGCACAGGTGCTGGAGATCACTCTCCCGGAGCTGTCCATCCCCCGCAGCTGCGTCACCTCCTGCTGGATGCGCTCGCTGAAGACGGTGGAGTACCCCGGATACAGCAGGACATACTCCATAGGCACCGCCGTCAGGACATGGCTCAGGGACAGCCGCACCCTCTGCATCGAGAAGCTCCCCATATACGACGACCTCGGCAGCATCACCCTCGTCCTCTGCACCATGTACGCCGTCAGGGGAGTGCGCCGGCCGGTGCTCCCCGGCACGAACACCGACCTGACGCTCGAGTACCTGACCGAAGAGCTCGACCACAGGAACGTCGTCTGCGCCGTGGAGGACGGATGGTGCTTCCTCCACATATGCTTCGACGAGTTCACCTCCGAGTTCGGGGACTCAGTATCCATACGCCTCGGAGGATTCCCGGAGGACGTCAGCGCAGACCTCTGTCTCACAGGAGGCAGCAACAACACCGGCCACCCAGGCTCCGCCATGGCCGCGGGACGCATCGAGGGCGGAGTGCTCACCGTACCCGACCTCGGGGGCATGTCCAAGTCCACCGGATGGACACCGTTCATATTCATGTTCGCCCCCAGGGGCGGCACCCAGCAAGGAAACTTATTGTCCAACCCTTAATACACAAGCATCATGAAGTACCTACCTTCCATCGCATTCGAAGAGATGTCGGGCTCCGCAAAGGGAGTCACAGCCGCCAAGACACGCGGCCGCAAGTACATCCGCAACCGCGGCTACGGAGGCTCCGTCAGGACATCCTCGCAGGCCGCCGTCAAGTCAGTATTCAAGGCCCTCTCACAGAGCTGGAGGAGCCTAACCAACGAGCAGATCCTCGCATGGACCGCCATGGCCGCATCCCAGAAGGGACGCAGCGTCCTCGGGACGGCATCGAAGATCTCCGGCTCCAACCTCTACTCCCGCCTCAACTTCTGGATCGTCCGCTGCGGAGGAGAGGCCCTCGCCAACCCGCCCGAGCTCACAGGAGTGGAGGCACCGGCGGAAGCCGCCATAGAACTTTCCGAAGGAACATTCTCCTTCCAGCTCCCCTCCGTCCCCGCGGACGTCACCGGACTGAAGCTCGTCATCATGGCCTCCGCACCCCAGTCCAACGGCATCTCCAACGCCTACGCCAAGGCAGTCCAGATCGGAGGTGTACGCGAGGTCGTCAACACCTCCTTCGACATCCTCAGCGACTACGCCGCCCTCTTCGGCGAGCCCGGCGAGGCCGCACCAAAGGTGTTCATGAAGTACTTCTTCGTCAACTCCGCCACGGGAGAGAAGTCCGGAGAGATGCTCCACATGGCGGTCTACACCCCCGCACCGTAACCCACGGCAGCTCAGTCCCGCCCCCGCATCAAAGAAAGCAGGAGCGGGACTTTTCCCAGACACCCCACGCCCATGACACCCGACCTCATCATACAGCTCATAGCCTCCGCCACCGGCACCGGAGGACTCATCGCCCTCTTCCTCATCACCGAGAAGAAGACCGCCGCAAGGCTCGAGAACACCCGCAGGATAAACGAGAAATGGCAGAGCGTCATCGCCCGCCAGGAGAAGGAGCTCGAGCTCCTCAGCCGCAGGTACGAGGCCGCCACCGCCAAGATCGACAGGCTCTACGACGACAACTCCGACCTGCGCAACCGCCTCGACCGCCTCGGCACAGACTGCGCCGTCAGCAGCCTCATGCGCTGCGACTGCGTAGCCTGCACCGCCAGAAAACCTCCCTTCGGCACCCATAACCCCACAGACACACAAGAACATGAACATGAAAACAAACAGGAACACGGACACCTACGCTGACCGCATCTCCGAGAACTTCACCTGGTCCGAGATGCAGCGCAGCGACACCGCCCGACGCATGGGCATAGACAACACCGTACCCGAAGGCCCCGCAAGGCAGGCCGTCATCCTCCTCGTGACCCGCGTCCTCCAGCCCCTCCGCAAGGCATGGGGCAGACCCCTGGTCATCAACAGCGGCTACCGCTCCCCCGAGCTCAACGAAGCCGTCGGAGGAGTCCACGGCTCGCAGCACGTCAGGGGAGAGGCCGCCGACATCGCCGCACCCGACCCCCTCCTCCTGGCACAGACAGCAGTCCGCAGCCGCATCCCATTCGACCAGATGATACTCTACTCCACATTCGTCCACATCTCCCACAGGCCCCGGGGCCCCCAGAGAGGACAGATACTCTACGACATCTCCTACAGACAGCACTACCCTGAGATCATAGAACTATGACCGCAACAGCCTATTTCCAACACCTACGAACACTCATCATCATTCCAACTGTTCTCCTGAACACTTCATGCAGTCCGAAGATATATCCTGAATCAATACTTGCAAAGACTTCGGACACCACTATAATTACAGAACGTGAATACATCCGCGACACCATCATCCATCTCAAGCCAGACACAAGCCTCATCCGCGCCCTGATAGAATGCGATTCAGTCGGCAGAGCCCGCCTGACCGAAATCAGCACACTCCGCCGCTCCGCATCACTCACCCAATCACTAAACCTCGACGACCACGGAACACTAACTGCAACAGCAGCCATAGACTCCATGGGCATATACCTTACCTATAAAGAAAGATACCGTAACACATCCACTAAATCCACATCCAGCTCAACAGAAACAATAATAAAGGAAGTAAACATCCTTCACTGGTGGCAAAAAATTTTAATCGCTATTGGAGCCGCATCAATGATTGGAATCGCACTATACACCGCATATCGGATAAAGCAGTTTATCAAATGAAAAAATCTTCAAAGAATTCTGTGGTGCAAATGTGGTGCAATTAAAATAAAACAAAAGCGCAATGCATTGGCTTGCAATACATTGCGCTTTCATAGTGGTGACCCCGGCGGGATTCAAACCCACAACCTTCTGATCCGTAGTCAGATGCTCTATTCAGTTGAGCTACGGGGCCGATTCGGTAACTACTCAGCCGATACTGAGTCGTCTGCCGCTGAACCCATATATCTCTTCTCCTTTATGCGAGCCTTCTTGCCTGTAAGATTCCTCAGGTAGTAAATCCTTGCCCTGCGTACCTTACCGCTCTTATTAAGTTCTATATCCTGAATGAACGGAGAATAAAGTGGGAATATCCTCTCAACACCTATTCCATTGGATATCTTGCGTACAGTAAAAGTCTGTGTTGTACCGCATCCTTTCCTCTGTATAACCACTCCACGGAACTTCTGAAGCCTCTCCTTGTTTTCCTCCTTAATCTTATAAGTCACTGTAACCGTATCACCGGCCCTGAAATCAGGATACTTCTTATCATCCTGTGCAAATGCCTGTTCTGCAATCTTTATTAAATCCATTTTCTTTCTAAATTTTGGCAACGTTGCGTCTTAAAAATCCGTACAAGAGGTTGCTGATTTTTTGGGACTGCAAAGATATACAAAAGAGAAGACATTCCAAATTTTTTTCAACCTAACTGAACATTTTTTTCATTCTGTCGAAAAAATTCTTATCTTTCTTTGTCGGCTTAGGATCGAAGTTTCCTGATCTCCTAAGTTTTTCGAACATCTCTTTTTCATCCCTGTCCACTTTCTTGGGTGTCCAGACCTGAATGAATACCAGAAGATCTCCACGACCGTACCCGTTAATGTCAGGTACTCCCTTGCCTCTTACGCGGAGGAACGTTCCTGACTGGGTTCCAGGTTCGATTTTTATCCTCACCTTACCGTCTGCAGCCGGGATATCCGCCGTAGTACCGAGAACAAGATCCGGCATTGACACGAATAAAGTATAAATCAGGTCATTGCCGTCTCTCTGCAGTTCTCCGTCCTCCTCTTCCTCTATAAGTACGAGAAGATCTCCGTTCACACCGTTGCCCTTTGCGGCATTTCCTTTACCGTGAACCGTCAGTTGCATACCCTGCACGACCCCGGCAGGAATCTTGAACGACACCTCCTCAGTACCCTCTACCACTCCTGCCCCATGACATTGGGAACAAGGCTTGGTTATCACCTTTCCCTCACCGCCGCACACAGGACATGGCGACGTAGTCTGCATTCTACCCATAAATGACTGAACTGTCCTGGTCACGACTCCGGTACCATGACATGTGTCACAAGTGTGTATATCCGACTCTGAATCCGCTCCGCGGCCACCGCACTGAGGACATTTTACAAGCTTCTTCAGTTTGACTGTCTTGCTCGTTCCATTTACGATTTCTGAAAGTGACAGCTTGACACGTATACGGATATTGGAACCTTTCTGCACACGACCGGAACCGCTCCTGCCAGATGAGCCGAAACCTCCGAAACTACCGAAACCTCCGCCACCGAAAATGTCCCCGAAACGGCTGAAGATATCCTCCATGGAGAAACCTCCGCCAAATCCTTCGAAACCACCTGCCCCGCTTCCGGATGCTCCACCCACACCGGCATGTCCGAACTTGTCGTATCTGGCTTTCTTATCCGGATTGCTCAGTACATCATAAGCCTCTGCGGCTTCCTTGAACTTCTCCTCGGCCGAAGCATCCCCTGGATTTCTATCCGGGTGATACTTCAACGCCATCTTCCGGTAAGCCTTCTTTATCTCATCAGCCGAAGCGTCCCTCGACACCCCGAGCACTTCATAATAATCTCTTTTCTCTGCCATACGGAACTACACCCCCACTACTACTTTAGCATATCTGATCACCTTGTCGTTCAACTTATATCCCTGTTGGACTACATCTATGACCTTATTTTTCTTGTCTTTTTCCTGAACCGGCATCTGCGCCACTGCCTCATGGAAATCCGTGTCAAGATCCTTGCCAATGGCCTCCACGACACTGAGACCACGTCCTTTCAGATACGACATCAGTTTATTGTAGATAAGCTCAGTACCCTCTATGGCAGCCTTGTCGGAACCGGATTCCCTCAGAACCTGCAGAGCCCGCTCGCAGTCATCCAGAACCGGAAGCATACCTTTTATAATATCCTCTCCGGCCGTTGATATCAGATCCAGTCTTTCCTTGGCTGTCCTCCTGCGGTAGTTGTCGAACTCGGCAGCAAGCCTGAGATACTTGTCGCTGACCTCCGCAAGACGTGCCTGCGCAGCCTTCAGCTCTTCCTCTTTTTTCTCAGCATGCTTCTTATCCGCCTTGTCCTTCTTCTTTTTCTGCCCTGTATCACCATTTTCCTCAGTATCAGGAAGAGGAGCTTCTTCTACAAGCTCTTCCTCCTGGACTATCTCTTCTTTTTCTTTATCTGCCATAATAACGTAATTTAACGAATCGTTTACATCACCGCAAAAACACTGCCACGGGATGAACAAGACAATTTGTCAGTCACAATACCACAATAGTCGGCCGGACATCCCGATATTTACGCATCGTCGCACCTATAGGCGCACCTATATATGTGGGATCGCACATGACGTATCTTACCCCGTCCTTCTCGTAACCGTCACCGGCCACCTCGTACGGAAAAGCCACTCCGCACGAAACGTGCCCTTCATAACAGAACATGGCCACATCGAGGCCAAGAAGGTCCTTTACAAGCCACGAGAGCAGCAGTACCCTGTCCTTGCAGTTATTGGCTCCATAGTAGAACGATTCCTCGACAAACAGCGGCTTGGCTCTGCCGAACATCTCGTAGTCCGTCTTGTAGTCAAACCCGTATTGTATAAGCCTAAGCAGAAAAGAGACAGCCTCCTGCTCGTTCATACCATCCTTGAGAATCTTGTATTTCAGTGCAGTGAACACCGCTTTGCGAAGTTCCGAATCAACGGCAGAACTATGATAGGTCATCAGGTCAGACTGGGGGTAATCCAAAGTGAAGTGCACACCTGGCATGTTCAGCGGAACATTCACCTCATCCCCCACAAACTCAGCCCACTTAGGCACGGACTTGAGGCGGTAATAATCATAGCCTACCGCCATGGGTTCGTCGATAACCAGACTAAGTTTCTTGTCAGCTGCAGAGAAATCCTCTGAAAATGAATACAACGGCTCCTGACTGTTAAGACGGACATAGGAGAATATATAAAAATCCTCGTCGCCATCAGTAATGTATGAAACCTGGTAAATAGGAGAATCGAACGGCAGCAGCAGAATAAGTCCGTTTCCGGACGCCCCTACTCTGGCCTTATACTGAAGCTGGCTAAGCAGAAACATCTGCGTCATGACCTTTTCATTGACATACTCATCGATATAAAGTGCATCTGTATATTTCTTGATCAGCGTATACAGAGCCCAGTCACTCAAGGCATACGTATCCCGTATATCCTGGATAGCCTCCACTGAAGACATGAAATCAGACCCGGACAAGATCTTCCACGCGTTGGACGCATCCTGCTCGGAAGCCATAATACGCGGCAGCCGCATGTCCTCGGCAAACGGGATGTTTTCCTCTATGCCGTAAAAGTCCACGGTTACAGAAGATCCGCCTGCATAGAAGGCGGACACAGCAGGCACCTGCATTACCGGAGCACACATTACTCCCGGTGCAGGAACACCATGGGCAAATCCAGGAGATGAAGCTTCCTCCGGATTGTAATACTCCGGCTCATCTGCCACAGGACCTATTGGATCGTCTTTTCCACGCTGCACCAAAAATTCCTGCCACGCCGCGGCAAGATACTCCGTGAATTCGGAATTGGCTTTTGACCTCCAGTCCTTGAACTCCTGAGTCCTCTGCCTGTAAAAGTCGAGGAAAGACTGGTCATCCTGCGCATACCCTACCCCAGACAAAAAGTACAGCAATGCTGTCACCACCAGTATATGTCTTATTCTCATATCATTTATTGATTAAAAGAAAGCTCCCACCTGGCTTTCAAGCTTGGAGGGAGCCTATATGTCGTGTACGGCAATCATCAGTTCGCGTGAGACTTCTGATAAGCATCCATCTCTTCATCAAAGGTCTTCATGAAAAGATGCTGGTCAAAATCCACGGCAAGCTTCTCGTCCTTGCTGATCACGTCCTCCATGCTGTCCTCAATCTTGCTGCGGGGCATCTCGATATTGATCCAGTATTCATAGGAACCGTCCGCATTCTGATACACCTTGGTATCCTTTATGACAGCATTCTGGAGTTCCTGATTGACAACAAGACGTGTATTCTGCTCCATCTTCTGGGAGAAATCCGACTTGGTATCAATATCCACCTGATTCATATATCGTTCCGTCACAGACTTCACTATAGAGGAGACCTGTGTGGCGAGTGCCTGACGCGCATTGAGATCCGCAGCTGTCCTGGCCATCTCCATATTCTTGCTGGTACCCGAGGCAGTAGCACGGAAATACTCCTGGTCTGTTCTGTACTCAGGAGTGCTGAACGGCATGACTATCTCCGTCTTGCCTCCATTGATCGCCTGCTTCTGTCCTCCGCAGGATGATACTGCCGCCAGTACGGCTATACCGGCACAAACAATAGGGAAAAATTTTGTTTTCATACGTTTAATAATTATGGATTAATACTACAAATTTAATACTTTTTTTGATAAAGTCAAATAGAAATAGGAGTGCCTCTGAAATGTGACACTCCTATCCGTTATTTTTCTCTAAAATTCCCTACATCTTGTCATTGCTGCCGAGCACGTAGTTAATCTTATGTACATAGAGATTCTTGAGTTTCTCTCTTGCCGGACCGAGATACTTCCTTGGATCGAACTCCTCCGGATGTTCCACGAACACCTTGCGGATGGCCGCAGTCATGGCCAGACGTCCGTCACTGTCGATATTGATTTTGCAAACAGCCGATTTCGCAGCCTCCCGGAGCTGGTCCTCGGGAATACCTATTGAGTCTTTAAGATGTCCGCCGTATTTGTTTATCTCAGCGACTATGTCCTGGGGAACCGAAGATGAACCGTGAAGCACTATAGGGAATCCCGGTATACGCTTCTCTATTTCATGCAGTATGTCCAGCCTTATCTCCGGTTTCTGCCCCGGCTTGAACTTATACGCGCCGTGCGACGTACCTATGGATATGGCAAGAGAATCCACTCCTGTCTTCTTGACGAAATCCTCCACTTCTTCCGGACGGGTGTACGTATGGTTCTCGGCCTTCACGTCATCCTCGACACCGGCCAGGACTCCAAGCTCGCCCTCTACGGTAACATCGTACTGATGGGCATACTCCACCACCTTTCTGGTCAGAGCCACATTCTCGTCATATGGCTTTGACGAACCGTCTATCATGACGGAGGAAAAACCGAACTCGATGCAGGACTTGCAAAGTTCGAAGGTATCACCATGATCAAGGTGCAGCACGATAGGAACCGCACAGCCCAGTTCCTTGGCATACTCCACACCACCCTGGGCCATATAACGCAGAATAGTCTGGTTTGCATACTTTCTGGCACCGCTCGACACCTGGAGAATCACAGGTGACTTAGTTTCTACACAAGCCTGTATGATGGCCTGCATCTGCTCCATGTTGTTGAAATTGAACGCGGGGATGGCATATCCTCCGGTAATGGCCTTTTTAAACAGCTCCCTCGAGTTGACAAGACCGAGATCCTTGTAAGATACCATAAATATATCGTTTAAAGTTAACTTCTGATAAATTGCATATCTAACGCAAATTTAGATATTTTTGCAGAATGAACAAAAAAGTAATCATTTTCTCAGCTCCGTCAGGAGCAGGCAAGAGCACAGTAGTAAGGCATCTGCTGGAGAAATATCCTTTTCTGGAATTCTCCATCTCCGCCACATCAAGAGCCCCGAGAGGTTCTGAGCGCAATGGCGTAGAATATTATTTCTTCTCCATCAGACAATTCAAGGACCTGATAGCACAGAATGCGTTCGTAGAATACGAGGAAGTATATCCCGACGCCTTTTACGGCACTCTCCGTTCCGAAGTAGAACGTATCTGGGCCAAAGGACATGTTATTGTATTCGACATCGATGTCAAGGGCGGAGTCAATCTTAAACGCATCTTCGGAGACAGGGCCATGTCCGTATTCATCAAGCCGCCATCTGTCGAGGAACTGCGCCGCAGGCTCCACAACCGTGGGACAGACTCCCCGGAAGCCATAGAGCGCAGGGTCGCAAAAGCTGCTGAAGAACTCGAATACGAAGCCAGATTTGACGAAGTTCTGGAAAATGACTGCCTCGACCGCACCCTTGCCGAAGCCGACAATCTGATTGAAAGTTTCACCGGCCTTAAAGCCTGACATATCCGGAACATGAACAAAATACTTTACTTCGGTTCATTCAATCCTGTCCACTACGGCCATACAGGTATTGCCAGACACATCGCGACCATGCCCGAGGCGGATGAAGTCGTCATCATCCCTTCTCCGCACAATCCCTTCAAGGACAGGTCCATGTTGGCAGACCCGGCCCAACGTCTGCAGCAAGTACGCCTGGCATTCGATGGCATATCCCCGAAAATCTCTGTTTCCGATATAGAATATCATTTACAGGAACCTCTGTACACCATCAAGACACTGCATGAACTCAGCCGCAGAGACCCCGACACAGAACTGGTCCTGCTCATAGGCGCCGACAATATAGGCAATATAGGCAGATGGTACAAAGGCATGGACATACTTCACGAATACCGCATATGGGTATACCCCCGCATAGGATATGACGGTGAAAGCATCTGCCGCAAATACAGCGGCAGAACCGACGTGAAGGGAGTCCTCTATCTATGTGACGCCCCCCTGTTCGACATATCCTCGACAATGATCAGGGAACGGGAAATATACTGAAGTGACATTACCGGACTGCCGGAAGACACACAGCCGTCGCAAGCATCCGGCTGTCATGATCATGACGGTATGCGTCAAAAAAAGGGCTGCGCCGTAAAACTTCATTACGACACAGCCCCTTTTGATTATCAATATGTCTATCGGTACTATTTCACTTCCTCGTAGTCTACATCCTTGACATTGTCATCACCTGAACCGGAGTTGGAACTGCTGCCGGAAGAAGAGCTACTGCCTGCCTGGCTGCCTGAGTCTGAAGCACTTGCTGAAGGACCGGACTGGGCGGCGCGGGCCATGTCTTCGGAAGCGGCGTGCCATGCGTTGTTCAGGGCCTCGGTAGCACGGTCGATGTCGGATATGTTCTGCGACTTGTGGGCTTCCTTGAGCTGTCCGAGGGCATTCTCTATAGCACCCTTCTTGTCTGCCGGAATCTTGTCACCGTACTCCTTGAGGTTCTTCTCACTCTGGAAGATAAGGGCATCGGCTCCGTTGATCTTGTCGATCTTCTCACGCTCAGCCTTGTCTGCGGCCTCATTGGCCTTGGCTTCGTCACGCATCCTCTTGATCTCGTCCTCGCTCAGGCCGGAAGAAGCCTCGATACGTATCTTCTGCTCCTTACCCGTAGCCTTATCCTTGGCGGATACGTTCAGGATGCCGTTGGCATCGATATCGAAAGTAACTTCGATCTGAGGAATACCACGCGGTGCGGGGGTGATGCCGTCAAGGTGGAAACGGCCTATGGTCTTGTTGTCACGGGCCATGGAACGCTCTCCCTGCAGAACGTGGATCTCAACTGAAGGCTGGTTGTCGCTGGCTGTCGAGAATACCTCCGACTTACGCGTAGGAATGGTGGTGTTGGCGTCAATAAGCTTGGTCATCACACCGCCGAGGGTCTCGATACCGAGTGACAGAGGGGTCACATCCAGCAGAAGGACATCCTTCACGTCACCCGCAAGCACACCTCCCTGTATGGCAGCACCTACGGCCACTACCTCATCAGGGTTAACACCCTTGTTGGGAGCCTTTCCGAAGAACTTCTCAACGATCTGCTGGATGGCGGGGATACGGGTAGAACCGCCTACGAGAAGAACTTCGTCAATATCGGACACTTTCAGACCGGCATCGGAGACAGCCTTGCGGCAAGGCTCGATGGTTCTCTGGATCAGGTCATCGCACAACTGTTCGAACTTGGCCCTGGTAAGGGTCTTTACCAGATGTTTGGGCACACCGTCCACAGGCATGATATAAGGCAGGTTGATCTCAGTGGAGGTCTGGCTTGAAAGCTCGATCTTGGCCTTCTCTGCTGCCTCTTTCAGTCTCTGCAGGGCCATAGGGTCCTTTCTCAGGTCCACACCCGGATTGTCATTCATGAACTCAGTGGCCATCCAGTCGATGATCCTGTGGTCGAAGTCATCACCGCCGAGGTGCGTATCACCGTTGGTTGACTTGACCTCGAAGACTCCGTCGCCGAGTTCGAGAATCGATATATCGAATGTTCCGCCGCCGAGGTCGTAAACGGCCACCTTCATATCGTTCTTCTTCTTGTCCATACCGTATGCCAGGGCAGCTGCGGTAGGCTCGTTGATGATACGCTTTACCTTCAGACCTGCAATCTCACCGGCCTCTTTGGTAGCCTGCCTCTGAGAATCACTGAAGTATGCAGGTACTGTAATGACGGCCTCGGTAACTTCCTGTCCAAGATAATCCTCCGCGGTCTTCTTCATCTTCTGAAGAATCATGGCCGAAATCTCCTGGGGAGAATACAGACGACCGTCAATGTCGACACGCGCCGTACCGTTGTCACCGCGCACTACCTTGTACGGTACGCGGGATATCTCATTCTGTACTCTCTCGTAAGGCTCACCCATGAATCTCTTTATAGAGAATATAGTCTTGTAAGGATTGGTGATGGCCTGCCTCTTGGCCGGATCACCGATCTTTCTTTCACCATTGTCTGTAAATGCCACTACAGAAGGTGTTGTTCTTTTGCCCTCACTGTTGATGATCACAGTGGGCTCGTTACCCTCCATCACTGCTACGCAGGAGTTCGTGGTTCCAAGGTCTATTCCAATAATCTTTCCCATAATCTATGTATTTTTAATTTTTTCTGTTGTCATTGCCGCCTGTGTCTCAGGCAACCGAAGGGATTTTCAACTAAGATTGTGCCAAATCCCAAAAACTGACAACCTGTCATATTGTATATGTGGTAATTATTGTATTCCTTTGCAGGTCCAAACCAAACCAAGAAACAGGCAAAGACATGTCAACAGAAGGCAACGTAAGGGTGATGACTACCCACAGACTGCTGGAAATGAAGCAGAAAGGCGAGAAAATAGCCATGCTTACAGCTTACGACTACACATCAGCACGCACGCTCGACGAGGCCGGCATAGACGTAATCCTCGTAGGTGATTCGGCCGCCAACGTGATAGCCGGCCATGAGACAACCCTGCCCATCACCATTGAACAGATGATATATCATGCCCAGAGTGTCACAAGGGCTGTGAAGAATCCTCTCGTAGTGGTGGACATGCCCTTCGGTTCATATCAGGGCAACTCTAAGATGGCTGTCAGCAACGCCATCCGCATCATGAAGGAATCGGAAGCCGATGCAGTGAAAATAGAGGGTGGCACGGAGATCCTCGAATCGGTCGAACGCATTCTCTCCGCCGGTATCCCTGTAATGGGACATCTGGGCCTGACTCCGCAGTCCATCCACAAGTTCGGGACGTATGCAGTAAGGGCCAAGGAGGAAGATGAGGCGGAAAGGCTGGTAAATGATGCAGTGGCTCTTGAAAATGCAGGCTGCTTCGCCCTCGTACTCGAGAAAATACCGGCAATGCTGGGAAAGAAGGTAGCCGGCACTCTCAAGATTCCGGTTATCGGAATCGGAGCCGGCAGGTACGTTGACGGACAGGTTCTTGTCATGCATGACATGCTCGGACTGACCAATGAGTTCTCTCCACGTTTCCTCCGCCGGTACGCCAATATGCACGATATATGCCTGGATGCATTCAGACACTACATAGACGATGTCAAATCCTGCAGTTTTCCCGATGACAGCGAACAGTACTGAGCCGGGACATACCGGCAATGTCTACCGGAGACTGACAAATGACGAATACGAGGACATTTCGTCCCGAATACTCTACGAGGACAACCATGTCATGGTATTCAACAAAAACGCCGGAGAGATAGTCCAGAGCGACAAAACCGGTGACGAGTCCCTTCCTGAGAAACTGAAAGCCTTCATCGCACAGCGTAACGGCAAACCAGGGAAAGTGTTCATCGGTGTACCCCACCGTCTGGACAGGCCGGTCAGCGGCGCCGTCATATTCGCAAAGACATCCAAGGCCCTTGAGCGTCTGGCCAGGGAATTCAGAGACGGCAATGCCGGCAAGACCTACTGGGCACTGACAGAGAAATGCCCGGATCCTCAGGAAGGAGAGATACACTCCTGGATGACAAGGAACGAAAAGCAGAACAAATCATACAGTCACGTGCTGCCATGTCCCGGGGCAAAGGAAGCCGTTCTCCGCTACCGTACGATCAGGTCCACAAGAAACTATTATCTTGTAGAAGTACAGCTTCTGACCGGACGCCACCACCAGATAAGATGCCAGCTGGCCTCCATAGGCTGCCCCATAAAAGGAGATCTCAAATACGGAGCACGCAGGTCCAACCCCGACGGCAGCATCTCTCTGCATGCAAGAGAGATCACATTCATACATCCGACACGCAGGGAAGCTGTCACTGTCACCGCTCCCACTCCTATGGAACGGATGTAAGATACTTCTCGTAGATCGAGAGCACATCACTGACATAACGGACTGTCTCCTGCCCTGAGAATCGTCCGTGCCGGAGATAATCGGCACCCTCGATACCGTCAATGTCGGCCATAAGCGGTATTGTCGCCGCAACTGTCTCCCAATCGGTGCAGTCACGGCCATGATCCTTCGTAAAATTGATGCAGTCCTCGATCCGGCTCTCACCAGCATTGTATGCCGCAAGTGTAAATTTCACCACATTCACAGAATCCAGACCTCTTTCACGATATCGTTGCTGGATACGGAACAGATGCATCGTACCTGCCTTGATGTTCTCTTCGGGATCAAAAAGATCGGATATTCCATACGACAAAGCAGTAGAATGCATCACCTGCATCAGTCCCACAGCACCACGACGCGAGTATGCATTCAGCGAAAAACGGGACTCCTTGAATATGAGTGCGGAAAGAAGTCTCCAGTCCCAGCCGAGATAACGGCTGTATAATTTGACTGTCTCATCGTAAGGCGATATTCTGTCAGTCAGACCGGCCTTTAAATTATAGGGCATGACGAACCTGTACCGAAGCTCATCATACGCATCCCCGCGCGTATACAGGCCCAACCAGAAGTTTATCCATTGCAACAGGCACGTATCGTTCTTCCTCACGGCCCATGCGTACCCGTCAAAAGGGATACTGACAGCCACACTGTCCTCAAACTGCCGGAAGACAGAGTCAGAAAGGCTTACAGCGACTATGTCCAGCAGACTGTCGGACAACATCGACCAATAGTCACCACACTCATGACTGCTGCAAATGTCAACATCTATTCCACACGTGTCGGCGAATCCGGACAGCATCATGTACTGAAAGCCGGCAAAGAAACCGCTGCGCGAATACATGCCGCCGTCCATTCCGACACAGGCAGACAGCGGTTCCATCAACCGCACCTTGTACCCGCACGTACCTGTACGAACCGGTCCGCTCCAATACCTGATGACAATGCCTGCTGCAAAAATGAAAATGACTACGGCAGCTGTCCTGAGATATCTTCCCATAACTCACCCCGGCTTTATTCTATATAGAACGGCCAGTGAATGCCGACCTTGAAGCCAAGCGTAGGCCTTATATAGTGATAAGCAGAGAATGTCTGGGCCCCGTTAGGCCATCCCTCACCGACATTGATGACTTTCAAGAAGATATTGACCCTCTTCCACTGCATATTCAGGAAAATGTCGATATAGGGGTTGTATCCGATCAGTTCTTTAGTCTGAAGCTGGAAAGTACCTAAAGCCGGATTGTATGCAGGCGCATAGTAAGGAGTGTTGAGCCTTGCATCAGCCCCAAGCTGAAGCGTCAGGACATTCTTCACAGCCTCTATTTCCAGATAGTATCTGACATGAAACGTAAACATCGGAAGCGGTAGGACATTCCTGTCAGATGAATACTGGAACAGAATCTGGTTGTCCAAACGGAACCACCATATCTTGAAATCCTTCTGAAGATACGCGCTCATCACGTTGATAAGGCCGGTATGCTGCCTGACCGTCCCGAGCGTGTCGTTATACAGATAGTTGTTCACCAGTGCATAACCGAAATACGCCTCCATGTCCCATTTGGGTATTTCGAGCTCAGCTTCGACCTTCGTCGTGGAAGTCTTGCCGAAATCATTGTTCCACACATAGTGGTTGGAGTAATAATGCTGCGAGTACCAGTCCGGCTCTTTCAAAGAAGTATTGAAACGCCCATACAATGTGATTGGCTCGGACTTGTCCTTGAAAGGGTAGAATGACACACCTACATGAGCGTCCACATCGAAGTCATGCTGATAATACCCCAGGAAACTGTACTTAACGTCAGCTCCCCACTGCAGGTACTTCTTGTACTCTCCGGCAGCACCCGCATAGACGTACAGATTGTTCTGATGGATATTACGGTTACCGGTGAGGAACATGTCCGGAGTAAAGCCGTAGATACTGTTCCACTGGTATCCAAGCCCTCCGGTTATCTCTGACACCACCGCATCACGGGCCCACGGACGCAGTTTGAAGAACAATCTGTTGTCCACAGTGAACACCCGGTTAGAATCCGCCGACGATGTAGGATTGAGGTAGAACATGTTGTGATAGAAATTCCGTCCTGCCTCGTCCGTGATATTATCTGTATAATATCTGTAGAACCGTGACACTTCCCCTATATGTCCCACCGTCAGCACAGGGCCTGATCCCATATTTCCGAACAGCAGTGAATCTGCCAGATAAGTGTATATTTCCTCTTTAGTCGGAGGTTTGAGCGTATCCATTATGGATATCCTCAGCAAAGAATCCGCGACAACTGCGGCAAGCGAATCCTCCGGTGTCATCCGCAACGTATCGGCCCCGGCGTTCCCGACAAGCGAGTCGGGCAGTGCCTGCAACGGCTCCGCAACGACAGAGTCTTTCAATACTGCCGAAGAATCAACAGCGGTTCCGGCCGAGTCCGCCACAAAGACAGCCGTATCCCGGACCACTCCTAAAGAGTCTACAGCCAGACCGGAAGAATCCGATGCTGCTACAGTTGAATCCACAGACAGACTGCTGTTGTCCACGGGTGGATTCTTGACAGCATCCATCACCGCATTCACTTTCGCCTCATACTCATTCAGTTTTACCTTCAGAAGAGAATCCACGGTAACGGCAAGGGCAGAATCCTCGTCCATTGCCCTTCTGAGTCTCGCGGACTTGGACTCGAGCGGAATATCGTAAGAATGACTTATGAAAAACGTGTTGCGCGAGAGCTTGTTGTCGGCATTCTGGAGATTGACGGCTATCGTCTTGGCATCGACAGTAGTGTCCCTGACCATATATGAATCCTGGACACCGCCGTTTTCCTCTCTGTTGATATTGTGATGTATAAAACCGGCATTCATCACATATCTCTTTCCCAGATAATTGGTTGTAAATTCCAAAGAGTTGTTGGACGTCGCTTCGCGATTGAGGATACCAGCAGCCTTCCATCCCTGGAAGAGCACCGCCATGTTCCATTCCGGTGTTATGTTCTGAGTATGCATGAAACGTACATTGATCTCCTCCTTGTCCTTGTAGGCAAAGAGAGTACCCCAATAGGCCAGTTCCGTATACGGAGACTTGACATTGAAAAACGGAACGTTCTCCGGAGTATGGGAATACGTAAGATACGGAGCATACGCCTTGAAAATATCGAACTCACGGCGCTTCAGGAAATTGACGTTCTGAGTTGCAGATCCCACAGTACCAAGATACACTACGTCTATGTCCTCCTTGTAAAACGGATACTCGGTATACCAGTCATTGAACGTAGTGTCCATGTCGGCATGACGGTACTCATTGACATACGGCCCTGTATTCCATGACATCACTTTCTCAAAATACAGACTGTCCGGCACGAATCCGGTTTCCAGAACCCTCGGTCTTGCCCAGCGCACACTGTCCTTGAAATTCTTTATGCTGTCACGGATATGATGCACACTGTCCCTATGGAACTGCTTTATGGCAGCGATACTGTCCAGATAAGCGTCCTTCCTCTGCCTTGCGCTGTCACGGGCCATTCTCCTCAGTTCCTTTTCCGTATATACCACAGCTGTATCCGCGACAGTGGAATCAGCCATTAGCACTGAATCCTTCAGGGATACCGAATCATCAACGGCTATAACCGTATCCATGACTACGGAATCCGGGACAGACAACGGATCTGAAACTGCAAAAGAGTCAAGAACTGCAAGGGAATCGTCCAATTGCAGATATGCGGAAGACAAAGGTACGGACATGCCACGTATCATATACGCGGAAGACGGCAGCATCAGTATCACAATGCACATCCATAATATATCCCTAAACCTTTTCTTTCTGTCCATGAATTGCAAATATAGGCTATTTTTGTCTTATACCACCAACAGCGCAGCCACTTTTTGTATTGTCGCTCATATTCCTTACTTTTGTACACATGAAAAGGGTACAGACACTGTTTGAGAAGTATTCAGGAACCGATGAATACCAAATCCATCCACTGCCGTCCTCAGGAGGCGACAGAAAGTACTTCAGGATCACATGGAAGAAAGGCAGCTGCATAGCGGCCATAGGCAATGAGACAAAGGAGAACGAGACCTTTTTCTACATGGCCGGACATTTCCGCAAACTGGGACTTCCCGTCCCGGAAATACTGGCAGTAAGCGAGGACAGGTCAGCATACCTGCAGGAAGATCTGGGCGACAGGACTCTCTTCGATGCAGTATCGCAGGGACGTTCGTGCGGCAGTTACTCCGACAGCGAAAAATGCCTTCTGAAACAAGCCATAGGCATCCTGCCTGCATTCCAGTATGCCGGAGCATCGGGTATGGATTTCACAAAATGCTGGCCGGTACAGACTTTTGACCGGACATCCATAATGTTCGATCTCAACTATTTCAAATACTGTTTTCTGAAACCGTCCGGACTCACGTTCAGCGAGATGGAACTTGAGGAAGACTTCTGCCGTCTCTGCGGGCGTCTGCTACTAAGCTGCTCAAACACATTTATGTACAGAGATTTTCAAAGCAGAAACATCATGATAGGCAGAGACAGCGGTCTGGG
Source organism: uncultured Alistipes sp. (assembly GCA_900544175.1). GTDB lineage: Bacteria > Bacteroidota > Bacteroidia > Bacteroidales > UBA932 > Coprenecus. Next base: position 24,993 of record UQUN01000031.1, read on the forward strand.
TTTCATCGATTTCCAGGGAGGCAGAATGGGGCCGGCACAGTACGACCTCGCCTCATTCGTATGGCAGGCCAAGGCCCGCTACAGTCCGGAAATGAAAGCCGAACTCACCGAAGCGTACATGGAAGCCAGATCCCACCACATCCATGATGACAGAACGGCATTCATGACCGAACTGAGGCACTTCATCCTCTTCAGGACTCTACAGGTACTCGGTGCCTACGGATTAAGAGGTCTTTTCGAGCGCAAGCCGCATTTTATGGAAAGCATACCGTATGCCATGGACAACCTGAAGGAACTGCTGGCCACTCCATTCCACGAATATCCGTATCTGGACCATATCCTCGGGCAGCTCATCCCGATGTACGGACACAGACAGCCTCACGACGACAACTGCCTGCACATACGCATACTGAGTTTCTCATATAAAAACGGGATACCGGAAGACTGCAGCGGCAACGGAGGCGGCTATGTTTTCGACTGCCGGGGAGTACCCAATCCGGGACGCCATCCAGAATACCGCGACCTTACCGGCATGGACAAGCCTGTAATCGACTTTCTGGAGAACCGGGAAGAGACAGGTCGCTTCGCCGCACACACCGCCGGACTGGCCGAACTGCACATAGACAACTACTTGACGCGGGGTTTCTCGGATCTGATGTTCTGCTTCGGATGTACTGGCGGACGACACCGCTCGGTATATTTCGCAGAAAAACTCACAGAATACATACGCGACAGGTACATCGGCAGCAATATACACCTAAAAGTCATACACCGCGAACAGAATACGGAAAGGAAGGTACTATGACACAACGCACAGCAATGATACTGGCAGCCGGGCTGGGCACACGGCTGAGACCGCTTACCGACACCATGCCCAAGGCATTGGTCCCATACAAAGGCAAGCCCATGATCCAGACGCTTATGCAGAAGCTACGCGGCTACGGATTCACCAGGGTGGTTATCAACCTGCATCACTTCGCCGACATGCTGCAGGAGTTCATCATGTCCAATAACGGCTTCGGGATACCGGATGTGGTATTCTCCGATGAACGCAAGATGCTGCTGGACACAGGAGGCGGCATACGCCATGCTCATGCAACCGGACTTTTCGGGGACTCGCACGTTCTGATACACAACGTGGACATCGTATCCGACATGGATCTCGGCCGGTTCTATGAATCTTCAGGACAGACTTTCAGCTCGGTTCCCGACACCGCAGCCGACCTGCTTGTAAGCACGAGAAAGGCATCCAGGTACCTGCTGACTGACAGAGACGGCAGACTCAGCGGATGGCTGTATCCGGAAAAGAACATGCTAAAACGTACAGGAAGCGGTCACACCACAATACTGGATGCAAAAGAACACGTTCCGGATACAGCCGTCAGGACAGCATTTTCAGGTATCCACTGTATCTCGCAGAGCGGACTGAGCCGTATGCAGGACTGGCCAGAACAGTTTTCCATCATAGATTTCTACCTGAGTATAGCGGACACCTGCCCTGTCCTGTGTACGCATGCACCTGAAGAGACAAATATAACCGATGTCGGAAAGCCGGAACAGCTCAGGTAACCATGTCAACTGACCTTGAGAGTCCTGTCCGGCGACACCCCGGATATGAAAAGGGACGGCAATATCATTATGAGAAGCATTACTGCAAAAGCGGCCGCATCCACCAGCAAAATGTGAGACAGACTGATTTCCACCGGCACGAAGTTTACAAAATAGTTGTCCGGGTCAAGGGTTATGATCTTAAGCCATTTCTGCAGAAGCAGCACTACAAGTGCCAGTGCATTTCCCCACACCATACCCTTAAGCACTATGGCCCCTCCTCGGAAAATGAATATCTTGCATATACTTGACGTCCTCATTCCCAAGGATTTGAGCAAGCCTATCATGGATATTTTCTCAAACAGTATAATCAGAAGACCGGAAATCATATTGAAACCTGCGACAGCCATCATAAGCACCATGACCACCAGCACGTTGAGATCAAGCAGCGCCAGCCAGTCGAACAGACCAGGATATATGTCGCTGATCCTGCTGACTGCCACAGGAGCATCCCCGGTCTCGTCCTCCGTCATGATAATCCTGCCTGTCTCCTCATATACTCTGTCACAGAGTCCCGCCGAGGAATACCCTCCCCTGCTGTCCACAGCCACCTCCAGACACGAGGCATCGTGTTCCTCCCAGCCGTTCAGACGCCTTATCTGACGCACGTCCACTACTGCGAGCTTCTCATCCAGACTCTCCAGCTGCACATCGTACAGCCCGGTAATCAGAAACCGCCTTACCCTTACCTGATCTCCTATAAAATACACAGTCATCCTGTCACCGGTACCATACCCGAGCAACTTGGCCAGTCTATCGGATATCAGCACCTCATCACTCATACGGTTAGCAGAGAAGTCAGGAAGCCGCCCCTCAGTCAGGAACTCCTGAAAGAACCTCATGCTGTACGTTGAGTCAACACCCTTGAACATAACACCGTACACATCTTTCTCCGATTTTATCATACCTGGCTTGTAGGCAACCTCATTGACAGAAAGGACACCCTGCACGGACTTTATGGAAGGAAGATAGGACAGGTCCGAATGCAAAGGATACACGTCATTCATATAATCCAGTCCCGGCACCGTCAACACAATGTCTCCCGTAAATCCTGACGCCCTCTTGCTTATCTCACTTTTAAATCCACCGGCTATCGCCACTGCCGCCAGGATTATCCAGATACTCACGGCAACAGAGACACAGGCAATACCGTTACTCACCGAGCTCAGTCCTCTGCCTCTTATTTTTTTTGCGATAAATAAATTTAAATTCATATCTTTGCAATCCGACACCTGCAAAGGTAAGCATTTTATGCGGAAATAGCTCAGCTGGTAGAGCGTCGGCTTCCCAAGCCGAAGGTCGCGGGTTCGAACCCCGTTTTCCGCTCAATCCTCAAAGAATTGTAAGTCAATCAGTTACAAGCACTAAGTTTTAGGGAAATTTGCCAAATCGGCTGCGGAATGCTTTTGTTGCAATAAGAAGTTACGATTATCCGCAAAGATACCCCTTGCCGTATTCTCTCTCCGTATACCATAAGGCATGGGTATTGTGCTTAACCTTCTTTTAATCAGTATATTCTGAATGTACCGGTTGCGTTATGGGCTGAAAAAACAGACCACAGTGCAGCACATTTTACGATATCAGCTTGGATATCAAAACTTTAACAAGAGAACACCTGTAAAAGTATGTTTCACCGGATAAACAATTCCTCTGCAAAAAAGGGTTCAGTCGATTTTCAGTGGGGATATGCATGTAGTTCATGAT
>UQUN01000032.1 GCA_900544175.1 uncultured Alistipes sp.
ATTGTGTCCGTAATTTTACAGTAACAGTACGCATACCCCTCGGAAAATCTACTGAACCCTTAAGTCTGGCCGTCATCTCTTCCACACTCTCTCCGTCCTCTGGGAGAACTTCGACACCCCGGTAAGCATCACGAACTGTAGGTCTGCATCCGCCGCCTTGAACACAGAGTAGAACCCTTTCAGAACCTCCCGGTTCCAGTCCTCCAGCTTACGCGGCTGTGGAAATAATTCCGCAGGGTAGAGACAAGCAGGCTCTTGCCTAATCTGCGCGAACGGCTCAGAAGATAGATTTTGCCTTTTGTGACCAAGTCGTACAGCAGACCGGTCTTGTCCACGTAGACATAACCGTCCTCGCGTATCTGTTCGAAACTCTGCACTCCTATCGGGTATTTCAACATAACTCCAACATCCAAAGATACGCAAAGTACCCGACTCGCCGTTCAGCTTTTTAATGTTCCGCTACGGGTTGGAGGTTTTTTCAGGATTATGGCCCCCAATTGCATTATGCGCACTCACGGATTGCTGTCTGTCAGTAGCGGCGGGGGCGGAAGAGGGCGGCGGCACTGACCAGAATGACGAGACCGAGCAGGATGAATCCGTGGGGACGGATCTGGCGGGAAGTGGCCTTGATGGTCAGGTCGCCGGCCAGAAGACGGTAGCCGTCTACTTTCCAGACCGGGAGGCCGTCATCCATCAGGTCGGTGTTGGCTGAGGTCAGCCGGCCCGGCATCCGAACCTGGTACATCATGGCGTAGAAGAACGGAGCGGTCAAGCTGCTCTCTATAGCCGATATCTTTTCTCTCCAGACCTCAGCATGGACAGCGGCTGCGTCAGCATAGGCCGGACTGCCGCTCAGCCGGCTCATTTCTTCGGCAATATCCGCCATAAGCGATATGGCCTTCCTTTCAGCCTCATCTCCGAATGGAAACATGTCCTCGTAAAAGTCGTAACGCTTTCCCATCCACTGCATCAGCCTGTTTTTCAAACTGTCAGTCAGCTCCTCCCCGGCATCCGGGCAGATGATACTGTATATCTGCTCACGGTAGCATACATTGACCCATTCGGTATATCTGTCATACAGATCGGTTATGCCGATATAAGCCTCCGCGCCGTTCATCCCCGGGTAGCAGCCGGCACTGCGGAACCACCTGTCAATCTCATCCCCGGTCATGCAGCTGTCAGGCGGGACAGGCATCCCGTCCGCTATGCCCGGAACTACGCAGGTATAGCTGTAGGTGTTGAAAAACAGGCCTTTCTTCCTATCCCACTGCTCTCTGGTCTTGAGATACGGCAGAGCGGCGTACTCTTCCAAGGCCGGGACATCGCTGTAGGAGGAGTCGTACTGCTCAAATGTCCTGCGGGCGTAGAAGTCAAGTGCCGCCGAGTCGTCCAGGAACCACCGGGTCTCCGGAACGGGCATCCTGCCTGTCTCCCATCCTGCCACGGGTTCAAAGAGAAACGGATGCGAGGACAGGTCTCCGGTCAGACAGGCGGAATCAGCGTCAGCGTAGACCGTTTTGGTCATGCTGCCGTCGGGGTGAATCTCCGGGACGACTGCGTAATAGGTGATGCATGAGGGGAAAAATACTGTGGCGAGGACTGCCGTCAAGGCTGATGACAGTTTCCTGCAAGAATGGGTTTGGCTGTTGGTTTTCATAATCTTGGGGTTTTTACGGCCTGCTCTACAGCTCGGTCAGGGACTGCCGCAGGGCCTTGATTTTACGATAATGTTCCAGATGCGTGTCCGCCTCCCGGTATACGGAGCAGGAAGGGATGTCGAGGTTATGGACATCCATGCGGACCGCAGTATCCACATCCTGATGGGCAATCAGCAGGGACAGCATCATGGCAAGGGCTGCCGCAATTCCCGTACACGCGGGAACGATTCTCGTCCACTGCGTCCGGCTGCTCCGCCCCGGTGTCTGAACAGCAGCGGCGCCGCTATCCTGCTTCCGAGGCTCTATCCGCTCCAATATCCGCCCGGTGACCTCCTCCGGATGAGGCATCTGCGGCTCGGAGCCACGCATCTTCTCTATAAATTCGCTGTATCTCATATTATAAATTTACCAGATTATAATTCCTTTTCAAGGGCCTTTCTGACCTTCTGACGGGCAATGTACAGATTGCTTTTAATCTGCACCGCGCTCCATCCGGTGATACGGCGGATCTCCTCAAACGGAAGTCCCTCTATCTCTGCAAGCACGAACACCGTCCGCTGCATCGGAGCCAAGGTCGAAGTTACTTTCCGGAACCGCATTTCCAGGTCCCTTCCGGCCACATCACTTTCCGGATCCAGAGCGCAGTCTCCACCGCGTTGCCTGAGAGCCTCCTGCTCGTACCTCCGCCGCCTCTTGCGCCTGCGCAGCACGTCGTAGCACTGACGGCAGGCGATCGCTCCCAACCAAGTAGCAATGCTGAAACGTATGTCATACCCCGATATGGCCTGCCACGCCCGTACAAAGGTTTCCTGCACCGCATCCTCTGCCTCATCACTGTCTCCAAGTATCCGCACACAGATACGGAACACACTCTGCCGATACTGCCTCACTATCAGAGCAAAGGCCCTGGCATCCCCGTTTTTTGCCTCTTGTATCGTTTCAGACATCATTGTTTTCCGCCATTTTCATCAAATATACGCTCAATGATAGGAAAAGTCAAAAACAAATCTTAAATTTGTTGGTGTTATTTATTAACCTATTATATTCATACCACTATGTACAACAAACAATTATGGGAGCAGAGCGTGGACATGATCATCAAGTCCATCTGGATCTACACTATCGCCGGTATTCTGGGCGCTATCTTCGGAGCCATTGACGACATCCTCAACCCTGTAAGCTTCATGGCCGCCCTTACCGGAGAGGAAGGACCGACAGGAGCGTTCGGCACGCTTGACATCATATGCCAGATTGCAGTAATCGTCGGCTATGTACTGTTCTTCCTCAACATCAAGAAGTTCGTAGACGCTCAGCCCACAGATGCCGACCGTGCGGCCGCCAAGAATGTCTATACCTCCTATCTCTTTCTGATTATCGCCACAGTAGTCGCCTTTATCCCTATCGTAGGCGGCATTGCCTGGCTGGTGCTCATAATCCTCAGTTACGTCAAGTTACTGTCCGGCTATAAGGGCCTTAGAGAGTCTGCGACACTGAAGACCGAGGCGAAGAACGGAGCCGGTATCCTATACACGGCCACAATCTGGATTCTGGTAGGAATGGTGATAAACATCATACCTCTTGTCGGAGGCTTCCTCAACGCAATCATCTCTCTGATAATGTTCTTCTATGTTCTTCGTGGCTGGAAACAGATAGGCCAGAACGCACCTGAGGACACAGGCGCGGCATCAGAACCTCAACCCCAGCCTCAAGAATAAGAAATCACCCCGTCTCAAGCATAGGAATAACAAAAGCCGGCCCGCGTTCTTTTCGCTGACCGGCTTTTATTTTACCGTTGTACGTCAGGACGGCATCAGCCGTTGACTTTGTGGTAGTCCTCCAGGAACTTTGCGAGTCCTGAGTCTGTCAGGGGATGCTTCAGCAGGCCTTTGATGGCAGGGAGAGGACAAGTAGCCACATCAGCGCCGGCTTTAAGGCAGTCGATGATGTGACGGGTATGGCGGATAGATGCAGCAAGTACCATTGTGCCGAAACCGTAGTAGTTGTACATCTCTACGATGTCTTCGATGAGGCCTATACCGTCCTCGGATATGTCATCGAGACGGCCTACGAAAGGAGATACATAAGTGGCTCCGGCCTTGGCTGCGAGAAGAGCCTGGCCGATGGAGAATACGAGGGTACAGTTGGTCTTGATTCCCTTTTCTGAAAAATACTTCACAGCCTTAATGCCTGCTTCAGTGCAGGGGAGTTTGATGACAATATGTTCATTGAGTGCTGCAAGCTCCTCACCCTCGCGTACCATGCCCTCATAGTCGGTGGCGATCACCTCCGCGCTCACATCGCCATTCACGATGTTGCAGATGTCGATATAGTGTTTATACTGATTCTCCTTGCCCTTGATGCCCTCTTTGGCCATCAGGGAAGGATTGGTGGTAACTCCGTCGAGCACGCCCATGGCGTAGGCTTCGCGGATCTGGTCCAGATTAGCTGTGTCGAGAAAGAATTTCATTATTCGGATATTTTTAAATTCTGGTGCAAAGTTAAAAACTGTTTTGCTTTTTCCCATAGAAAATTTGACAGCCTGGTCGTACCGGACCCGGCAGCGCATGCGGGGAGTGTACCTAATCTGCGGTTTTCCGGTATACCCCAATATAAAAAAAGAGGCACCCCTCTGCTACAACAGGTACCCCTTCCTTGTGTACTAAAACCTAAACCTATTATATAGATGCAGGTTTGTTGCATTTCGTTGCATGAAAATCAAAAAAATCAAAAATTTTTATCAACGGCCTTTTCGGGTCTGTAATTTCCGTGTAAAATGGATGGAATGGACCCTGAGGAAGAAATAATTGTCACAGGATGCGGGAAAGTGTCCTGCGGGTTGGAAGTGCGGTGATGATAAGGCCGATAAGGGCGATGCCTCCGAGGGTGAGGAGGATGTCTCCTGGCTTGATGACTACAGGGTAGTATTCGACTACAAAGTTGCCGGGCATGCGGATGACACCGATGTACTGCTGGATGAGACACAGGATGATGCCGATGACAATGCCTATGAGAGCTCCTGACATGATGATCATCCATCCTTCATCGAAAAATATCCGGCGGATCAGGTCCGGTTTGGCCCCGAGATGCTGGAGGGTGGCAATATCATCCCGTTTTTCTATGATGAGCATTGTCAGTGATCCGAAGACATTGCAGGATATGACTATCATTATGAACAGCAGGATCATGAAGATAACAGCTTTCTCTATGCGCATCATACGGTAGACAGTCTCGTTCTGCATGTATCTGTCCTTGACGGTGAATTCTTCGCCGAGTACGGTACGGATATCCTTTACTGCCTGTCTGGCATCTGTGCCGGGGAGCAGGCGGATTTCCACGATGCCGGCCTCGTTGTCCATTAATCCGACAAGCCTGCGGGCCCTTTCGATGGGAACGAAGACGGTGTTGCTGTATTTCTCATTGCCCGAGAAGAATGTGCCGACGGAGAAGAATGTCTCCTTGTTGAGGGATGCTGCTGGATTGACCAGTGAGATGTCCCTGCCTCGGGCAGGAAAATAAACTTCGATAGGATCCAGAAACCTCGGCCTGATGCCCATTTCCACGGCCAGTCCTCTGCCTGTGACAGCCTGTGCAACTTCCCCGTGCATGAGGGTGAATTCTCCATCCACTATGCAGGACTGTATTTCGGCGTTTTCGGTATAGCTTTGTTCAACCCCTTTAAGCAGAGCCGTACCTTCTTCCCGGTCGTAGGTAAGGAAGACAGTTTCTTCGACGCTTTCGTTGACAGAGGCTATGCCGGGCATTGAGCGGACGGCTTCGAAGATTTCCGTGTCGGTGCGGAAGTACTTGGCTGAGTCGCAGGTGACGGTTATGTCCGGCATGGCCCGGTCATACATGCCGTGCACCACGTCCTCGAAACCGTTGTATATGGACAGTACCATGATCAGGGCGCAGGAGCCTACGGCAATGCCTATCGCACTGATTAGCGATATGATGTTGATGACATTGTGCGACTTCTTGGCGAATAGGTAACGCCGGGCTATGAACCAGGACAGACGCATAGGCTACTTGGAGAGCAGTTCGTCGATGTGCTCCACATAGTCCAAAGAGTCGTCTACATAGAAGATGAGTTCCGGAATGATACGCAGCTGCTTGGCCATCTGGCGGCCCAGCTCCCCGCGCATGGACTTGCCCGATTCCTGTATCATCCTGAATACCTTCTCCTGCTTGGCGGAGGGAAAGATGCTGACGTAGACCTTGGCCACAGCAAGGTCAGGACTGATGGTGACTCCGCTGACTGACACGAGGGCTCCGTCCCAGGCGGCCATGCCCCTGGAACGGATAATCTCGGCCAGATGTCTCTGGAGCTCCTTGGCCACTTTGAGCTGGCGGGTGCTTTCTCCTTCCATAACGGTTTACTCGAATTTGAGGATGTAATAGTTCTTCTTGCCCTTCTGCGCGAGGATGTACTTGCCGTCGATGAGATCCGCGCTGTCGATGGTCCGGTCCGCGCTGTCGCATTTGTCCTTGTTGATGGACAGTCCGCCTCCCTGGATCATCTTGCGGCACTCTCCCTTGGAGGGAAATACGTCAGTGGTCACGGCGAGCAGGTCGATGACATTCTGTGGAAGCACATCCTTGCTGAGGCTGTACTGGGGCACTCCGTCGAATACCGAGAGGAAGGTCCTCTCGTCCAGCGAGCGCAGAGTCTCGGAGGTGGACTTGCCGAAGAGGATCTGGGATGCGTCCACAGCCTTGTGGTACTCTTCCTGCCCGTGTACCATGACGGTGATTTCGCGTGCGAGCAGTTTCTGGAGTTCCCGCAGGTGAGGGGCCTTGGCATGCTCCGCCACGGCTGCTTCTATTTCCTCCCGGCTGAGAGTGGTGAATATCCTGATGTATCTGGCGGCGTCCTCATCGCTGACGTTGAGCCAGAACTGGTAGAATGCGTAGGGTGTGGTGTATTCCGGCGAGAGCCAGATGTTGCCCTTTTCGGTCTTGCCGAACTTGCCTCCGTCGGACTTGGTCATCAGGGGCCAGGTCAGTCCGTATGCCTCTCCGCCTAATTTGCGGCGGATAAGTTCCACGCCTGTGGTTATGTTGCCCCATTGGTCGCTGCCGCCCATCTGCAGCTTGCAGCCGTAGTGCTCGTACAGGTATGTGAAGTCGTAGCCTTGGAGCAACTGGTAGGTGAATTCGGTGAAGGACATGCCCTCGCGGCCTTCACCGCTGAGTCTCTTTTTTACCGAGTCCTTCGCCATCATGTAGTTGACGGTGATGAGCTTGCCTATCTCGCGGGTGAAATCGAGGAATCTCCAGTCCTTCATCCAGTCGTAGTTATTGACCAGAATGGCGGCGTTGGGGGCGTCACTCTCGAAGTTGATGAACTTGGAGAGCTGAGCCTTGATGCATTCCTGATTGTGCCGTAGAGTGTCTTCGTCGAGAAGGTTGCGCTCCTGTGATTTCATGGAAGGGTCGCCTATCATGCCCGTAGCTCCGCCGATAAGGGAGATGGGCCGGTGTCCGGCATCCTGAAAATGCTTCAGCATCATGACGCTGACCAAGTGGCCTATGTGCAGCGAGTCAGCTGTGGGGTCAATCCCTACGTACGCCGTACACAGTTCCTTGTTCAACAGTTCTTCGGTTCCTGGCATGATGTCATGAATCATGCCTCTCCATTTGAGGTCTTCGATAAAATTCTTCATCGTATGAGATAAGTCGTCCTTGTTTAATAATCTGCGCAAATGTAGTCATTTTTGCGCAGATTATAGTATGCGTGACAGAAGTACGAATGCTGTTATCGGCGGTAGACGCGCCAAAGTGCCAGCCCGACGCAGACCAGCATGAGGACAAGTACGGTCCAGATGAACCACATGTTCAGGGTCTGAGTCTTGCCGGCGGCTACTGAGAGTGTGGAGTTGGCACCGAAAGAGAGCAGAAGGGTCAGCAGCAGGTTGAGCTGCGCGGCGAGGTCTTTTTTCGCGCTGTTGATTACGGGATTTTCGGATTTTCTGTGAGACTTGAGGATTCTGCCGGATTTTATGTCGCTGATGGTGCTTTTGCGGGGCATCAGGCGAAGGTTGACCATCTGGGGGTATATCTGGGCCAGCAGCATTATCAGGTAGAGGCCGAGTCCTATGAGGGCGAGAGTCAGGAGTATGCCCCTTCCTCCCACATTGTCCACTGCTCCGTGTATGTCGAAATGTACAGGCACCGGCACTCCCTCCAGGCGGGACCATGAGAGCATCGGCAGGAAGCCTGACAGCATTGCCAATGTGGCGATGGAATTAAGGACAAGATTTATATGGCGTGTAATAATCATAACATATGGATTGTCAGCCTACCAGCCACACCATGACATGATTGTCGAATACCTCGTAATTTAGCCTGAAGGTCTCTTCTTCACCGTCGCGGTGGAGGAAAGTGGCTTCGAGTTCTCCTTCATCATGTGGCGTGAACCGCTCTATCTCCATCTGTCTCGCAAAATCCACGCCGTTACGTGACATGCGTTTGTACAGTGCTTCCTTGGCACACCAGTATATGGCCAACTGCTGGTTTGTGTTGTGGTCCGAGAGGTCGTCTTTTTCGTCCTCGGAGAGTACCTTGCGCTCGACAGCGGAGAAATCTCTGTCCAGGCTTTCTATGTCTATGCCTACGCTTTCCTCCGGATGAGCGATAACTACTGCAAATCTTGTGCAGTGCGAGATGCTTATCTCTACAGCGCAGTTCTGGAGATAGGGTTTCCCGTTATCATGATGACCAAGATACAGTTTGTCGGGAAACATTATGTTGAGAATGGCTCTTACAGCAAGTTTCTCCTTGCGTCTCGCAGGACTCTTTGTGATCATCAGATCTTCGAGCTCGTCGTTGGGTATGGGCGCGCATATGCGGCGCAACTCGTCTTCGTCCTCGGAGATCTCCCATACGCAGATCTCCGCACCGTTTTCTAGATTCTCTCGTTTATAAAGACCCATTTCGGATAAAAAATAGGTTACAAAGAAAAGCACTTATCTGCGAACTGCCAAATATTTTTCCAACATAAACGCGGGATGGTAGGACAATTTGGCTTTGCGCAGGCCCTCGTCTCCTGCATCGTCCTCACGGTTGACATACCTCAGACCGGTCGACTCATGCTCGAGAAAAGTGCGGTTGATCATGGGATATGCACCCGTAACATTGGAAAATGCCTTCTCGACATGCACGATAAAAGTATCGGAACAGAGCCGTTCGCCAAGTGTGTAGGCCACTACACGACCGTTGCAGCGCAGCATTCCCCCTCTGAGCCGCAGTGGTACGAAGTCATCGAGAGCCTTGCGCACCGCACAGGCCTCCATCTGCATCGATTCATTGTGTATGCAGCCGTTGAGGGCGCACCATTCGTCAGTCATTGTCCGGCATTCCTCTATCTGGCGGCGGCATAGTTCCGGGTCGTTGTCGGGATGTATACTCTCGTAGGCCCAGTCAGGGTTCTGTACCTTGAATCTGGAAATGAAATTGCGTTTGGGCTGGTATTTCTTTCCTGCAAGGGAGACCATTTTCTCAGTCTCGTAGATGTAGTCGAATGAACGGCGTATGGGGGAAAACTGATAACGGCCCGGAAGAAGTTCTTCTATCCGTTCCTTTATGCCGGCGATTGCCCATAGTGCAAAGCGTTTTCCGATGCTGGCGGAATCTTCCTCCATGACCATGAGGATTTCCCTGATATCTCCGGTACCGGCTGGGAAAATGTAGTTGGCGTATCCATCCTCCCCGTCGGAGCGGATGAGCAGCCAGTCCTTCCATCTCGCGATACGTGTGCCGAAGAACCGGGCCCAGATATACAGCGAAGTGAAGCAGTACTCCGTGGCCCGGTAATCTGAAACAGCAAGGAGCGGGTCGGCCCACTCCTTGTCGCTCAATTCTATATCCTTGAACTGTGGAAGATTACTCATACAGCCACTGGCTCAGGATGGATTTGATCTCTTTCTGGGTCGCTTCATCGAAAGTCGCTATTCGGGCTCTGTGGCTGCCTCCGGGCTGTATGAAGAACTTGATGTTGTCCTTGTGCGGGTCGGACGGCATGACTGCGGACCATGGGTCGAACTGGCCGTAGATAAAGAGCATGCGGGCGTCGGTGGCGAGCAGGAATGCTGATATTTTGTTGTAAAGGTAGTCGTTGAATTTCAGGTCAACGCCCTGGGGAAGCATGAGTTTCTGGAGATAGTTTTTGGTATTCTTGATGCAGAAATACTTCTTGTACTCCCTGAACGGTTTCATGTCATAGCCGTAGTATCCGAGTTCTTTGGCGGCCTGTACGAAGAACGGGGATGTAGTGCCCCATGAGACGAAGTACTCCGGCGAGCATATTTTCATCATATATTCGAACACCTCCTTGTCGGATGCGTTCTTGCCCGGTATAAGGGATGCGGGATATCCCCACTGCCAGAAAGCGAATGAAAACTCCAGCACTCCGTAGTCGTAGATTTCATCGACCGGGATATTGAATGCATATCCGTTGGACTTGCATAGTGAGTCATAGGCCGGCATCAGCCTGTCCTTGCGCAGCAGCAGTTCTATCTGGAAGTTCTTGACAGCCTCTCTCTCTTCGGGTGTCCCGGCGTAGTTCTCTATGAAAGGCTCGTGCCTGCCATCGTACAGAGCTCTGCAAAGGGGACCGACGTAAGGTACGGAGAAGTCTACGTCATCAGGGTAGTAGGCCCTGTATATCATAGTGTTCTGTCCACCCTTGCTGATGCCTGTAGATATCCACTTTCCGTTGAATACGCCCTTAAGGGCAGTTACCACTTCGTGCAGGTCGGCTGCTGCATTGGGGGCGTTCATGTAATCCCAGTCGATTTCCTCGGGGGATTTGCCGGGGTATGGTGTCGACTCAAGGAAGTAGCGGTGCTCGACTACAATATTGTTAGTGTTGAATAGGGCAGATATCTCGTCGCGATAGCGGGGGCTGGCCGCATACTGTGCTCCGTATCCCTCAGTTACCACCACTGTGGCACTGTCTGGATGTACGGCGCATACGTAGACTCTCTGGGTGAATGTACCCATGTCGGGATTCTTGTGATCGACCGGTTGTTCGAATATCACTAAGTATTTTTCTGGAAATGTCGTGCTTTCCATTGCCTGCACGTCCTTGACGTTGGGCAGGGCTGCTATGCGGTCTGCGAGTGTCGCGTCCTGGGCGAGTGACTGCACTCCGAGGACAGAGAAGACCAGCATTGCGGTAAAAAGGAATGTAAGTCTGCGCATAACTGTTGTTCTGTAGGTTTAATGTTGCGCAAATGTAAGATATTTTCGGGAATTGTGGTAGCCCGGTTATGAGATAAGATGCCGTTGTGCCGTGCAGGCTCAGATGTCCCGGGTGCCGCTGACGGTTTTCCATTCCCCGATGGTGCCGGTCTCCGAGGAGAAGGAGGCCCCGATGCGAATGACCTGGCGTCCGTCGGTTCCGTACGGCCTTGCGTAGCCCTTTTCTTCTATCTGGGCCAGGGCCTCGTCCGCCGTGCCGTCCAGCTTGAACTCGAAGATGTAGACGTACTTCGGGGTCTCCACGATGCAGTCCACGCGGCCCTGGCTCTGGGGCTGCTCGACGGTGACGGCGTAGGTGCTGATCATCTTGAAGACAAGGTAGAGGGTGTACTGGAAGTAACGTTCGCGCTCCCGCTCGTCATCCTTGCGGCGCATGGTATAGGGTATGCCCGCAAGAAATGATGTAAGCAGGCCGCGCATCCTCTCAGGGTCACCGTCGCGCAGTGCCATGTACAGTCCCCGCACCGTGCCTCCGAACACCTGTCTGCGGTCCTTGAAATAGGCTGAGGCGGCCAGCGGGATGAAGCCGTCCTGCACTTCCCGGTTGGGGTAGTCCAGCATGAAGGTGTTCATGTCCGGGTCATAGCCCTTGATGGTCAGGTATCCGCTCTGGTAGATAATGGGCAGGATGTAATCGGAATTCGCTTTGTAGTCTATGAATTCAGCCGGTATGTAGTACTTTCCTACGAGTTCGTTGAGGTTCTCGCTGGAGTGCGCCATCAGGCGCATCAGATACTCGGGCGAGCCAGTGGTGAACCAGTAGCTGTCGATTCTCAGCTCGTCGAACGCGCAGAGCAGGCTGAAGGGATTGTAGATGTCCCTCATCGCGATGCTGAAATGGTAGCCGTCGTACTGCTCCTTGAGCCGCTGCAGGACATCCTCGCGGGTGATGCCCAGCTTTGCGGCCATGGCTCCGACGGACTCTGCGAAGTACCTCTCCAGCTCCTCCTGGGTGATGCCGCACAGGGCCTCGTAACGCTCGCTCATGCTGATATCCCTGGCCTGGTTGAATCCGCTGAACACGCTCACCTGGGCGAATTTCGTGACTCCCGTCAGCAGCACGAACTGCAGGTCGTTGTCGGCCGCCTTGAACACTGAGTAGAAACCCCTGAGCACCTCCCGGTTCCAGTCCTCCAGCGGCCTGCGCTGACCGCCCACCTCTATCGTGTAGTCCGTATCCATCACGTCCAGCAGAGGCTTGTCGTACTCGTCCACGAGCACCACGCACCGCCTTCCGGTGGCCTCGTGGGCCCTGCGCAGGACCTCCGCGAAGCGGCCTCCCACGTCCAGGTTCCTTGCCGGTCGACCGTAGACTTCCTCCCATTCCGCCACCTGTGCCTCGATCTTCCGGTCCAGAATACCTCCTTCCGTGAAGTTGCTGGAATTGAAGTCAATGTGAAACACCGGGTATTGCAGCCAGTCCTTCTCCAGAGCATCGATGGCCAGTCCCTTGAACAGCTCATGCCTTCCGAGGAAGTAGTTCTCGATAGTGGACACGAGCAGACTCTTCCCGAACCGTCTCGGACGGCTCAGAAAATAGATAGTGCCGTCATTTACCAGCCGGTAAATCAAGTCCGTCTTGTCTACATAGACATAGTCCTCTTTACGTATTTTCTCGAAACTCTGAACTCCGATAGGAAATTTCATCATGGCCGTGTCCTCCGTATTTTCCTACAAAAATAGTAATAATACGGAAAAGTACCGCTTGCTCTATATGACTTCCCAGTGTCCGCCTTTGTCCGGCCCTATGCGCCGGAGTATCCCTTCTGCTTTCATGCGGGACAGATGTTTCTCTACGGCTTTTGGAGTAATGCCTATCAGGGCTGCAAGGGATGCTGCGCTCAGACTCCCGTCCACGGACAGCAGTTCAATGATTTTCTCCCTACTTTTTTGCTTTTTCTCCCTACCTTTTTTGGTTTTCTCCCTACTTATCTCTTCATTGACGGACTTGAGGAATGCATCTATGTCGTGGCGGAGATTGCGAATCATAAGGCCGGTCATCCAGTCACGGAATATCGATATGTCCTCTTTCTCGCGGGTCTCAACTATGGCTTTGATGTATTCTTCCTTATCTTCTTTCAGGATTTTCATAGGTATCAGGCCCATCTCCATCTGAAGTTGGTTCATCAGCAGGCGGGCTGTCCTGCCGTTGCCGTCCGCCCAGGGATGTATGGTGACCAGCTCGTAGTGTGCGTCGAATGTCATTTCGTACTGTTCTTGAATGCTCATGACGCTGCTGTTATGTCTGGCTTCGTTTATTCTGTTGCATAGTTCCGAAAGTTTTCCAGGAACCTTGTTGTAGCTCATATAAGATTTTCCTCCGAGTCCGGCAGTTACATTCAGTAGTCGCAGTTCTCCTTTGGCCGATGAAAAATCCCCTAATGCTGTTCTATAAACCTTCCCAGTGTTTTTCATGACGAGAGAAGCCAGTTCTGTCAGTATGTCGACAGTAACAGGAGCATGTGTGGCAGCCAGTTCTGCAGATCTTTCATATGCGGCTTTAAGGTCCAGATTCATGTTCTGCTCTTCGATGCTTTTTCCGCGCAGACTGATGCCCTGGTCAAACAGTATCTGGTTCTCCAGTTCGGTGATAGTCGAACCCTCTATGGCTGTGGAGTGGGTAATAATCGAGTACAGATAGAACTTTTCGTAGTCTATCTGCCTGTCGATGCCAAGTTCACGGTATCGTGCAATCAGTATTTCGAGCTCATTGTCCATAATCTCCGCAAACTTACGAAAAAGATTATTGCGCAAGGAATATAGTGGTTACAGTTTCCGGAAAATGCCGTAGACGGCCGAGCCGCTGCCGCTCATGGAGGCGTAGACGGCGCCTTCGTCGTAGAGGGACTGCTTGATGCGGGCCAGCTCGGGATGCAGGGCAAATACAGTGGTCTCGAAGTCGTTGAGGATCCGGTCCTTCCATTCTTCGACCGGGAGGGTGTCGAGGAGATTGCCCAGACCGCATCCCGAGGGATCGGGGGTAAGGGAGGCGTAGGCCCTTGCGGTAGAGACGTGGATGCCGGGGGCAATGACCTTGATGCGGTATTTCTCCCTGATCTGTGCGATGGCGGGTGAGTCGCAGGGGGTGAGAATCTCTCCCCGTCCGCTGCCGTACATGGGTCTGCTGTATATGAAGAAGGGGCAGTCGCTGCCGAGGCGGGCGGCGTATTCCGCAAGACGCTCGTCGCTCAGGCCGAGGCGGAAGAGTTCATTGAGCCCCCGAAGAGTCCAGGCTGCGTCTGAGGAACCTCCTCCCATTCCGGCCCCTACGGGAATGTTCTTGCAGAGGTAGATGCCTACCGGCGGCAGGTCAAATTCTTTCTGCAGCAGCCTGTAGGCCTTTACGCACAGCTCTTTCTCCGTGTCCCCGCCCGGCAGTTCGAAGGGGAACCCATAATAGTTCATCGAGACGGAGTCCGCCTCGATGATTTCCAGGATATCCTTCTTCCAGTTGTCCACCGGGAAGAATAGTGTCTCTATGTCGTGGTAGCCGTCGCTCCGACGGGCCGTAACCCTCAGCCCGATGTTGATCTTGGGCCGGGGGTAGAGTACAATGTTCATGACATCAACCGCATTTGCCGTGGCCGCAGTCCTGGCAGATCAGGCAGCCCTCCTGGTAGATGAGATTGGTCGAGCCGCACTTCTCGCATTTCTGGCCGGACTCGTCCTTGGTGCCGTTGGGGATGTACTGCTTCAGGGCGCGTTCCACTCCGTTCTTCCAGGTGTTGATGCTCTCGTCGTCGAGGTTGAGTCCCTTGACCAGGTTGAGGATGTCCACGATGGGCATGCCGTTGCGGATAACGCCGGATATGAGCTTGGCATAGTTCCAGAATTCCTGGCGGAACATGTGGGAGATGCCTCCGAGGACTCCGGGATAGCCGTAGCGGTCAGTGTAGTGGAAGTCGTAGCGGCTGGCGCCGTCTTCGGTCTTCTCCTTGACGATACGGCCGGTGGTGATGGCGGTGGGGAGGTTGCGGGAGTCGTCCACCATACCGGTGAAGATCTCGTAGGGCTTGCCGTTCTGCTTGCCGACGAAGGCAATCCACTGCTCGTTGCCGTTCTTGAAGCGGATCACGTCGGCCTCGAGGGACTTGGGCCTCTTCTTGGGCTTGATGACTCCGGCTCCGTCCTTGGCCGATACGAGCACTCCGGTGCGGGAACCGTCGCGGTAGACGGTCACGCCCTTGCAGCCGGATTCCCAGGCGGTGCGGTAGACTTCGGCTACCATGTCCTCCTTGATGTCGTGGGGAAGGTTGACGGTAACGCTTATCGAGTGGTCCACCCATTTCTGCATGCGGCCCTGCATCTTTACTTTAGCTACCCAGTCTATGTCGTTGGACGTAGCCTTGTTGTAGGGAGATTTCTTGACCAGTGCCTGTATCTCCTCCTCGCTCATCTGCTTTACCTGCTCCACGTCGTAGCCGTTGACCGCGCACCATGTGAGGAAGTGGTGATGGAACACATAGTATTCCTCGAAGCAGTCCCCGTTCTCGTCCTTGAAAGCTACGACGGCGTTGAGGTCGTTGGGATTGACCTTGCGGCGTCTCTTGTAGAAGGGCAGGAAGACGGGCTCTATGCCGGAGGTGGTCTGGGTCATCAGGGAGGTCGTGCCGGTCGGGGCAATGGTGAGCATGGATATGTTGCGGCGACCGTAGCGGACCATATTGTCGTAGAGTTCCTCGTCCTCCTTGCGGATGCGGGCGATCATCGGGTTGTTCTCCTCGCGCTTGGCGTCGAAAATGGGGAAGGCGCCCCTCTCTTTGGCCATGGTTACGGAAGAACCGTAGGCTGCGAGGGCCAGGGTCTTCTGTACCTTTACGGCGAAGTCTATGGACGCATCCGAGCCGTAGGTCAGGCCGAGGGCTGCGAGCATGTCGCCCTCTCCGGTGATGCCGAGTCCTGTACGGCGTCCTCCGAGGGACTTCTCGCGTATCTTGATCCAAAGCTCGTATTCAGTGCGTTTAACATCATCGTCCTCAGGGTCTTGTCTGATCTTATCGAGAATGGCCTCAATCTTTTCCATTTCTAAATCGATAAGGTCATCCATCAGCCTCATAGCCTTGGTTACATGTTGCTTGAACAGCTCGAAATCAAACTCTGCCTGAGGTGTGAATGGATTATTGACATAGGAATAGAGATTTACGGCAATCAGTCTGCAGGAATCATACGGGCAGAGGGGTATCTCTCCGCACGGGTTGGTGCTTATGGTCTTGTAGCCGAGATCGGCGTAGCAGTCGGGAATCGACTCGCGGATGACGGTGTCCCAGAAGAGGACTCCCGGCTCGGCTGACTGCCAGGCGTTGTGGATAATCTTCTTCCACAGAGCGGAGGCGTCAATCTCCTTGGTCACTTTCGGGTGGTCGGAATCGATAGGGTATTTCTGGACGTAGGGTTTGCCGCTCAGGGCGCAGCGCATGAACTCGTCGTCGATCCGGACGGAGACATTGGCTCCGGTCACCTTGCCTTTCTCGAGCTTGGCATCGATGAAGTTTTCCGCATCGGGATGCTTTATGGAGATGGTGAGCATAAGGGCACCGCGGCGTCCGTCCTGGGCCACTTCGCGGGTAGAGTTGGAGTAGCGCTCCATGAACGGTACCACTCCGGTGGATGTAAGGGCGCTGTTGAGTACCGGACTGCCTGTGGGGCGGATGTGGGAGAGGTCGTGCCCTACTCCTCCGCGGCGTTTCATCAGCTGCACCTGCTCCTCGTCTATCTTCATTATGCCGCCATATGAGTCGGCCTCATGTCTGTTGCCGATGACGAAGCAGTTGGACAGGGAGGCTATCTGGTAGTTGTTGCCAATGCCAGCCATCGGGCCTCCCTGAGGGATGATGTACTTGAAGTCCCGGAGCAGCTCGTGAATTTCGGCTGCCGTCATAGGGTTGGGGTACTGCTGCTCGATCCTGGCGAATTCGTTTGCCAGACGCCAGTGCATCTGGTCGGGGGAGGTCTCGTACAAGTTGCCGAAGGAGTCCTTCATCGCATACTTGTTGATCCACACCGAGGCTGCAAGCTCGTCGCCGTGGAAATACTCCCTGCTTTCCCGCAGTGCTTCATCGTAAGTCTTGTTATCCATGCTGTTACGTATTAGTTCTATGTCGAAAATGGTTTGCAAGTTAGAACTAATTCCGGCAGCGGCAAAGCGGGGAATGGCTAAGTTATCAACGGAGTTTTTAACAGCAGTTGCGACAGCAGCTCTTGCAGTCTGTGAATTCGCCTCTTAGCCTCCTTTCGGTCAGGGTAGCCATCCGCTCTTTCAGTTCCGGGGAACCTATCTTGTCCAGTACGGCGTAGGCAAATGCCAACTGCTGAAGGACTTTTGCTTCTTTCAATGGTATTCCGCGGGAGCGCATGTAGAAGAGTTCATCCTCGTTGAGGCGGCCGTTGGTGGCTCCGTGCGAACACTTTACGTCGTCTGCATATATTTCCAGCTGTGGCTGGGCAAATGCGCGGGCATTGCGGTCGAGCAGAAGGTTGTGGCATTCCTGGTAGGCCTCGGTCTTCTGGGCGTCCGGGAAGACATGGATAAGACCGGTAAATGCCGCTTTGGCATTGTTGTCGAGAATACCTTTGAACAGTTCGCTGCTGCGGCATTCGGGAACGTGGTGCAGGACCTTGAGGGTATTGGTGACGTTTTGGGTCCCGTCCACCAGATACAGTCCGCTGATATCGCAGTTTGCGTGTCTTCCGTCGAGACTGACGGTCAGGTCGTTGCTGATGGTTCCGCCGTGGATGGTGAGGATGACTGCCCTGAGAGAGGCCCCTTCGGCTATACGAATGGCATATCTGGTATTGTGTGTGGCTCTGTTGTGCTCATTCTGCATTATGACGATGTCTGCGGAGGCACCGGCCTCGAGGGTGATGTCTGTCTCTTCATCTGTGCGGAAAGGGTTCTCTGCGAAAGTATGTGAGCATAGAATCAGCCGTGCGCTGCTGCCTTCCCCGAAGTGGTAGGATGTCCTGGCGCTGATATCCTCGGGATGTTTTTCCGTACGGATGCTGATGACCTGCAGGGCCTCGTCATAGATTTTCCCCTTTTCGAAACGGATGTCCAGCGGTCGGCCAGTACCCTGGACCCCGCCGTCAATCATGAATATCTGGCGGCTGCCCGGAAGAGGCACCTTGCAGCGGAAACCGCCTTCAATATTGTGCTCGGGGGCATAGATGTAATTCTCTGTCATTGTCCTGCCTCCCGCTTATCCGTTGATGATCCAGTCGTAGCCTTTTTCTTCTATCTCACGCGCAAGTTCCTTGCCGGCTGTCATGATGATGCGGCCCTTGTACAGCACATGCACCACGTCCGGGACAATATAGTCCAGCAGTCTCTGGTAGTGGGTGATGACGATGGCGGCATTGTCCGGTCTCTTGAGTTTGTTGACTCCGGTGGCGACTATCCTGAGGGCATCCACGTCCAGTCCGCTGTCGGTCTCGTCGAGGATGGCCAGACGGGGCTCGAGCATGGCCATCTGGAAGATCTCGTTGCGCTTCTTTTCACCTCCCGAGAAACCTACATTCACGCCCCTGGAGGAGAATGAGGGGTTCATCTCGACGATCTCCATCCTGCTGCGCATGAGCTTGAGGAAGTCGGCGGCGTTCAGGGGCTCGAGTCCCTTGTGTCTGCGGTGCTCGTTGACAGCGGTGCGCATGAAGTTGACATTGGTCACTCCCGGAATTTCTATCGGATACTGGAAACTCAGGAAGATGCCTTCGAGAGAACGCTCCTCCGGATTGAGGTCCAGAAGGTTCCGTCCGTTGAATGTGATTTCTCCGGCTGTGACTGTATAGTTGTCCCTTCCGGCCAGGACGGCAGATAAGGTGGATTTTCCAGAGCCATTGGGTCCCATGATGGCGTGGGTCTCTCCTTCACGCACTGTCAGATCAATGCCGCGGAGGATTTCCTTGTCGCCTATTGATGCGTGGAGTCCCTTGATGTCGAGTAATATCTTGTTTTCAGTCATAATCTTTCTGTTCTGTGTGGAATGCAAAAATACAATAATTTCCGAATTGCCATGCTCCCTTATTGTCAGGTCATGCCTTTTCGCGATACAGACGCCACCAGTTGGTGATAGAGGCGGCTCCGTTGATAAGATATAGGACGGAAATGATAGGCATGAAGATGTGTCCGACTGAAAGATGCAGGGCAATCTGTGTGATGTTGACGGCTATCCAGGCTATCCAGCAGTCCCATTTCTTGAGGGCGGCAAGGAACTGGGCCACAAGGATGAGCGTTGTCACGCAGGCATCCAGATAGGGGATGGGGTCGTGGGTGAGGGTCTCTAAAAGCCAGCCCCAGAACCAGCCGAGCAGGAAGATGGCGGCCACGGCCATGGCTCTCTGCGGCCAGGTAAGCATCGATACTTTGAGCGACTTGCCGTCTTTCACGCTGACCTCATCCGGTTTCGGGTGAGTCCACCGGTAGTGGCCGAGAATGTTGATGCACAGCGAGACCGGCTGCAGCAGCATGTTGGCCCACAGGTCCTTGTTCCAGAACATCAGGAAGAGCAGGACGGAATACAGGTAGCCTACCCAGAAGTTGTACTTGCTGTTGCGACCAGCCAGGAACACGCAGACAAGTCCGGTCAGTGATGTGATGAGGTCAATCAGCAGTACCGGAGTATCTCCGTTGAAAGTGAAGAGTGTATAATTCAGCCAGTCCATAACGCACCGGGACCGTTATCCGACACTGCCCTCGAGGGAGACTTCGAGCAGTTTCTGGGCCTCTACGGCAAACTCCATGGGCAGCTTGTTGATGACCTCCTTGGTGTAGCCGCCTATGATAAGACCTACGGCTCCTTCTTCGGGAATGCCTCTCTGGCGGCAGTAGAAAAGCTGGTCCTCGCTGATCTTGGAGGTGGTGGCCTCGTGCTCCGTTATGGCAGTGGGATTCTGGTTCTCCACTACGGGAAATGTGTGGGCCCCGCATTTGTCCCCGAGCAGGAGGGAGTCGCACTGGGAGTAGTTGCGGGCGTTCTCGGCCCCCGGCAGGATCTTGACCAGACCGCGGTAGCTGTTCTGGCTGTGGCCGGCGGAGATGCCCTTGCTGATGATGCGGCTGTGGGTGTTCCGCCCGATGTGGATCATCTTGGTGCCGGTGTCAGCCTGCTGGTAATTGTTTGTCACGGCCACGGAGTAGAATTCCGAGACGGAATTGTCGCCTTTCAGTATGGTGCTGGGGTATTTCCAGGTAATGGCCGAGCCGGTCTCTACCTGGGTCCAGAAGAGCTTGCTGTTCACTCCCTTGCAGATTCCTCTCTTGGTGACGAAGTTGAATATGCCGCCCCGTCCCTGCGCATCGCCGGGATACCAGTTCTGGACGGTGGAGTATTTGACCTCGGCATTGTCCAGCACTACTATCTCCACTACTGCGGCATGCAGCTGGTTCTCGTCCCTCATGGGGGCTGTGCAGCCTTCGAGGTAGCTTACGTATGACCCTTCGTCGGCTACGATGAGGGTCCTCTCGAACTGGCCGGTGCCCCTGGCGTTGATGCGGAAATAGCTGGACAGCTCCATCGGGCAATGTACCCCCTTGGGGATGTAGCAGAAGGAGCCGTCGGAGAATACTGCGGAGTTGAGGGCTGCGTAGTAGTTGTCGCCGTAGGGTACTACGGATGCCAGGTATTTGCGGACCAGGTCGGGATAGTCCCGGACGGCCTCGGAGAAGGAGCAGAAGATGATGCCTTTCTCGGCCAGCGACTCGCGGAAGGTGGTCTTCACCGATACGGAGTCGAATACGGCATCCACGGCGGTTCCGGCCAGTACGCTCCTCTCATGCAGGGGAATGCCTAACTTGTCGAAGGTGGCCATCAGCTCTGGGTCTATCTCTTTTTTCTCAGGCGTTTTTTTTGGGGCAGCGAAATAGATGATGTCCTGGAAGTCTATCTCCGGGATGTCTAAATGCGCCCACGTCGGCATTTCCATGGTCAGCCACTTGCGGTAAGCTTTCAGACGGAAGTCCAGAAGCCACTGCGGCTCACCCTTCTTCTCCGATATCAGCCTGATGATATCCTCGTTAAGCCCTTTTGGAATGAATTCCTGCTCCACCTGAGTCTCGAAACCGTGCTTGTACTCGGTGGAGCCTATATTTTTCAGTATATCTTCTTTCTCGCTCATAATCAATCCTTGCTTATTGCAAAAGTCGGACCGCAAAGATGATGATTTTTTCGCTATCTTTGAAGCGTTAACCTTAAAATGTCGTTATATGAAAAAAGTCCTTTTTGTCTTATCCGTTCTGATTATGATGTCTCTCAGAGCTGCTGCCCAGCATATACCGCAAGATGCGACTTTATATTATAAAGCCGGCAACGTCTACACCACCGATGGCGACATCAAGCTGACCAAAGCCAACGCCCTGAACTATTTCCCGCTTCTGGACGACTACGAAAACTATTGGCTTAAAGGCAAGAGACTCTTCACTGCCGGTATTGTGGTCAGTTCTGTCGGAGCGGGTCTGGCTTTGGGTGGCTATCTTTTCGATGTCGTCAACTTTTCATTTTTCTGGGAAAATGATCCGGAGGCTCCTCAGATGTATGTCCCCATTCTGTCATTTGCCGGATGGATTTTCGGAGGAGCAATGTTAGTGGCTAGCGTGCCTTTATATTGGGTCGGTACGGTAAAGCTGAAGAAGGCTGCGGCAGCAGGAGGACCCAAAGGCCTGGCATTTGAACCGGAACTGTCCTTCGTCACTCAGTCAGGCGGCATCGGCCTCGCCATCAACTTCTGACAAGATTCAAACTGCCGCTTTGCCATGCAAGCAGAATGACACAGCCGATGCCGGCTCATTCAGAAATCAGTCGAGATGCTCCTGCAGGTAGCTTCTGACAGAGGCGATGTCCGTGACCTTTTCAACGATACGTCCGTCACTGCCGATAAGGAAGATACCTCCACCGCCACCGGCAATATCGTAAAGTTCCCAGATGCCCTCGGCTCTGTCCAGGTCGTAGAGCTGAATCCAGGGATACCCGTCACTCTCTATTGCATGGCGCATGTCGTCCAAAGAGCCGAATTCTCCGGCCACGCCTATCACTGTAAAACCTTTGTCCTTATACTGCTCATAGACAGGTATCAGCTCTATGGAATGCTTCCTGCACGGCGCACACCAGGATGCCCAGCAGTCCAATACGGCTATTTTACCCTCAATCAGCTCTGAAAGCGTATGCCTGTCTCCGTCTAAAGCCGGCGCGCTGAAATCCGGAGCCGGCATACCGGGACGAACCCGCTCTATAGCCGCCAGTTCTGCCTCAACGCCGCTTATCATATCATTGCCTGGGAACTTCTTCTTATACTCTTCCATCAGACTGAGACAAGATGCGTCTATGGAATCTATCGTGCCGGACTTATACAGTTGTATCTGATATGATATGTCACCCGTCAGCTCCTCCAGACCGGCAAGCGTCTTGTGTGTGCGCATCCTCTCAGCCTTCCATTGCGGATAGTCCGAAGATGCCTTTATGCTGTCATAAACCTCATTGACCCTGTCATACATGGCCATTACAGCCCTTTCTCCCTCAGATCCTTCCTCAGGCCAGCCATCTTCTCCGTAATGTTCCGCTATCCAAAGATCAATCATATAGTCCATGCTGTCGACAACATCATAACCCTCAGATTGTTTTCTACTATACAGATACATCTCCTCATTGTCACTGCTTCCGCTTACCACGGCATTTGCCATTCTGTACTTGGTGCTGAACTGAAAATGCAGAGGAGCTCTGTCCGAGAGCAGTTTGAAGACCTGAAATGAGCCATCTGAGAAATCAGTCTCGAAAATCATATTGTATCTCCTCGACACAGAATCCTGGAAAGACATGTAGAAAGAGCCCTTGTCCAGTCTGTCGTAAGCGACCGGCTCGTCAAAACGTGGATCCGCACCGTCTCTGTAGATAAGTACCAGCGAGCTGTCCGGATAAAAATCCGCGCCCTCACCGCTGACATTGACAGTATATACCTTGGAGTTCTCGCAGGATGCGGCCATGAGCATCGCCTCCGCCGCGCAGAATAGCATCTTAATAGTCTTTTTCATAAAGAAAGAATTTAAATTTCTGCTAATATAGTGCAAAAACAATGAGATTGATGTCCGCTGCGGATTTTTTTGCTACCTTAGCGGAGTTTAGATTTACAGGACAATGGCAACGGAAATATCAGCAATAGGCAAGCAGGCCCTGATGTCGCGGCTCTTCGAGGGCAGCGGCTTCGTGAATGGGCGGGGCTGCGCGTTCTCCGGGGACGGGGACTTCGGCACGGTACACAAGGTGTTCATGGAAAAGGTGGATTTCGACCTGACGTACAATCCGCTGCGGCATCTCGGGTACAAGCTGGCCCTGAATGTCATCGGGGAGCTGTACGCGGGTATGTATTCTCCTGTGGGCATGGACGTGGTAGTGGCTTTGTCCAACCGCTTCTCGACCGAAGATGTGCAGGATCTGTGGGAGGGAGTCACCGCAGCGGTGAAGGAGCATGGTGTGAGGCATCTCTCCCTTGACCTGATACCGTCCGCGGCGGGCATGGTGGTGAGCATCGCGGCATACGGCTCTGCCGGGAAGGAAGTGGAACAGAAACGGAAAAAAGCTCAGTCAAAGGACCTGCTGGTCCTCAGCGGCGACCTCGGTGCGGCCTATATGGGGCTGCACGTATTAGAGAGGGAGAAGGCGGCTTTCGTGGGTACTCCTGCAGGGACGCAGCCCAAGCAGCCGGACCTGACGCAGTACAAATACATTGTAGGCGAATACCTCAGCCCCTACATCAAGCCGGGTATTCCGGGACGTTTCGCAGAGGCGGGTGTGGTTCCGTGCGGAGGATGTTTCGTCAGCAGGGGACTCGGGGAAGCGGCCAAGCGCATTGCCGCTGATACGGGTCTCGGAGTCAAGATCTACATAGGGAAGATTCCGATTGCCTCCAAGACATTCGAAATGGCGCAGGAACTGAATCTCGACCCCATTACTGCCGCCGTCAACGGTGGGGATGACTACCGTCTTCTGTATATTGTCCCCCTCGAGTTCCACGAAACGCTCCGCCATGACTTCCAGGACTGGGACATCATCGGCCACCTCGCCCGTCCGGAAGTGGGAGAGGTCCTCGTCACCCCCGAGGGAGCGGAGATAGGCATCCATGCCCAGGGCTACGAACAATAATTTTACTGAAATACAATGAAAAAGCATCTACTGTACATTGCGGCCCTGTCCCTGCTGGCAGCTGCCGCAGCCTCTTCTGCCTCGGCGCAGGAGAACTACCGGCCTTCGCCCGAGATTGTGGCGGCGCAGGAGCAATTCCGGGAGAACCGGTTCGGAATATTCATTCACTGGGGTATTTACTCCATGTACGGCCAGGGCGAGTGGGCTCTGAACTACAACGGCCTGACCCACGAGGAGTACAGCAAGCTGGCCGGGGGATTCTACCCCGCTGACTTCAACGCTGCGGAATGGGTGAGCGCCATCAAGGCCGCAGGGGCAAAGTACATCTGCATCACGACCCGGCACCACGACGGCTTCTCGATGTTCGACAGCAAATGCACTGACTACGACATCATGGACGCGACTCCGTTCAAGCGCGACATCATCGCCGAGCTGGCCGAGGAGTGCGAGCGTCAGGGAATAGCCCTGCATCTGTATTATTCGCTCATCGACTGGGGACGCAATGACGCGCCGCGCGGACGCACCGGACAGGAGACGGGCCGTCCAGAGGCCACCGACCCCGACACCTATTTTGACTTCATGAAATGCCAGCTGACCGAACTGCTGACCCGCTACGGCAATGTGGGCTGCGTCTGGTTTGACGGCAACTGGGACCACGAGGACGGCGAGCAGCCCTACGACTTCCGCTATGACGAGCTGTATCCGCTGATTCACAGACTGCAGCCCTCCTGCCTGATCGGCAACAACCACCATATCACGCCTTATCCCGGAGAGGACATCCAGATCTTCGAGCGGGATATTCCCGGGGAGAATACCGCCGGCTGGCATAGCGGCGGAGTCAGCACGACCCTGCCGTTGGAGACCTGTCAGACCATGAACGGCTCCTGGGGCTACCGGATGCGGGACCAGGACTACAAGAGCACGGATGAGCTTATCCGCTACCTTGTGTCCACAGCCGGACGCGACGCCAATCTGCTGCTCAACGTGGGACCTCAGCCGGACGGCAACATCCCCGCAGCGGCTCTCGAGCGTCTGGCCGCGATGGGCGAGTGGCTTGCTGTCAACGGCGAGACAATCTATGGTACACGCAGTACTTTGGTTAAACCGCAGCCCTGGGGCGTGACCACTCATAAGGACGACCGGATGTGGCTGCACGTCTTCCCCGCCGATGCCTTCAAGGCCGCCTCGGACGGACAGATATACGTGCCCTACAAGGCCGGACGCAAAGTGGCCTCAGTCACTCCTTTCGGCTCGCCTGACGTGAAACTCGGCTTCAAGCAGTACAAGGAAGGCCTCTTCGTGACCCTGCCCTCCGACATGCCTGCCGACGTACCGGACTATATCGTCGAGGTTACTTTCAAATAGTTTACAGGAGCATTGTCTGCGGAAATAGGTTCATACTGTCTAAAATCTGAAACCGATATATAGGACAGTGCGAAAATCGCATGAGGAAAGCATGGAGGCATCTTCCCTCTGCCATCCGGCGGCATTATCATTGAATGTGGCACCGGCATCGATTCCTATCACGTAATGGGTGAGGAATGTATATTCGTAGCGTAGGCCTGCATTTCCAGCAAGTCCGTTGATGTGGTATTGTGAGGTAAATGTCGTAAAAACCATAGGAGCTACGGTTGGGAACATCTGCTCTGCCCTGAAGCACAGTCCGTCGGCAAAATAGTATCCGATACCTGCGTAGACTGAGAACCGGTGATGCTCATTGTCTATCATGTGGAATACAGGCTTGACCGTGATAGCAAGCGAGTTGTGCCTTATCCACGCCAGATTGTTCAGATTGCTTCCTTGAGCAGCCTGTTCCTGCAGGTAGTCTTTTACTTCAGGAATATCACCTATTCCGGTTATGGAATTGCCGATGGCATCGGAGTAGACATAGGCATCTGCAAAGTCGGGAAAACCGTTTCTATAGGAACTCTGTATGTCCAATTCCAGGGAGAAGCGCTTCACTATGTCTCTCTGGTAGCTGAAACCATACACTGCAGTAGGATAGTGTCTGATATAGCCGACTGCGCCGTTGTCAGTGCCTGACTGATTTGTCCCATAACTGTAAATCCCCCATAGCCCTATACCGCCATAAAAGCGGATCAGGTTAGATGTTCTTTCTTGTTTGTCAGAAGTGCCATGAGTCTGGCTCATGCCGTTGTAGCAGGCTGTACAGGCAAGAATCACGGACAAGAGTAATGATGTTATCTGCTTCATGTTTATGGATTATTTGTTTGATTGCAAAACTTGAGAAGTCTCCCTGATATTGATAGATTCTCATTTTGGGTGATATGTTTTTCAGCTTGAATATAGTATCGCATAGCGGCTGCGTTATCACAGGTATTTCCCCTGATTCTTCCAAAATAATAAAGCGTCTTCTGTCCTCCGCGCAGCCGGGCAGGAGCAGTGTACCAGCATGAAAAAGTAGACACAGAAAAAATAATTCAGTTAAACATTTT
>UQUN01000033.1 GCA_900544175.1 uncultured Alistipes sp.
CAGAGAACTTACTATAATTAACAACATTTATAAATAATCTTATGAATTTAAATTCTTCTTATTATTTTTGCTTGTTCAGACGTTAGGACTATGAGTACAGTATTGATAAAAAATGTCATCAAGGACGGCAAGCCGTGTGATATATATATAAAGGAAGGGGTGATAAGGCGTATAGGCAATGGAATCTTCACTGATGCCGGAACTGTGATTGACGGAGCAGGAATGACGGTCATGCCGGCCTTTGTAAACATGCACACGCATTCGGGCATGACGCTGTTCCGCGGTATCTGCGAGGACATGCCGTTGTCCACATGGCTTGATGCCGTGTGGCGTGCGGAGCAGGTACTTGACGATGACTTCATATACTGGGGTACGCGTCTGGCCTGCATAGAGATGATCCGGACAGGAACAGCTGCGTTCGCGGATATGTACTGGAATGTGGACAAGGCTGCCGACGCTGTAAGGGACAGTGGAATGAGAGCTCTTCTGAGCTATTGTTTCCTTGATGGAGGGGATCCGGAAAAACAGAAGGCCCAGAGGGAGGAGTGCGGAAGGATGTATGCTGTTTCCCGCGAATGGCCGGACAGGATAAGGTTCGGAGTGTCCATCCATGCTCATTATACGGTCTCCGATGACAATATGTTGTGGGCGGCTGATTTTGCCCGCAGGCATTCCTTGCTGCTGCAGACACATCTCTCGGAGACAAAAAAGGAGAATGAGGAGCATCTTGACAGATATGGGGTATCACCTGTACACAGGCTGGCGTCTCTTGGCATACTTGGCAGGGATCTGATAGCGGCCCATGCTCTGTGGCTCGACGGAGAGGATATCAGGCTGCTCGGTCAGTCAGGTGTGACAGTTGTGCATAACGTCAGTTCCAATCTCAAGCTTGCTTCGGGTTACCGGTTCATGTACAACGAGCTGCGCGATGCCGGGGCTCTTGTGACCATGGGAACGGACGGTTGCGGCTCTTCCAACAACCTGGATCTGCGGGAGGCGCTGAAGACAGCGGCACTGATTCAGAAGGCCTGGAGGGAGGACCCGGCCGCAATGCCTGTGGACGAGCTGCTGGCTATGGGGACAGTCAATGGCTCCAGAGCACTCCATATCAACAGCGGAGTTCTGGAGGAGGGTTCCTCAGCTGACATAATCCTGATTAATACGGAATCTCCGTTTTTCATCCCTGCACGTAATTTCAAGGCCAATCTCATATATGCTGCCAACAGTTCCTGTGTGGATACGCTCATCTGTGCCGGCAGGGTACTGATGCGTGGCGGCAAGGTGAAAGACGAGGAGGAAGTTCTGGAAAATGCCAGAAGAGAGGCTGAAAGATTTGTCAAGAAGATAAGTTAGTATATATGGAAGACAGTAGAATGAAAGTCATAGCCGAGGCGGTGGACTATCTCGGCTCCCGTCTTGGGGACAAGCGTCCTCAGGTGGGTATTATTCTCGGCAGCGGGCTTGGCAAGCTGGCGGACACCATTACCGATCCGTTGACCATACCGTATACGGATGTTCCTGGTTTCGTGAAGTCTACAGCTATTGGGCACAAGGGCAATTTCATAGTAGGAACCATGGGGAACAAGACCGTGATTGCAATGCAGGGCCGTTTTCATTATTATGAGGGATATTCCATGGACAAGGTCACTCTGCCTGTACGGGTGATGGTGCGTCTGGGGATAAAGGCGCTTTTTGTGTCAAATGCAGCAGGTGGTGTGAATTTTGATTTTCATGTCGGAGACCTTATGATTATAAGGGATCATATCAACAAACTGCCGAATCCTCTTATCGGACCTAACTTGGATGAGTTCGGTCCCCGTTTCCCGGACATGACACGTCCTTATGATCCAAAACTCATGGCAATGGCGGAGGAAATAGGCCGTGAGAAAGGTATCGCTCTCAAGAAGGGGGTATATCTTGCAGGAACCGGTCCAAGTTACGAGACCCCGTCGGAGTACAAGTACTTCCGTCTTATCGGTGCTGATGCGATAGGTATGTCCACCATTCCGGAAGTGATAGTCGCAAGACACAGCTCTGTGCCGGTCTTCGGCATGTCGGTCATTACCAATGAGGCCCATGATGACTATGCCGAGGATTTCGAGAACAACGGTGATGATGTTGTCCGTGCCGCTGATGCTGCGGCTGACCGTATGACCGAGATATTCAAGACACTTGTTGAAAGGCTATAAAACAAGGAGTGTGACCGTGAGGCTGGATGACCTTTTCCCATATGACAGTGTGGCCTTGTCTCCGGATGGGGATGCCGTGGTCATTGTTGACCAGACTCTGCTTCCGTGGGAGGAACGTTTTCTGTCTCTGAGGGACGAGAGTCAGGTGTATGAGGCCATTGCGCATCTTCGGGTCAGGGGGGCGCCGGCTATAGGTGTCGCTGCTGCTTATGGCCTGTATGTGGCATTCAGGAATTCTGTGTCGGCTCACAGGCTGTCGGATAAGGATGCGGCATCGGAGTTTTTCCGTATCAGTGCCTGTCTGTGTTCGGCCAGGCCGACGGCAGTGAACCTGTCAGCATCATTGAGATGTATGGAAAAACGTTTCATGACATGTGCCGGCGAGCCGTTGCCGATTCTTCTGGACGCCTTGCGCAATGAGGCGGAGGCAGTCAGGGCGGATGATATGGCCATGTGCCGCTCCATAGCGGAGTTCGGAGCGGGGCTCATAGACAGGCCGGGGATGGGTATTCTTACCCATTGCAATGCCGGCCACTATGCTGTTTCACGGTATGGTACGGCATTGGCTCCTATATATTTGGCCCAAAGCAGGGGACTTGCTCCGAGAGTGTATGCTGACGAGACCCGTCCGCTTATGCAGGGGGCAAGGATTACGGTTTTTGAACTGCAGAAGGCAGGAGTGGATGTAACGTTGCAGTGTGACAATATGGTGTCCTCGCTTATGAGGGCGGGAAAGATAGACATGGTGTTCACTGGGTGTGACAGAGTTGCTGCTAACGGAGATACGGCCAATAAGATAGGAACATCTGCAATAGCCATTGTCGCCCGTTATTACGGCATACCCTTTTATATTCTGGGACCTACATCCTCCATAGATGCCGGGGCGGCTTCCGGGGATGCTGTACCGGTCGAGCAGCGTGCACCGGAGGAGGTGACATCCATGTACTTCAGCCGGCCGGTGGCGCCTGCGGGGGTAAAGGTATACAATCCGTCCTTTGACATAACGCCTGCCGGACTCATTTCTGGGATCGTGACGGAAAGAGGAATATTCCGTCCTCCCTATGATTTTACCAACCTGGGACTTAATAATACAGGAATATGATAAAGAATCTTGTTTTGGATCTGGGAGGGGTCATAGTACCTCTTAACCGTATAGCCTGCATAAGGGCGTTCAATGATATAGTAGGGTACAGGGATTTCGGAGACGTGCTTAGGTCGTACAGGCAGATAGGGTTCTTTGAGAAATTCGAGACAGGTCAGATACCGGCCCGCCAGTTCCGTCAGATCATACGCTCGCACTCGACAGGCATGAAGGACGGGAAACCAAGGGTGATAACAGATAAGGAAATAGATTATTCCTTAAACTGCTTTCTGTCGGATATTCCTCAGGAAAGGATAGACGCCCTGGTGCATTACAGGAAAAAGTACCGTATGCTGCTGCTGAGCAATACAAACCCTATTGGGATGGCATATTGTCGTAAGTTGTTCAAGGACAAGGGGTATGATATAAAGGATATATTCGATGAACTGTATCTTTCGTATCGTATGAAACTGGCCAAGCCTGATCCTGCTATTTTCAGGAAGATGATCGGAGACTCGGGAATAGATCCTGTCGAGACACTGTATGTCGATGATTCGCCGGCCAACATAGATGCCGGAAGAGCACTTGGTTTCCATGTGGTGCTCTTTGACCCTAAAGATGATTTATATGGCAAGATTTCTGAGTATCTCGAGCGGAAGCAACGGTAACTGTTATTATATAGGCAATGACAGAACGGCGCTTATAATCGATGCAGGTATAGGATTCAGGACGATAAAACAGAGGCTGGCTGTGTCAGGAGTGGATATCATGTCAGTGGAGATGATATTTGTGACTCACGACCATGTCGACCATATACGCGGTCTGGCATCCCTTGCCAAGCGTCTTTCGGTACCGGTATATGCGACGGCCAGACTGCATGACGCTCTTTCTAAGCATAAGGATGCGGGGCAGGATATCGCCGGTTCGCGCAGGGTTCTGAGAACCGGATGCATGGCTGAGATGAGAGGAGTCAGGTGCGTTGCGTTTGAGGTTCCCCATGACGCTGCTCAGACATTAGGATACTGGCTGGACTTTTTCGGGACCAGATTTGTATTCATGACAGACCTTGGCCGGGTTCCGGACTATGCGTTTGAATACTGCCGTCAGGCAGACTACGTGGTCATCGAGTCGAACTTCGATGTGGACATGCTCGTTCGGGGCAGTTATCCGCAGGATCTGAAAGTGAGAATCCTGGGAGAATGCGGACATCTGAGCAACGAGGACTGTGCCTCCGCCATACGCCGTTTCTGGCATCCTGGTCTGAAAGGTGTTTTCCTGTGTCACCTCAGCAAGGACAACAATACTCCTTCGCTGGCATTTGCTTCCACTTTCCGAGCCCTCGGGGCCATGGGACTTTCTGTGCCCGGGGATCTGCAGCTCGTCTGCCTGCCCCGCTCGGAAGTATTCTCGCTGGAATTCTAGGTTCATATAGCCGGCCGATCAGGGTACAGTCCGGATGCGGTGAGGGAGAATCATGCGTGTCCGTTACTGGAAAATGTATGAAAAATCGAAGGTTAGAAAGATAAGTGTCGATTTTTAAACGTGGGTCAAACGTGACACAAATTTAAAGAAAATATTCTTGAATTTGCAGTCTGGTTATCAGAAAAATTTCACTTTAGTCTTAAGTGCGTAAAAATACCACGTTTAAAAGTTAACAACCAATTATTAAACTAATTAATTTTATGAATTACTTTAAAATCACAGCTTTATGCCTTTCAGTGGCATTATTTCTCTTCGCTTCCTGCAAGCCGGAAGAAAAGACAGTACCGCCGTCGCTCAAACTGTCTCAGACTGAATTGACAGTTCCTGCAGCCGGAGGCCAGATTTCGTTGGATTACACTCTGGAGAATGCAGTTGAGGGCAGTACTATCACAGTTGAGCCAGTTGAGCCAGTGGAGTGGATATCGGATATAGATGTCTCGGTTGCTGAGAAGATAATGTTTACAGTGGCTGAGAATGAGGCGGAGGAGAGCCGTGAGGCGGAATTTACCGTAAGTTATCCAGGCATTCAGGAAAGTCTCGGTTTCAAGGTTGTACAGCAGCCTGCGGATCCACAGCCCGCACCGTTTGAGATAACTGTGAAGGATGTGCAGACATCCAGCATTACACTTGACATTATTCCTTTGGACAAGGAGATGGATTACATATTCTTTATGTCACCTGCTGATTATGTCGCTCAGTTCCCTGACGACGATGCTCTTTTCAATGATGACATGGCGTATTTTGACCAGGAGGGAATTGCCCTTGCGGATGCGGCGTTGAGGGGTGACCAGATAGATTATGAACAATCACCCGTCCTGCCGGCGACGGCATTTACATGCTATGCGTATGGGGTGGATGTAGCTGAAAGGACAAGGCTTACGGATATTGTAAGAGTGGATGTGAGCAGCGGAGAGATTCCTATGGTGGATGTGAATTTCGACGTTGAGATAGAGGTCAGTGGAGCGACAGTCATTATGAATGTGGATCCGGGTTCTTACGAAGGATATTATTATATGAACCTGGTAGAGGGACTTGATCCCGACCAGGCAGCCATAGTGCAGACGTGTTACCAGATTTTTTATGAGGACATAGCCGCATATATCGGAATAGGACTTGATACGGAGACCATACTTATGCTTGTAGGAGAGCAGGGACCTGCGTCCGTGACGTTTGACATGGAGCCCGAAAAGGAATATACCGCAGTGGTCTTTGCAGTCGACGATGTGCCTCAGCTGTGCTCCGAGCCTTACTGCGAGACAGTGCGTACAGAAGCAATCCAGCCTTCGGACAATGTGATTACCATTGACGTGACGGACATAACGGCACATACAGCGAACCTGTCCATAACGACGACCAATAATGACAGCTATTATTGGGCTCAGCTGGAGGAAAGTACCTACGGCAGCTTTGCGACAGATGAGGACCTCCTCAACTTTATTGTTACCTATATGCCTATTTATTCCACATACTCAGGAAACTACAGCACGCAGCTCTATGGTCTGAACTCCAAGACCAACTATATGATAATCGCTTTCGGTTATTCAGGAGGTACGGTTACCACGTCGTTGTTCAAGAAAGAGTTCTCTACACCCCAGGAGCAGCTGTCGGATGTGGAATTCTCCGTATACCATGATAAGTGGTACGCTATAGAAGATGTAGCAGCCATTGATCCCACTTATGAGGCTTACGTCGGAGGCTGGGACTGCCTGCTTCCCTTGGAGGCAAGAACGGATTTTGAAGCCGTGACAGAGTATTATTATGCAACTTATGATTTCAATTCCATTATCGGTAAGTCCGATGAGGAGATTAAAATGGATCTTATGAACAATTATTACCCGGCCGGTCCGTCCAGTGTGTCAATCTGCAGTTATGAAAGTCAGGCAGTAGTTGTTGGATTCGCAATAGATAAGGAAGGCAACTATACCAGTCTCTACAGAAGTGCTCCGTTTACGTTGACCGAGGAAGGTGCTTCTCATGATGGTCAGGAGTTTGTAGACTGGTATTACAGTTTCTACGGAGCAGTATCGCCATCTGCTATGAAAGAGCCTCAGCCGATAAGGGTCTATAAACCGGAGTCTGTGAAAAAACAGCAGTAAGGTCTTATAAGTTATAAGTTAAAGCCGCTTTCTTGGAGAAGGCGGCTTTTGTTTTTAGGTGAGGCACGCCTATTCAGAAGTGGTTGTGGGCTGCTTCGTAATCCGTGGGGACAGCATAACACGGAGCAGTATGGGCTGGTGGTCGGAATGCTTGTAGCTCAGGTCAATGGTCCTGACGGTATCTGTCCGGACGTCAGGGGAGATGTAAAAATAATCGGTGACGGTGAGGACGGACTCAGGTCCGTATACTGTATTCAGGTGACGCAGTGTCTTGGCCGAGGAGTCCCATGCGATACGGCCGGTTCCCCGGAGCAGTGTGGTATCTATCGCGACAGTAGTGAAATGCGGGTCTGAAAGTTCCTCTGTGGACGGGGAATAGTCAGGCGGATACTGGTTCCAGTCACCTCCTATGATAAAAGGAATTCTCCTGGAAAGTAGATTCTCGGTCAGTTCTCCTAAAAATTCTGTTTCGGTAGTGCGCATGCCTCCGGTGTCGTAGGCGGTATTGTGGGTGTTGCCTATGACGAGACTGCTGCCGTCAGCGAGACGGAATGTGGCTGTGAGTAGACAGCGTTTGAGGTTGAACATGCTGACAGGCCACGGGAAACGGGAAGGGTACTGCCATCTAAGGACTTCTTCCGGGGCTATACGGCTCATCATAACCACGCCACTGGCAACCTTGCCCATCGGAGCTTTCAGGGGAATGGGGACAAAGAATGACTTGTAGTTGTACCCGAGGTAGATGTGGTAGTCGGGGAATGCCCTGCGCAGCATCTCAACTTCGTTGATACGGTATGTCCTTCTGGAGCATTCGTCCACTTCCTGAAGCATGATGATGTCGGCATCGTGCCGGCGTATTTCGGATATGATGCCTTCGATGTTGGCCAAAGTCCTTTCACGGCTGGTACGTACCTGAGTGCCGCCGTCGTAGAAGAAGTCCATGTCATCGCCCAGTCCGCCGTAACCGATGTTCCAGCAGAGTATGGTGACGGAGTCCGGCAGGGCATCCGGGCTGCCTTCGGAAGCCTGTCTGTCGTGGCTGGCAGCTGGGGGATTGGCCGTGGAAATGACGGAGCGGTCCTGCAGCACCTCCCTGTCGGCGGGACGGTAATCAGTGATTACAGCAGTCAGCAGGAACACCAGGAAAGCGGCCGCCACTGCAGCCAGAACATAAAGCAGAATATGCATTGCGCGTCTCATTTTCATTTGTCGTCAGGGAAAAAGAAAGAGGGATGACTCCGAAGGTCACCCCTCTTATAGTGTCAGTTCTGAGATGTGTCAGAATAAAACATCGGATTAGAGCTTGGGACCGGCAGCTACGAGAGCCTTGCCTGCCTCGTTGCCTGTGAACTTCTCGAAGTTCTTGATGAAGCGGCCTGCGAGATCCTTTGCCTTTACATCCCAGTCCTCTGGCTTTGCGTATGTGTTGCGGGGATCGAGGATGTGAGTGTCCACCTGGTCGAGTCTGGTAGGAATGGCAAGGTTGAAGTAAGGGATGGTTGTGGTCTCGGCCTTGTCCATGCTGCCGTCGAGGATACGGTCGATGATGGCGCGGGTATCCTTGATGGAGATACGCTTGCCGGTACCGTTCCAGCCTGTATTCACAAGGTATGCGGTAGCGCCTACTTTATCCATTCTCTTCACGAGCTCCTCACCGTACTTGGTGGGATGCAGGGAGAGGAATGCAGCTCCGAAGCAAGCGGAGAAGGTGGGGGTGGGCTCTGTGATGCCGCGCTCTGTGCCGGCGAGCTTGGCGGTGAAGCCGCTCAGGAAGTAGTATTTGGTCTGCTCCGGGGTCAGCTTGGATACGGGAGGCAGGACTCCGAACGCATCTGCGGTCAGGAAGATGACCTTGGAGGCGTGTCCGGCCTTGGAGACAGGTTTTACGATATTCTTGATGTGATAGATAGGGTAGGATACGCGGGTGTTCTCGGTCACGCTCTTGTCGGCGAAGTCGATCTTGCCGTTCTCGTCTACAGTTACGTTTTCGAGAAGAGCGTCACGACGGATGGCGTTGTAGATGTCGGGCTCATTCTCCTTGGAGAGGTTGATGACCTTGGCGTAGCAGCCGCCCTCGAAGTTGAAGATACCGTCATCGTCCCAGCCGTGCTCGTCGTCACCGATCAGGCGGCGCTTGGGATCTGTGGAGAGGGTGGTCTTACCTGTACCTGAGAGACCGAAGAAGATGGCTGTGTCACCGTCCTCGCCGCAGTTGGCGGAGCAGTGCATGGAAGCGATGCCGCGCAGGGGGAGGAGGTAGTTCATGTAAGAGAACATACCCTTCTTCATCTCACCGCCGTACCAGGTGTTCAGGATTACCTGCATCTTCTCGGTGAGGTTGAATACTACTGCAGTCTCGGAGTTCAGACCGAGCTCCTTATAGTTCTCTACCTTGGCCTTGGAGGCATTGAGGACAACGAAGTCAGGCTCGCCGTAACTTGCCAGCTCCTCGTCGGTGGGGCGGATGAACATGTTCTTCACGAAATGGGCCTGCCATGCCACTTCCATGATGAAACGTATCTTCTGGCGGGTATTCTC
Organism: uncultured Alistipes sp.; assembly: GCA_900544175.1. Taxonomy (GTDB): domain Bacteria; phylum Bacteroidota; class Bacteroidia; order Bacteroidales; family UBA932; genus Coprenecus. The sequence goes on from UQUN01000033.1 coordinate 9,387, forward strand.
GTTGGCGCCGCAGAAAGTGTCCATCACATACAGTTTCTTGTTGGAAAGTTCTTTTGAGGCAAGGTCCTTGAGGACTTTCCAGGTATCCTTGGTCACGGGCTTGTTGTCATTCTTGTATTCGTCCGAAGTCCACCATACAGTGTCCTTGGATGTCTCGTCCATTACGAAAAACTTATCTTTGGGAGAGCGTCCGGTGTAGATACCGGTCATCACGTTAACGGCTCCGAGCTCTGTCAGCTGTCCTTTCTCGTATCCAGTCAGCGAGGGGTCCATCTCAGCCTCGAAAAGCTGCTCGTATGAGGGGTTGTAGATGATTTCCGGTGTCCCGGTGATACCGTACTTGGTCAAATCGATTTTTGCCATGATATTTAAATTAAGATTACTGATTCTGTATAAAATATATCATCCTTCGCCCGACCCTATGCAAAATTTCTGCCAAATTTTAACAAATTTATAATTATAGTAAAAATATTGGGAAATTTGTCATGCCTGTACGGCCTGCACCGGAAGAAAGAGACGGCAGCACTGCGGCCGCCGTCTCTTTGGTGTATATGGAACAAGGATTTAAAGATCAGTACCTTTATAGTATTTGAACGGCATTGTCCCGATGTGCGGATCTGCATTCGCTGTGCCTGTCGTCCCATTGTCCGGAAGCTCGACATAGTTCGTGTGTCGGGGGACTGGGGCAGAGGACATCTCCGAGAATGAGCCGGACCACTCGCCGTCCCATGTGTTTCCCTTGTCATCCAGGAATTCGAACTGTATGTGATAGGTGCCGTCTCCGTTGTTCGTGATGTTCATGTTGCCTGATACTGCCGGTGCATAGGAGGTGGGGTTGCCGTTTTCATTGAAGTCACCCATGTAAGCTTTTCCAAGAAGTACGTCAGATTAAAAACAGGCTGCGGGATGTGGGTTGAGCGTGTTTTTCCAATATCCGTAAAAACTTGATGCTCCTTGTACGGTCTGCAGATATTCCGTCGGAATATTCACTACCTTTGTCGGAATGAAGGAGGAAATACTGAAGAAATATTGGGGATACACGTCATTCCGTCCCAAGCAGGAGGAAATCGTGCAATCGGCCTTGGATGGGAACGACGTGCTGGCCATCCTCCCTACAGGTGGCGGAAAATCGCTTTGTTTCCAATTGCCGACAATGATGAGGGACGGGATAGCCATAGTGGTGTCTCCGCTTATATCCCTTATCAAGGATCAGGTCCAGAATCTTATGGCAAAAGGCATAAAAGCCGTTTCGGTACATTCGGGAATGACGAGGCGGGAGATAGACATAGCTCTGGACAACGCCGCATACGGAGACTACAAGTTCCTTTATCTTTCTCCTGAAAGACTGAGGACAGATCTCTTCCGTTCAAGGGTGCAGAAGATGGACGTGTGTTTTCTGGTGGTGGACGAAGCTCATTGCATATCCCAGTGGGGGTATGACTTCCGGCCGGATTATTTAGAGATAGCAGGTGTCCGTGAACTGCTTCCAGATGTGCCTGTCATTGCGCTTACAGCCACGGCAACGCCGGCAGTGGCCAAGGATATCGAGGAGAAACTGGGCTTCAGGAAAGATAATATAATCTGCTCAGGTTTCGAGCGTCCTAATCTGTCCTATGTAGTCCGCAGGACGGAAAACAAGTACGGTGCACTACTGTCGTTATGCAACTCCGTCCAGGGTTCCGGTATAGTGTATGTACGCGAGCGCAGGTCGGCAAGGGATGTTGCGGCATTCCTGTGCTCCCAGGGTCTGGACGCCGGATTCTACCATGCCGGTCTGAGCAGGGAGGAACGCAGCAGTGTCCAGGAGAGGTGGAAGAAGGGGGAGCTGAGGATCATGGCGGCAACGAATGCGTTCGGTATGGGGATTGACAAGCCGGACGTGCGGTTTGTATGTCATTTCGATATGCCTGAGGCTGTGGAGTCATACTATCAGGAAGCCGGAAGGGCAGGGCGGGACGGACTGCGCTCTTATGCTGTCCTGTTGTGGAACGATACTGATATCAAGAGACTTGAAGCAATATACCGGACAACGTTTCCAGGTCTTGACTATATTGCTGACGTATACCAGAAAGTATTCAAGTATCTCAACATAGCCTATGAGGACGGCGAAGGTCAGGTATGCAAGTTCAACCTGATAGATTTCGTGCGCAGATATGGTCTGAATGCGGCCATGGCGTATAATGCGATAAAGTATCTGGAGATGTCGGGGTACTGGACTCTGACCGATGAGGTGGACAATCCTACCCGTGTAATGTTCACTGTAGGACGGGACGATCTTTATCGTGTGCAGCTTTCAGATCACTCGTTGGATACGTTCATCAAGGCGTTGATGCGGATCTATACCGGTCTGTTTTCGCATCTTGTCTCCATTGATGAGGAATATATTGCCAGGGTGACTCAGAATTCGTCAAGGGCAGTCAAGCAGAAACTGCTCCAGCTTTCAAGGTGCGGTGTGCTGAAATATATTCCCATGCTGCGTTCTCCGCTTATGTGCTTCGCCAACGAACGCCTGACGCCGTCCAATCTCTATCTGCCTGAAAAAGTCTACAACCAACGCAGGAAGATGTTCAGGGACAGACTGGATGCGATGATGGAGTACATATCGCAGGAGAAAGGGGACGCGGATTCCGGCTTCCAGTGCAGAAGCCGTCGTCTGTCAGCGTATTTCGGACAGGAGCACTGCCGGCCGTGCGGAATATGCGACATGTGCGATCCTGACGGGGTATCCTTCCTTTTCTGACAGTACGGATTACTGAATTACAATTACTTCCCGGTATGCGGCCCTTTCATCGGGGGGGATTGAGTAAAGCCATTTCAGCATTGTCTCAAAAGTCACCTTGTCTTCGAGGAACGGGATATCCTGCTTAATGGCGACAGCGATAAGGTTTACAGTCTCGTATCTGCTGTCCTCATTGTTCTTGCGCATGGAATAGTCTATTGCAGGATTGGCAGGGAAACTGTATTTGACATCCTTTTTGAATATTTTGTTCGGTTCGTATTTGCTCGGATATATGACCGAGCCGTCATTCTCATCGAACCAGAATATCCTTATGTATGCATCGTGTCCGTATACCATGAGGTCGAATGTCATATTGCTTCCTGTCTCGTACACGCCTTTTATTCCATTCACGTCAAGGACAAATGTCGGGTCTACTGTCCCTCCGCGTTTGACGTCGGCATCTATGGTGGCTACTGCATATCTTCTTCCGTCGAGGACCTCCTCGCTGTACTTGACATCCCTTATACTGATGAAACCGTCGACAGCAAGCGTAGTCATTCTTGAGAGGACCTGGCTGAATTCACTGCCGTCCTCTTCGTTGATGAGACCTGTGACGGACCAGAGCTTTTCCGGAACACCGGCCTCCCTCATCGCATTTGTCTTGGCATCCTGCAGGGCTTTCTGCTCTGCTTGTTCCTGAGTTATGTGGCGCGTGATCTCGCATCTTCCGACAACATTGCGTACTCTCTTGGAGTCAGGACCGGCAGCTGCCTGCAGCATTGTCGCGAATACTACGGCGATTATGGCAGAAAATCTTAATATATAGCCCATTGCAAAAACATATTTTTATTGCGCAAATATACTACGAAGCTTAGAGTATAACAAATTTATTTGCGGCAGCCAGGCCGCAGATGCGGCTTTTGCAGTTTACTGTTCCAGAACCTCGATGAGGTCAGGTGTGATTTCAGCCATTGCTACGCCTACGATACCTTTAAGCATGACAATGATACGGCGGTTACGGTGTCCGTGGATTTTTATGAAAGTGCCTTCGACACCGTTGAAGGGGCCTCCGAGGATACGGACCTGCGTGCCTTTGCGCAGGTCTATTTCGTCCGGACTGAGGTATACTAGTTTTTCGTTACTGTCCTGAGTCACCCTTATGAATTGCTCCATGTCCTTGTCAGGGACAATGATTGGCACATTGCGTCCTTCGCATGGCATGGTCAGCCACTGCAGGTAAGGGATGTTGTTCTTGACGGACTGGATTTCCTCCTGTCGGGCATGCACGAAGATGAGATTGTGTACAGCAGGAATAAGTTCCTTTGTCTTATGCCCGTTCCGTTTGGTGACAGGCATGTATCTCATTGGGATGAAGCATTCTATCCCTGCGGTTTCCAGTATTGCCCGGGCCTTGGTCTCCCGCCTGAAGGTCGCACTCATTGCGAACCACTGCACGGGAGAGCTTGATGTTGTATCGTATGCTGCAAGTATCATAGTTTCTGACCGCAAATCTAAGGAAATAATCGTGCGGAGTGTAAATTTCTTGCAAGAAAGCAGCCGTACTGTCACTGTGCCGTCTCTGCTGTAGAGACGGCACACAAATTTTGACAAAAGTAGTTCAAATTTTCTAATTACCGTATTTTTTTATCTGGCCTATCGCAAAGATACCCCCTTGCCATAAGTCAATGCTAAAATAAAGCCGTTGGCCGTATTCTTTTACCGTAAACCATAAAGGCCTGAAAAAACAGACACGAGCATCACCTTGCAAAAAAGTGACAGGAATTTGCAAATACTTTCCTTGCATTCTTGCCATTTGCCGTTTCCTGCAATATCACCGGAATATCAGCAATTGTGCCGTCTCTACAGCAGAGACGGTATAGTGCAGACTAAAGCGAATGTGGGGAGAATTCATTGTGACTGATAATTATGTGCTTGAACTTCAGTGTGTTCTGAGGAGTTTGAGGAGCCATTGCCATGCTTTTCACAAGTATTTCCTAAATAGATGAGCGACTTTCTTTTTCTTGCGGGTGGATTTGCCTGTGCGGTCTTGATGGCGTTGTTGATAATCCCCAACATCCTGATCGTATCGTACAAGCGCAGGCTGTTCGACATGCCGGACGAACGGAAAGTGCATACATCTCCCGTATCGCGGCTGGGAGGAGTCTCTTTTTTCCCGGTAATCTCAGTGTCATTCTGTTTTATCACCGGTCTTGCATCCTGCTGTGGAGTCTTGGACGGGAGTCTTTCCATTCTGCGCCTCTCTTATTCCATGCTTTTCCTTGGAGTCGGCTCCATGCTGCTGTACCTTGTGGGTGTGATGGATGACCTGGTGGGAGTCAATTACCGCTACAAGTTTCTTGTGCAGGTTATAGCGGCCTCGCTGATAACCCTGTCGGGGACCTGGCTGGACTCTCTCGGGGGATTGTTCGGTATCTGGGCGATCCCGGCCTGGGCCGGCATACCACTGAGTATCTTTGTTATAATCTACATTACCAACGCCATTAATCTGATAGACGGTATCGACGGTCTGGCTTCAGGATTGAGCAGCATTGCCCTCATGGTGATGAGCGTCATGTTCATAATCAGGCAGGATTACGTACATGCCCTGCTGGCCTTATGCGCTCTCGGCGTACTTCTTCCTTTCTGGGTCTACAATGTATTCGGCTATACCCGCCACCGTCACAGACTCTTCATGGGGGATACCGGCAGCCTGACTATAGGTTTTATAGTCAGCTATCTTGTCATCAGACTAAGTACGTCCGACAGCACGGTTCCCGGAGAACTGGACAACGAGGGACTGATAGTTTCGTTCTCAGCCCTGTTCATTCCGCTTGTAGATGTCATCAGAGTGGTGCTGCATCGGCTCATCAACGGGAAGAGTCCATTCCTGCCCGACCGCAACCACATTCACCACAAGCTGCTGGCTCTTGGGCTGAGACCCAGGACGGTACTGCTGGTAATCCTGACTCTTGCCGTTTTCTTCATAGCCGTCAATTTCCTGCTGCATGGCATTGTGAATATAACGGTACTTGCAGCTCTGGATCTGCTTATATGGCTATTATTTATAGGTATAGCCAACCATATACTCAGAAATAAACAGAAAACAACAGAAACCAAAGAACAGATATGACTTATTTGACTGCAAGGCCTTTTGCGGCCCGGATATTTTTTGCTGCAATCACTGTCATCATGCTCGCTTCATGCGGTGTAGCAAGGCAGGTGCCTTATTTTCAAGATCTTAGTTCCGATACCACCCTGGCCATACTTCCTGAGCCCGAACCGATAGTCTTCAAGCCAGAGGACAAGATATCAATACTGGTCAACAGCCGCGAGCCTCAGTTGATGGCCCTGTTCAACCTGCCGGTAATGCAGAAGAATCTCAGTCTCTCCGGCGCCAGCAGCGGTTCGGGCTCGTCGTTCACATCATCAGGCAACAACCTGGCCGGCTATACGGTTGACCGCAACGGGGACATAGACTTTCCTGTCCTCGGGAAAATACACATTGCAGGCATGACCCGTGAGCAGGCGGCAGAATATATCAAAGGGTTGTTGATAGAAAACAACTTGATAAAAGATCCGGTCGTCACCATTGAATACCTCAATCTCAGCGTCTCGATACTGGGAGAGGTGAACACTCCCGGACGCTATATTATCGACAAGGACCGTATCACGATTCTGGATGCCCTCAGTATGGCCGGAGACCTTACAATCTATGGCAAGAGGGAGAATGTCACTGTGATCAGGCAGGTGGGCGACCACCAGCAGGTCTACGAGGTCAATCTCACCTCGGCCCAGGATGTTCTGACATCCCCGGCGTATTATCTCCAGCAGAACGACATGATCTACGTAGAGCCGAACCGTATGAGGGCCAACCAGTCTACCGTCAACGGCAACAGTGTCGCATCGGCATCGTTCTGGGTGTCGATCGCCTCATTCCTCGTTTCTCTCGGGGTACTCATTTTCAATTGATCAGAAGCATATCACGAAATGGAAATAATAGAGAACAATTCGAAAACCAACCGCAAGGACGACAGCAGTCTCAGGATACAGGACATACTCTCCATCTGCCTGGCACGGTGGAGGTGGTTCGTGCTGTCCTTAGTGATTACACTCGGTGCTGCGGCGGTGTATCTGCTCAGAACCCCTTCCGTATATACCCGCTCGGCCTCCATATTGATCAAGGAGGACAGCAAGGGACAGTCCGTTTCTTCAGAGATGGATTTCGCCAATCTGGGTCTGTTCCAGAGCAATACCAATGTCAACAATGAGATGCTGACTCTCCGTTCTCCTGCAATCATGTACGAGGTTGCGCGGAGATTGTCCCTGCACAAGACTTATATGATGGACGGACGTTTCCATAAAGTGGTGGCCTACGGCACGTCGCTGCCTTTGACGGTCGATATAGCCGGATTCCCTGAAAGTGAGGGGGCGGGCATGACTGTAGCTGTAGCTGAGGACGGGGCGGTCACTTTAAGTGAATTCTCCCGCAGCGGGGTGGAAATCGATTCCGGACCTGTGCAGGCAGTCCTTGGAAAACCTGTTTCCACACCGATAGGGGAGGTGACCGTATCTCCGACTCCATTTTTCATGAAAGGGAACGGATGTACCATATATTTCACGCAGACCAGCATACAGGCGGCAGCCTCCGGCTGTTCATCCAACATCACCATAGCCCGAGCCGAGGATGGGGCATCGGTTATCAACCTTACCATGAAGGATGTGTCCATCCAAAGGGCAGACGACATCCTCAACACCCTTATCTCGGTCTACAATGAAAACTGGGTCAAGGACAGGAACCAGATAGCAGTCAGCACCTCTGTTTTCATCAACGAGCGTCTGGCTATCATTGAAAATGAACTCGGCACAGTGGACGAGAACATCTCATCCTACAAGAGCGAGCACATGATTCCGGACCTCAATACCGCCTCCAGCATGTATATCAGCCAGAGCGTGGAGGCCAATACCCAGATTCTCCAGCTCAACAATCAGCTTTATATGATCCGCTACATACGGGACCACCTTACCAGCGAGGCTAACCGGTATGACCTGCTTCCGGCCACAGGAACAGAGAATACGGGCATAGAAAGCCAGATTTCGGAGTACAACACCATGCTGCTTCAGCGCAACAATCTGGTCACTGCAAGTTCGACCTCCAATCCTGTAGTGGTGGATATGGACCGTAATCTGGATGCCATGCGCAGTGCGATTGTATCTTCATTGGACAACCACCGGGTCATGCTGGAGACGCAGCTCCGTACCTTGGAAAGCACAGAGCAGCAGGCCAGCGACCGGATAGCCGCCACTCCTGACCAGGCCAAATACCTTCTGTCCGTCGAGAGGCAGCAGAAAGTGAAGGAGGCCCTGTACCTGTTCCTCCTGCAGAAACGTGAGGAGAACGAGCTTTCCCAGGCTTTCACGGCATACAACACGCGTATTATCACACCTCCTACGGGCAGCGGGGCTCCGACATCTCCGGCCAAGACTAAAATCATGCTCATAGCCTTGGTTATCGGTCTGATTGTGCCAGTGGGTATAATTTTCCTGAAAGAACTGACGAACAGCAAGGTGCGTGGCCGCAAGGACGTGGAATGGCTCAGCATGCCGTTTATAGGGGAGATACCTCAGGTGGATGACGGCAAACGGCGAGGCATGTTCCGGAACATGGCAGAGTCCGTACGGGGACATGGGAAAAATGGAAAGGACAGGAAAAAGGAAAAAGAAATTGTCGCTGTCAGGGAAGGCTCCAGAGACGTAGTTAACGAAGCGTTCCGCGTGCTCAGGACAAATCTGGAGTTCATGATCCGCAAGGACGGGCGTACCGACATAGTCCTTATCACCTCCTTCAATCCAAGGAGCGGGAAGACATTCATTGCGATGAACTTAGGTATGGCATTGGCAATCAAGAAACAGAGAGTGCTGGTAATAGACGGAGACCTGCGTCACGGCTCGGCCTCCAGGTTTGTGGGTTCACCTGGAAAGGGACTGAGCAACTGGCTTGGCGGACAGTGTAATACGTATCTGGACCTGATCGTTCCCTATCAGCAGCATACCGGACTGGACATCCTGCCTGTCGGAACCATTCCGCCCAATCCCACCGAACTGATATCGGATCCACGTATGGCATCAATGCTGGAGGACCTGCGTGGACGGTATGACTGTATTCTTGTCGATTGTCCTCCGATAAATATAGTGGCAGATACCCAGATACTTGAGAAATTGGCGGACAGGACTGTCTTCATTGTCAGGGCCGGGTTGCTTGAGCGAAGTATGCTCTCGGAGCTGGAGAATATCTACCAGCAGGGGCAGTTCCGCAATATGTCTCTTATACTCAACGGGACAGAAGGTGGAGGACGCTATGGATACCATCACGGGTACAGATACGGCTACCATTACGGATACTACGGTAACAGTTATTACGGAAGCGGCAAGTAAATCTGCATACGCCATACGATCATGTCATTTTCACTGTGGAGAAAGCAAACGCTGACTGACGCTGGGGTATTCGACGGCATGACCGACTGGCACAGCCATATCCTGCCTGGAGTGGACGACGGGATCAGGAATATGGAAGACAGTCTGGAAGTCCTGGAAATGTACCAGAAAGCCGGAATCCGGGAGGTATGGCTGACTCCTCACGTGATGGAGGACGTACCAAACACCACAGCGGGCCTTCAGGCCAGGTTCGAGGAACTGAGGGCGGCATGGCACGGCAGGGTGATCCTGCGCCTGGCAGCAGAATACATGATGGACACCCTTTTCGAGGAAAGGCTGGACAGCGGTGACCTGCTGCCGTTGGGCCGTGAAGGCCGCCACCTGCTGGTGGAGACTTCATACTACAACCCTCCGGCCCGCCTGAACGCCATACTCACGGTGGTAAAGGCACGGGGATATTTTCCTGTACTGGCCCATCCGGAGCGGTATGTCTACATGGATATGCAGAACTATGCGTCACTCAGCGACATGGATGTGCTATTCCAGCTCAATCTGGGCTCCCTGGCCGGCCTGTACGGCAGCGAAGTGCGCAGGAAAGCCCTGCGCCTGCTCCACAACGGCTACTACGGCCTCACCGGAACAGACCTGCACCGCCCCTCCCAGTTTGGGCATATCGCCCTCACCGGCTGTCTGGACCGCAGTGCGTGCAGGATACTCGGCAGTGGGAATTTCATGAGTATTTGACTGGCAACCCCAGTTTGGATATCAGGACGGAAATGAGTAACTTTGTAGGGTCTAACCGCAGACAGCTATGATTATGGACATAGAACAGAGACTTTACCCGGTAGGTATCCAGACATTTCCGGACCTCAGGACTGGAGAGAATTACCTGTATGTCGATAAGACGGAGTATGTCTACCGCATGACGCACTCCGGAGCAAGATACATCTTCCTGAGCCGTCCCAGACGGTTCGGAAAGTCTCTGCTGGTGTCCACCCTGCACAGCTATTTCGAGGGGCGGAAAGAGCTTTTCGAGGGGCTTGCCATTGAGGGACTGGAGAAAGAGTGGACGGTATATCCGGTGCTGCACTTTGACATGAGCATGGCCAAGCATGCCGGCAAGGAGCAGCTGGAATCAATGCTTAGTCTCCAGTTGCGGGAGTACGAGAAACTGTACGGAAAAGACGACGATGAGACAGGTCTCAATGACAGGCTCACAGGCATCATCCGCAGGGCATACGGACAGACAGGGCGGAAAGTGGTTGTACTCATCGACGAGTACGACGCTCCACTGCTGGACGTAGTGCACGAGGAGAAAAACCTGCCGGTGCTGCGGGATGTGATGCGCAACTTCTACAGCCCGCTGAAGGCCTGCGACCCCTGGCTGCGCTTCGTGTTCATGACTGGCATCACAAAATTTTCCCAGCTGAGCATATTCAGCGAGCTGAACAATATCCGCAACATCACCATGCAGCCGGAATACGCCGCCGTCTGCGGTATCTCCGAGAAAGAGATGCTCACCCAGATGAGCACCGACATAGACGTACTGGCGGAGAGGATGAGACTGAGCCGGGAGGACACCGTCGCGAAGCTCAAGGCCAAATACGACGGATACCACTTCACCTGGCCGTCCGATGACATCTACAATCCCTATAGTCTTGTCTGCGCCTTTGCTGACGGGGCCATCAGGCCTTACTGGTTCGGCAGCGGCACTCCCACATACCTTATAGAAATGCTGCGGAAGTTCCATATCGAGCCATCACAGATAGGAGGCGGCAAGGCTCTGGCGGAGGATTTCGACGCTCCCACCGAAAGGATGACCGGCATCACCCCGTTGCTGTACCAGAGCGGATACGTCACCATCAAGGACTATTCACCCGTGTCCGGGATGTACACACTTGACTTCCCGAACAACGAAGTCCGCATGGGCATGATGGGCAGCCTCCTGCCGAACTACCTGGGCTATAGGTCTTCCGAAGGGAGAAGCACAGTAGCCATGATGTATGAGTGTCTTTACCGCGAGGATATGGACGGAGCACTGCGTATCCTCCAGACCTTCCTGTCCACAGTCCCGTACGCAGACCACACCGCCTACGAGGGCCACTACCAGCAGATGCTCTACGTCATACTCTCCCTGCTCGGATACTACGTGGACATCGAGGTCCGCACCCCGAAAGGACGTGTGGACGCAGTCCTGCGCACGGCTACCACACTCTATATCATGGAACTGAAAATAAACACCACCGCAGACACCGCCATGCAGCAGATCGACCTCCGGCACTACCCCGAGCGGTTCGCCCTCTGCGGCCTCCCCGTAGTCAAGGTCGCCATCTCTTTCGATACCGAGAGGAGAACTATCTCCGGGTGGAAGGTCAGCGGACCAGATACACAATGAATATTATCGGACCCCGCGTATTCAACGTCCCGGTAGGGTACATTTTCGAGTCGAACAGCCAGAAGTAATGACAATACCATGCTGGTTTTTGTCACTGAAGGACTGCATTCATGTAAGTTGTAATGGCAGAGGAATCGAGAGTTAAGAAAAGCCTGCTGAACGCCCGCGTCAACCTGATTTTCTACTTCCTGACGCTGATTCTGTCTTTCTTCTCCAGAAAGATATTCCTCGACTGTCTGGGAGCCGATTTTGTGGGGCTCACCACAACCCTCCAGAACTTGCTCGGCTTTCTCAATCTCGCGGAACTCGGCATCGGCAGTGCCATAGGCTACGTGCTGTACAAGCCCCTTTTCGAGCACGACAAGCAGAAAATCAATGAGATTATCTCCGTATTCGGCTATCTGTACCGGTGGATCGGTCTGATAATCCTCGGCGCCGGTCTTATCCTCGGCGGCTTCCTTCCGCTGATCTTCCCGAGCACATCATTCGAGATGGGCATCATTTACTTCGCCTACCTCTCATTTCTCGCTTCATCACTCATCGGCTACTTTGCCAACTACAAGCAGACCCTCCTCGGCGCAGACCAGAAAAACTATGTAGTCACTGCATACTTCCAGACAGCAAATATCGTCAAGACACTCATACAGATGGCCTCCGCCTACTACACCGGCAGCTACTACCTCTGGGTCATCATCGAACTGACATTCGGCATCATATACTCCATCATACTCAACTGGAAGATACGGCAGGTCTACCCCTGGCTCAAAAGTGAGGTACGGCAAGGCAGGCAGCTTTTCAGGAAGTATCCGGAGGTGATGAGGTATACTAAGCAGTTGTTTGTACATAAAATTGGAGATTTTGCTCAATATCAGGCAACTCCTTTTTTAACATATGCTTTCGTTTCTTTAAAAACCGTAGCATATTATGGCAATTATTCTATAATTATTGACAAACTTATTATTTTTTTGGGGGATATTTTAAACAGCACACGGGCAGGTGTTGGAAATCTTATTGCTGAAGGAAATATAATTAAGGTAAAAAGAGTATTTTGGGAATTGATTTCAATAAGATTCTTGGCTGCTACGGTATTTACTACAACAACTTATTTAAGTATACAACCTTTTATTAAGTTATGGATAGGAGAAGAGTATCTTTTGCCTAGTACAATCGTTATATTAATCCTAAGTCGTTTATTTTTAACTCTAGCTACAGGTGCCACCAATCAGTTTTTATATGGATTTGGTCTGTTTTATGACACATGGGCTCCATTAGCCCAGACTACTATATATTTTATTTTCGCTATTATAGGAGGTTATTTCTGGGGGCTAGCTGGTATCCTTGCGAGCAGTGTATTAAGTTTAATAATTATCATCGGCATTTGGAAACCATATTTTTTATTTAAAAAAGGATTTAAAGAGTCAGTGCTATTGTACTGGATAAAGTGGGGCGCAAACTTTGTAATCTGCGTAATATCGTTTTTCATTACACGCTTATTAATAAACATAATATATGATTCTGATTTTGCAGATACCAATTTGTCATCGTGGCTTGTATTTACAATAACAACAGTTGCGATAAGTACTGCAGTATGTTATATAATATTGTTATCGACAAAAGGAATGCAGGATTTTACCCAAAGGATTGCATCTTATATTAAAGGTATATATCTAAAACTTAAACATTAATAAATCAATGAAAATATTAATTTCCACAATACATCGTGGCTTTAATTTAGGTTCCGCCTTACAAGCATATGCGCTATCAGAAATATTAAAGAACTTGGGGCATGTTCCGGTAATTCTGGATTACATTCCCAATAGAATGAATTTACGTAAAAATATAGTTCATCATATCAAAATAATATTCTCTTTTAAGTCGTCTTTTAATGACAGATACCTATCAGCAAGAGGAATTGCCATATTGATGTCTAATAATATAGTGTATCATCGTTTCTTCAAAAAATATATCAATCTGACAAAATCATATTATACCTATGAGGAAATCATGCATGATACAGCCATTAAATGTTATGATGCCTATATGACAGGAAGTGATCAAGTATGGAATAGTATATATAATAAAGGTATAGATTTTGTATATTTTTTAGGTTTTGCACCAGACAATAAGCCCCGTGTAGCATATGCATCCAGTTTTGGGAAAAATGAATTAGATCATGAGGAAGCAACTATAATAGAAAAGTTTCTAAGCAGATACAAGGCTGTTTCTGTTAGAGAAAAATCTGCATTAAAGATACTTAATTCAATAGGAATTGATGGTGTTAACGTACTGGACCCAACATTATTGTTAAATAAAGATGATTGGACAAAACGAATACCTAAAATAAAAATCAAGAATAAGTTCCTACTGATCTACTCTGTCGAACCAAATAAAATAAAATTAATAGAATATGCTGTGCAAATCGCAAAAATACTTAACTTAAAAATATATATGGTAGAATGGGGGGTAAAAAAATATCCTAAAGTAGATAAAATGATTAATTTCATATCTCCATTGTGTGTTTTAAGTTATTTTGTTGCTGCTTATTATATAGTTGCGAGTTCCTTTCATGGTACGGCCTTGGCAATAAATTTTAACAAACAGTTTATTTCTGTTCAACCTGAGAAGTTCAATACAAGGGTTGTAAGTATTTTGGATATTACAGGGTTGACAGATAGATTAATGGATGAGTATTCTTTCTCTATTGAGAAAGCGACTGAAATCATAGACTATTCTAACGTGAATTGTATATTGGCAAAGGAAAGAGGCAAATCCATATCGTTTATAGAAAATTCCCTACATGAATAAAATATGTGAATATGACCTTTGCACCGGATGTGCAGCTTGTGCAAATATTTGTCCAAAAGGTTGTATAAAGATGTTGCCAGACAAGTTTGGCTTTAAAAGGCCAGTCATAGATGAGTCCGTTTGTATAAAGTGTCGTTTATGTCAGAAAATATGCCCAACGAATAACCTTGTTGACAAAAAATCTCCAAAAGTTTGTTTTGCTGGATGGAGTTTGGATAATTTTGACAGACAGACAAGTACATCTGGCGGGATAGCCTCGGTTATCTGCTGCTCTCGAAAAAGTAGACACGGAAGGGTAGAAAAAGATAGGAAGTAGTA
>UQUN01000034.1 GCA_900544175.1 uncultured Alistipes sp.
ATGTCCAGCATATCACCGAAATTCATCCCGCTTATTATCAAGGATATACGTTTTGACAACTTGCTGGACCCGGCATATTTCGCCACCAAACGGCCATTCTGCCCCATATCTTCACAAGTCCAGCAGATGTCCTTTTTCAAAGCATCTGATTATCAAGTATCTCCACAAGAGCGCTTTGTTGGACGTAAGGTACACATCTACACATCAACGCCTGAAGTATGGCTCGCTTGAAATCAATGGGACTTTCCCTATTGTGTCCGTAATTTTACATTAACACAATAACAGTATGCATGCCCCACTGAAAATCTGCTGACACCAAAGCCATGCCGCAACCACATTTCCAGACAGCCCCATATACATAAAAAGCACCTGCAAGTCAATGCAAGTGCCTTTCCCTCAATATTTTAAAGAGTAGCGAGACCCAGGATTGAACTGGGGACCTCATGATTATGAATCATGCGCTCTAACCAGCTGAGCTATCTCGCCATCATTTTGTTGAGCTACCAGGAGTCGAACCTAGATTTACAGAGCCAGAATCTGTCGTGCTGCCATTACACCATAGCTCAGTGGAATCGGAGCGCAAAGGTATATATTTTTTGGGAAATACAAAATTTTTTTTGCAAACCAAAAAAACAAAAAGCTATTCCCGGATTACCTGGACCTCATTGTGCAGTCCGAGCTTGATGATGGACGAGGCCTTGCCCGTGGAGCCCTGGTCGAAGGAGGGGTCAATGCTCAGATTGACAGCCGCCTTGACTGAATCCGGGATGTCGGCGTAGCGGCGGGGGGCCGGAGTGCCGGAGACGTTGGCCGAAGTAGAGACTATCGGCTTGCCGAAGCGGCGGACAAGCTCCACGCAGAAGTCGTGCTTGGGGATACGGATGGCTATGCTGCCGTCCTCAGCGGTGACGTTGGAGGCGAGGTTGATGCCCTCTGGATAAATGATGGTCAGGGGCTTGTCGCTCAAAGACTCTACCGTCACGGCCATCTCGGGAATCTCCCGTACGTAGCGGGCCACCATGTCCATGTCGCAGGCAAGAATAATGAGGCTCTTGGAATCAGCCCTTTGCTTGATTTCGAACACGCGTTCTACGGCCTTCTCATCCGTCGCGTCACATCCTATGCCCCAGATGGTATCGGTAGGATAAAGCAGGATCCCTCCCGACCTCAGCACCCTAACCGCTTCTTCTATCTGTTCTTTTCTCTGAATCATAACTGTTATGTTTACATGTGTACTTTCACTATTACGGGATAATGATCGGAGCTTTCCACCCGCAGCGTCCTGTGAGACAGCACCTCCGCATCCGACGGCACGAACACATAGTCTATGCGCAGCAGAGGCCACAGCACCCTGTATGTAGCACCGAATCCCTTCCCGGCCTCACAGAACGTGTCTTTTCTCCCCTCATGCAGAGTCCGGAAACAATACGACATCGGAGTATCATTGACGTCTCCGCATATCACCGCCGGCAGTCCGCTCTCCGAAATATTCCCAAGCAAAGCCCGTACCTGACCGCCCCGACGGGACGAGGATTTTTTAACTTTCTCATGCGCTTCCACAAACTCCTGGGAGAATTCATCATATCCGCCCCTCACATTCTTGATCAGGGAAGTCAGCGATATGTTGTTGGATTCCAGATGGACATTATACAGCCTTATCACCCTGTCCCGATATTCCACATCCGTATAAAGCACCATATTTGTAGTCCCCTTGAAAGGCAGGCTGCCGTCAGAGAGCAGGGGCAGACGGCTGAGAGTGACATTGCCGACATAATCGCCGTTGCGCAGCCGGTAAAAATGCTCCCGTACATGCGGATAACCGGGGAAGATTCCGCGCAACTCCGAGGGATTGTCCGTCCGGAACTCCTGCATGGCCACCACATCCGGACTCTCCGATCTCACCAGAGCCGCCACGTCACGGATATTGTCCCGGACATCCGTTCCCGTCCCCGAACGGAATCCTCCCACGTTCCACGTCAGCACCTTGAGCCCCTCCGTCCGCTCAACCACACTCTGGGGCGGGGCATTGCGGTCTCCGGAGCGGAAGAAGAAACCGGCGAAGAAGAGAGACGGCACCAGGGCAATGACCGGAATCCACGCCGAGGACGACCACCTGAGCAGGGCCAGGACCAGCAGGAGCACATTGACCGCCAGCATAGGGATGAAATACAGGCCGAAAAATCCGGCCAGAGGAAAGATTCCAGGGTCTATCAGCACAGACACGTAACTGAGCAGCAGCAGTATGCAGCACACTGTCGCGATTACGCGGAAGGACAGACTCAGGAAAGGATTGCGCCGCTTTCTGGTTTCGTTCCGGGACATCTATCTGAAACAATATTCGCGCGGCTAGGAATACAGCCTGTTCTTTTTCTTCCAGTACAGTATCATGATGATACCGAAGATCATTCCGCCGAGATGGGCGAAATGGGCAACGTTGCCGCCTCTGCCGGAAAGTCCGGACACCAGTTCAATGGCTCCGAAGATAATCACCATCCATTTGGCTTTCAAGGCTATGGGCGGGAATATGAACTGCAGCACATTGTTCGGAAACATCATTCCGTAAGCCAGAAGCAATCCGTAGATGGCCCCGGACGCACCTACCGTGGGGACTCTGTTGATAGCGGCTTCGACAAGCCCCGGAGTCTCTGCAAATGCTATCTGCAGACACATTACCAATTCATTGATAAGGCCGGCACCGATACCGCATATCATATAATATAGAAAGAATTTCTTTCCGCCCCAGTAGTTTTCCAGCACACTTCCGAACATGTACAGCGAGAACATATTGAAGAATATGTGCCAGAAGCCCCCGTGCATGAACATGTAGGTAATCAGCTGGAAAGGCTTGAAGAAAGGCGAGGTGAAATAGAACAGCGAGAATGTCCCGTACATGAAGTTCTGGGCGAACATCGTCACAACGAAGACTATCGCGTTGATGATTATAAGGTTCTTGACTACAAAGGGCAATCCTGGCCGGTAATATCCGTAATTCATAATTGTCTTTCTATATCTTCTTCTGTTAACACAAGCATACATCTGAGACCTGCCGGAGATATCTCCGGTTCAGCGCATGAGAATAGAGTATCTACCAAAAGTCGTGCCTCATCAGCTGAAAGTCGTCCACTCTGACAGGACGACGCAGCCGAGACTGCCAGCCTGCGTGCAAGAGCGTCCCTACCGCCGGCCTTCATGACATCTATCGAATCATTCTCCATGAAAGCAGCCAAAAGGCCGTCCACCGCAGTTCTTACAGAGGCCTCATCTGTTCCGAGACCATCAGGAAGACCTTTCACGGAAACTTCTCCGTCACCTGTCTGTTCTATGTCGAAACCTAGCCGACGCAATCTGTCCTGATCCTCTGTAAGAAGGGACAGCCTGTCCGGAGAAAGGGAAATCACGCATGGAAAAAGCAGCTGATGGGAGACCGGTGCGGAATCATCCAACTGCCTCAGATATCTCTCGTAGAATATCCTTTCTCTTGCCCTCCGTACGTCTATGACCATAAGTCCCGAGCGAAGAGTAGTGACCACATATCTACCCGACACCTGCAGGATGTTGCCGGCCGAAACACCGCTGTCCTGAAATATCTCGCCGTATCCATCCACAGCCGACCCGCTTTCGAAAGAAACCGGAGACACCGGCTCGGAAGGAGAAGATACGTACGGTGCAGTGACATGACCTGCAGATTCAGTAAAAAGCGTGCTGTATCCGCCTTTCGCACGACTGTGCCGCTGTGACGGGCCGGTATATGCATAAAGTGACGGAGCCTGTATATCCGGTATGGCGTCATGGTCGAAATCCAGAGTCGGAATGAACGAGGTACGTCCCAGCGACTCCTTGACAACTGCCGTCAGTATCTCGAAAAGTTCAGTCTCGTTCTCGAATTTGACTTCCGTCTTTGCAGGGTGAATATTGACATCCACATCCTCGGGCGGTACCGTAAAGAATATGTTGTAGGAGGGATATGTCCCGTCAGGTATCAGCTTGTCATAAGCCTTCATGACCGCCTTGTGGAAATATGGGGAGCGGAAATACCGGCCATTGACAAAAAAATACTGATTGCCGGCACTTTTGCGAGCATCGGCAGGATTGCCCACAAAACCTGATATGGCCGCGATACTTGTTGATGTGCCTACATCTATCAGTTCTTTCACCATGTCCCTGCCCTCTATCTCGAGAATCCTCTGTTTCAAGGTATTGGCTTTTTTCAGGCAGAATATGTCCTTACTGTTGTGGACAAGCCGGACACCTATCTCCGGATGACAAAGGGCCACATGCGAGAACTCCGCCACTATCTGCCTGAATTCGGTCCCGTCAGACTTGAGGAACTTCCTGCGGGCCGGCAGGCTGAAAAATATATTGCGTACCGATATATTGGTGCCTTCAGGCATGACGGCTTCTTCCTGGCTTACGAAACCGGCAGGGCTGAATATCGTCTCACTTCCTGTATCGGAACCTTTTTTTCTGGTTCTCAGAATAACCTCTGCCACGGCGGCAATAGAAGGAAGGGCTTCTCCGCGGAAACCGTATGTCATTATCGAAGTCAAGTCACCGGCTTCTGAAATTTTGGATGTGGCATGTCTCTCAAAGCACAGCCTTGCCTCGTCCGGCGTCATACCGCAACCGTCATCTATAACCTGGATCAATGTCTTTCCAGAGTCTTCCACAACCACAGTTATATTGCCGGCTCCTGCATCCACGGCATTCTCCAGCAGTTCTTTCACGACAGATGACGGACGCTGGACCACTTCTCCGGCCGCTATGAGATTGGATATACTGGGAGGTAATATCTTAAGCATCCCGTATCTCTATAATAACTGAAGGAACATCTTGAAATTCCTGGCGAAAAAGTACAGAAAAAGCAGAAACACACCGACCGACACCAGTCCTATCAGTCTGGTAAGATTGTTACTCAGCGAGTTGCGTCTACCGTTATGCAGCTGCTCCTGCAACTTGCCGCTGATATACTGCCCGGGCTTGTAACTGTCATCCTTCCACTCGCGTCCCTCCTTGACAGCCTTTTCCCGAAGAGCTTCCCTGCGTACCATCTCACGATGCTCCCTCCTCTCGTCATAGTAACGCGGTTCATAATGGAACACCCTATGCTTCGGTGTCTTGAAAAAACTTATATTAAACGGCATAACATTTCTCTTTGAATTACAAATATAACCAAAAAAGCCGTAGATGCAAAAATGCCGCCAGAGTGCCGGTTATTTCCGCTGCCTTCCAAACAGCCCGCCAACCAGACGGCGCAGCGGAATATCGTACAGTCTCAGCACAGCATAAGCCAGCACAATACTTCCGGCAAATACCAGCACGGCCCAGGGCCACGCCGAACTGAACGGAACTCCCTGAAATGTCCAGGAATAGAACAGATACATAAACGGATAATGGATCATATACACAGGATATGATATGTCGCCTAAGAACTTGCACAGCACTGTGGAGAAACGTCCGGATGTCTTTCCTGACGCACCTATATATAAAAGGACAGGAAAGACACAAACGACACATACAGCCTCATAGAGTCCGTTGAGCCACATGTTTCCGTCATCACCTATTCTCGGGACAGACAACAGGACGACTACGGCAGCCGAACATATCCAAAAAGCACCGCGCACTTTCCACGGTCTGAATCTGCGGGAGATCAGAAGCCCCATGGAAAACGAGAAGAGAAGTCTCAGGAAACCGCCCGGAAGATTCCACTCAACCATTGACCAGCCGACACCCAGATGCCCGAAACCTGACATTCCACCCACTGCATAGGCTGCAAGACACACCCCGCAGACGGCTGTGACAACAGTCAGCCATCTTGTAGGAAGTCGCCTGAGAATCAATGCATACAGGACATTCCCAATGTATTCGAAAAACAGAGACCAGCTCGGTCCGTTTAAAGGAAACATCTCGTTATTGCCCCTGACGTCATACGGAGCTCCGGGCCAGGCTGGTATCAGGAACATTCCCAAAAGCATGGCCAGCATGACCATGGACAGCGGAACATGAGTACCGTCCCAGCGCACGGAACCCTGAATCAAAAAAGTGACAGCACCAAGTACGGAGCCCAGAATCACCATCGGATGCAGACGCACAAGTCTGCGTAAAAAGAAATCCCTGACCCCCATCCCGGTCACGCACGGTGCCTTTTTCCACGAACCGAGCCTCCACCTGTCATCATAAGCGTATCCCACTACGAAACCGGACAGCATGAAAAAGAAGTCCACGGCCAGATAGCCATGGTTCAGCCTCTGGTCCAAAGGCCCTGTTGCGAATCCCTCAAATACATGATACCATATAACCACAAGTGCCGCCACTCCGCGCAATCCGTCCAGAATGGCATAATGAGGTTTGGTGTCGGCGAATCCAGTCGCAATAGCAGTCGTCATAAGCGCCTGTTGAAGTCTGATGATACAATCCGTTGCAAGTTATAAAAAATCTGTCGTTTTTGACTATTTTTGCAGACAACAACTACTGAAACTGACATTTTGCCACAACAATGAGGAATATACCATTCAGAATAGGACACGGCTACGATGTACACGCCTTGGGACCGGACCTGCCACTTTGGCTGGGAGGCATCAGGATACAGCATACCCATGGCTGTATTGCCCACTCCGACGGAGACGTAGCCATACACGCCATCTGCGACGCCATGCTCGGTGCCCTCGCCCTCGGAGACATTGGCCGTCACTTTCCGGACAGTTCTGACGAATTCAAGGACATCGACAGCAAGATACTTCTTAGGAAGGTAAACGACATGATCAGGCACAAAGGATACTGCCTGGCAAATGCCGACATAACCATTGCGGCACAGCGTCCGAAACTTGCCGGGCACATAGACCGGATGCGTGAGATCCTCTCCGGGATACTGGACGTGGACATATCGCAGATATCTATAAAAGCCACCACTACCGAGAGACTTGGCTTTGTCGGCAGGGAAGAGGGCATAGAAGTCTGGGCTTCCGTTCTTCTGGCTCAGATACAGGAGAAAGCGGAGTAAACGGCCGACGTGCAGAGAAGGGCTGCCGTCTCGGTACGAAGGCGGGAAGGGCCGAGGGACAGCGGAACGAATCCGTCCGAGAGCGCCATATCTATTTCTTTTGACGAGAAATCCCCTTCCGGGCCTATCAGGAACAGAGCCTGCGGCTTCCTCTCCGAAGACTTCAATGAAGACACAGCAGAAACAAGCGGCTGTCTGGTATTCAGTCCAGAAGCGATGTCACTGTCACAATAGGCAATGAACTTCGCACCCGGAAACCCGGAAGCAGCCTTAATCAGTTCACCGAACGGCGTAAGTACGTCCAACTGGGGCACCTGTCCTTTCAGGGACTGCTTTGCCGCAGCGACGATCAGTCTCTGCCCCCTCTCCACATTGTACACTTTCCTCTCTGAATGCATACACAATAGCGGGGTGATGCGGTCAACTCCCATCTCAACCGCCTTCTCGGCAAACCACTCGAACCGGTCCACATTCTTGGTTGGAGCCACAGCCATCCAAAGACAGTAGTCATGCTTCCCGAAGCCGCCTTCCACAGAGAGCACCTCGAGAAGCGTCCTGTCCGGGTCGGCATCAATTATGCGGCAACGGTAGAGATTGCCGTCTCCTCCGCTTACAAGCACCTCATCCTCCACTCTGTGCCTCAGCACCTTGACACAGTGTTTAGACTCTCCGGCAGACAACTCGGCTCTGCCGTCACGGATTTTATTGCTATAAAACAATTCCACAAATGCAAATTTAGCCTAAATTTACTTACCTTGGCATCCTGGAATAGTCAACATTGAACAGAAATGACTGACAACTCACGCAGAATATCCATAATGGGGATAGTGAACCTGACTGACAACTCTTATTTCCCCTCAAGCAGATGCCTGGACAGTCATGGAGATCCAGACATGCACCGCGTCATGGGACGCACAGAGCAGATGATATCAGAAGGAGCCGGCATCATAGACATCGGCGCCTGTTCAACACGTCCAGGATCCGAGCCTGTAGGCATGGAAGAAGAATGGCGCAGACTCGCTCCGGTACTGAAAGAAATCCGGAAACAGTTCCCGGAAACACAGATATCCGTCGACACATATTGGGCCGCGGTCGTTCAAAGGACTTTCGACCTGATAGGAGATTTCATTGTAAACGACATCTCGGCCGGAGAAGACGACCCCGACATGCTTGCCACTACAGGCAGGCTCGGCCTCAAGTACATAGCCATGCACAAAAGGGGGAACCCGAAGACCATGCAGAATCTCTGCGAATACGATAATATCGTGGAAGATATTCTGTCGTACTTCAAGAGTTTCGGGACCAGAGCGGACCAGGCCGGCATCAGAGAATGGATATTGGATCCAGGATTCGGATTCGCCAAGACAGTCGAGCAGAACTACATACTGCTGAGTCACCTGGACCGGTTCTGCACCTTGGGACGCAGGATTCTGGTAGGAGTATCGCGGAAAAGCATGATCTACCGTCTGTTCAACATCACTCCTGAAGATGCCCTGCCACAGACCCAAGTCCTGCATTTAGCAGCACTGGAACGTGGTGCGGACATTCTCAGGGTCCATGATGTAGCCGAAGCCGCCAGGACCGTCGCAGTATGGCAGATGCTCTCACAGGAAAGGACACGCCAGACAGAATGACGGTATCACAAAAGTTAGTATCTTTGTCGTTAAAACATTTATCGGGAAATGTTCATAGGTATAATATCGGACACTCACTGCATCTTCGACGATCCGCTCAGGAAATTTCTTGAACCGGTCGACGAGATATGGCACGCCGGTGATTTCGGCAATGAGGAGACCCTGCTGCAGATATCCGCATTCAAGCCCATGAGAGGAGTGTACGGTAACTGCGACGGCACTCAGGTCCGGATGAGGGTACCGTACGTACAGAACTTCGAATGTGAGGGCAGGAAGATCCTGATCATGCACATCGGCGGATATCCAGGCAGGTACGACTACAAGGCTTTCCAACTGATCAACGCGCACATGCCTGACATATTCGTATGCGGGCACTCTCACATACTGAAAGTCATCAATGACAAAAAGTACGGCATGCTCACCATCAATCCGGGCGCGGCCGGGATACAAGGCTTCCATCAGGTACGGACTGCAATAAGAGTACATATTGACGAGGACGGCATCCACGATATGGAAGTAGGAGAATGGCCCCGCTTTACCAAATAGACCATATTCATTAAATTATCAATTAAAATGAGAATAAAACCATTACTGATCACGGTACTGTTCTGTCTGTCCGCAGCCAGCGCCAGTTCACAGCAGATGCAGATACCTGTAACCGAAGCCAACTATGACCTGGCGGAACGTTTCTCGCCGAACAGAGTCAACAAGATGGTCTTCTCCCAGACCATCAATCCGACATGGTTTCCGTCTTCCGACAGATTCTGGTACAAATGGCAGACTCCGGAAGGCACCGAGTTCTGGATCGTGGACCCTTCCGCAAAGACCAAGAAAAAGGTCTTCGACATGGACAGACTGGCCATGGAGCTCACGTCCGTCATTCTCGATCCATTTGACGCGCAACACATACCCTTCATGAACCTGCGCCTGAAAGACGAGAACACATTCACATTTGAAATCAAGTCCTCCATAGACGTACCTGCCGAACAGGACAGCACATCCGCCGTACCTGAGAAGCCGGTAATGGAGAAAAAGATATTCCGGTTCGAGTACGACATACGCACCGGCCAGCTTACAGATGTCACGGACAAGGAAAAGAAAAAGGAGTTTCCCGAATGGGCCAACATCTCTCCAGACAGCAGTTTCGTCGTCTACGCAAAAGGCTACAACCTCTATTGGACAGACATGGAGAATCTGCGCAAGTTCATGGCTGACGAGTCCGACTCAACATTTGTGGAGCATGCCCTTACCACTGACGGGAGCAAGGATGTGGCATACGGCGGCAATGACTATACTGGAGTAGAAGACAGGGACACCTGCAGCAGATACTATGTATATCTCAGCTGGTCTCCAGACTCCAGATACTTCGCACACCAGAAATACGACATGTCCGGCATAGGAGAACTATGGGTGATCAACTCCACCGCCAGCCCACGTCCGGTCCTGGAGACATACAAGTACCAGATGCCCGGCGAGCCCGGTCCAAAGAGCTACCTCATGTTGTTCGATATGGACAATATGACATCCCGGGTCCTGGACGTGTCAGAATTCAAGGACCAGACAGTCACTGTCCACAACAGACCTGCAAAGAACAGGGACGTCTACAACGACTACAACCCGACAGTATGGCTCGGTGACGGCAACTCCTTCTACTTCACACGCATCAGCCGCGACGAACACAGAGCCGACATCTGCCGTTACTGGATCACCGGAGACTCGG
The DNA here is from genome assembly GCA_900544175.1 of uncultured Alistipes sp. Classification (GTDB taxonomy): domain Bacteria; phylum Bacteroidota; class Bacteroidia; order Bacteroidales; family UBA932; genus Coprenecus. The sequence continues at coordinate 10,352 of UQUN01000034.1, forward strand.
TGCAGGTACTGATAAAAGAGAGACTGAATACATACATTGATGTCTGCGATTTCGAACTCGTGGAGGAAACCGGTGAGATAATCATGCGCTCGGAGAGAAACGGATGGGCACAACTGTACCTTCATGACCGTGACGGCAGACTGGTCCGTCCCCTCACGGACGGCGCATACCATGTATCCACCATAGCCGGCACCGATCCAGAAACACGCATGGTATATTTCACTGCAACAGGTTTCGACAAGAATGAGAATCCCTATTACAACCATCTGTTCAGTGTAAGCATGGACGGCAAGGGTGCAGTAAGGATGCTCAATCCCGGCGATTTCGACAACCGCAGCCACATCTCGGATGACAACAGATTTTTCGTCAACAATGCATCCAGAGTCGATACGGCCCCGTCCAACGCCCTGTACAGCACAAGCGGCAGGAAAATCATGGATCTCGAAACCGCGGATCTCAGCCGACTGCTCATGGCAGGATACAGGTTTCCCGAAATATTCAAGGCAAAGGCAGCTGACGGTATCACAGACCTGTGGGGAGTCATATACAAGCCTTTCGACTTCGACTCCACCAGACTTTACCCCATAATCGAGTACGTATATCCAGGACCTCAGGTCGAAGCTACCGAATATTTCTGGACATCCAGAATGAACCGCATCGACCGCCTGGCACAGCTTGGATTCATTGTAGTGACCGTAGGCCACAGAGGAGGTCATCCAGACAGATCCAAATGGTATCACAATTTCGGTTACGGCAACATGCGGGACTATCCTCTTGCAGATCATAAATATGTGCTCCAACAATTGGCATCACAACGTAAATATATGGATATCAACAAAGTTGGAATACATGGACACTCCGGAGGAGGATTCATGTCCACAGCTGCCATACTTACCTACCCCGATTTCTACAAAGCAGCTGTCTCCTGCGCCGGAAACCACGACAACAGTATCTACAACCGCTGGTGGAGCGAGACTCACCACGGTGTCAAGGAAAACGTATCGGCTGAAGGAGATACCACATTCCACTACAGCATAGACGTGAATCAGGACTTCGTAAAAAATCTCAAGGGCCACCTGCTTCTCGTACACGGAGACATGGACGACAATGTGCATCCGGCCAACACCACCCGTGTAGTCAATGCTCTCATAAGGGCCAACAAGCGTTTCGAAATGCTATATCTGCCCGGTCAGAGACATGGTTTCGGAGACATGGACGAGTACTTCTTCTGGAAGATGGCTGACTTCTTCAGCCGCTGGCTCATAGGCGACTATGAGGACGATGTGGACATACGCCAGATGAACAACAATTGAAACTATATTGATGAAATCCATTTTAGGAATAGGCAATGCCCTGACTGACATATTGGTGGAACTGCCCGACGACACTCTGCTCAGGCAGTTCCATCTTCCCAAGGGAAGCATGCAACACGTGGACAAGGAGACCGGCAACAAGATATGGCGGGTTCTGAAGGATATGGGAGCCCAATACGTTGCAGGAGGAGCAGCCGGGAACACTATCACAGGTACAGCCGTATTCGGAATGCCCTCAGGCTTTATCGGCAAGATCGGAGATGACGAGATAGGTGCCCTATACCGCTCCGACCAGAAGCGCAACGGCATCAGGTCCACCCTCCTTATCGGGAAAGAAGACTCAGGCAGGGCTTCGGTGTTCATCACTCCGCCCAACGCTGAAAGAACATTCGCGACCTATCTGGGTGCTGCTATGGAACTGTGCCCGGAAGACCTGAAGCCCGAGTATTTCCATGGATACGACTACTTTTTTATCGAAGGTTATCTGGTACAGAACCAGCAGCTTCTGAGACAGGCCGTAAAACTGGCCAAGGAAGCCGGCTGCCGTATCGCCATAGACATGGCCTCCTACAACGTGGTAGAGTCCAACGACACCTTCCTGCATGACATAGTCGAGCAGTATGTGGACATAGTCTTCGCCAACGAGACAGAAGCGGAGACATTCACACGCCACAGTCCACGTGAGGCAACGGACATCATCGCTGGAATGTGCAGCATAGCCGTTGTGAAGATAGGTGCGAAAGGCTCATTTATCAAGAGTGGAGACGAGTTCCACCATATAGAGGCATATCCGGCTGATGTCAAAGACGCGACAGGTGCCGGAGACCTCTATGCTGCCGGTTTCCTATACGCCCACGCATCAGGGATGCCGTTGGACGTGTGCGGCAAGGTAGGTTCGATCACTGCATCCAAAGTCGTAGAAGTCATAGGTCCCAAAATAGATATTCCACGCTGGAAATCCGCAAAACGGGAAATCCGCGCCCTTATTGCCGATAATCCCCAGGAATCTGTCCTTTAAGACAATTCCTTTTCAGTAATCCCAGTTATTGATTCTATATCCTCAAATGAGAAATTCCTGTCTCTCATAGTACGGGCTATCTCCAGTTGTTTCTTTTTCTCTCCCTCCTTGATTCCTTCTTCCATTCCCTCTGCCCGTCCTACTGCGATACCTTCCTCACGCCCCTCTGCACGGCCTTCGGCCAATCCCTTGGCCATCCCCTCAAAACGGGCTTCCTCCTGGGATGAGAAGATGCAGTCATGCAGTATGACTAAATTGTCCAGATGGCGGTAATATTCCCTGAGCTCCTCCTTGCTCATACTTCCCAGCTTAAGATGTTCCCTTACCCCGTCCAGACCGGGCGCAGTCGCCCCATCCGGAATCTCACCGGTATTCAGATAATATATCCACTCCTCAAGCGGTGATTTGGCGACCTTATTAAAGTCATTGACCTTCAGTATATAATATTCAGGATATAGTTCGCTGACAGCATCCACGTTGAATTTCTGCCTCTGAAACGGTGAAAGTTCCAGCAACTCATTGTTGTTCATCCCTCTGAACTCAGTCTTACCATGATATATGTAGTCACTTCCCGTTCCAAGAGGGAAATACACTATGTTTATGCTATATATCTTTCGGACTTTATCATAGTTGTCCCCTCTGTTGATATATTCCGTCACAAGCTTAGAGGTTCCGAAAAGCATCCTCTGAAAATACGCAGTCTCGTTGTTGTTCTGTATTTCCACCAGAAACAGATCTCCGTTCTCATTCTCGGCAAGCATATCAACCCGGTTACCTTTATCTTCCGGAAACTCCCGGTTACTCTCACTTTCCAGAAGACTTCTGATCTTTATCTGATGCCCGAGCAGCGTTGTCAGAAATCCCTCAAGTACACCGTGATTGGCCTTATTGCGTAGCAGGCGCTTCATCGCCCAATCAAATCTTATGTACTTCTCTTTCTTCATACCCTTCAGCTTTTCCACAAAAATTTACAGTTCAAGCATTTTCTGCACAGGGACACTGGCTTTCTCAGCAATGTCCGGACTTACCGACACCACCTTTCTGTCACTCTGATGCAGGAGTGTCTCGAACAGACTGAGCAGCGTTATCTTCTTCATGTCTTCACATATCAGACTGTCTGACAGAGGAATGAGTTCCTTGTCCGGGGCCTCCTGACGCAGACGGTGCATGACACCCATCTCCGTAGCAATGACGAACTGCCTGCGTTCCGATTCCCTGACATGGCGGATAATCCCTGAAGTGGAATAAAAGAAGCAACGCGGATTGCCTATGATCGCCGGATCTGACGAGCAGGCCGCCTCGGGATGAATCAGCACCTCAGCCTCGGGATATCGCCTGAGAGCCTCCTCTATCACTTTGGAAGTAATCTTGTCATGGACGTGGCAGCAGCCTTTCCATAATTCCATCCTGAGTCCGGCCGTAGAATTGATATAACCGCCTAAATTACGGTCAGGTGCAAACAGCACAGGTCTGCCCGGAGCGGAAGCCGCCACAGTCTGAGCCACCTTCACTGCATTGGCTGAAGTACAGCAGATATCGGTATCTGCCTTTGTATCTGCTGTAGTATTGACATAGGAGACCACTATTCCCTCCTTATGATGCTTTCTCCAGGCCTTGAGGTCGTCCCCCGTTATGCCGTCTGCCAATGAGCATCCGGCATCCGGCACCGGCAGAAGCACTTTCTTGCCCGGAGCAAGCACAGCTGCAGTCTCGGCCATAAACCTGACACCACAGAAAACTATCATATCCGCGCCGGAAGCAGCCGCCTTGCGGGACAATTCCAACGAGTCTCCGACAAAATCAGCCACGTCCTGCACTTCCGCCGGAACATAATAATGAGCCAGGACCACCGCATTGTGCTTCTTTTTCAATTCAGATACGGCCTTGACCAGATAATCATGAGTCAACTGGATGTTCATACTTATGTCCAGAGCCTTTACCGTATGGGTCAACGCTCCGACACTGATAAAGTCCACACCTGTGCCGGCCACTTCCTTCAGCCTTTCCAAAGTCATGTTTCCTGACGCCTCGGTCCTGGCCCTTCCGCCTATGATATTGACAGCGTCACGCATGACCTCAACGGGCATATTGTCCAGCATTATTATATCCGCTCTTGCGTCCAGAGCCTCCTTTACCTCATCCAGACCGGTAGTCTCCACTTCTATCTGCATACCGGCAGGCACTTTGGAGCGCACCTGAGCCACAGCCTGAGATATCGAGCCGGCCATCTTGATGTGGTTATCCTTGATCATAGCCATATCATACAGGCCCATACGGTGGTTTGTACCGCCTCCGTCCTTAACCGCCATCTTGTCCGTCACCCTCATGCCCGGAGCCGTTTTACGCGTATCCAGCAGACGGGTATGTGTTCCCTTAAGTTCGGCCACGTACTTAGCCGTCTCAGTCGCAATGCCGGACATCCTCTGGAAGAAATTCAGAGCCGTCCTCTCGGCCTTCAACAGCGCCGGATAACTACCTTCAACCCGCAGTATCACATCGCCCTTGCAGACCCTGTCCCCGTCATGCACCTGAGGTTTGAAGACAATATCCGGCTGGAATTTCCTGAACACTTTCTCCACTACCGGCAGCCCCGAGATTACCCCGTCCGCCTTGGCCGTCATCGTCGCCACCGCCGATGTGGATTCCGGTATAATCGAATCCGTAGTAACGTCCCCCGTCGCGACATCCTCCTCTATAGCAAGGTCTATAATCCTGTCCACCAGTTCCTCCCGGCGGTTCTGCTCTGCTGTCATAATTATTTTGTGCGTTATTCTGTTAAAATCATCACAAACTTACACATAAATTCCGTATTTCCACCCCGGTCCGGTAAAAAAGTCAGACCAGACCGCTTTAATCAGCACACTCCGCCCATAACTCAAATGAATTGACAGACACCGTCATTTCGCAGCAAATATCACATTTTCAATCAGTTCCTTTTATCTATCCGTTCTTATCGGACCGTCAAAACCGTCCGACGAGAACACTTTTCCTCTCATTTATCACTAATACTCAAGTACTTATACGCACATTCTTGTGTTTCTAAATTCAAGTATTCCGGCCATACGGACAGCACCTTCGCCTGATTAGTCTTTGTGGGTATCGGTGCGTGTATCTCTGTCAAGGTCTTACCACCGCCTCCGATCGGATAAACGGATCTGACTCCACACTTGAGCCGGACATCCTCTGATCATTGAAAATCCCTAAAAATTGGGATTGTCCCGGATTTTGCCGAGCGCTATCTTTGCGCCGTAAAAATCCGTTACAGATGCAGGTGCTTAAAGAGGACATACGCAGCCGTGTATTGGTGGCCGCCCGGCGGCAGTTCGGGCGGAAGGGGTATTCCGGTACTTCCATGCGCGAAATAGCCGCATCGGCTGGTGTCGGAGTCGGGAATATCTACAACTACTTCACAAGCAAAGACGATCTGTTCCGTGAGGTGGTCCGCCCGGTCTTGTGCGCTTTGGAAGCAATGCTGCAGGAACATCACGGCATACGCGGCGAGGATATCATGGCGATGAGGTCGGAAAAGTATCTGGAATCCTGCATAGACGAATATGTCTCCCTGATTGACAGGCACCGCGGGCTGATGGAAATCCTGCTGTTGCGTGCTCAAGGATCTTCGCTGGAGCATTTCCGGGAAGACTATACCGACCGTTCCACGGAGGTGGTCAAGGCGTGGTTTGCGTCCATGCAACGGAAGCATCCGGGAATAAACACGGCGGTGTCGGACTTCATCATCCACCTGCATACGGTATGGATGTTCACTATGTTCGAGGAACTGCTGATGCATTCGGTGCCGCGGCAGGAAATGGAGTCCATACTGCACGATTACATATTGTTTGAAATCCAGGGTTGGAGGGCGATCATCAGGATATGAGGGTCAATGAACAGATACACGTACAGGCGGCCATGACGGAGCTGCCGGCAAGGAGGGAATCTTCAAGGAGGTTCCCTCCTTTTTTTATGAACATTTCTGAATATCGTTCACTATTAAAATATAATAAAGATGAAATACGAGTTTAAGAGCATTGTAGCGGAAACACTGCTTATTCCGCTATACATGAGAGCCAAAGAAAGCCGCCGGAACAATCCCATCCTGTATGACAAGGCAGCGGAACGGCTGGCGGACAGTCTGGAATACGATTATTCCCAATTCGACGGGGCAAAACTGAGCGAAGTGGGCTGTGTGGTGCGCGGTTGGTATTTCGACCGTGCCGTGCGGCGGTTCATCGAGACGCACCCCAATCCCGTCGTGGTCAATGTGGGCTGCGGATTGGACACCCGTTTCCAACGTATCGGAAACCCGAAAGCAGTCTATTATGACCTTGACTTGCCGGAGGTCATCGCACTGCGCCGGGAGTTGATACCCGAACAGCCTGATAATGTCTATATCGCGGCATCCTTGCTGGAAACCGACTGGATGGATGACCTGCGCCGCAGGCATCCAGATGCAGAATTTATCTTCATCGTGGAGGGGGTACTGATGTACTTCTACGAGAAGCAGGTAAAAGCCTTCCTGCATCACGTGGCAAACCGTTTCGTGGGAGGCGAATTATGGTTTGACGTGTGCGGCACGATGATGAGCCGGCATGGTGTGAAGCCCGATTCGCTCCGCAAACACGAGGCGCAAATCCGTTCCGGGCTGAGCGATGGGCACATGGTGGAACAATGGGAATCGTCTTTAAAGCTCATCGAGCAAGCCAACTATATGAAATTCTTCCGTCGGCGCTGGGGATTCTTCTTCGGGCAGATATTGTGGCGGATGACGCGGTTGTGCTACAAGTTCAGTTCATTGCTCGGATATCGAATAATTTCAAAATAATGTAATGACAATGGAGAAGTCAAAAAAGAAAGAAGGTCTGGCCCGCCTGTTCGAGATAGCGGGACAGAAGAAAGGGCTGCTCGTCATGGCAGGCGTGTTGTCTGCTGGCAGTGCGGTGTGTATGCTCGTGCCCTATTGGGCAGTTTATGAAGTTTTGAAAGAATTGCTGACGCATGGAGGAAATCCCGCCGCTTCGGACGGAGCCAGCATGATACGCTGGGGATGGATAGCGTTTGGGGGACTTGTCGGCGGACTGGTATTGCTCTATGCCGCCCTGATGTCCTCGCATGTGGCTGCTTTCCGCATTCTGTACGGGCTGCGAGTCCGTCTGTCCGAACATATCGGCAAACTGCCTTTAGGGTATCTGAACAACACGTCAACCGGAGCAATCAAGAAAACGATGGACCAGAACATCGAAAAGATAGAGGGATTCATCGCCCATACCATTCCGGACTTGGTCAATGTCGTGGCTACGGTGGTGGTCATGCTTGTCATCTTTTTCTCGTTGGATGTTTGGCTTACGGTGGTCTGTCTGGCGGTCGTGGTGCTTAGCCTGTTCCTGCAATTCTCCAACTTCATGGGAAAAAGGGCAAGGGAGTTCATGTCCATCTATTATGATGCCCAGGAAAAGATGAGCGCGTCCGCCGTGCAGTATGTGCGGGGAATGCCCGTGGTCAAGATATTCGGGCAAAGTGTCCGCTCTTTCCGTCAGTTCAATGCCGAAATCCAGGCATACAAGACATTCGCCTTGAAATGTTGCGATACGTATCAGAACGGGATGATAGCATTTACCGTCTTGCTCAATTCGATGGTGACGTTCATTCTCCCCATGGGCATCCTGCTGATGCAGGCCAGTCCGCAATCTTTGTCATTAGCGGTAGTATGGCTCTTCTTCATCATCATGGGGCCGGGCATGGCTTCACCCGTTTACAAACTGACATTCTTGGGAGGTAATACGCGCGACATCAACGAAGGGGTAAACCGCATTGACCGTATATTGGAAAAGAAGCCTGTGCCGGAACCGGAGCATCCGCAGGTGCCGACCGCTTACGATGTGGAGTTCCGCCATGTGTCATTCTCCTACGAAAACGCGGAACAGGGAACACGGACGGAAGCCCTACGCGATGTCAATTTCATAGCTCCGCAGGGAAAGATAACCGCCCTTGTCGGTCCGTCAGGAAGCGGCAAATCAACGGTTGCCAACCTGATACCTCGGTTCTGGGATGTGGAGCAAGGGAAAATCTGTATAGGCGGTGCAGATATACGCCAAATACCTACCGCAAAACTGATGGATATGGTTTCATTCGTCTTTCAAGACACTTTCCTTTTTTACGACACTCTTTATGAGAACATCGCCGTAGGCTCTCCTGATGCCACGAAAGAAAAGGTGATAGCCGCTGCGAAAGCTGCCCAATGCCACGATTTCATAGAGCGTTTGCCGCAAGGCTACGAAACAAGGATAGGCGATAAAGGCGTATTCCTGTCCGGCGGTGAAGCCCAACGGATATGTGTAGCTCGTGCCATATTGAAGAATGCTCCGATACTGGTGTTGGACGAAGCCACTGCCTTCGCTGACCCTGAAAACGAGCATAAAATGCAGATGGCTTTGCAGTCACTGATAAAGGATAAAACGGTCATTGTGATTGCCCATCGCCTTTCTTCCATCATCTCCGCACATCAGATTGTCGTCATGAAAGAAGGACGCATTGTGCAATGCGGAAAGCATGAACAGCTGTCCGTGACGGAGGGTGTATATAAAAATATGTGGGATGCCTATACGAGCGCATACCATTGGACATTGAACAAAAACTAAAAGCAATATGAGAAAGAAGAATTTCTTAAACAAGGTCTTGCAAAACACAAGTTGTCCGCAAGGATTTTGGGGACGGATGATTTTGCGAGGAATGAATTGTTTTCATGCATCTTTAGCTAATCGTGGCATGAAGCACGTGGAATGGCAGCCGAATTGGAATGTTCTTGATATAGGCTGTGGCGGTGGTGCGAATTTGAAACGTTTATTGAATTTATGTCCGAAAGGAAATATCTACGGCATAGACCTGTCAGAAGAAAGTGTTTCATTCGCCCAAAAGTACAACGAAAAAGACTTGAATAAAAGATGTTTCATACAACAAGGGAATGTTTGTTCATTACCTTATGAGGATGGATTCTTTAATGCTATCACGGCTTTTGAAACGGTCTATTTTTGGTCGCCTGTAAACATAGCGTTGTCTGAAGTGGCGCGTGTTCTCCGAGAAGGAGGTTGTTTCCTTATTAGTCTGGAAGCGAGCGACCCCGAACTTGGAAAAATGTGGACGGAACGGATAGATGGTATGGTTGTCTATACTCCGGCAGAATTGGAAGAACGGTTGCATGAAGTCGGATTTTCATCCATCAGAACAATCCGTAAAAAGGAAGAAATACATATTATAGCATATAAATAAAATAAGATATGAATGCAATAAAGAATATTACAATAGGTCACACGGAAAGACTTTACAAGCCGGTGGGTTACACCATGCTTGCCAACTTAGTGAATATAGTACCGTTTTGTCTTTCTATAGAAGCGATACGTATCATTTTCAGTGCATTTGACGGGAGCGGACAGCCGCTTGACACGACCCGCCTGTGGTGGATATTCGGCATTATGGCTGTTTATATGCTGGTCATGGCTTTGGCAGAACGGGCATCCTACCGAGCCAATTTTAGAGGAGCATACGAAATGAGCGCTTCGGGACGTTTGTCACTGGCGGAACACCTGCGAAAACTCTCGTTAGGCTTTCTGTCAAGGCGTGACCCCGGTGATTTGTCGTCCATGCTTGTTACGGACTTCATGATGGCAGAAACCGGAATTTCGCATCACCTGCCCCAACTTATGGGTGCCATAGTCATGCCCGTACTGGCTTTTGCTTCGCTTGTATGGATAGATTGGAGGATGGCGGTCAGTATGTTTGCGGCCTTGCCGTTTGCCATGCTTGTCCTGTGGGCAAGCACAAAAGCACAACGAAGTCTAAGCGGCAGGCAAATTCAAGCGAAAAT
>UQUN01000035.1 GCA_900544175.1 uncultured Alistipes sp.
AGTTGGTAGAGCACGACACTCTTAATGTTGGGGTCCAGGGTTCGAGCCCCTGAGGGAGCACCAAGTAAATCAGCCGAGAGCCGCCCTGAACGCGGCTCTTTTTATTTTTCAGAGGTTTATAACTTTTCAAGTTTGGCATATTTTTTAAAATCTTTACTTTTAAACTCAAAATTTTCATCTTTTTCGTCCCCTCTCCCGTCCCCTTGCTAAATTTGCATTCCGGAGGGGACGCGGAAACCGGAACATCAATTGCAAATTTAAACAAATATCCTCAATCAATCATCACGACAATGCGAATGCAGCAGGGCAACCGCATAAAAAGAGAGAAAGAGTTACTGATATCAGTAATAATGGTTACAGATACGGCATCATGACATATATCTTTGCATAGAAATTCAACGACAAATGGGAAGTCACAGTGATATCGACGGTATCGACTACGGCACATTGGATATAAAGACAGTATGCGAGTGCAACAAATGCCTTAGCACCAAGACGTTACATCCTCTTGCCACTCTCATCAACCTCGAGAAGACGGAAATCAGGAACGAAGCCGTAAAATTCGAGTTCTATGCAATACTGCTTATTGAAGACTGCCCTGGAGGATGCAGCTGCTGCGGACGCAAATATTACGATTATGCCAATGCCACGATGGTATTCCTTACACCAGGCGACATATTCAGGATGACAGGAGACAACACCTTGCCGGACAAAGGCTGGCTTCTGGCGTTCCATCCGGACCTGCTGCACAGCACCACTCTGGACAGCCATATCCGTAACTATACGTTCTTCTGGTACCGCAAGGAAGAGGCCCTGCATCTGTCTGTCAGAGAGACAGCCACTGTCACATGCTGCCTTGAGAACATCGAGACAGAACTGCACCATCCGATAGACTCACATACAGCGACAATACTCTCACGCCATATAGAGCTCATGCTTGATTATTGCAGCCGCTTCTATGAAAGACAGTTCATCACGAGGGAGAACACCAACAAGGATATAATGAAGCGTCTGGACAGAATGACTGAAGACTGGATTCTGCACCGGACAACCGGCACGGCAAAATCACAGCCGGCACCGGAATGTTTTTCAAGGTCTCTTGGTCTTTCCCAGGCTTATTTCAAGGATCTGCTCAAATTCGAGACCGGCAAGACATTCGAAGAATATTATCTGACCAGACAACTGGACGAGGCCAGAAGAATGCTACTCAGGACAGACTCCTCTCCAGCCACGATTGCAGACAGGCTCGGATTTTCCAGCACCCAGTTTTTCTGCGCGATATTCAAGAAACTGACCGGGAAATCCCCGGCCGATTACCGGACATCCATGAACTGACAGTACCTCACTACGGTTTTGGCTCTCCAATATCAGACAGTTTGCCTACATGCTTGAGAACCTTTGCATCTATATAGAAGACTATCTCCTCCGCAATGTTGGTCAGATGGTCACCGGTGCGCTCAAGCTTGCGGAAGATGCTGCCGAGTCCCATGGCCACAGGCAGCTCGTCCAGATGCCCCTTGGCATAATCCATAAGGATACTGTCGGAAGCGGCCTTGAGCCTGTCCAGCTCGTCATCCATGTCGATGACTGATGAGGCTTTTGCCGGATTCTCATCCATCAGAGCGTTCTGCAGCTCGTTCATCATCTCCAGCACGACAGCGAACATCCTTTCCAGCTGCAGTTTTTCTATCAGACCTGCATCCAGACTCTGCACCGTAGTCTCCTTGACGAAACGGGCGATGCTGTAGGCATAGTCTCCGATGCGCTCCAGGTCGTTGTTGATCTTGAGCATGGCCAGGACGAAACGGAGGTCCACGGCCACAGGGGTATAGAGAGCGATGAAGTCCTCCACCTGCGTGTCTATCTTGATATCCTGAGCATCCACCAGACGCTCACGCACCCATATCTGCTGGGCTATGTTGCGGTCAAGTCCCAGCACCGCCTGACGGGCCTGGTCCATCTGATTGTACACCATCGTCCACATGCGGTATACCTCGTTGCGGAGCTGTGTAAGTTGCTGATCTACGAATTTAACCATATCATGTTACTGTTTTTGTCTGTTAACCGAAGCGTCCTGTGATGTAATTCTGCGTCGCCTCCTTGTGCGGATTCGTGAAGATGGTCCTGGTATCGTCGTACTCTACCATCTCGCCCATATAGAAGAAGGCAGTCCTGTCGCTGACCCTCGCTGCCTGCTGCATGTTGTGCGTGACGATGACGATGGTCACCTGACTGCGCAGCTCGCTTATCAGCTCCTCCACCTTGGCCGTGGATATCGGATCAAGAGCCGAAGCCGGCTCGTCCATAAGCAGCACGGACGGGGAGACCGCCATTGCCCGAGCGATACAGAGCCTCTGCTGCTGCCCTCCCGAGAGCGCGAAGGCCGAATCATTCAGCTTGTCCTTCACTTCGTCCCAGAGAGCCGCCCCGCGCAGGGACTCCTCCACTCTCTCCCGGATGTATTTCTTGTCCTTTATCCCATTGACACGCAGTCCGTAGGCCACATTGTCGAATATACTTTTCGGAAAGGGGTTGGGTCTCTGGAAGACCATCCCCACATTCTTGCGCAATTCGTCCACATGCACGTCCTGACCGTATATGTCCTGTCCGTCAATCAGTATCTGTCCCTCAAGCCTTGTTCCTGGTATCAGGTCGTTCATCCGGTTGAACAGCCGCAGAAAAGTGGACTTGCCGCAGCCCGAAGGACCGATGAAGGCGACCACCTGATTCTGCGGAATCTCCATCGAGATGCCTTTAAGGGCATGGAAGTCCCCGTAGTAGAAATTGACGTCTTTGGCTTCGATTTTTTCCATTGATGTTATATGTCGTTATTTGAGTTTCAAACGTTTTTCGAAGTATTTCCTGAGTCCTCCCGCCAGCAGATTGATTATCAAAACTATGATTATCAGCACAAGAGCCGTGCCGAAGGCGATGGGCTGCTGCGCCTCGATATCCGTGCCGCTGGTGGAGATGACGTAGAGGTGGTATGGCAGGGCCATGCACTGGTCAAGGATGGAATTGGGCAGCTGAGGGAAGAAATACGCGGCGCAGGTAAACAGAATCGGAGCCGTCTCCCCGGATACGCGGCCCAGGGAAAGAATCAGTCCCGTGATGATGCGGGGCATGCCCATAGGCAGCACCACCTTCCATATAGTCTGCAGCTTGGTGGCTCCGAGAGCAAGACTGCCCTCGCGGATTCCGGCCGGGATGTCCTTCAGGGCCTCCTCCGTAGTGCGGATAATCAGAGGCAGGGACAGCAGTCCGAGAGTGAGGGAACCGGCCAGAATACTGTCTCCGAAGCCCATGTATTTTACGAACAGGGCCATACCGAAAAGTCCGAACACTATCGACGGCACTCCGCTCAGGTTGTTGGTCATCAGCCGGATGAACTTGACCACCCAGCCTTTGGAGGCATACTCATTCATATATATGCCGCTCATGATGCCTATGGGGAAAGCCACCACCGCACTGCCGAGCATCAGCAGCAGGGTTCCGACTATCGCAGGGAAAATACCTCCGGAGCGCATGCCGTCCTCGGGAGCCTTGGTCAGGAAATCCCAGCTCAGGACTCCCGCTCCCCTGTAAATGATGAATCCGAGAATGGCGAAAAGCACCAGTACAATGAAATAGCTGAGGATTCGGAAAACAGTGAAGGCTGCAGTCTGCGAGCGGCGCTTACGGAGATGGTAGCCGGTGGGATATACAGGTGAGTTCATGTCGGACAGTTACGAATTTTTTGCCTTATTGCGATGAGAAATGTACTCCACGCAAAGGTTGATGAAAAATGTTATGAAGAAAAGTATTACACCCAGCAGGAAGAGAGACTGGTAGTGCGCTCCGCCGGCCGGGGCCTCCCCGAGCTCGGCGGCAATCGTAGCCGGAATGGTCCTCAAAGGCTCGAGGATAGAATGCGGTATGACGGCGGCATTTCCGGTCACCATGAGCACCGCCATGGTCTCTCCTACCGCACGTCCGATACCAAGTACCACTCCTGAAGCGATTCCGGACATAGAGGACGGTATCACCACCTTTGCCACTGTCTGCCATCTCGATGCGCCGAGAGCCAGAGATGCTTCCCTGAGAGCTCTGGGACAGTTGCGCATGGCGTCTTCCGCGACCGTGACTATGGTAGGCAGAGCCATGATGGCCAGGACAATACTGCCGGCCAGCCCGCTCTCACCTACCGGCAGGCCGAAAACCTGCTGCAGCATAGGTACTATGACTATCAGGCCGAAGAAACCGTACACCACCGAGGGTATGCCGTTCAGCAGCTCAATAACCGGTTTCAGAAAATTGCGGACACGCTCGGATGCCACCTCGGACATATACACCGCTATACTTATACCGAAAGGCAAGGCAAAGAGAATGGCGAAAAAACTCACCCACAATGTACCCGCCAGCAGAGGCCACATGCCGAACAGAGGAGCAGGCGTCGCTGTCGGGAACCATTCCGATCCGGCCAGAACCTCCTTCACGGAAATGTTATTGTCGTCGATGAAGCTCAGCTGCGCCCCTTCCGGAATCATGCTCTCCGGCACGAATGCGACCATTCCAGGATGCTCTCCTATCAGGGCCGCTATCATCTCCGGTGCATTCTCATACTGTTCCCCGAGTTCCTCCTCGGTAAAATATTTGTCCATGTCTTCCAGACGGAAAGCAGTGATGGGCAGGTCCGGGCCTCCCAGTTCCTTCCAGTTGGTCACATCCTCGTCGAAGACAGCCTTTATCTGAGCTGCGTCCATCTTCCGTACCGGATTGTCCTTGTGCAGGGCCAGGACATATCCCTCCTCGATGACTTTTTCACGGAACAGACCGGCTCCCTCAGTGAACAGGAAGCCGATTATCAGCAGAATAACCAGACTGGTGACAAATCCGCTGGCCGTCAGCAGCCATCTGACCGCCTTCTCCATGAAACGCTTCATCTTCCAACGGCCTCCTCCCCGTTGTCCGCCTCATTATCCTTGCCGTCCCCCTGCACAGTGCCCTCATCGCTCTCCATTTTCACCGGGATGAAACCCTGCGCCAGGACTGACTGCTGCCCCACCGGCGAGAGTGCGTAGGAAATGAACGGACTCACCACAGCCTCCTTGGCAGAGTCATAATAATAGTACAGCGGACGGACTATGGGATAGGAGCCGTCCGCGGCAGTCTCGACCGAGGGCAGGGCATAGTGCCTGCCTCCGTCGTAGGACACCGCGAGAGGTTTCACGTACTGATTGAGATAGGCCAGGCCGATGTAGCCTATGGCCCCTTTGGTCTGCCTTACCGACTGGATGATGGCCCCGGTGGCCGGCATAGACAGGATACTGCTCATATAGTTCTTGTTCTCCAGGACACTCTCCTTGAAAAACTCATACGTACCGGAGGATGTCTCACGGGAATAGACCACTATCCTGCGGTCCTCTCCGCCGACTTCCTTCCAGTTGGTGATCTTGCCCCGGAAGATGGCCTCCAGCTGCTCGCGGGTCAGCTTCGAGACGGGATTGGAGGGATTGACCACCACCGCAAGAGCATCATATGCCACGATCACCTCCTCAGCCTCCAGGCCGGCTTCAGCGAATTTCATTTTCTCTCCGAACTTGATGCGGCGCGAAGCCATGGCGATGTCGGTGGTGTTCTCCATCAGAGCGGATATGCCCACACCCGAGCCTCCGCCGGTGACTATCACGCTGCTGTCGGGATGCTCTTCAAGATATTCCTCTGCAAGTTCTTGTGTAAGTGGAAGAAGTGTGTCACTGCCCTTGACCCTTTGGGCCTGTGCCGACCCGAAAGCGGTCATAGCGACAAATACGGAAATAAGAATCTTTCTATGGTTCATCTTCTGTATTGTTGTCTGCCCTGATTTTACATGGCAGGCCGCAAAGATACAGGCATCCGCGACGTGTACAAGACCCATTACTCACGTTTCACATCTACGTAACACCATTTTAACCGTTTCGTAACACACTCCCTGCGGTTCCGGTTCACTTTCTTTTTAAAATACTTGAGGATATTACTGGCAGTATCACATAGTCCGCAGGCAACCAGTCCACAGTTGCAAGTTCCGGATATGAAAGCCAGCGGGCAGCCTCATGCTCCTTCAGGACCAGTGCCCCCGACACCACACTGCACAGATAGCAGTGCATCGTCAGGTGAAACTCCGGATAATCATACTCCACTGTATACAAAAGTTCCCCTACATCGATCTCCGCATCCAGTTCCTCCCGGATTTCCCTGCGGAGGGCCTCCTCCTGACTCTCTCCGGCCTCCATCTTCCCGCCCGGAAACTCCCATTTATCCTTGAACTCCCCGTAACCGCGCTGCGTCGCCAGAATGCGGCCGTCTTTATGGATGACCGCCGCCACCACCTCTATCCTCTTCCGATTAACATTTATCATAATCCAACGATTTTTTCTTCTAAATTCTCCATAGCCGTTTCTCTCATGGTTCCGCTACCATTTTCACATCATCGCCGTCACAGCAGTCCTCATCACCCATCACCGGATACTCCAAAGTCTGAGGTCCCACGTCTTTCACCTCCCTGTCAGCCAAATAGATGCGATAGAAAGTCTGCTCAAGCGACTCGAGCGTACGCCGGCGTACGGCAGCGGACCTGAGGCTGCACTCCCAGATGACTATCGTGTGCCAGCCAAGGCGTGCAAGATCCTGGTAGTCCCGGTGATCCCGCTCGCGGTTGCGTTCTATCTTCGTGCGCCAGAACTCTACATTGGTCTTAGGAAGACGAAAATAGCGGCAGCCTTCGTGGCCGTGCCAGAAGCAGCCGTTAACGAATATGCAGGTGCGGTACTTGCGCAAGACGATATCGGGATGGCCCGGCAGGCGCGGATGGTTGAGCCGATAGCGGAAGCCACGGGAATGCAGCCAGCGGCGGACGGTCATCTCTGGTTTGGTGTCTGCCGAACGGATGGCCGCCATGTTATTATGCCGCTGCTGAGGGGACATCGTATCCATACAGCGCGAATTTAGTAAAATTAACCGGACTTAAAGTCTATCTTCGTACTTTGCGGCCATGGAAATAGGTGTTGAACGCATCTTCGGCATAGCCGTCACGGGAGACCTTGAATGACGACGGTCTGGCACCGTCAACTATTTCTCCACGCCAGAATACGCGAAACGGGTCTTTGGCGTATCCCCAGCCCAAAAACTCGAAAGACATGGCATGAGCGTCATCCATTACACGTCCATTCCAATACACGTTGAATGAATCCTTGGCGTACCCGTCTCCCAGAATCTCAAAACTGGACACATGGGCATCGGATATCTCCCGGCCTCTGAAGAATACCTCAAAATTGGTTTTATAGTAACCTCCACAGCAATTTCCATCATACTCAGGACGCAAGTGGACATAAGAATGATCCGCGGCAAACTCAGAGGAGACCTCGAATGATGACGGATCCACATACTCCAGTACCTCGCCGAATCTGTAGACATGACAGCGGTCTTTTCCATAGCCATATCCGAGATCTACAAAAGTTGACGCATCGGCTCCGATTACAAATACGTTCTCGTAATAGACATCTCCATCAAAGTCTACCTTATACGATCCGTAACGCTGCGCATGCAAAGAAAACGACACGGATATTGTCAGCACTGAGAGTACGCATAGTCTGATACAGTGTCTCATAGTTCCTCCATATTTTTTTCATGAAATAATCCTGCAAATTAGATGCCTGCAAAATTTGAACCGCTATGGAAGAAAAACTCCGAACCAGCTATGTCCTTTCTGGTCTCTGCTCACAGATTTTGCCACATCCGTATAATTTTCGCTATTGGACTTCGAATTATACGGATGTGGTTTTTTATCCTCACCTTACTCTTCTACTTTTGCACCCGGAAGCCGTCCCTGGCAGTTGAAGATTTAACCCAAAAAATAAAACACACAATGAACAGACTTTTTTTCAACTATTCTGTCAGGGCACTGTCCCTGCTTGCACTCATCGGCTTCGTTTCATGTGAGCCTCAAGACTGTACGGACTGCGAAGAAGAAGGACTTCCTGCCACATTAGTGCTGACATTGGAGAGCACAGGCACAAAAAGCACAACTACACAGACAGATGATGAGGACAACTGTGTCAACCTTCTGGACGTGTATATATTCAATGCAGGAGAAAGCAGCTCTTCAGGGTACGGACAACTCGACGCCTATCAGAGATTTGAAGGCAGCACAGGCGAGATCAGACTGACAACAACCACCGGCCCCAAGAAAATCTGCGTAATCGTCAATCCTAAAGAGAACATGACTTCCTCAGGCGTGACAAACCTGGACTCATTCAAGAAAATGGTAACCAGCCTGACTCTTGAACAGACAGGTGACCTGACCATGTATGGAGAGACAGATGCCGTACTCAGCACCGAATCTTCAGTGTCCGTGGCCGTATCAAGATTCATATCCAGAATCACTGTCTCGTCCATCAGGACAGACTTCAGCGGCACTCCTTATGAAGGGATGACGCTTACAGACTGCAAGCTCTATCTCATCAACGTACACAATGAAAAATCCATCCACGACGGCGCGGATTCTCCGACACAGACAGTCTTCAATGACCGGCAGCTCATGGAGAGCGATCTGGAGAAAATGATTCAGAGCGACCTTCTTGCCGACAATATAAGCGCAGCCATAGGAGATGAAGGATACAGTACCCCGCATTACCTGTACTGCTATGCCAATGAGACCAGTACAGTAGAAGACTGCACGATGGCCGTGCTGGAAGCCGTACTCAACGGCAATGTGTACTACTACCCCATACCTGTCAATCAGACAGGATACGGATATCAGGACGAGAACGGGCATCACGGCATAAGGCGCAACACACAATACTCATACAGCATTACCGTTACAAGACCAGGCTCTACAGTGCCATACGAGCCAGTGGAGCAGAGCGCTGTAGTGCTCACAGTCAATGTGGATCCGTGGAACGTGATTCCTGAATTCAACAAAGTATTCTGAATTCAATAATTACAGAATGAGACGGAACATCATACCGGCAGTGCTGATACTGGCAGCCGTTGTTCAGTCCTGCATTCTGGAAGACAGAAGCGGTTGTCCGTCATACTTGACACTCGACTTCTCGGAAACGCCTGACTCGGTATCTCATATACATCTTATCATCAAGCAAGTGAACGGAAGGCTCCTGTCCGACACACTGTACAGACGGGACTTTGACTCAGTATATGAGATACCCGTCATGCGCGGAAGAACCGAGATAGCCGCATTCGGCAACATCAAGTCCATGCAGTACGACGGAGGATACAGAACAACGACAGGCAATGCCGCCGACAATCTATACACATGCTTTTTCCCTGCAGTTTATGAGAGCGATCTGAGTTCGGATACCGTAACGCTTCACAAAAGCTGCATCGGACTTTACATAAAAGTAATCGGTGACATAGTCGAAAGGACCTACACCGTCATCGAGTCAAGTTCGGTCGGCTACAGTCTGTCAGGAGGAATTCTCGAAGGACAGTTCCGGCACATACCGGAACCGGAACCGTCTCAGGCAAATCAGGACAGACCTGCCAGAGAATACAGGTCAAGAGTCACCCGCCAGAAGAACCCCGACCTTACACTTGCGGTGCATGCTGACAACGGAAAATGCATCAAGCGGCTCAACCTTTCTGCGATCCTGGACGAAAACGGCATATACATGTGCGATCCGGAACTGGAAGACCTTTACATTTCCGTAGACATTGACCGGGCATTGCTTACAATAAGTCCTGAGGACTGGACTGACACTGGATTAATCGAAATTACAATTTGAATATGCGAATAGGATTTTCACCTTACCTGCTTCTGTGCGCGGCAATCTCATGCAGTGAGGGTCTTGACAAGTTTCCAGGCAACACTTCCGGAGACCTGACAATCAAGCTGAACGTACAGGAGACAGCCGTAACCAGATCCGGCGGCCAGACAAGCGATGTGGCCGTCAATGATCTCAATGTATTCCTGTATGACGGGAACGGCTCGCTGTACTACACTATGTACTCGAAGACTCCTGGAAACGAAATCCAGATAAAGTTAGATCCGGATGAGCGCTACACCCTGTACATGACTGCCAATTCCGGTGATATGACAAAGAATGGGACGATTCTGAACGAGAATGGTATGAAAGAACTGATATGGAGCCTTCCGGAGTCCGGAAACAAGCCGATAACAGAAAACGGATGCCTGCCGATGTCCGGCATGGCTGTACTTGAGCCCGGGAAGTATGGAAGCACCGTGGATTTCAGCCTTACACGCCTCGTTTCCAAATTCAGGCTGATAATCGACACCACCGGACTGAGCGGAGATGTCTCCTGCTTCAAAGTCACAGAAGTTAACATCCGCAACATGAACATGCGAACAGGCTATTTCAAGACCATCGAAGCCAATTCCGCAGATGACATCGCAGAGACTGGTGCAACAGTATCCGGTGACGAACTGAAAGAAATCTACAGCGACGGTATCGACATTTTCATCACCGAGAACATCCACGGTGACCTGCTTTCCGGAAATACCGATGAGAAAAGCCACATTCCCCCATCCCCGTTCGACAGACTTTGCACATACGTGGAGATAAAGGTTGATTACCGTAACCGGGAACAATACAACGACAATCTGACATACCGGTATTATCTGCATGACGGACATGACCTGGACAATTTTGATATCCACCGCAATACAATGTACACATGCAGGACCGTTTTCACAGGCACCGGCATCAACGAAGATTCCTGGAGGATAGACGCATCAGGAATGAAAGACCTTGTAACCTCAGTGACAGTCTCTCCTAAAATACTTGACATAATTTACCATGACAGGAAATACATGCTTACTGCCGACATTCTTCCACTGTCTGCCGAGAACAAGAATGTTGTCTGGGCATCCCTGAACGAGCACATTGCAAAGGTAAGTCCTGCCGGGGAGGTAACACCTGTCGGTGACGGAAGCACATCCGTCACCGCTACTGCGGCTGACGGCAGCGGTGTCTCCGACACAGCCGTTGTCAACGTATACATACATTCAAAAGATATCGCCATAACCAATGCCCAGAACGTATATTATCCATATTACAGCGATCCATGGACAGTTGAATACGAGACCAGACCGGAAGGCATCCCTGTACTGGAGCTTGAATTAATGGACGGTACTCCAGGAAGCGCCACTATGGAAAACGGTGTTGTCCATTTCCACAATCCTCTTGGAGAACAAGAAAATATCGGCAGATACAAACTGAAGGCGTCGATATACGATATGAGCGACTCGGTCATATTCAATGTGTCCGCAGGCAGAATAAAGATCGGTAATCACATGGAGACCATCTATGGAGGGTCCTCCGTAAGACTTTCACTGGAAGACATACATCCTGAAAACGCGGCCTACGCATGGAAGTCCATGAACCCTGAAATCGCATCCATATCCGAAGACGGGACCGTCACACCTTTGCAAACAGGTGAATGCACCATCATGGCCATAAGCGAGACCGGTGCACGGGACCAGGTGACACTTCTTATCAAATCTCCTGTCTCTGCTTCCATTGAAGGGGACAACAAAATCGTCAACACATCCGGAATCAATCCGGAAGGAGGCGACTGGAGCAGTTTCAACAGAACCCTGCGTATAAATCTGTCAAACATCAATGACACTGATGTAACATGGGAGATCAAAGATGCAGAAGGCAATATCACTGACGAGCTCTGCATTTCTGAGGACTGCACACTTTCCATATGCAGTGCTTCGGCAAATGGAGAATACCGTATCAGAGGATGGGACAGCCAGAGACTTTTCTGCACGGAGGAAATAACTGTCGAAGTATACAACCTCGTAGAATTTCAGTTAGGACTTGAATCATATTCAACAGCTATGGCAAGTATAGGGGGTGTTGGATTAGGTATGCGGTACAGTGTCTACCTGACCACTATGTGGACACTGGACTCATGGCTGTCCATGACAACATCCGAACAGACAATGTTCCAGAGTGATGATGCTGAAATTGTAGCGTGGCACAGGATGTGTGACATATACTACAATATCGGAATATACGGAGAACCTTGCAGATATATAGCCAACTTCAATCCCGGACTCGGGGTTACGGACAACGGCGTTCTGGCAGATCTGGAAGGAAAGATGCCATGTGTGCTGCGTTGCAATCCGTTTGACAATGTAGTGGAAGGGAATATCGGCGCATACTACATATTCGAGAATGCACCGGAGGATGCCAGGTCATACTTCTTTGTCAAACTGAAGAACGAACAGTTCTTCAACCGGGAGGAATACCTGCTGGAATAAGTCAGCCAAGTCTCTGGCGGACTGCCTCGAACAGCACAATCGAAGTGGCCACCGAGACATTAAGTGAACTGATATCGCCCCGCATGGGTATCCTGGCCTGTCTGTCACAGAGTGCCAGAACAGAGTTGGAGACACCCTTGCCTTCAGAGCCCATGACTATTGCCATGGGCTTTTTCATATCCACTTCGTAAATAAGCCTCTCCGCTTTCTCTGTAGCCGCGATTACTTGGAATCCTCTCTCCTTGAGATAATACAGAGGAATCCGCAGGTTCTTGCACTTTGAAACTCCTATACGCAACAATGCTCCTGCAGATGCCTTGACTCCATCAGCGTTGATTGCCGCACCGCCCTTGGCTGGAAGGATTATTCCGGAAGCTCCGGCACACTCCGCACTGCGGGCTACCGCTCCGAGATTGCGCACATCACTCACCCCGTCGAGCAGCACGAAAATGGGAGCCTGATCCTTTTGCAAGGCCCTCTCCACCATTTCTTCCAAAGGAATATAATCTATCTGCGGCAGATATGCCACCACACCCTGGTTCCTGCCGTTCCTGAAACGAGCGAGCCTCTCCGCGGGCACGAACTGGAATGGTATGCCGCGGCTGTCCAGCTCAGTAAGAAGCTGACGGAACTGCTGCCCCTCCAGCCCTTGCCTGAGCAGCACCTTTTCTATCTGCCTTCCGGACAGCACGGCCTCCAATACGGGATGCATCCCGTAGAGGTGATAAGACGTATCTTTCTTTTCTGAATTCTCCATATTCCGATATTATTGTGATTAATCTACATATCAACCGTTAAGCTCCATCCATTCCTCCATCGTGCGGTCC
Source organism: uncultured Alistipes sp. (assembly GCA_900544175.1). Taxonomy (GTDB): domain Bacteria; phylum Bacteroidota; class Bacteroidia; order Bacteroidales; family UBA932; genus Coprenecus. The sequence goes on from UQUN01000035.1 coordinate 13,093, forward strand.
AGTGTCCTTTTGAGCTCCAGGTACTCGCGGGTCAGTCTGTCTATGTCCGTATCAGCAGCTGGAGCGGCCAGAACTTTCTCCAGTTCCTTCATCTGAGTCTCGATGTCGGCTATCTTTTTCTCGCAGCTCTCGATACGCTTCTGTTTGCGACGCAGTTCCTTCTGCTCCTGAAAAGAAAGAGCGGAGGCGGTAGATGAAGCCCCGCCCCGTGCAGATTGTCCTGAGGCAGATGGCTGTACAGACTTCGAGGCATTTCCTGACGGCCGGGAAGACCGCTCCAGGTCCTGCAGGTTCTCTATGCGCCGCTTCTCTATGAAATCCCGCACTCCTCCGAGGTATTCCTTCACCGTTCCGTCGCGGAACTCATAGACCTTGTCTACCAGCCCGTCAAGGAAGTCCCTGTCGTGAGATACTATGACCAACGTCCCGTCATAACGCTTAAGAGCCTGCTTCAGCACGTCCTTGGAACGTATGTCCATGTGGTTGGTCGGCTCGTCGAGGGCCAGCAGGTTGTACGGGTGCAGTATCAGCTTGGCCATGGCCAGACGGGAACGCTCGCCTCCGCTGAGTACCGCCACCTTCTTGTCCACATCCTCTCCCCTGAACAGAAATGCCCCGAGGATATCCCGCAGCTTAGTGCGGATATCGCCCACGGCCACCTTGTCAAGAGTCTCGTAGACCGTATCGTTCCTGTCCAGAACATCCTCCTGGTTCTGGGCATAGTAGCCAAGAGCCACATTGTATCCGAGGGATGCCGAGCCTGCTATGGGCCGCAGCTCCCCGGTGATATATTTCATCATGGTACTCTTTCCCTCTCCATTGCGGCCTACAAAGGCCACTTTCTCTCCCCTTTCCACTGTCAGGTCTATGTCCGTGAAGACCACCTTCGGACTACCTGAACCGTCACGTGACTGATAGCCTCCGGTAAGGGCCTTGGCTTGAAAGACGATCTGTCCCGAGCGGGGAGCCGGCGGGAACTTGACATTCAAGGCGGAATTGTCCTCCTGATCTATCTCTATCCGCTCAAGTTTGTCGAGAGCCTTTATGCGGGACTGCACCTGATTGCTCTTGGTAGGCTTGTAGCGGAATCGCTCTATGAACTCCTCGGTTTTCTCGATCATCCGCTGCTGGTTCTCGTAAGCGGCCCTCTGCTGCTCCATCCTCTCGCGGCGCAGCTCCACGTACTTGGAATACGGAACCTTGTAATCGTATATATGCCCGAGTACAATCTCCACCGTCCTGGTAGTCACACGGTCCAGAAAGCGACGGTCATGGGATATCAACACTACCGAGCCACGGTAACCGTAGAGATAGTCTTCCAGCCACTGGATCGACTCGATGTCCAGATGGTTCGTCGGCTCGTCCAGCAACAGCACATCCGGCTTCGTAAGCAGGACCTTGGCCAACTCCACACGCATGTTCCAGCCCTGGGAAAAAGTGCTGCGCTGGCGTCCCAGCTCGTTTTTCTTGAATCCCAGACCGACCAAAGTCTTTTCAGCCAGCACGGCAGGTGACTCTGACTGGGCCATGGCCAGCTTGTCATTGAGGTCGTTCAGCTCCTCAATCAGCCGATGGTAGGCCGCTGACTCGTAGTCAGTCCTCTCCCCTAACTCCCGGCTTATCTCCTCCACCCTCTCATTCATGGTGAAATGGTCGGCGAACACGGACATGGCGGCCTCGATGACCGTAGTGTCCTTCGAATAAGTCATTATCTGGGGCAGGTAGCCCACCGTCTGCTCCTTAGGCTTCATGATCGAACCGGAAGTAGGACGATCCACCCCGGCAATGAGTTTCAGAATAGTACTCTTGCCGGCTCCGTTCTTGCCGACAAGGGCTATGTGCTCCCCGTCGCTGACGTGGAAGCTGATGTCGTCCAGAAGGGTATATCCCCCGAACGCTACTGTGAGATTGTTTATCGAAATCATTGTTTATCCGTTATCTGGGTTTGTGCAGGGTCATGGTCCTCCCTGCGAGTTTCGCTGCGACACAGTCTGATGGAGACCTCGTAAAGCATAGATATCGGCAATGCCACCAATATCATGGTAAATGCATCACCTGACGGAGTTATAATGGCAGACACCGCAAGGGCCACTACTACTGCGTACTTTCGGAAACGCCTTAGCATCTGTCTGTTGACAATACCTATCCGGGACAGCATGTAAGCTAAGGCGGGCAGTTCGAAGACCACTCCCATGATAAGGTTCATTTTCAGGAACATCCCGATGTAGGAGCCGAGCGATATCTGGTTGGTCACCGACTCACTCACCTGATAGGTCCCGAGGAACCTGAGAGTCAAAGGGAAGACCATCACGTATCCGACAGCCAGCCCTATGTAGAACAGCAGTGAGGCCATGGAAAATGCCGCTTCGGCCGCCTTCTTTTCCCTGTCATACAGGGCCGGCCGCACGAAAAGCCATATCTGGTAAAGCAAAAACGGCAGGGCAACGATGACTGCCAACCAGAAGGCCATCCTGACATGGGTGAAGAACTGCGCGGCAAGATCGATGTTGACAAGAGTCACTGCAAACGGTTTCAATGCCGGCAGTCCTATCAGTGCCAGCAGGTCGTCCAGCCATCTGTACACAAAGAAATCATCTGTAAGGGGAGCCAGTACCACACCGTCAAAAACGATCTCCTTGCATAGAAAGAATACCACCATGAGGACAATAAGGACAGCAAAACTGCGGAAAATCACCTTCCGCAGCTCATCCATATGCTCCCAGAATGTCATCTCTCCCGCCACGTCCCCTACTGCTTCTTCCCTTCCTCCCGGGCAGAATCCTTCTTCGAATCAGAAGCGGCATTGATATCCTCCTCGATACCGTTAATGCCTTCCTTGAAACTCTTCACACCCTTTCCGAAACTCTTCATCAGCTCCGGAATCTTCTTCGCCCCGAAAATCAGCAGGACAATGAGCAGCAGCACCAGAATCTCGGGCAGCCCTATTGATCCTAAAAACAAAAGTGTCATATCTCTATATCATTTATAAGATGCTGCAAATCTATAAAAAATATCCATACCACATTCAGCGGTCTGACTTTTTGAGATTTTGCAGTATTTCCGGCATAAAAATTTTGAGGAACGCGTTTAAAATAGCTTTAGGCAGGGTATTTATGATGAATATTGAGAATTGCAGCGTATTTTGTAAACATTTGATTATAAAATACTTGCAAAATCAAGTGCATTTTTCGGGGTCTCACAGAGAGGTGAAAAATGCAGACTGTTTTGTATATCACTAATATTAAGGTGCTTACAAATCAGTCTGCATTTTCCACTATTTCGGGGAAGTTTCCCGGAATATTGCAGTAAGGCTGCCTTGTCTGATAGCCTGCCTACGCTTTCTGACCGGCTTCCTGATCGGCCTTCCGGAAGACCTCAAGCAAAGCGGCGGGGATGCGGGTAGGACGGCGGGTGTCGCTGTGGATGAAGCCGAGGACCACTGTGCCGTCGCAGACCAGGTCGCCGTTCTGGTTGTAGATATCGGTCCGGACCTCTACCCGGGCCATAGGCTCCTTCTCCACCCTGGAGACCACCCGGAGGATGTCTCCCATCCGGGCCGGGGTGTGGTAATGCGCCTCGACCGACACCACCGGCATCATGATTCCGCTCTTCTCCAGTTCCGTGATGGGCAGGCCGACATCCAGCAGGAACTGGTGCCGGCCGCACTCGAAGTAGCGGATATAGTTCGAATGATGGACTATCCCCATCAGGTCCGTCTCATAGTAGCGGACCTCGATCTGTGTCTCTGACTGGATGTACATGGCTTCTGTCTATTCTGTTCAGCCTTTGAGGGCCTCTATGGTCTTGCGCAGTCCCTCTATCTTGGCAGTGGCGTCGGCCCGCTTCTTCTCCTCCCCGCGCACCACGGCCTCGGGAGCATTCCGCATGAATTTCTCATTGGACAGCTTGGCATTCACGCCCTTGAGGAATTTCTCCAGACGCTCAATCTCGGCCTCGGCCTTGGCAATCTCCTCCTGCACGTCGGTCTTGCCGGCAAGGGGCACGAACATCTCGACAGTGCCCACGAGGAAGGATGCCCCGGCCTCACGTCCTCCGAAATCCTCCACGAAGGAAATCTCACCCACATTGCCCATACGGCGGACTATGCCGGTCATCTCCTGGGGGAATGCCCCCTTGATGCGCAGGTCGAGGGCCTCTTTCGGGGAAATGCCCTTCTTCTGGCGGATATTCCTGAGAGCGGCTACAGCCTCGGTGGCAAGCCCGAAGTCGCGGATAAACGCCTCGTCGAACTCTCCACCCTCGGGTTGATGCTCGAGCATGATGGTCGCGCCCTCGGGACGCTCAGCCAGATTGTGCCAGAGCTCCTCGGTAATGAAGGGCATCACGGGATGCAGGAGCTTGAGCAGGGAATCGAAGAATCCGATGGTGGCATCGTAGGTGGCTCCGTCTATCGGCGCTCCGTAGGCGGGCTTCACAATCTCGAGATACCAGGCGCAGAAGTCGTCCCAGAACAGCTTGTACAGGCACATAAGGGCATCCGATATCCTGAACTTGGAGAAATGGTCGTCTACCACAGCTATCTCCCTGTTCAGCTTCTGTGTGAACCACTTCACGGCCAGGGCGGCATGGTCCGGAGCCTCTATGGAACGGTCCACGCTCCAGCCCTTGACCAGACGGTAGGCGTTCCATATCTTGTTGCAGAAGTTGCGGCCCTGCTCCACCTGGGACTCATCGAAGAGGATATCGTTGCCGGCAGCGGTGCAGAGCAGCATGCCGATACGGACTCCGTCAGCCCCGTAGTCATCGATGAGTTTCAGAGGGTCAGGCGAGTTGCCGAGGGTCTTGGACATCTTGCGGCCCAGTTTGTCGCGGACGATGCCGGTGAAATACACGTTGCGGAAAGGCACCTTGCCCATGAACTCGTTGCCGGCCATGACCATCCTGGCCACCCAGAAGAAGATGATATCCGGGCCGGTCACCAGGTCGTTGGTCGGATAGTAGTACGCTAAATCGGCATTCGGAGCTTTCTCGGGGAAACCGGGCTTGCCGGGGTCGAATACCGAAATGGGCCAGAGCCACGAGGAGAACCAGGTGTCCAGCACATCCTCATCCCGCTTCAAATCAGCGGCTGTGACCAAGGGGTCAAGCTGCTGCGCGGCCTTCAAAGCCTCCTCCTCAGTGGCCTCCACCACATAGCGGCCGTCGGGCAGGTAGTATGCGGGTATCTGCTGTCCCCACCACAGCTGACGGGAGATGCACCAGTCGCGGGTATTCTCCATCCAGTGACGGTATGTGTTTCGGTATTTGTCGGGTATGAGGCGTATCTCTCCGTTCTCCACGCGGGCCAAAGCGGCCTTGGATAGCTCGTCCATCTTGATGAACCACTGCATCGACAGTTTCGGCTCGATGACGGCGTCGGTCCTCTCGGAGTGTCCTACAGGTGAGATGTAGTCCTCCTCCTTCTCGAGCTGCCCGGCCTCAGCCAGCATTTTCACTATCTTCTTGCGGGCCACGAAACGGTCCTCGCCCACGAGGATTACAGCCTTCTCGTTGAGCCGTCCGTGGTCGTCGATGATGTCGAGCACCGGCAGGTTGTGCCTCAAGCCTATTTCGTAGTCGTTCACGTCGTGGGCCGGAGTCACTTTCAGGCAGCCTGTACCGAAATCCATGGTCACATACGAATCTTCTATGATGGGAATCTCCCTGTTAATCAAAGGGATGAGTATCTTCTTGCCGCGCAGGTGGTGATATCTCGGATCCTCCGGGTTGATGCAGACAGCGGCATCGGCCATGATGGTCTCGGGACGGGTCGTGGCTATGACTATGTAGTCGTCAGTGGGATTGCCGGCCCCGTCGGACACCTTGTAGCGCAGGTAGTAGAGCTTGGACTTGGTCTCCTTGTGGATCACCTCGTCGTCGCTCACAGCTGTCAGGGCCTGGGGATCCCAGTTGACCATCCTCACGCCGCGGTAGATATATCCTTTCTTGTAGAAATAAACGAATGTGTTGATGACCGCCTCACTGAGAGCCGGATCCATCGTAAAGCGGGTACGGTCCCAGTCGCAGGAGGCCCCGAGCTTCTTGAGCTGCTCGAGGATGATGCCGCCGTGCTTCTCCTTCCATTCCCAGGCATGTTTCATGAACTCCTCGCGAGTCAGGGAGGACTTGTCGATGCCCTGCTCCTTCAGCTTGGCCACCACCTTGGCCTCGGTGGCGATGGACGCATGGTCGGTACCAGGCACCCAGCAGGCGTTCTTGCCCTGCATGCGGGCACGGCGGACGAGCACGTCCTGTATCGTATTGTTGAGCATGTGTCCCATGTGCAGCACACCTGTCACATTGGGCGGCGGGATGACCACAGTATATGGTTCCCGGCTATCGGGTTCCGAATGGAAAAACTTGTTCTTCAACCAGTAAGAGTACCATTTCTCCTCTACTTCCAAGGGGCTGTATTTAGCTGACAGTTCCATATTTCTTCAATTTAACCTGCAAATATACTCAGTTGTCTTGTATTATTCTAATAAATTAATTGTTGTTGCAACTTTCACTCTTCACATCATAATTTTTTCAATTTTTTTCAAATATTTTTTGCTGTTAAGAAAATATGTTCTATATTTGCATCCGCAAAAGCAAGGGAGCATAGCTCAGTTGGTTTAGAGCGTCTGCCTTACAAGCAGAGGGTCGGGGGTTCGACTCCCTCTGCTCCCACCGAAAAAGCAGTTACAGAGATGTAGCTGCTTTTTTGGTATAATTGCCAAAATGTTTGGTAAAGGGAGATCAGGGATCACGGATCACCTGCAAAAGTATGTTTCATCGGATAAACAATTCATCTGCAAAAAAGGGTTCAGTCGATTTTCAGTGGGGATATGCATGTAGTTCATGATTCTGAATAAGAAAAGGTACTTGTAGGTACAAATAGGATTTGCTGCGGACAGCTTTTTGGCATCAACGGTTTCAGGCATGGCGCTGCACGGGTGACATGCCGGTTGCAAGCTGACCACATATCCGGATGCCCGATTGCGGCTTCTGAAACCGGGACATCACTCATGGAACACGCATACGTATTCTAACTGACTTACAGTAACCGTCATAAAGGTTATATATCGTCGTATAAGGCCCCGCGACATGAAAAGGCAGACCATAAAGCGACTTGTCAGGCTATTACTCCCCTTCGGCAGGCCGCTCCGTGGCAGATTCTCCATCCGGCCCCACACCACCATCCGGCCACCACCGCAACGGCAGCGTTTCCCGCGATTCAGTGCCGGTACGGCAGACGGTCGGCCGTGAGGAGGAGATCGCGTCCCGGGCACTTGCGCCTCATGCGCAGCCATTTTGCA
>UQUN01000036.1 GCA_900544175.1 uncultured Alistipes sp.
CTGCAATCGGGCATCCGGATATGTGGTCAGCTTGCAGCCGGCATGCCACCCGTGACGGCGTAAGTGGCTTTAGGAGAGGCTTCTTGCGATCCAGGGGGCATCCCCACTGAAAATCGACTGAACTTGAAAGAGGTAGCAGTCCGTATGTACCGTAAGTGATTTCCCCCGATGACAAAAAAAGAGACTGCGCCTATTTTGACACAGCCTCTTCCGACTGGGTGCCCGGAACAGGACTCGAACCTGCACAGCCTTGCGGCCACTAGTCCCTGAAACTAGCGTGTCTACCAATTTCACCATCCGGGCAGACACTATCTTGATACTTTTATCAACGGGAGTGCAAAGATAGTACTTTTTTCACAACTTGCAAGAAAATCTTTCAATCCGGAGTGACACTGACCGGTTCTATTCCGGATGCCTCGACGATTACATTGTCTATGGGTGCTATGAGAGGATAGAACGCATTGTCATCCAACGGTGAATAACGTCCTATAAGAGCACGCAGCTGCGTAAGCACGATTTCTCCGGATATTTTCCATTGATCCCGATCCACGGATACCCCCTGACGCGACAGATAATCCAGAAAGCCATCCTCAAGTCCCATACTGTCCAGCAGGGTAATCAGGCTGTCCAGTGTAGTCGCACGCCTCAACTGCTTCCTGTACCGGTCGGCAACTTCCGATGAATACTTGACTGTCAACGCCTGCCTGTTGATACGCACAAGCAGGTCCGTGACACCCACCGTATCTATGGGCACGAATACATCCGGGATAATGCCTCCTCCACCGTAGACCACCTTTCCTTTCGGCGTGACATATTTCAGGGAGTCGTTGCGGACAATGCTGTCGGCGTCGGTCATCTCTCCATGACGGTAACGTTCGTAGATGTCATACATATAATCGGTGCCTCCCGGTGTGTATGGCTTCTGTATACAGCGTCCCGTAGCCGTATAGAAACGGGCGACAGTAAGACGGATGCCTGAATTGTCAGTAAAGTATATAGGTTCCTGCACCATTCCCTTGCCATAGGTACGACGGCCGTATATTGTGGCCCGGTCATTGTCCTGCATGGCCCCGGCGAAAATCTCACTTGATGAGGCGCTGCTTTCATTGACCAGAACGGAAAGGCGGACATTCTGACATTTTCCGCTGCCGTCGGCATAGAAGTTCTGACGCGGACGGTGGGCGCCTTCCATATAGACAATCAGACTGCCCTCCGGAAGAAACTCATTGGACAGGAGCAGGGCCTGATCCAGATAGCCACCTGTATTGTCCCTGAGATCGAAGATAAGCCTTCTCATACCCGCTTTCTGCAACTCCGGCAATGCAGCCTCGAACTCGCTGTAACTGGTTCTTGTAAATTTTGAAAGCTTCATGTAGCCGGTCGTGTCATCTATCATATATGCTACATCCACGCTTTTCATAGGTATCCTGTCCCTTACCACATCGAAAGCCACCATCTCGCCGCCGCGCATGATGTCCAGATGCACCTTGGTTCCGGAAACACCCTTTAGCATTCCTACAAGAGAATCCTGCGGCAGCCCGACACCAGCCACATTCCGTCCGTCAACGGACATGATACGGTCACCTGAAAGCAGACCGGCCCTTTCCGAAGGTCCGCCTGCTATTACATTGATGACTATTGCCGTGTCCTCGGGGACATTGAACGTGATACCTATACCGTCGAAATTGCCCTCCAGTTCGGCATTAGCCTCCTCCAGGCTCTTGGGCGGCAGGTAGACCGAATGGGGATCAAGTTCCCCCATTATCACAGGAAGAATCTCCTCGGTCACTTTCTCATAATCTATACTGTCCACATAGTTGCGGTCTATCTGCTCCAGAACCAGCAACAGCTTGTCCCAGCCATGACTTGTCCCGGGCATGTTCCGTCGGCCGGGCAGTCTGTCCATAAGATTGGCCAGGATAGCTCCAGCCATAATCAGAATCAGAGACCAGAGGACAAATCTGAGAATCCTGTATCTATCGTAAGACGGCATGGTTACAGCATATCATATTTGCAGACCTCGATTCCGGCTCTGCGCAACAGCTCGATGCCGTCACGCACGCTGTACTCGATCATATACACAACTCTCTTGATACCGGCCTGGATTATCAGTTTCGCACATTCCATACAAGGTGCGTCAGTGACATACAGGGTGGCACCATCGCTATTATTGCCTGACTTGGCCACCTTTGTGATGGCATTGGCCTCGGCATGAAGCACATAAGGTTTTGTCTTACCCGTCATGCCATCCTCGCATACATTCTCGAAGCCGGCAGGGGTTCCGTTGAAGCCGTCAGAGATGATCATACGGTCCTTGACCAGCAGGGCACCTACCTTCCTGCGCGTACAGTAGGAGTTCCTGGCCCAGACCCTCGCCATTTCCAGGTAGCTGCGGTCAAACTGTTCCTGTTTATCCATATGGTTCTAATTATTGGTTCTCTGATATAGATAACGTTTTATACTTTTCTTTGGAGTCTTCTCGAATTCCTCGGGGAAAAGTTCCACTGCACCGACCTTGCAATAATTAGGCATATGGACATTCATTTCCTTGATATTCTGCTGTATTTTAGCCAGAAGTTCGTCCTTGGACAGTCCGTCTGCCTCAGCCATCTCTGAATCCGGATAAACCAGAGCCTTGAGACCGCCGTTATCCTCTATGACAAGAGACTCCACGACATAAGGCATATTGTTGATTTCTCCTTCAATCTCCTCAGGATAGATATTCTGCCCGGAAGGTCCCAGAATCATGCTCTTGCAGCGTCCCTTGATGAACAGGAATCCTTCGGAGTCGATGACTCCCATGTCACCTGTACGGAACCATCCGTCCTCGGTGAATGCCTCTGCCGTAGCCTCCTCGTTCTTGTAGTGGCCGATAAATACATTATCGCCCTTGACCAGAATCTCGCCGGGAATATTGGCAGGATCGGAGGAGTCAATCATAATCTGCATCCTCGGGGCCGCTTTGCCGCATGAATACAGCTTGGTTTTATCCCAGCGCGCGTAGGTGATGATAGGGCCGCACTCTGTCATACCGTAGCCTACTGTGAAACGGAATCCTATACGGCGGAAGAACGCCTCGGCCTCGCGGTTGAATGCAGCTCCACCTATGATGACCTCGTCGAACTTGCCTCCGAAAGCCTCGTCAAGCTGTTTGTTGATTTTCTTGAGGATCTTCTCGTCGATTACGGGAAGCCTGAGCAACAGGCGGATATCCCGGCGGTTGATGATAGGTTCGAGTTTTTTCTTGTATATCTTTTCAATGACCAGAGGAACTGTGACAATCAGATCCGGCCGGACCTTTCCCATGGCGTCCAGAATGATCTTGGGCGTAGGAAGACGGGTAAGGAAATGCACATGGCTGCCGGAGCAGAACTCCACAAGGAACTCGAACATCATACCGTACATATGGGCCGTAGGCAGCATGGAGACGCAGTTGGAAGCATTGTCAAGATGCCCGTGCACCTCAAATCCGAACAGCACGTTGGAGAGCAAGGAGCGGTACGGAAGCATGACACCCTTGGAGAAGCCGGATGTCCCTGATGTATAGTTGATCATGGCCAGCTCCTCCGGAGAGTCCTCGTAGTAACTGACACACTCCGGATGGAAGCTGCGGGGGTATTTCTTGCCGAACAGTTCGTTCAGATGCTCCCGCGTGTAAGTTATCTTGTCATTCTTCGCATACAGGAGAGAAAAGTCATTCATGAGGATAATGGCATCCAGTCCAGGCATCTCGGACTGCGAGAGCCCGTCCCAGACCATATCTCCCACGAACAGGACTCTGGATTCGGAATGGTTTACCAGATGATATATATTACTGCTCTTGAACTCATGGAGCAGAGGCACAGGCACGGCACCGTATGTCAGTGCCGCGAGAAACGAGACCGCCCAGTTGGCCTGATTGCGGGAGCAGATTGCTATCTTGTCCCCCCGCTGCAGACCGCACATCTCCAGCATGATGTGTATCTTCTCTATTCTGCGGGCTACATCCCTGTAATACAGTGTCACACCATTAAAGTCGGACAGTGCCGGACAGTCCCAGTTTTTCTTTATACTTTCCTCAATGATCTTGTTTAACGATTCAGGTTTCATACATTTGGTTTTAATTGTCAAAAAGTCTGCATGTCACACAGATGCGAGTACAAGCCACCTGTTCTCAGCAACTCGGCATGAGTGCCCCGCTCCACTATACGGCCCTCCTTCATGACGATGATCTCATCAGCATGCTGTATGGTGGACAATCTGTGCGCTATCACTATGGATGTCCTGTTCTTCATGAGATTGGTCAATGCATCCTGCACCAGGCGTTCGCTTTCCGTATCAAGAGCCGACGTGGCCTCGTCGAGAATCATGATAGGAGGATTCTTGAGCACGGCCCTCGCAATGGCTATCCTCTGCCGCTGGCCACCGGAGAGCTTTCCTCCCCGGTCACCGATACAGGTGTCGTAACCATGCTCCATCTGCATGATGAAGTCATGGGCATTGGCGATTCTGGCCGCACGCATGACTTCCTCCTCGGAGACGTTCTCCATTCCGAATGTTATATTGTTCCGGACAGTATCATTGAACAGGATAGCCTCCTGCGTAACCACACCCATCAGTGATATAAGCTCCTTGGGATAATACTGCCGGATATCCACTCCGTCTATGAAAATACCACCTTCGTTCACATCATAGAACCTGGGCAGCAGGTCTACGAGCGTGGACTTGCCGGCACCTGACGGTCCTACTACAGCCACCATGCGCCCTTTCTGGATAGTAAGGTTGATGTCCTTCAGAACATAGTCGTTAGAATACCTGAAAGATACGCCACGGTACTCTATCGAGTGGTTGAACTCCGAGACATGCACCGGATTGTCCGCCTTACGGATCGAAGGCACAGCATCCAGGATGGCAAATATCCTGTTGCCGGACACAAGCCCCTTCTGGACGCTGGAGTATGCGGCGGCAATGGCCTTGGAAGGTTCCAGGACTCTCCAGTAGAATGCTATGTATACGATAAAATCAGAGAGTCCCATGCCGAGTTCTCCGCGCATCTGGAGCACACCGCCATAAAAAAGCACGGCCGCAGCCACCGAGATGCCGAGGAACTCCGACAACGGAGAAGCAAGCTCCTGACGGGAGTACATGGCCCTGCTGACGGCCTTGTGTTCCTCATTAGTCTTGTCGAAACTGTCGCGGACATATTTCTGCGCATTGAAAGCCTTGATGATCCTTATGCCTGATATGGCTTCCTCGAAATGGCTTATGATTCTGCCCATGAGAGCCTGGGTACGGGTGGCTCCGCGCTTGAGCTTGCGGCTCACTGCGCCTATGACAAAAGCAGACACAGGCAGAGTGATCAATGTCAGGACAGTAAGCTTCGGCGACATATAAAAAAGTCCTGCCATGAAGCCGATTATCAGAAGCGGCTCCCTGAACAGTATATGGAAACTGCTCGCCACACTGTTCTGCACCTCATTGACGTCATTGGACACACTGGAAAGTATATCCCCCTTGCGCTGCTCCTGGAAATAATCCACATTGAGTCTCGTTATCTTGTTGAAAAGATCCGTGCGGATATTCTTCATCACATAAGTCTTCATGTTGACCAGAATCTTCTGGGACAGGAAACGCGTGAGATTGGACAGCAACGATGTCACTATCAGCACCAGACATACGAACAGCAGGCCGCGCAAAGCTCCGCTGGCCTCCATTATCCTGGTCAGGTAATACTGGAACACCCCGTAGAAATACTCCACACTGAACGAAAAGTCCGGCATGACGGAATACTTCTCCACGGCATCCGGACTGAACAGAACCTCCACCAGAGGCTTTACCAGTGCGTAGTTGACAACTCCGAAAATTACCGACAGTATTGAGAATACCAGATACCCGGGCCAGAATCTACTGTAGGGCCTGGCATATGACAGAATCCTTTTAAAAGCTTTCATTCACTTGATTTGTTTTCCATTACTTATTTTCATCCACTTCCTCATAGTCCACGTATTCGCCTACATCGCGTCCTATGATCTTGCCGTCCGGCGCTGTATTGTCCTTGCCGGACACTGACACCTCCCCTTCCCTGGACCTGCCGTGCCTGAACCTGTCCGGGCCTCCTGCCCTGCGATGCAGAAGCCTGAGCAACAGCAACGGTACGGCTACAATTGCCGCCAATCCAAACACCAATATAAGTAACAGAACATTCAATATTCCCATAATAACTATTTTCTTCTGAACGAGCCGTCTTCCAGGTCGAGAATCATTTCCCTACCATCCGCAGTCGTAACACTGACCTCATGGCCGGACACCGGCTCGACAACTGTATCCTTCCTGAGTTTCCGTTTTTTGGAGAAATCCGCACATATCGTGCCACCGGCATCGTATATCATAGTCTGGTATGCTGTACGGACTACCCAGTACACGCTTCCTCCGACCTCTATCATCTCAGGCAGCGCAAGTATGCGCTCACTGGACGTGATGTCCTTCCATATCCCGCTCTTACGGCCGTCAATACCGTATTGCGCCACTGTATTGTCAGTATGGAGCACCATCATCGTATAGTTCTTGTCACCCTTGAAATCATATACGTCGGGACCGAGGAGTATCTCCTTGCCGAGAGTTATGGGGAAATCCTCCACAATCCGTCCAAGGCGGTCATAGAGAAAGACTTTGTTTCCTGAGCCGAACAGCATCTGGAGCTTGTTGTTCTTCAGGTAGTCTATCTGCCGCACAGTACCGCACAGCGGAGTCTTGAAACTGACAGTCCACACCGGCTTGCGGGCACTGTTCAGAAGACGCAGACTGTTGTTGCCCAGCTGCTCCAGATAATTAGTCGATCCGTCGATGAAATTCTTCACGGGGAACGGTCCTTTCGGCACCTGGACAGGTGTATCGTCCACTATCACCCCCGCTACGACCGTCCCCGGCTGCGGAAGAGACTCAAGATCCTCCGAATAGAATGTAGACCTTATGCCTAAAGCCTGTTCCTCAGGATACATGTTGAGACAGAACAGTTCGAAATTGTGCCTGCCGAAAGCCTGGGACATCGTCCTGGAATAGGGCTCACGGAAAAGAGCGGCGATCGAATCAGCGCATTTGCCAGTGTTGACCATCATGGAGAGGCACGATATCTTCCTCAATTCTTCTGCGGCAGGTGTCTGCTCCATATAATCCTGCAACGAGAACATCGTACCTCGCTTCAGTCCGCCTCTGAGATAGGACAATTCCTCCTCACCTCCCACCAGAAGCCAGCCATCCAGCACGCAGCAGAACTCCTCGGACGAAGGTCTGAAAATTTCCCCTAACAGAGCCGGTATGTAGCCGGCATACCTGTATTTACAGACGGAATCGCCTACATTGCCGACAGCCCTGGTGTCCCCGACCTTGACTGCAAGCACCCGCCTTGCACCTCCCATATCGAACGAGAACACAGATATCTCACTGATACCAAGAGATGAAGCGAATTCAGCCGTCGTCATGTCATTGCCTGAGTCCCGGCTGGCGACAGCATTGACGTAATCATAATCCTTCTTCTTTCCGCGGGCGGCCACATATACGGCATAGGCATCCATAAAGTCCTTCCAGTCTGTTATTGGGAGCGACAGAAGAGACGATGTCCCATAGGGTGCGACGGAGTACACCTGCGGCTTGCGCCCGCGCTGGGTCCGCAGAACATCCGAGAATTTTCCGTCCTGTCTCACGCATACCGAACGTCCCTCTGCCGACAGAGTCCCGTCCGTACTTCCGATGCCGAAAGCTGCCCAGTCCGCAAAATTCTGGAAAAAGGCGGCGTCTCCGACATGTTTTCTGTCGGCCGCACCCGAGAACAGTTTGCCGAGATTGGCAAAATTGACGTGTATCACTCCACAGTCGGACTTCACCCCGGTTATTCCGTCGTACATCGGCTCGTCCTTTATGGACATTCCGTTCTCAAGGTGACGAAGGGAAGACTCGACGATAACCAATGACGGACTTGCTATCAGAAACTTTCCATAGACAGCGAAAGAAGCGTCAGGTACAGCGGACTTGTGAACCACGACACTGCCGTACCGCTTGTCGATGATACCCCGGCATTTGTCCAGTATCCCGTCCATGAAGGAAGCAGCATCCACATCATCCGGTATGGACAGCACCAGAAGAGGAGACACCGAATTCTTGCTGGAATAATGCATGGACAAAGCAGCCTCCCATCCTGACGCGGCAGGAGGAATGCACCCGGCCAGTCTGCCGAGCGCACTCTCCTCGTCCGTCAAATTCCTGATCTCCGATAATGAACCGGCTTCAAAGAGGAATATGGCATCGGATGGAACTGCCTCCACTCCGTCTGTAAGCCGGTCCGTCCTTACAGTCTCCTCTCCGCTGTCGAAGAACAGCGTACAGAAAAGCCAGCCTATACCTGCCATCAGCGCAACAGCTATGACAGTGCAGATAATTATACTCCTCCTGTTCATCGGATCTCAAAAGCTTATTTTCTGCCGCCGGTCCTGCCTGTTTCCTTCTCGTCCTTGGGAAGCGCCTTGGAGACCTTGATCAGCTCTATTTCGAATATAAGCGTGCTGTTGCCCGGTATCGGACCGGCTCCGCGCTTGCCGTAAGCCAGTTCTGAAGGGATGTACAGCTCTATCTTGCCGCCTTCCTTAGCATACTGAAGGCCCTCGGTCCATCCCTTGATGACTCTGTTGAGAGGGAATACCGCACTCTCCCCTCTTTCGTATGACGAGTCGAATTCAGTGCCGTCAAGCAGACGTCCCTTATAGTTCACCTCGACAGTATCGCTTTCCTCAGGAGATATACCTGTGCCTTCCATGAGGATCTTGTACTGCAGACCGCTCTCGGTCTCCACGACTCCTTCTTCTTCCTTGTTGGCAGCCATGAACTGCTCGCCCTCTTCAAGATTGCGCTCGGCCAGATAAGCCATACGTTTCATGGCATAGCTCTGTATGTGAGTTCCCGCCTCCTGCTCTGTAAGCATCGACTCCTTTCCGTTGAGCACATCCATGAAAGCTCTCTGGATTTCCTTGATGTTAAGCTCTCCGAAATTATTGCTTTTCACCATATTGCCGAAATACATGCCGAGAGCGTAGCTGACAGTGTCTATCTGCTCGGATGTGGTGTCGGGCATTCTGTCTCCTTTCTGGTAAGTACCTGCGCAGGAAGATAGCGCAAAAACGGCTGCCGATGCGGCTGCCAATACTGTTACAAACTTGTTCATTTCAATATTTTAGTTTTATTCGTTGTCATATATATGGCGGCCAGTCCGAGACATGCCGCGATAAACGACGAGGCCAGGACTGCCAGTTTGCCGGCATTTATCAGTGCCGGATCATCGAAAGCAAGGTTGTCTATGAAAATGGACATGGTAAAGCCTATGCCGCCGAGCATGCCGATTGCCAATATCTGACGCCATCTGGCCCCATCCGGCAGACCGGCCAGCCCCAGTTTTACAGCCAGCCAGCTGAACGTCAATATCCCCAAAGGCTTGCCGACCAGCAGGCCAAGGGCCACTCCAGGTATCACAGGAGGCATTGACGATCCTATGGAAGACATGTCTATCACCACACCTGCATTGGCTAATGCGAAAAGAGGCATGATAAGGAAATTGACCCAAGGATGCACGACTGCCTCAATACGGCACAACAGAGAATCCGGCCCGGAAAAGGACCTTACGTCCCCTTTGGATGTCCTGGCCGGTATCGTCATGGCCAGCACGACACCGGCGATGGTGGCATGCACGCCCGAGCGGAAGACGCAAAGGAAGAGTAACACGCCAAGAACGAGATAGACCAAGACAGACCTTATCCCTGCCCTGTTCGCAGCTACGAGCACAAGAGTCACTGCAAGCGCGTACAGCAGATACATGAAGTGTATGTCATGCGAGGGATAGAATATCGCCAGGACGATTATCGCCCCTATGTCATCCACTACGGCAAGGGCCACCAGCAGCACTTTCAGGCCGGACGGGCATCTCCTTCCCATCAGCGACAGCACGCCCAGTGCAAAAGCGATATCAGTGGCCATCGGAATACCCCATCCGGAAGCGGAGGAAGTGCCTGCATTGACCATAAGATAAATAATTGCCGGAAACACCATCCCTCCCAAGGCCGCGAACATCGGAAGCATGGCCCTTTTGAAGGTGGAGAGCTCACCTATGAGCAGTTCCCTCTTTATCTCCAGCCCCACAGAGAAAAAGAAAACAGCCATCAGCACATCGTCTATCCACAATCTAAGAGGCATGCCGAAAGAATGTTCCCCGAACGACAGGCCGAACGGCACGTCCCAAAGCCTGTGCAGCCCGTCCATGGCAGGGACATTGGCGGCAACCACAGCCACCACTGCGCAGACAAGCAGCAGGACACCACCTGTCATATTGCTGTGAAGTATTCTATGCATCAGCACACGACGGCGGTAGACATACGAAAGTTTCGGCTTCATAGTGTTCGGACTGTTGATTAGTCTACAAAAATAATCAAATTTTCTTACGGGAGAGCCACGAATACAGCAACAGTCTGAAAAGCATCCTTACTCCAGCATTGGCGTCCCATTCTCCCTCCGGCCCTGGAGCCACCTCGCACAGATCGGAACCTACTATTCTCCTGCCTGACAACGCCAGGCGATACAGCATATAGTCAGCCTGAGAGAAACTCAGTCCGCCAGGCACCGGCGTACCTGTTCCAGGACAACACTCCGGAGAAAGCCCGTCAATATCGAAACTGACATACACGTTTTCAGGCAGAGCGGAAATGATGCCGTCACAGATACTCCTCCACGACTCACCTCCGAAAAGCCTGTCCTTTATCATGAAGTCGGTAAAAGGCACGAACAGGTCTGAAGATGTAATCAATTCGTACTCCGACTGGCAGAAATCCCTTATCCCCACCTGCACTATCCTGCTCACGCCAGGAACTTCCCGCATGACATTGTACATGATCGAGGCATGTGAATAACGGAAGCCCTCATAGGCATCCCTGGTATCGGAATGGGCGTCTACATGCAGGATGCCCATTCCTGGATATCTGCGGGCCAGTGCCTTGACAAGGCCGAGAGGCACACTGTGTTCTCCGCCCACCACAACCACCGACCGTCCTTCCGCGAGGTACTTCTCGGAAGTGCGCTCCACATAGTCATTGAGCTTGCAGGAACACTTGTTGACCTCCCCGCAAAGCTCCGACAGCTCCGCGTCATCAGGACTGACACCGCATTCAAGAGACTCTATCACCCGTTCGGCCATTCCACGGGCATGCGAGTTCAACTCCTGAAGCTCTTCAGATTCGGGTAGGGTCCAGACCTTCATGCCGGAGGCTCCTGACACCTTCTCATCAAACAGGTCCACCTGAAGAGACGCCGCCAGCATGGATGCAGGCCCTTTTGCCGTTCCCTTTCCATAGGAAACCGTAGCGTCCCACGGAATCTGGAGCAGGACTGTGCCGGCCTCCTCCTCCGTACAGGGAAGACCGAAGAAATTACCGTTCGCAATACCTATGCTGTCCGGATCGAACTGCGCTCCCATCACTGAATCCCCTCCCTCATTATATCGTGAATATGAATCAGGCCGGCATAGTTCCCGTCACTCAGGACTACAACCGACGTTATATTGTTTACCTCCATCATCCTCAATGCATCCACTGCAAGGGCAGTCTTGTCCACCGTCTTAGGGGATACCGACATTATATCCCTGGCCTTAAGCGCATTGATATCCTTACCGTTCTCTATCATACGCCTCACGTCCCCGTCGGTTATGATACCGCGCAGCTCCCCTCCGGCTCCGAGCACCACTGTTGCACCCAGCCTGTGGGACGAAATTGTCACAATTACGCTCTTTATCGCCTCGTCTTCAGTCACCCACGGCTTATTGGCCTTGTCAAAGACATCCTCTACCCTCATATACAAACGCTTGCCGAGAGTTCCTCCTGGATGGAAGCGGCCGAAATCCTCCGCTGTGAAGCATTTGTACCTGGACAACGCCATCGCTATGGCATCGCATACCACCAGATGCAGGGTAGTGCTTGTGGTAGGTGCCAGGTTGTTGGGACATGCCTCACGCTCTATCGGAACATATATGAGATAATCTGAATGAGTTCCGAGATAGGAGTCTTTTCCGGAGACGATAGACACCACCGGGTTGCCCATTTTCCTTATAAATGGAAGGAGGCGCTTTATCTCCTCAGTATTGCCGCTTTTCGAGATGAAAAGCACGACATCGTCCTTGCCGATCATGCCCATGTCCCCGTGTACCGCGTCCGCCGAATGCAGGAATAGTGCATGAGTGCCGGTAGAGTTGAGTGTTGCCACCATTTTCTGAGCTATGATGGCGCTCTTTCCCACTCCCGACACCACGATACGTCCCTTACACTCAGCCATAAGCATCAAAGCCTCACCGAATTTGCCATCAACCACGGATGACAGTCCGGAAACAGCCTCAGCCTCTTCCCGGATAGTCTCTGACGCGTATTTTTTTAAATTTTCTATTATATTTTTCATTTTATTTGCAAGAAAATAAACTTTTCGGTAATTTTAGACGCGCAAAGGTAATAAATATGAAGATTAGTTCTGAAGAATTACATTCCAATTTAAAGAAGTTTTTCGGTTTCGACAAGTTCAAAGGAGACCAGGAGGAGATAATGATGCATCTTATCAACGGAGGCAACGCCTTCGTCCTGATGCCCACAGGAGGAGGCAAGTCATTGTGCTACCAGCTTCCTGCCCTCGTAATGCCCGGTACCGCCATCGTGGTATCCCCGCTGATCGCCCTGATGAAGAACCAGGTGGACGCCATCAGGGGATTCGTATCAGGCTCGGAGGGAGTGGCTCACTTCCTCAACTCTTCATTAAACAAGAGCCAGATACAGGAAGTGAAGGACGATCTCCTGTCGGGTGTGACAAAACTGCTTTACGTAGCACCTGAATCCCTCACCAAAGACGACACCGTCACCCTTCTGAAGAATATAAAGATATCATTCTACGCCATAGACGAGGCCCATTGCATATCGGAGTGGGGACATGACTTTAGACCGGAATACCGCAACATACGCAGCATAGTGGAGAGACTGGGAGTTGCGCCTATAATAGCACTTACAGCCACAGCCACGCCAAAGGTACAGGCCGATATACAGAAAAACCTGTGCATGATGGACGCGAAAGTGTTCAAAAGTTCCTTCAACCGGCCCAACCTTTACTACGAAGTAAGGGACAAGACCAATGTGAAAAAGGAGCTCATAAGATTCATCAAGGAGAACGAGGGCAAGTCCGGAATCATATACTGCCTCAGCCGGAAAAAGACGGAAGAGATAGCCGAATTCCTCAATGTCAACGGCATAAAGGCTCTGCCATACCATGCCGGCATGGACGCCGCGACAAGAGCCAAGAACCAGGACATGTTCCTGATGGAGGAGGTCGACGTGATAGTGGCCACCATTGCGTTCGGCATGGGGATCGACAAACCGGACGTAAGGTTCGTCATACATTTCGACATACCCAAAAGCCTTGAGGGATACTATCAGGAGACCGGAAGGGCCGGAAGGGACGGAGAGGAAGGAAAATGCATCACGTTCTACAGCTACAAGGACATACTCAAACTCGAAAAGTTCATGCAGGGCAAACCGCTCTCAGAACAGGAAATAGGCAAGCAGCTCCTTATGGAGACCGTAGCTTACGCCGAATCCAACCGATGCAGGAGAAAGATACTGCTCAACTATTTCGGAGAGGACTACCCGGATGAGAACTGCGGCAACTGCGACAACTGTATCCATCCCAAGAAAACCTTCAACGGACAGGAGGAGATGGCCACTGTCCTGGAGCTGGTCGCGTCCATGAAGGAGAACTTCAAGGCCGAACACCTGGCCAACATCCTGACCGGAGAGATAAACTCCCTGATAAAATCATACAACCACCACCAGAGCGAATTTTTCGGAGCAGGACGCGACAAAGGCCAGAAATTCTGGATAGCCATAATACGGCAGGGAGTGCTGATGCATTTCCTTTTCAAGGACATCGAGCAGTACGGACTCATCTCCATAACCGACAAAGGCAGGGACTTCATAGAACACCCATACACCATCATGCTTACAGAAGACCGCGAGTTCTCGGACGGAGATGACGACGATGATGACGACACGGCGGCAATCCCCACGGTCAGGCACGGCAGCGGAGCAGGAGACCCGGCCCTGTTCTCCATGCTGAAGGACCTGAGAAAAGACATGTCCAGAAAACTGAAGCTCCCCTCGTTCGTCATATTCTCCGACCCGTCCCTCGAGGACATGTCCATCCACTATCCCATAACCATAGACGAGTTGAGGAACTGCCAGGGCGTAGGTGACGGAAAGGCCAGGAAATACGGACAAGAATTCATTAAGCTCATCGCCAAATATGTAGAGGAAAACGACATACAGAGACCGGACGACATAGTCGTAAAATCCCTTGTCAACAAATCCGCCAACAAAGTATACATCATACAGAACATTGACCGGAAGATACCGCTCGAAGACATTGCTGACGCAAAGGACATGGACATGACAGAGGTGCTGGATGAAATAGAAGCCATTGTAGCATCCGGAACCAAGATAGACTTAGATTACTACATCGAGCAGAACGTGGACGAAGACAAGATCGAGGACATCTACGACTATTTCAAGGAGGAGGCGGAGACCGACTCCGTGGAAGACGCCAAGAAAGAACTCGGTCCTGACTATCAGGAAGAGGAGATCAGACTGGTCCGCATCAAGTTCCTGTCGGAAGTGGCCAACTGATTACGCACCTATTATATATCTAAAGTTCTATCCTTTTCTCCACAGACGAGAAATAAGTGATCTGCCGCTTGGCATACCGTCTTGTATTTCTCTTGACCAGTTCCACCGCATCGTCAAGAGAAAGTTTTCCGTCCATATACTCAAAGACCTCCTTGTAGCCGACAGTCCTCAGCGCAGGCATTTCCCTGTACCGTGCCAGAGCGCGCACCTCATCCACCAGTCCGGCCTCGAACATGGCCTCGGTACGGCGGTCAATCCTCGCGTACAGTCTCTCCCTCGGCATAGTCAGACAGATCCGTTCTATATCGAACGGACGCTTCTTCCGCGGACCAGTCTTGAAAGACGAGAATTTACGTCCGGTAGAGACCGTCACCTCCAGAGCCCTGACCACACGCTGCCGGTTCGACAAGTCTATGGCAGCCCAACTCTCCGGGTCTACCCTGCGCAGCTCCTCTGCAAGAACCGCCACCCCTTCGGTCAGCGCTCTTTCAGTAAGTCTCTTCCTCAGTTCCTGATCCGCCGGAGGAAAATCATCCAGGCCATAACACAAAGCATCGGCATAAAGACCCGACCCGCCCACCATGACAAGCCTGTCATGATCACGGAACAGTTCTGTCAGCAGCTCCATCGCATCAAGCTCATACTGACCTGCTGAATAATACGATGATACCGAATGACTGAAAATAAAATAATGTCTTACCGTCCGGAGCTGTTCCGGAGACGGAGGTGCGGTGCCTATCCGCATCTCCTTGAAAATCTGTCGTGAGTCACAGGAGATGACAGGAGAACCGTACTCCTGCGCAAGTCGTACGGCATAATCCGTCTTGCCCACGGCAGTAGGTCCCAAAACAACTGTCAACAGCTTGCCCATGCCTGTTCAGGATATTTCAGACCGTCTCTTCTCCCTCAGGAAGATCCTCGTCCTCGAATGCGTCCTCCTCCACCGCATCATCTGCCTGCACGGCATGTCTGTCGGAGAACGCCTCGTAATCCTCATACACAGCCGAGAACTGATCAGGATTACGACCTTTCTCCGCAACCAGAAGCGGATAGGAAAGCCTTGGGTTGAACTCAGTCTCAGATTCGAGCGACAGTTCCATAAAAAGGTTGATGCTCATATTGTACACATACCTCAGTACCGGCTCCCCATGCTCTACTGTATCTGCAAGGGTGACCATGTCCATAGAACCGTCTCCGAAATCGAACAGTCCGAGACGTCGCCTTACCTTGCCTTTCTCCGACACAGTCTCGAACATCGTCATCTGATCCGGCGAGAAGCACATGTCCCGGTCAAGGAACTCGTGCAGTCTGAACAAGGACATACCCGAGTCGAAATCGTATTCCCGCATGAATATCCTGTTTCCGGGTATTGTCACTTTATATCTCAATATCATGGCATTAATGTTTTAATTCTCTCAAAAAGCCCACGGTGTCCACCCCATCCGGGTAATCGTCCACAGCCGGTCTCTGAGCAGAACCAAAGTTAGTGATAATTTTTTGAATCCTGTCACTGTTCCGGGACACAAATTCTCTTATTTCCCCATCATCCTCATACTCTGCATACCACGCAGTGCACAGCGGCAGATCCATACCATAGGGACGGCAGTCGCACAACCGTCCGCACAAAGCCCGCAAGTCGCGCAGGATGACGGTCCCGCCATCAAGAAAACTTTCCCCGGCCAAGGCCAGCACAGCCCTGTTCCGTCTGTGGGCATTCTTCGCAAGGCTGCCAAGATGCCGGACGGCAAACCTTTCCACCGAGCGGAGCAAGTTACCTGCATCATAGTCACGTGGAACCAGCAGACATGTGACGCTCCGGCAGCCAAGACCATAATACAGCAGCATGTCCTCGGCAAGGGCATCCAGCTCCTTTTCCGTCTCACGGCCATCAAGCACGGCCACACTGAACCGGCCGGAGCGTATCAGGCTTGGGATACCGGAAAACCGGTTCCTGAAAAACGAAGCAGCCTCATCCCCGCCCATAGTGACAATGGCGCCGACATCCCACCCGTCCACAGAGCTGCAGAATTCCACATCAGGGAAAAGCACCGGAAGCAGATACCTGTCTTTCGACGAGAGCTTCACCACCGGTCTCCAACCGGCAGCCATGACCGACAGGATATCGTGGAATGCAACAGCAGGGATATTGCCGGAAGCGACCACACCGCAGACTCTTTCCTGGCTGAGCCTGGACATGCCACTGCCTGCAGGATAACGCGAAAGCCATGCCCGAAGCACATCCTCTTTCAGAAAAGTGGACGACAATGCCTCAAGAGCACGCCTCTGCATATAGGGCGTAAACAGTACATTGTCCCGGGCCCCGGCCTCCACCGCCGCGTCCAGCTCCGGCCATGCTCCGGCACTTCCGAGCCATCCGTCCAGCCTTGCGCCCAATTGCGCGGCTCCCTCTATCAACAAGTCCGTACGCATATTCTCAATCTTGCCCCAAAGATAAAAAAATTTAGGTTCATCCGTCTTTTTTGCCTAACTTAGGGCCTCAAACATCCGGACATGGACAATCAGGAGAAAAATGACACCTACAGCAGTATAGCGGCTTCCTCGGAAGGGGTCTACAAAGAGAAAGGCAGCCGTTTTCTCGCTTTCGCATATCCGGTCACCTCCGAGCATGAGGTAAAGACGCTGCTTGACAAGGCAAGAAAAGACTACTACGACGCACGGCATCACTGCTACGCATACAGGATCGGAATCAACGGAGACATATGGAGAGTCAATGATGACGGAGAACCTTCCTCGACGGCAGGCAGACCCATATACAGCCAGATACTGTCCAAAGGACTGAGTGACATTCTGATCGTAGTCGTGAGATATTTCGGAGGAACGAAACTGGGCGTGCCAGGACTGATAAGGGCATACAAGTCAGCTGCAGCTGACGCGATAGCAAACAGCCGGATTGTGGAGAAGACCGCATCGGAGATGTTCGAAGCTGTCTTCGACTATGCCGCTACGGACAAGGTTATGCGGGCACTCAAGGACATGGGAACGGCACCTCTCAGCTATACGGTCGGATATGAGTGCCGGATAACCGCAAGAGTGAGACTGAGCGGCACGGACAAGTTCCGCAAACGGATGGAGGAGGCGGAGGCCAGAGTCAGCCGCCTTCAGGACTGCGAGGCATGACAACAAAAAAACAATAATATTTACTTTAGGCATGGCTAAAAGTTTAATTTCAATCCAGGATTTCACTAAAGAGGAAATACTGCATATCCTCGACGTGGCTGAGGAGATGGAACACAACAAGTCCCAGACCTTTCTGAGCGACAAGGTGGTGGCCTGCATCTTCTTCGAGCCTTCCACCAGAACCCGGCTCAGTTTTGAAACGGCGGCCAACAGGCTGGGAGCAAGGGTAATAGGTTTCTCCGATACTGCCAATACCAGTATGAAAAAGGGAGAAAGCCTGAAAGATACCATCAAGATGGTATCCAACTATGTAGACATTATCGTCATGAGGCATCCTCTGGAGGGTGCGGCCAGATATGCTTCCGAAGTGGCCTCGGTGCCTGTCATCAATGCCGGGGACGGGGCGAACCAGCATCCCTCGCAGACCCTTCTCGACCTTTATTCGATACGCAAGACGCAGGGACGGCTCGACCATATCAATATCAATATGGTAGGAGACCTGAAATACGGCCGGACAGTGCATTCCCTCCTGCAGGCCCTGTCCCATTTCAGCCCCGAGTTCACGTTTACCGCCCCGGATGAGCTGAAGATGCCGCAGGTGTACAAGGATTTCCTGAAAGAGAAAAACATACCATACCGCGAGACGTCTTCCCTGACCGAGTATCTGGATTCTGCGGACATACTGTACATGACTAGGATACAGCAGGAGAGATTCACGGATCTCGTGGAATATGAAAAGGTGAAGAACGTCTACAGTCTCAATTCCTCCATGCTGTCCGGCGTCAAACCCAGCATGAAGATCCTGCATCCGCTTCCCCGTCTTCAGGAAATCACACAGGACGTGGACAATACGGAACATGCCTACTATTTCAAGCAGGCTGAAAACGGCATGTATGTCAGAATGGCTATAATATCGTACTTACTTGGCAAAAGATAGGAGGACAACATCATGAACAATAACGACGCAAAGAAAGAACTCAGGGTAAGTGCCATTAAGAACGGCACAGTACTCGACCACATCCCAGGTGATGTGGTCTTGAAAGTAGTGGAAATCCTCGGTCTCCGCAGCCATCCCCATCCTGTAACCATAGGCATAGGTCTGGATAGCAAGACAATGGGCAAAAAGGGCATAATCAAGATAGCTGAAAAGTTCTTCGAGGACGGGGAGTTGAACAAAATCGCCCTTGTGGCTCCCAATGCAAGTGTGAACATCATCAGAGACTACGAGGTCATCGAGAAAAAGGTCCTTGCCATCCCTGCCGAAATCAGAGGCATAGCGAGATGCATCAATCCTGTCTGCGTCACCAACCACGAAGACATAGAAACCCGTTTCTCCACTATCGTAAAAGGCAGCGAGATCCTGCTCAAATGCCACTATTGTGAGAAGATTACCGACAGCAAGAATCTGAAGATTATCAATAACGACCTTTAACGTCAACAGAACATGCAAGAGTTCACGATACCAACAATGCAGCCTTTGACTTTATCATTGATTACGACTTTTAAATGTACAAGTGCTTGCACGAACTGCTGTTTTGGATGCTCTCCGAATATACAGCAGAATAAGTTAATGTCTTTCGATGAGATTTCACGATACATAGACATCGTATGTAATGCCTTTCCAAGTATTTCGGCAGTAATTTTCACAGGAGGAGAATGTAGTTTATTAGAAGAAGACCTGACCAAATCCATCAGCAAGGCACATTCCCTTAATAAAATTACAAGGATTGTAACAAACGGACACTGGGCAAAGAATTCTGGCTACTTAATAAATGAATGGGTCAAGGCCGGATTAAATGAAATAAATTTCAGCACAGGCTTTGAACACTCCAAATTTGTTTCAACTGACACTCTTTTTTACGCTGTGGAGAAATGTTTTGAACAGGAATCGCTACAAAAGATAGTCATTAATGTTGAAGCATTTAACAATCAAAATAACAACACAAATGCTTTAAACATCAAAGAGACAACTTGGTATAAAATTTTAAATACCAAATATAAAGAAAGACTAATTATACTATCGTCCCCGTGGATTAAATTTCATACTAAAAGCCTACGTTCAAATGACAGCGACAATACTTTGAGTAATGATCTTGTTATGAATTACGACCAAGGCTGTAATTCAATTTTAAGGGATATTCACATTGATCCTTACGGAAAACTATTATCCTGCTGTGGTTTATCATCAGAATCCACTAATTATTTAAATAATGGATCAATCATTAATGAAGATTTACATTCTGCCTATGAAAGTGGATACTACGATTTATTCAAATTATGGCTATTCACTGATGGCCCTTATAAAATTCTAAAGCAATTAGGATTTTCAGACATTCCAACTAATAGGCATATTTGTAAATACTGCCACTTTATTACATCCAATCAAAATATAGTCAATCAATTAAAAAAAGAAGGAATAAAAAATGCAAGATCCATATTGCTAAATTATCATTTAAAATTAAAAAGATT
>UQUN01000037.1 GCA_900544175.1 uncultured Alistipes sp.
ATTTTGGAGATGATCCCATATACCTGAGCATTCCCTCACACAGGGCTTTCCCGGTAATCCGAGAAAACCATCACAGGCAACTCGGACAAATGGCTTCTCATACTGCACTGCAACGTGAAGGCCAGGACGGAGACGGGACGGGAATGAAATAACGGAATAATCATTATATTCGCGAATATTTTGGACCCATTCTGCAAATACACAAATGAGACGAGGTATTTTTATTCTATTACTTTCCCTGACAGTGCCAGCCATTACTGCCTATGCGGCGGCCAGCGCTGATTCCATATTCCGTACGGAACCGTACCTTCAGAATCCGGTCGGCGGCGGAATCACCGTCATGTGGCAGACTTGGGTACCGGCCTACAGCTGGGTGGAATACGGCACCGACACCACTGACCTCAGTTCCTGGCAGATGGCCCGCACCATAGTAGACGGACAGGTAATCTGCAACGGGACGCAGAACAAGATACGGATCGAAGGGCTGGAGCCGGGCCGCACCTATTATTACAGAGTGTACTCCCGGGAAATACTCCTCTACCAGGCATACAAGAAGGAATTCGGAAAGACAGCCGTCTCCCCTGTCCACTCATTCACCCTCCCCGCTGAAAACGAAAGCAACTTCACCTCCCTTGTCTTCAACGACCTGCACAAACAGTCCGAGACACTGCGCACCCTCTACAGCCATGTAAGCGACGTGCCGTACGACTTCGTGATATTCAACGGAGACTGCATCGACGATCCGGCAGACCACGACGAGGCCACGGCCTTCCTCAGCGAGCTGAACACCACGGTCGGAGCAGCTGACGTGCCCGTCTTCTACCTGCGTGGCAACCATGAGATAAGGAACGCCTACTCCATCGGCCTCAGGGCGCTTTTCGACTATGTAGGCGACAGGACCTACGGAGCCTTCAGCTGGGGCGACACCCGCATTGTCATGCTGGACTGCGGAGAGGACAAGCCTGACAGCACCTGGGTGTACTACGGACTCAACGACTTCTCGGGTCTGAGAGAGGAGCAAGTCGGTTTTCTCAAGGAAGAACTGAGTTCCAAAGAGTTCCGCAACGCCTCCCGCCGGGTGCTCATCCACCACATTCCCATATATGCCATGGGTGATGCCTACAATCCTTGCCTGGAGCTGTGGGGACCGCTGCTTGACGGGGCTCCATTCGACATCTGCCTCAATGCCCATACCCACAGGCATGCCTATCATCCCGCAGGCTCCGCCGGAAACACCTTCCCTGTAGTGGTCGGCGGAGGCTACTCCATGGAGGAAGCGACCGTAATGATACTGAAAAAACAAGGAGAGGAAATGACTCTCAAAGTACTTAATACAGCAGGAGACACCATCCTGGATTTAAAACTTTAGCACATAACGATGTCAGAGAACAATAAGAAAGCGGCCCTGGACTATCACCGCCAAGGCCGGCCAGGCAAGACAGAAACCTTGCCCACCAAACCATATTCATCACAGCACGACCTCTCCTTAGCATATTCGCCAGGAGTAGCATACCCCTGTCTGGAGATAAAGGCACACAGCGAAGACGCATACGAATATACCAACAAAGGCAATCTGATGGCGGTCATATCCAACGGAACTGCTGTTCTGGGCCTGGGCGATATAGGAGCCCTCGCCGGCAAACCGGTAATGGAGGGCAAGGCCCTGCTTTTCAAGATATTCGCTGGGTTAGACTGCTACGATATCGAGATAGACGAGAAGGACCCGGAAAAATTCATCGCGGCAGTCAAGGCCATTGCCCCTACCTTCGGCGGCATCAATCTCGAAGACATAAAAGCCCCCGAGTGCTTCGAGATAGAGCGCAGGCTCAAGGAAGAGTGCGACATCCCAGTGATGCACGATGACCAGCACGGTACAGCCATCATTTCGGCCGCAGGCCTGCTCAACGCCCTCGAGCTGCAGGACAAGAAAATAGAGGACATCCGGATAGTGGTCAACGGAGCCGGCGCGGCAGCAGTTGCCTGCACCAACCTCTACATAGAGCTGGGCGTACGCCGCGAGAACATTATCATGTGCGACAGCAAAGGTGTCATAACCACCTCACGCACAGATCTCAATGCCATGAAGCGGTCATTTGCCACCGACCGGAACGTACATACCCTGGCAGAGGCCCTGGTCGGAGCCGATGTCTTTCTGGGTCTCTCAACCCGGGACGTGCTGACCAAGGAGATGATCCGCACGATGGCCGACCGTCCCATCGTATTTGCCCTGGCCAACCCTGATCCTGAAATAGCATACTCCGAGGCCATGGCTTCACGCGACGACCTGATCTTCGCCACCGGCCGTTCTGATTATCCCAACCAGATCAATAACGTTCTCGGTTTCCCCTATATCTTCCGCGGAGCCCTGGACGTACGCGCCACTGCCATAAACGAAGAAATGAAAATGGCCGCAGTCCACGCCATCGCACGCCTGGCCAAGCAGCCCGTACCGTCCGTGGTCAATGCCGCATACAATATAGAAAACATCAGATACGGACGCGGATACATTTTGCCAAAGCCCCTTGATCCTAGACTTCTCTCAGCGGTAGCACCTGCAGTGGCCAAAGCCGCCATGGAATCAGGTGTGGCCCGCAGACCCATCACCGACTGGGACAGATACGAGGAACATCTGCAGGAAATGATGGGTTATGACAATAAACTCGTCCGCCGTTTCGCCGATGTAGCCCGCTGCCAGCCAATGCGGGTGGTATTCGGAGAAGGCAATACGGACAATATGCTGGAGGCGGCCGTACAGGCAGGCTCGGAAGGACTATGCCGTCCTATTCTGCTGGGCAATGCGGAGCTCATCAGAAAGAGGGCAGCAGACCTCGGCCTCTCCCTTGAAGGAGTGGAGGTGGTCAATCCCAGGCATCCGGACGAAAAAGCCCGTCGGGAACACTATGCGGAAATACTTGCTTCCAAGCTCTCACGCAAAGGATATACCCGTCAGGACGCCTACGAGAAGATGTTCGAACGCAACTACTTCGGCATGATGATGGTCGAAAGCGGAGACGCAGATGCTCTAATAGCAGGAACATACACCAACAACAGTGCAGTCACGTCCATCGCCCGCGACATCATCGGCATCCGTCCAGGGTTCAGCACATTCGCCACAATGCACATCCTGAATACGAAGCGGGGAATATTTTTTCTGGCCGACACCATGATAAACGAGTACACCGATGCTTCCGTTCTGGTGGACATAGCCCGCCTGACTGCAGGCGCAGTAGAATACTATGCATTTGACCCTGTCATTTCCATGCTGTCATTCAGCAACTTCGGGTCAAATGTGCATGAATGCGTCCCTACAGCGTCATGTTCATCCGGTGAATGCGGTACACCATCCACCGTCCATAGGGCCGTAGAGACTCTGCACAAGTGCTACCCGGACATGGTGGTCGACGGCGAGATACGCATTGACATGGCCCTGAACAAGCAGCTGCGCGACCGCACCTATCCGTTCAACCGCCTGTACGGCAAGGATGTGAACACTCTCATTTTCCCAGACCTCAACTCATCCTCGGCAGCTTTCCGCATGATGATGGAGATGGGAGCCGGAGAGGCGATAGGTCCCATACAGATCGGCCTCAACAAGCCGGTACACTTCATATCCGTAGAGGCTCCGGTCAGGGAGATTGTCAACCTGGCGACCGTTGCATCCATGGATGCCGCCATATACCTCAAAGCCGGCAACTGCCGTCTCGACAGATAATTGAAACTTAAAATCATGTTGAACAAAGGAGACAAAGCCCCGTACTTCGAGGGCACCGATCAGGACGGTAACATCATCCGTCTGAGCGACTTTGCAGGACGCAAACTCGTCCTCTACTTCTATCCCAAGGACAGCACACCAGGCTGTACGGCCGAAGCCTGCGACCTGAGGGACAATTACGAACGGTTCATCAGCCAGGGCTATGCCGTGGTGGGCGTAAGCAAGGACAGCTCCGCGTCACACCAGAAATTCATTGCAAAATATTCCCTGCCCTTCCCGTTGATATCCGACACGGACAAGATCATCCTGCAGGCTTACGATGCCTGGGGCGAAAAGAAGAACTACGGGAAAATCAGCATGGGCACCTTGCGCAAGACCTACATCATAGATGAGAACGGTATCATCACAGACATCATCGCCAAGGTCGACACAAAGAACCATACTGCACAAATACTGAAGTAGTTCGTATGCTTCAGTATTTATAATCATGACACACGGCTACTTAGCCATCACGTATGGTGAATAAAAGAAGCAGTCGGAATGACCAGGCCCTCCCACACCTTCGGTGCGGGTCCCTCACTATAGTGCCGAGGGCGGCAAGTCATTTCTCGTTGCTTCTTTTATTCATTCGGGCATTACATTATATTGAATATTGTGAAATTTAAACACAGGGATGAAACGACATTTGTATTTTTTGATAAGCACTTTCGCTGCTGTTCTATGCTCTATCGGCGTTTTTGCCGCAACGTCCGGGGACTCCGGACCGTTTGTTATTCCGGAACTGAAGACCTGGGAGGCAGGCAAAGGAGCAATGACTGTTTCCGGAACGATGCGGATTGCCGTACCGTCCGGAGATGAGGAACTTCTGAGAATAGCCGGAATGCTGGCTGAGGACTGGGAGACTATGTTCGGATACCTGCCCAGAATCGTGACTGAGAAGGGCGCAGAAGGAGATATTGTACTTGAAATCAAGAAGGACAAAAGGCTGGACAGGCTAAGCGGAGGCAGTGCTGAAAGTTACTCGATCGGCATTACCGACCGCGTGCGTCTTTCCGCCGCAACTGCCCGGGGCGTGTTCTGGGGGACACAGACCATTCTCCAGATAGCTGACCGCAGCATCCCCGGCGGTGCCCATGATATTGCCGTGAGTCTGCCCTGCGGCAAGATCCTTGACTGGCCCGACTACGGCCTGCGCGGCTTCATGATGGACTGCGGCCGCAAATATATTCCCATGAGCTACCTGCGCAAGCTCACCCGTATCATGGCCTATTACAAGATGAACACCCTTCAGGTACATCTCAACGACAACGGATTCAAACAGTACTTCGGAGGGGACTGGGACCGTACCTACGCGGCATTCCGGCTCGAGTGCGACACATATCCTGGACTGACCGCCAGGGACGGACACTATACCAAGGAGGAGTTCATCGGCTTTCAGGAAGAGGCCGCCGGCATGTTCGTGGAAATTATTCCCGAAATAGACGTGCCTGCCCATTCTCTGGCCCTAACCCGCTATATGCCGGGGATTGGCTCTGAAGAGTACGGCATGGACCACCTCGACCTGTTCAAGCCGGAGACCTACGAATTCGTGGACGGTCTTTTCAAGGAATACCTCGAAGGTGAGGATCCTGTATTCCGCGGTCCCAAAGTGCATATAGGCACGGACGAGTACTCCAACAAAGACCAGGATGTGGTGGAGAAATTCCGCTATTTCACCGACCACTATATCCGTCTGGTGGAGAGCTACGGCAAGCAGGCGGTGGTCTGGGGAGCCCTCACCCACGCAGACGGGGAGACACCCGTAAAGTCGGAGAACGTGATCATGAACGCCTGGTACAACGGATACGCCGACCCAAGGCAGATGGTGGAGGACGGCTACAAGCTCATATCGATTCCGGACGGTCTGGTCTACATCGTGCCTGCCGCCGGCTACTACTACGATTATCTTGACGAGCAGAATCTCTACGAGAACTGGACTCCGGCCCATGTCGGGGACGCTGTCTTCGCAGAGCGTGACACCTCCATCCTCGGCGGCATGTTCGCCGTGTGGAACGACCATGCTGGCAACGGCATCTCGGTCAAGGATATACATCACCGTCTCTTTCCGGCATTGCAGACCCTGTCCGTGAAAATGTGGACAGGAACGGAGACAGCCATGCCCTATGCGGCCATCTCCAGCACCCGCCGCTATGTACGCGAGGCTCCAGGCATCAATTTCGCCGGACGCATCGGCACCGAGCCCGGCTGCGTGCTGGAGATGGCCGAAGTGACACCCGGCGCCACCCTGCCCTACCCCGAGATCGGCTATGACTACACCGTCAGCTTCACCATCGAAGGCAAGGCAGAGACCCCCGGTACGGAGCTGTTCCGCTCCGAGAACGCAGTATTCTACCTCAGCGACCCCGTCAGCGGCATGATGGGCTTTGCCCGCGACGGCTACCTCAACACCTTCCGTTACAGCATCCAGAACGGTGACCGGCTCGAAGTGACCGTCAAAGGCGACAACCGCTCGACCACCCTGATCGTCAACGGCCGCGTCATCGACCGGCTCGAGACAGAGAAACGCTGGCACAATGAAGGCAAGAGCGTGATGTACTACGTCCCTACCCTCGTCTTCCCCCTTGAAAAAGCCGGAGACTTCAAGAGCCGCATAACGGACCTCAAAGTCTCCAGCTATACTGAATAATTTCCCCTTTACACGGGAGCAGACCTCGGCTGCTACAGAGTGCGGCTGAGATTGACCATCTCGATGGCGGTGGTCATGGCGTCAAAGCCCTTGTTTCCGGCTTTTGTACC
Organism: uncultured Alistipes sp.; assembly: GCA_900544175.1. Taxonomy (GTDB): domain Bacteria; phylum Bacteroidota; class Bacteroidia; order Bacteroidales; family UBA932; genus Coprenecus. The sequence goes on from UQUN01000037.1 coordinate 6,509, forward strand.
GGCACGCTCAACTGCCTGCTCTATGGAGTCGGTGGTAAGCACACCGAAGATGACGGGGACATTGCACTCCAGTCCGACGTGGGCTATGCCCTTTGTGGCTTCATTTGCGACCATATCGAAATGAGGCGTTGCGCCACGGATTACCGCTCCGAGGCAGACTATGGCGTCGTATTTGCCTGAGAGAGCCATCTTCCTGGCCACGAACGGAATCTCGAACGCGCCCGGGACCCAGGCCACCTCGAGATTTTCCCCGGCTCCGCCGTGACGCAGGAACGAGTCCTCAGCCCCGCCGAGCAGCTTGGAAGTGATGAATTCATTGAAACGGGCCGCTACGATGCCGATTCTCTGGCCGGCGGCTGACAGATTGCCTTCTATGACTTTCATGGTTGTTTACTTTATTATTACTGTTCTACTATTTTCCCATCCTGATGCCTGTACATGCACCGTCTGCCTGAGGTGCCCGGTTCCTGCCGTCCTGCTGAAAATGCAGCAGATGCCCCATCTTCTTGTATTTGGTGTACATATAGGCCTCGTTCTTCTCGTTGCAGGTCATTTCTATCGGATCCCGGCCCACGACATCTATACCATAGTGGTCCAGACCGAATATCTTCATCGGATTGTTCGTCATCAGTATCAGTTTCTTGATGCCGAGATCGGACAAGATGGCGCCTCCGACATCATAGTCACGCAGGTCGGCCTTGAATCCCAGGGCCAGGTTGGCCTCCACAGTGTCCATACCCCTGTCCTGCAATTCGTAAGCCCGCAGCTTGTTGATCAGTCCGATACCGCGGCCCTCCTGGCGCAGGTACAGCAGAACCCCACGTCCGGCCTTCTCTATACGTCGCAGTGCCTCGGCCAGCTGCTCCCCGCAGTCACAGCGCAATGAGCCCAACACGTCCCCGGTCAGACACTCCGAATGCATACGGCACAGCACCGGCTCAGAAGTAGTAATGTCTCCCTTGACTATGGCCAGATGATGCTCCCCGGTAATGCGGTTGACATACCCCATAATACGGAAATTGCCGTATTTCGTAGGCAGAGCCGCATCGGTGACCTTTTCCATCCACTTCTCGTGATGCTTGCGGTAGGACACCAGATCGTCTACAGTGATGATTTTCAGGCCGTGTTCTGCAGCGAAAGCTATAAGTTCGGTAGTGCGCATCATGTCTCCGTCCTCCCGCATGATCTCACAACACAGACCGCACTCTTCCAGACCGGCAATACGCATAAGGTCTACAGTCGCCTCGGTATGACCCCGTCTCTCCAGCACGCCTCCTGCTCTGGACTCCAGCGGGAACATATGCCCGGGACGTCGGAAGTCCTCTGGTCTGGCATCCGGTTCCACTGCCTTCATGGCCGTGACAGACCGCTCTATGGCTGATATGCCTGTACCGGTCGATACATGGTCTATGGAAACCGTAAAGGCAGTACAGTGATTGTCAGTATTGTGCGAGACCATCTGCCCCAGTCCCAGCCTATGGGTCATCTCCCTGCTCATAGGCATGCATATAAGACCCTTGCCGTAGCAGGCCATAAAATTGACATTGGCTGTAGTGGCATGGCGGGCGGCACATATCAGGTCCCCCTCGTTCTCCCTGTCCGGGTCATCGATGACTACTATTATCTGCCCCTGGCGGAGAGCCTCGGCAGCCTCATCGATAGTGTTGAATTTACGTTCTTGGGTATTATCCATGTTTTTATAAAAATTCCAATATTTAAAATCCGTATCTTTTCAAAAATTCCTCCGTCAATCCTCCTTCGGAAGTCTCTCCTGCACATCCTGCAACGATTCCGTCCCTGACGGAAGCATTGGCAGAAGCCTCACTTTGCAAGCCTGTTCCGAAGGACAGCATCCTCTCCACATACCGGGCCAGCATGTCCACCTCCACATTGACCGGAGATCCGACCCTGAGAAGGCTGAGCGTTGTGGAAGCCGCAGTATGCGGGATAAGGGAGACTGTAAGACCGTCCTCCCCAACCGAAGCTACTGTCAGACTCACCCCGTCAAGGGTCACAGAACCCTTGCGGGCGATATATTTCATTATCCCGCTCGGCACCTCCACTCTCATCAGCACAGCGATGCCCTCCCTGGTGAGAGCAACCACACGTCCGCAGGCATCCACATGCCCGGATACAATATGGCCTCCGAACCGTCCCCCGCAGAGCATGGCCCGCTCCAAGTTGACCCTTGAACCGGCCGACAGACTGCCTAAAGAAGTCCTGCGGAGAGTCTCCGGCATAGCATCCGCAGTAAAATGCCCGCTATAGGGAGTCACCGTCAGACATACCCCGTTGACCGCGATACTGTCCCCGACCGCCGTACCTTCCAGCACATTGGACGCCTCTATGTCCAGCACCACACCGGAGCCGCCTCCGCGGATCGAGCGGACGGTCCCTATCTCCTCTATTATTCCCGTAAACATTTCCCTATCTACTGTATTTACTTGAAAATCCATGAACAAGCACATCTTCACCGACCATTTTCACCGAATCCGTCCGTATTCCGCAAGCCTCGGACATCTTCCCGAATCCAGCCCCACCCACAGGCCCTTTGGCCACACGACCTCCGACCATCTTCGGAGCCACGAAGACAAAGAATTCATCCGCAAGACCGGCACGTACCAGACTCCAGTTAAGTTCTCCGCCGCCTTCCACGAGCACCGAATCGAGTCCCATCGCCCCGAGTTTTCCCAGCATATCGTCCAGATCCACCATACCGTCCGCGCCACATGAGCAAAGCAGAAACTCCACTCCGCAGGAACGCAGTCTGTCCAGTCTCTGATTATCAGCCGCATCCGTATGAGCCAATACAGTACGGAACTCACCGGCAGTCCGGGCTATCATGCAATCGGCCGGCATGGATGCAGTCGAGTCCACGATTATACGTACAGGCTGGCGCATACCTTCAATACGGCAGTTCAGCATCGGATCATCGGCCAGGACCGTACCGATACCGGCCACTATCCCCATATACCTACCGCGCAGCTCATGCACCATCCGGCGGGAATCCTCTCCGCTGACCCATTTCGAATCCCCTGTTACAGAAGCAATACGCCCGTCCAAAGTCATGGCCCACTTGAGCACCACCCACGGATGTCGCGTAGTTATATACTTGATGAACACACGGTTGAGATGCCTGGACTCGTCCTCCATAAGCCCTGTTGTCACTTTTATGCCGTGCTCCCTGAGAATTGCAGCCCCGTGACCGGCCACCAACGGATTGGGATCCGTCATCGCAATGACCGCCCGTGAAATACCCGCTGCGATGATAGCGTCCGTACATGGAGGCTGCTTGCCGTAATGGCAGCAGGGCTCGAGCGTAACGTACATTGTCGCGCCGGCTACTGATTCCGTACACGAGGCCAGCGCATCCCTCTCTGCATGCAGGCTGCCGTAGACATGATGCCAGCCCTCCGCTATGATCCGGCCTTCCCTGACTATCACCGCTCCCACCATAGGATTTGGGTCTACATGTCCCCTGCCGTTCTCTGCCAGAGCCAGTGCCCTTCGCATGAATCTTATATCATCATCACTCCACATAAAACAAAAATGCCTGAATACCAAAAGTACTCAGGGCAGTCCGTTGTCGGCAATCAGCGGTAACGGCCATTCTGCCGGTGCCGCTCAGCACCTCTCTTCCATCCGGACTGTCACCGTCGGTATCGGAATTTCACCGATTCAGTCCCTGAGCATCAGGGAGTCGCGGACTGTCACCGCCGGTAGGGAATCACACCCTGCCCTGAGAGATATTCTTGTTCAAGCGACAAATATAGAAAATTTTTATAAACTTTGTGCCCACTTATGAGAGAAATACGACATATCATCATCACCGACCCGCACGACTGCTGCGGCTGCACCGCATGCACATCGGCATGTCCGAGAGGCAGCATCATCATGAAGGAGAACTCTGAGGGTTTCCTGTATCCATCTGTGGACGGGAATACCTGTATCGAATGCGGACTCTGCGTCAAGGTATGCCCTGTCATCTCGCAAAGTCCCGTCCGCCGGCCTATCGAGGTCTATGCTGTAAAGCACCCTGACGGGGAAATCCGGGAAGGCAGTGCCTCAGGAGGGGCATTTCCTCTGCTGGCCTCCGCAATACTGGAAAAAGGAGGCATGATCTTCGGCTCACGATATGACAATAACCATGAAGCAGTGCACGACAGCGCCGCCACTCCAGCCGAAGCGGCAGCCTTCACAGGCTCCAAATATCTGCAGAGCCGGATGGAGGACTGCTACAACAGAGTAAGAACCGCCCTGCGCGAAGGACTCCCGGTCCTCTTCACCGGCACCCCATGCCAGGTGGCAGGTCTCAACCATTTCCTCGTCTCAGGAGCCGGAAAAGTCCCGACCGAACGCCTTGTGACAGTCGACCTCATCTGTCACGGAGCCCCTTCTCCCGGAGTCTGGAGAAAATATCTTGCAGAGGAAATGGCCGCCATGGAAGCCCGCGGTTACAGTGCCGTTACTGTGGACGAAGTCCGTTTCAGGGACAAAGAGAATGGCGAGGCCGGATGGAAAGGATACAATTTCAAGATATTCTTCAGCGCCACTGACCCTTCCGGAGCCGTCTGCCACCCGGTGCTGAGCGAAAAGGGCAAGGCAGGGAACCTCTTCATCCGCGGCTTCCTGTCCGACTTCTACTCCCGCCCGAGCTGCTACCGCTGTCCCGCCAGGGAATTCCGCAGCGGCAGCGACATCACCATCGGTGACTTCTGGGGCATCGGCGACCTCCGTCCCGACTTCGACGATGACCGTGGAGTCAGCGCAGTCCTCATCAACACTGAAAAAGGCCGGAGACTGTTCTCCAGCCTGTCCTGCGACAAACTGCAAATGACATACGGAGACGTCCTGCGCCGAAACCGATGTCTGGAGATATCCGTTGCCGAGACGGAGAAACGGGAAGCATTCTTTCTGGCCTGTCAGGACTTGAGCAAAGGCTCAGCCGCCTCATGCGATATTCACGACACTGTCCGGAAGCTACTGTAAATGGAGGGGGCTGTATCAAAGTATTCATCTTGACACAGCCCCCTGCACCTCAATCAATCCTGTTAATCACACCTACTCTATCAGTTTGAGTATAGTGACATCCTTCACCTGCTCATTGCCGGTATTGTCCTCTCCGACGGAACTTGTCACGAAATAATTAAGATTGGTGCTGTACTTGAACCATCTGTCACGTCCCTCGTTGTGCAGGTACACCACACTGTCTCCGTACTCAATACGCCAGATATAATATGCGTCGGAAGATGCGGGTTCGGTATCCATAAAGAAGAAATTCCCTTCAACCGAAGTTCCTCCCGCAGAGCCGATATAGTTCCCATTGGTATTGCCTGCAGCCTCGCTGTACAGCCAGTAATATCCTTCAGCATCCGCCACCGGTCCTATTGTGAATACGTAATCCATCACATCACCTACAACAGGGATACCGCCCAAGTCAGGATCATACTCAAATGTCACCGCGTCTATCTTCGATGATATGTGCTCCGATGCCACACGGTAGACGTAATCGGACTGCCTGTACGCTATCAGATACTTGTTGTCCGGAGATAACTGCTCGCCTTCGGATATTTCGACAAAATACGGATCCCTGATCACCTGACCTTCCCCGAGCGTCATCTCCACCTTGTACAAAGTCGCATCAGGATCATCCAGTTCGAAATTACCGTCACGGAAGACGAACTCATTGTTGTCGGTCACAACCTCCAGAGTCACACCGCTGTAAGAGCCGCGCATAACGGGAATGTACACATATCCGCCTCTTTCCAGAGGAGACAATCTGTCTATTGTTGTTGTGACACTGTTGGACACACCGTTGAAAACCACATCTCCGTCCACGGATCCGGCCACATTGACAGTTCCTGCCACAGGCTGCGCCACAGTGAATGTCACCGACTGTATCTGGTCCTGAGGGAAATCTGCCGTGGCAAAATCAAACCTGATCACAGACACCGGCACGTCATAACTGACTGACACGGATGTCCCGCCGGTTTCAGGCACCTGCGCACAAGCCATCATAGGGATTATGACACCTGTGCTGTTGACTGTACTTATCGAGTCTTGAGTCTGCCGCGAACTGATCTCCAGGCTGAGATCCGCCAGTGTTCCACCGGCAAGCCCGTCTCCAGGATAAACTACGTACAGACGGTTGTCAGTCCCGGCACTCTCAGGTATTGTCGCCGTAAACACCCCGTCAGAAGACACTTCAGCTACCCTGACCACATCCGAGGCACAATCTGTGACATAAGCCACCACATCTCCTTCGCACCACACCAGGTGGGAGTAGTCTGAATATTCATATTCAACACTGGTCTTTGTATCCGTCTCTTCAGGATAAACTGTTATGCTGCGCGTTTTCATGCCTTCTGACACCTCAGTAATCTGACATGCAGAGAAAAGAATGGCCGATACTGTGGCCGCTGCTGAAAGATAGATATTGCGTTTCATGATGATTGTCATTGTTCAGTTAATAAATATTACTCCCACGGATTGATTTCAGCATCACCCCAATTGCCGGTATCCACATCGTCATAGTCCCTGGCGGGGGCCCTGTACACTGTGCATCCGTCATCCACCTGCAATTGGCTTGGATTGGCATTCTCATTGATGTACAGCTCCTTCATACCGTTTTCATGGCAGAACACAGATGTAATCACGGCCATACTTGTTATATCCAGTGATTCTATCTGATTGATAGAGACATCCAACATGGCTACGTTCTTCAGGTAATTCAGGCTCAGCTGCGTGAATCTGTTCGAAGCCAGTGTCAGGGAATTGATATTGTCACATCCCCTCAAATCCACCTTGGTAAGCTGATTTCCACCAAGTCCTACAGAGACAAGCGTACCAGTGGCAGGGAAACGCACATCCGTAATCGCATTCGCACTTGCCTCTACCTCCGTAATTGAAGTGGCATCGCTCAGATCCAGTTCCGTCAGTTCATTGCTGGAACAGTTGAGCATATACAGCTGCGTACATCCGTCAAGGACAAGGGAGGTGATGTCATTCTGCTGCACATAGAGGTAGGCTATCGAAGATCCTGTCATATCCAGTTCTGTAAGAGCATTGTCGTAAATAGTCAACGATCTTATTACCGTGTTGCAGTCCGACAAGTCTATAGACGTGAGCTGATTCTCATGCACGTCAATGTCGGTGAGGACGGCACAACCATCTATATTGACTGACGTGAGAGCGTTGTTGAATGCATTGATGGACGTCAGGTCCGCGCAGCCGGACAGATCCAGCGACCCGATCTTGTTGGACCAGCAGGTAAGACCGGTAAGTTTCTTGTTTCCTGAAAGGTCCAGGGATGTCAACTGGTTGGAAGCCACGTCCAAGGATGTGATCTCAGGATTCTGCGTAAGGTCCACTGACGTAAGAAGATTGCTGTATAACTGGAAATTATAGAGCTTTGAGCTTGCTGTCACATCGACTGATGGAATCTGGTTGGCATAAGCTATGAGCTGCTGCAGTTCAGGACATCCGGACACATTCAGACCGGCCAGCTGGCTCTCCGAGCAGTTCAGATACAGCATATTTGTTTTTCCGCTCAGATCAAGAGTAAAGCCCGACATGGGATTTCTGCGCGTAGTCACATTTATCAAAGCATCGTTATTGCTGAAATCCAGTTCCGAAATGGAATTGTACGCAATATTTATATCCTCAAGAGCCTCACAGTCCGAAATATCCAGCTCGGACACAGCTCCGTCCACTATATTCAAGGTTCTCAACGAAGAACAGCCCGTCAGGTCTACAGACTCCAGTATATATCCGGTCATGTCATTGGCCTTGAGCAATTCCAGCGAAGTACATCCGCCAAGGTTCAGATTGAGGATGAGGTTATGGTCGCAATACACTTCCTTAAGGGAAGTCATACCGCTCAGATCCAGATCCGGTCCTACAGAATTGTAGCTGAGAGTCAGCTTTTCGAGATTAGCAAGCTTCCTGATACCTTTAACCGATGTAATGACTGCCTCCTCGTCAGTACACGTTATCTCCGTTATGGCCAGCATCTCCTCCTCGCTTAAGACATCATCTGAGTCAGTATCGAACTTACTCAGCAGAAATGCAAGAAAATCAGGATCGAATTCTTCTCCGTCCGGATCGTCCCCACCTCCTGCGTCAAGTGTCTGCGTTACCGTAACTGTCTCGCTTGCGCTTCCGGCGACAATAGTGAATGATGCCTGTCTCCCGGACTCGGTGTCATTGGCCATAGCTGTCAGTGTTATCACATTGTCTCCGGCCTCGCCGCCCTGAGGTGTTATGTCCAGCCACTCCACCGGCTCGTACTGGATATACCACTGAACGCTGCTGCTGAAAGAGAAGTCCTTCGTTCCGGCCCCGGCCGGAAACTCGACAGCGGTACCGTCCTTGAGTGTGATCTGCGGTTCCACTGTCTCTTTTTCCCTGCATGAAGTCATTATGAATACCGCACTGACGATAAACATAACGAGAATGGATAATTTATGTCTCATATTCGGTTAAAAATTAAAAAAACATCTACTGCAAATATACTCTGTGAAAAAAATTATAAGTCCCCGTTTTTTTCAAAATTTGTATAATTGATGTTTTTAAAACCGTCCTTTGGATTCTGTCCTGAACTTAGATGGCGGAACTCCAGTCTCTTTGATAAAATTGTTATAGAAGGTTGTCAGATTGCCGTATCCCACTTCATCCGCGACTTTCTTTATCGGAATCTCAGTGTCTGAAAGCAATTTTATACTTTCCTTTATCCGCATGGAATTGAGCCATGCGTTGAAGGAGACTCCAGCATAGGTGTTGACTGCTTTTGAAAGATAGCTTCTGTTGGTTCCCATACGGGCTGCCATATCCTCCACTGTAAGATTCTTCACCGCATACATCTTCTCCTTCTGCATAAATTCAGAAAGCCGCTCGAAAAGCTGCCTTATCCTCTCGTTCTCACCTCCTGCTCCATTCTGACTGACTGCCTCCAGACGCTCCATCAGCTCTTTTTCCCGCTTCTAATAAGCATTGTACTTCACCACCAGCTGCCTGTACATCATATTCTGCGACCTGTTCCGCAAGACCACTGCCAGCACCACTACGAGAGCCACGACAAACGCGGCTATGACAAGTTCGGTCAACTGCCTCTGCTTCAGCAGCTGCATGTCCCTCCGTTGCAGTTCATTGGCATTCTTCTGACTTTCATACCTCCTGACAAGACTATTGAACGAACGTTCCCGCTCTACATTGAACACCCTGTCCTTCAAATCATAATACATAGTCAGATACTCAACAGCCAGATCGTATTCTCCCATCGCGGTGTACACTTCCGCAAGTTCCTGATATATGCCGTACCCATAAAAATACAGCTGACATTTCTCCGTTATCTCCAATCCGCGGATGTAATAGTCAACAGCCTCCCTGTAGCGTCTCTTTCCAGCCAGAAACTTGCCATATCCGGACAGAGCCTCCACCTGCACCGTACTGTCATCGTTTCCGTGCGTCTCCAGACAGTCAAGAAACACCCGTTCCGCCTCACCGTCCCGGCCAAGAGCGGCAAGCACTGACGCATACAGCGGCTCGTAGGAATCAGAACCGACCGAATACTCGGGCCACTGTCCGGCTTCGCGGATATATCTGAGAGCCTCCGTATCATTACCCAGACTGTGGTGCATATAAGCGTACATGAGCGCCCCGGTATACATAAAATAACTGTCTCCTGTACGCATGCCGTAGTCATAAATCTCCCCGGCCGCAGCAATACCGGCCGAGTCCTTCCTTATATAATGTATGATGGAGACATTGGTGAGCAACTTGTAATATGTATCAGGATCGCTGCTTTTCTCCGCATAGTCCATAGCCGCATAGAAATGATAAAGAGCGTTCTCGTACTCTATAGCGTTTATGAGGCTGAAAACCCCGATGACGTTGTGTATGATTATGCATTCCTGATACATTTCAAGTTCCTCCGCATCCTGCATCACCCTGTCGAACCAGAAATACATGGAATCGGGAGTGAACATGAGATAAAAAAGGCGGCCCAGTCTTGTACCGATACTTACGGCGGCATACCTGTCACCGGCGACTGCCGCACTGTCATAAAGCCTCCTGGCAAGCCCGACGGCCTCATCGTATTTTCCAGCGGCCGTAAGACTGTCCACCCGCAGACAGGGACTGTACCGTACCGATTCTCTTTCCGAGCACGACAGCACAGCCGCTACCAGCACAACCCCCAATATGACACCGACCACATTCCTCATACCTTCTGTACACTCCACACAAATCAGTTCTACAACCTCAATGTCTTTCCGTCTACGAGCATTTGTCCACAGTTCTGTCAGACCTTCCTCCGTCGGAATGCTCCGGCTCCCGCCCGGATACACACGGACTGGAAACAGCGGCCATGTAGGTCCTGATTCCACCTATCAGATTGCGCACATCCTTAAAGCCATTCTGCCGCAAGATATTGGAAGCAAGGTATCCTCTGAGGCCCACACCGCAGTAAAGCACTACCGGTCTGTCTTTCGGAATCTCAGCCAGTCTCCCCCGTATATCGTCTACCGGGATGTTCACAGAACCGTCTATATGGCCACACCCGTACTCTGACGCAGTCCTCACGTCTATCAGCGAGACAGTTGTCACATCCATATCCCTGAGTTCTCTCCAATATACAGGAACCATCTTCCCTGACAATATGTTACCAGCCACATACCCTGCAATCGCTACAGGGTCCTTGGCTGACGAGAACGGAGGCGCGTAGGCATGCTCGGTAACGGTCAGATCATACACCGTTCACCATGGCAAACTCATCGATCCGCTTGTCAACTCCGGAACGGCCCACTATCTGGGCTCCGAGAAGCCTGCCGTCGGAAGGGGAGAAGGTTATCTTGATGCTTATCTGTTCGGCTCCAGGATAATATCCGGCATTGGAACCAGGATGCACAGTTGCTGAAAGACATGGTATCTCCATCTGTTTAAGGCGTTTGGCCGGCAGTCCGGTAGAAGCGACAGTAAGGTCGAATACTTTTGCCACAGATGTACCGATAGAACCTTCGTACTTAATCCTGTCTCCGAAGACAATATTGTCAGCCACGATCCTTGCCTGGCGGTTGGCAGGACCGGCGAGAAAATTGAGCCACGGCCTGCCCGTCACGGGATGGGGAAACTCCACCGCATCGCCCACCGCATAGATATTCCTGTCTGAAGTACGCAGATACTCATCGACATAAATTCCTCTGGCTTCACCGATCTTAAGTCCGGCATCCGAGGCCAGAGACGTTTCCGGACGTACACCTATGGAGAGAATCACCATCTGAGCCTTGATAACCTCACCGGTATCGAGATTTACCGCGATGCCCTCCGGAACATCATCGAAAGACTCGACCGCACGCTTCAGAAACAACTCCACACCATGCTGCTGCAGATGACCGTGCACTATGGCCGCCATGGAATAGTCGAGCGGTCCCATGACCTGATCCGCCATCTCCACCACTGCGACTTCCAGACCGGCATGACGGAGATTCTCAGCCATTTCAAGACCTATGAAACCTGCACCTATAATAACAGCACGCCTAACTCCTTCCCTACTCATGAACTCCTTTATGCGGTCTGTATCATTGACATTCCTAAGAGTGAACACTCTTGCACTCCCAACACCCTTCAGAGGAGGCACAACAGGCGAAGCTCCGGGAGAAAGCAGAAGCCTGTCATAACTTTCCTCATACACATTCCCATCGGAAGTCCTTACAGACACAGTCTTGCACGCAGGATTGATCCTTATGACCTCTGACCGAGTCCTGACATCAATATTGAACCGGCGTCCGAAACTCTCGGGAGTCTGTACGAACAAACTGTCCCTGCAGCCTATCACACCACCTATGTAATACGGCAGACCGCAGTTGGCATAGGAGATATACTCCCCTTTCTCAAACATTATTATCTCAGCCTCCTCAGAATTTCTCCTGATCCTGGCTGCAGCAGTCGCTCCGGGGTAGTGTTTCAAACAGTGTGTCTGGGTTAAGCCATCAGACCTCTTAGTTTTG
>UQUN01000038.1 GCA_900544175.1 uncultured Alistipes sp.
CGGTGGTGGCCGGATGGTGGTGTGGGGCCGGATGGAGAATCTGCCACGGAGCGGCATGCCCCGTGACGGCGGAAGTGGCTTTAGGAGAGGTTTCTTGCGACCCATGAACTACATGCATATCCCCACTGAAAATCGACCGAACCTTTTTTTGCTATGCTGCAGTCCTTAGAAAAAGAGTCCGGCGGCAGATACTGCCCCGGACTCTCCGCTATAAGAGTTTCTGCCTCGAATGTTCTCTAAAAGGCATAGCCTACACCCACAGCAAACGAATTGCCGACAGGTGAATTGTCGGAAACACCTATAAGGTATGCGGCATTGATGGATATACCCAGTATCTTGATACCGGCACCTATTGAGGCATAGGATCCGATAACAAACTTGTCAGCATCTCCATAATGGTATCCGGCACTCACTCTGAAGAAATCATTAAAGGAATACTGTGCAGCCACTTCTGCAAAGGGTGCCTTGCTCTCGAAGGCCATACCACCCTGCAGATTTACTGAGATAGCGTGCTTGTCCTCATTACCGAAACGCTGGACTGTCCCGACTCCGAGTTTGGCATTGGCGGGAAGAGAATAGGCCGAATAACCGTAGTCTATCTTGGATCCTATATTGTCAACTGTAAGTCCTACTCTGAGGAACTTAAGGTCAAGCAAGGCTCCGAAGTCTGCCGCAACTGCAGCACCTTTCTCAGGGCCACCTATGTCACTGTGGACATAACTTACAGTAGCTCCAACGGAAAGTATGGGCAGAATCCTGAATCCAAGTCCTATACCGGCCTCAAGATCCACAGGGGTAAAGGTCCCCGTAACCATGCCTGTCGTAGCATCAGTAATATCATACGGTCTGTGACCGAAATACTTGACACCGGCAGATATCGTCATGAACTTCGCTACCCGTCCGTATCCTGCGACAGCCACCGTATTGTTTGATGTGACAGAGGGCTGCCAAAGCGAGTACGCGGCACCTATCTGCATAGTCTCGTCATCAAGAGCCGTAGCTGCGATATTGTTCCACATGGAATATGAAGTAGCCTCCAAAACGGTTCCTGTACCGGCCATACCCATTGCCACGGGGTCCGGATTGACATCAAGGAAACCTGCTGTCTGCGCATTGGCACTGATCGCCGCCAAGGAGGCCGCAGCGGCGATTACTACTTTAAATGTTGTATTCATTACAGTTTTGCTATATCTGTTGTTATGGACTTGCTGGTACCGTCCTCAGCTGTATACGTAAGCTTCACTGAGTACATACCTCCGGCGAGAGCGCTCATATCGACAACGGCCGGAGCGAAAGGCTCCATGACTGGCTCATCCTGTGCAATGACCAGAGCGCCTGATGCCGAACGGACTTCAATCCGGGCATCTGAAGCGACTTCACCTGCCCGGATATTGAGCACATCCACGACAGGATTGGGGAAGAAGTCAGCCGGCCTGCCCGCATCGCGCACCAACAGATTGAAGGAGCATGAAGCACTCATGGACATGTCATCGAGGGCGGATACAGTCACTGTAGTCTGCCCCTGAGACTCAGCTGTAAGACGGAGTGTCGTACCGGAGACGGACGAGGACACTATACCTGCCAAAGAAAATTGAACCCTGTAGATCAGATTGTCCCCGTCAGGATCACTGAAATACTGCTGAAGATCCAATTCAAGAACATCGCCCACGTTTAACACATTGTCCTCGATTGCCAAAGTATTGACAGGGGCATTATTCTCATTAACAGTGATATGGATGTTTCTTACAGCCTCATCGTACCCGTCCGTGACGGATACTGCAATGTCATGGCTGCCGACTCCGAGCGACTGACTTGATATGGTGACTCTCAAAAGTGTATCTTCTACCATGGAGACAGCGACACCGTTGGCCTGCACTGACGGAGTGAGGGTATGACCGTCGTCATCCTTCACCACCAGGTCGAGAGTCACGACATTAGGTTGCTTTACTGTCATGTCAATGTCCTCGGCAGGTTCGAAATACGGAGCGTTGTTGGTCAGCGTGCGCAGATGCACGGGCTCAACAAGAGCCGAACGGTTGCGGGCCACATCGCTCACCGCCACACTTACCCAGTAATCCGTCTCGAACTCCAGGCCGGTAACTGAACCTGAGACCTTATCTCCGACACTTACGTTACCGAGTGTCATGGAAAGCGACGGCAACTCCTCGACCGCAAGCGAGTCGGTTATATCAAATTCGGATGTAGAGTAATATACCTTCGCTGTCGAGGGAACTATATTATCCTCATCACTCGGAACAGAAAAACTGAAGTAGATTATATTGGCCTTCACTTCGGTTGTGAAATCTGTTACCGGGTCAGGGGCTATATCGCTGAGAGCGTTCAATGAGGCACCTACATCCACCAGGCCAAGTCCGGAATACAGCGGACTCATGTACTGGGACATATCCCTGACCGTACCTTCGATCATATTCCTGAGCTGATCGGCCGTGAAGCCGGGCCCTCCGAACTCGGACACGAGCAATGCCGCCATGCCTGAAACATGAGGACAGGCCATCGACGTACCCTGCATCAGACCATAGCTGTCCCCGGGAAGGGTGCTGAGTACCTCCGTACCGTTATAGAAATCACCTCCGGGAGCGCACACATCCACCCAGTCGCCATAATTGGTATAATACGCCGGCTGATAGTCACCGGATATGGCAGATACGGACAGCACACTCTCATACGACGGCGGATAAGCACGGTCCATCTCGTCATTTCCGGCGGCAAAAACGACAAGACCTCCCTTCATAGGACCGGTCTGGTTGCCGTTGCCGTCAGTTCCGGCTACTTCTATAAAATAGTCTATAGCAGCCTTGAGGACCTCCGGAGTATCTGTCAAGGAACCGTTCAGTATCGCGTCCTTATCAAAGCCCCAGCTGTTCTGGCTTATCACGGCACCACGGTCGGCACCCCATCTGATAGCCTCGGCAAGGGCTGAAGTGGTACACCCGTCCTCTCCTTCGAATATCTGGCATGACATGATACGTACACCAGGGATCCCTTCCGCGAAATTGCCACCGGCCACACCGGCCACACCGATACCGTTATTGTTCACGGCGGCAACAGTACCGGCCACGTGCGTACCATGATCATCCGCAGTCACATTGCTGGTTCCGGCCACAAAGTTGTATCCGTGCCTGCCGTCACTCGATGACCACATATTGTCAGCAAGATCCTGATGCGTGTAATCGACACCGCCATCGACGACTGCCACTATGACCTCCTTGCCGTCCTCTGTCGTAGACCGGCCGAAAAGACCTTTTTGCCAGGCAGGAAGGATGTTTATATCAGCTCCGGCTATGGTATTGGTCATGGACCCGTCATTGTAATAATGCCACTGATTCGACAACCTCGGATCGTTCAGTATCTCAGTTGCGGCATTCGAACGCGCCGGAGCAGGATCGGACACAGGAGTAATCGTATAATGGTCACCGCGGACAATCTTTGGAGAATACTCGACCTTAGCCACACCCTGAATCGATGTGAATGCATCCATAGCCTTTGTAAGCGGCTGGTCCTCATCGAAACGGACCTCATAATAGAGATGCATGCCTCTTGCACGTATACGTTCCTCCGTCTCTGGATCGTAAGTGAAGACCCTCTGCATTGAGGTCACACCCAACGAGGAGAACGCATCGTCCACTGACTTGACACCGCATGAGCCAAGACGCACACTGCCATTGTCATCAAGCCCGAGACGCCCGATCATATCCTCGGTTAACTTTACGATAACTGTTCCCTCCTCCAATCCGGCAGAAGAGAACTCACGGCCGGAAACATCTACTGTATCCGACATACGGTCCTCGTCCATGCTGCAGGAAAAGAGCGAAGGCAGCATCATGGAAACCATGACAAGAACCGTTAACTTTCTGTTAATTCTGTACATTATGCTTTTTTATTACTTATTACTTGTTGTCGTCAGGAGATGACATCGTCCCGGACTGCTCGACACAATACTGGAACAGGTCAATCAGATCCCGGGGATTATTGAAATCGACATCGTTGTCGCGCACATATGAACGGATAGCCGTCTTTACAGAAGGGAAAATACGCTCGAAGGAAGAGCGTCTGGACGGATAGTAACGCCTGCCGTCATCAAGCACCCACTTCGTATGCAGTTCCCATGGTATATCAACCTCAGCACCATACGCGCGGCTCACATCAAGACTCCTCACACGGGCCTGACGGGCCGTGGATGTGGGAGGCAGTCCGCCATAACCGCTCTCGTTGTCCGGTTCAGTAAAAGAGAACTCCTTGAGCTGACACAGACTCGAGTTGCCGTAAACCGAGACACGCCTGAGAAAATGTCCGTTACGCGCCAGCAGCAAAGTGTCACCGCATTTGATCGAATAGACCCTGTCCGCATCCGCAAGCATCAGCGTGTCGCCTGCCTCATTGATAATACGGACAGAATTGTCGACCAGACAGACATTGAGTGTACCCACAGCACTGCCGCCATTGGTATACACGACAGTAGCATACTGGAACTCAGGAAGGAGATACGCCGTTGAGTCAGGAAGACGACGCAGGAGATCATCACGCGAAGAAGCACGTACCGTACCCTTCGAATCCTGCGCCCGGACCGTCACGACTGAGCAGGTCAGGACTGAAAGTGCCAGGACTGCTGCAGCCAGTATGTTTCCTTTTGTTGTCATAACCGTCTATATTTACTGGTATTTAAAATATGGGGCTGCCTGCCGTAAAGAAGACAACCCCACATACTCATTGAACCTGTGTACTGTGTCAGGCAGCCCTGAAGGCTACTTTACAGCCACTAAAGTGGTAGTGTTCACACCTGAATCGCTGAGATACTCACCTGTAAGGTTGAACTCCAGAGATATTGCACTTATGGACGTAAACTCCGGTACACGGATCTCGAAACTGGCTGACGGTATGAACGAATCATCTGCCTGCTCAGGATCTTCGGTATCATATCCGCTGATATAGATCATGTTGTCGGTCAGGAGGAAATCGCCTCCGTTCTGATACCCGTTCTCATCATTGGTAAACTCTACTGCATCACGTGTAGTGCCGTCACTCAAAGTAACAGTGCCGCTCACGAACTCTATCATGGCACGTGCTCCCGTAGTGGACTTCTCAACCATCTGCACAGGGAGGTACAGGTACTCGCCGGTCAGGGAGACAGTGTCAAGCTCATTTGCAAACTCTACCTCAACCTCTCCGGTTGTGGGGACAAACTGCCTTTCATAGCATGAGAAAGTCAGCATCATCACTGCCGCAGCAGCGGCTACTATCATTATTTTCTTCATCTTGTCTCTTGTTATTAATTATTAATACCCGGGATTCTGCTGACCAGCCATCTGGGGGTTGGCGTCAAGCTCTGACTGCGGTATAGGGAATATCATACGGCCGTCCTGATAGCTGACATAGAAATCCTGATTGGTTCCGGGAAGGTAGATGGACGCGGAATTCTGGGCTGCTCTTCTCTGAAGGTCCACTCCGAAACGTCTCAGGTCCTGCATGCGGAATCCTTCTCCGATAAGCTCGCGCACGCGCTCGTTGAGTATCTCGGTCTGGACATCAGAAGAAGCCGACCCAGTATATCCAGGAATACGGGCTGTACGAAGAGCATTGATGTCAGCCATGGGATCACCTGTCCCTGCTCTCATCATCGCCTCGGCACGTATAAGATACATCTCGGCTATACGCAGAACCTTGGGCTTGTGCTGATAGTTCTGGTCCGACTCGCCGCCACGGAGATCCGGGTTGCCCGGGAATTTGTATAATAGCGTAAGGTCGTAGTTCGCTCCACCGGATCCCTGGGTTGTCTGCCGCCTGAAGTAAACCTGATAACGGATATCGGTCGGATCATACAAGTCCAGAACCCACTGCTCCGGCACATAGCTGGGATTGTATATCTGCTGGGCAGAGTTATATCCTATATAACCCATATCGTACGACGTACCGAGCTCGTTGGGATAGCTGGCATCGAGCTGAAGGATACACTCGGTTCCTGAGTCATTCACCCACATGTTAGTTAGTGTGTCAACATCGGAGATAAGACGATATTTTCCAGGATCAATAAGAGAGCTGGCTTCAGTTATTGCCGTAGCGTAATCCCCGGATATCAGCGCGAAACGGGCCTTCAGAGCGGTAACCGCATCTGCTGTGATGTACGCGCTGCCCACCGAACCGGCTGTGGTGACATACTTTCTGGCACTGTCGAGGTCGGAAGCGATATTCTGATAGGTTGCCTCAAGTGTTCCTCTGCTGGGATAATCGCCTCTGTTGGAAGTTGGTCTGTAGAGAGTGACATAGGGCACTCCGTACGATGACGGATCGCTACCGCAGAAATACTTCACAAGCTCCATATAGTAATATGCGCGGAGGAAGTAAGCCTCGCCTTTCCATACATTGAGGCTTTCTCTATCGGCCTGGCTCCACTCTTCGGTATTCACGGCGTCAGCCTTCTCTATGAAGAAGTTGGCATTGGAGATTGTCTGATATGCTCCACCCCATATGTTGGACGGCTCTCCGTCCTGAGCCGAGAGGATGAAGTTGTACACATTACCGCCGTTGTTTCCGAATCCGGCAGTAGCGTGGTAAAGGTCGCTCCTTATCTCGTCCCTGTTGACGAACACTCCTCCGGAATAGGCTCTGAAGAAATAGTACAGGCCTAATCGCAGTCTTGAGGCATCATCTATGGTCTGCAGGGCATTGTCCGGCTCGATAGTACCATAAGGACGAAGATCCATGTTGCAGCTCGTCAGACCGGCGGTCAGAGCCGCAATTACACTTGTCAATATTATTCTTTTTTTCATTTCTTTCGTTCTTTAATTAGAATGTGAACTCAGCTCCTATAGTGAACTGTCTTGAGTTAGGATATACACCCAGCTGCAGATTCTGGTCTACCTCCGGGTCGTAACCGGAATACTCTGTGAAAGTAAAGAGGTTACGTCCTATAGCATAGATTCTGAAACCGGATATGAAGCCCGAGCGCTGTATGAGGTGCTTGGGGAACTCGTAGGATATCTGGACATTCTTCAGTTTCAGGAAAGAGGCGTTCTCCAGGAACGTGTCGTCAGGTTGTCTTTTCGAGTTGATACCGGGTATGTCGGTAATCTGTCCCGGCTCTGTCCAGATGTTCAGCATATCTGTAATACCGTTGGTGTTATCTGTCAGGAAGAGAGGGTTGGTCAGGAAGTAACGGTCATTGTTCCACATCCACTTGCCGGCCATCCACGCGAAGTCCACTCCTACGTAGAGACCCTTGTACTGGAAGTTGAGCTGAAGACCTCCGGACCAGGGAGCGAACTGCTGCTTGCCTGTCATCACGGCATATTCTGAGGAGAATACCTTGGTCTTGTTGCCGTCCAGGTCATACCACATCTGCATACCGTCACGGGGATCCACACCGGCCGAACGGGGCCAGAACAACTCGCCGTAAGGGTAGCCCTCCTGATAGGAGACACCTGTTCCGGCTACAGTGTACTCGGTAGCTCCTTCCATGAGCTTGAGAATCTCGTTGTAGTTGTAGTTGAAGTTAGCCGTGATACCGAAGTATATGTCGTTTGTCTGAATGACGTCGAACGTCAGGTCAAGGTCGACACCTCGGTTGAGCATGTCACCTCCGTTACCCCAGCCTGAAGTATGACCGGTCGTCATGGAGTAAGGAATGGACATCAGCAGGTCATGTGTGACCTTATTGTAAAACTCGACATTGAAGTTCAAGAAGTTCCACAGACGGCCGCCGAGACCGAGGTTGAACGACTCGACTGTCTCCCATGTAAGACCGTTGTTGGACGGATTGTTGATACCCCAGCCGGAGTTGCCCAGATAGGCCTTAGTGGTTCCGATTGTACCTATGGCCATGTAAGGATCGATGCTCGAGTTACCGGTCGTACCGTAGCTGGCTTTCAGACGCAGGTCCTGAATCCATGAAGCGCCCTGCATCCAGTTTTCCTTCTTGATGTCCCACATCGCACCTACCGAGTAGAAATTGGCGTACTGGTTGCCTTCTCCGAAAAGCGAGGAACCGTCAAGTCGCCACGATGCGTCGATATAGTATTTCTCATCCAGATTGTAGGACAGACGCGCGAAGTACGAGTTGTACGATGTCTCCCAGATAGAGTTGGAAGGTATACCGGGATTCGTACCCTGTGACAGGAGGTTGTTTCTCCAGTCAGATATACCGGACACCGACGCTCCGAACTGATAGGACTTGTCGAAGATGGACTCCTGACCGAGCAGGATGGAGAAATTGTTCCTGTCAGCTATATCGAACACATACTCGGCCGTATTCGTAAATGTGAACTGGTAGTACCTCTGGAACGAAGCCATTGCCTGACCGTTTCCGGCGAATGGTCCGTCAGAAGCAGGATTGGTCTTGTACTCCATGTTGTAGTCATAGGCTTCGATATTCTGCTGTGCCCTGAGGGTCAATCCCTTGACAGGATTCAACTGAACGTATGTGCTACCGTTCAGACGGGCTGTCGCATAAGTCGAAGGCTGCATGCCCAGCAGATAGTAGATGTTATAGTAGCTGAGCTCGCTGATGAAGTTCCTGGTAGAGGAGTAGTCCACATAGGCGTTGCCGCCCTCGTCATACTTGATCTCGTAAGGTGTAGCCCAAGGCAGCCACCAGTTGGCCGCTGTCGTAGGATTGTAGACTGAGTTACCCCGATCAGTAAAGCCTGCCGTATTGTAATCCTGATAGGAGAGACCGAAGTTGGCACCCATCTTCAGCCAGTCGGTCACTGTCGTATTGACATTCATACGGAAAGTGTAGCGGGCGAGGTCGGAATAGGGAGCCGTACCTACCTGGTCGAAAGCTCCGAGGGAGAAGTAGTAGTCAGTCTTCTCGGAAGCTCCGGAAACGGATATGTCCGCACTCCATACAGGTGCTGTCTCGTTGAAGTAATAATCCAGCCAGTCGGTGTTTATATTCAGCTGCTGGGCCAGGAGCATGGCGTCGGTCATCACGAAATCGGGATTCACCTTCTGGTTGAACTCGAACCACTGATTACTGTTCATAAGGTTCATCCTGTGGTTCACGAGTGAGGATATACCATACTGGCCTCTGAGGGATACGAGCGGTTTCTCACCCATCTTACCTTTCTTGGTGGTGATGTAGATGACACCGTTCGCAGCACGTGAACCGTAAATGGCTGTCGAAGACGCGTCCTTCATGACGACAACACTCTCGACATCGTTACTGTTCAAGGCATTGAACACTGACAACGACACAGGGGCACCGTCAAGCACGATAAGAGGTGTATTGCCGGCATTGATGGAGTTCACACCACGCAGACGCATGGAGACATTCTCCGAAGGCTCACCTGATGAGGAGAACACCTGAAGACCGGATACCTGTCCCTGCAGAGCGTCACCGGCATTGGCTGACGGCCTGTTGGCTATCACCTTCCTGTTGACGGTAGATGCAGAACCTACCACTGAGGATATCTTCCTTGCCGAACCGTAACCTACGACGACTACGTCCTCGAGCATCTCGGCCTCCATCTCCAGTTCAACATCAACAGTGCTTCTTCCATTGACTGGAACTTCGACTGTCGTATAGCCGAGGAAACTTACCTCAAGTACGCCGTCGGCAGGGACAGTGAGGGAGTAGGCTCCCATTTCATCGGTCAATATCCATGTGGTAGAACTGCCTTTGAGCAGCACTGTCGCACCGATGATCGTCTCTCCAGTAGAAGCATCAGTAACAGTACCCGATACTGTGATGTCCTGCGCATAAGCCGCAGCAGTAACCATCAGTAGCAGACCTGTTAAAAATAGTCTGATCTTTTTCATGTAGATAATTTTTTAAAGTTAATAAAAAGTTAATTGTTTTTAAATTGTCTTAAATCAGTTTAAATGATAATACTATAATCTATTTTTACCACCAGCGTCCATATTTTGCGGACACCTACAATTAGGAATAACGACATTTGTCAGCTTAACAGGCTGCAAAGTTTATTTTTTTTTTTGTAAAAAGCAACAATAAACATTACAATTTTACTACAGGATACTGAAAACTACATTCATTCCTGCAGTCACGATCGAGACCATGCTCATCAGTTTTATGAGTATGTTCAGAGAAGGGCCGGAGGTATCCTTGAACGGATCTCCCACTGTGTCACCTACAACTGTGGCCTTATGAGCCTCGGAGCCTTTTCCTCCGAGATTGCCTTCCTCCACGTACTTCTTCGCATTGTCCCAGGCTCCGCCTGAATTGGCCATGAAGACGGCCAGGACAAAACCGGAACCGAGACTGCCTACCAGCAGCCCCACTGTGCCGGCCACACCGAAGAAGACACCGATGAGTATAGGCACGATGATGGCCAGCAGGGACGGGAACAGCATCTCCCTCTGTGCTCCTTTAGTGGAAATAGCCACACACCGCGCATAGTCTGGTGTCGCATCGCCTGTCAGTATACCCTTTATCTCCCTGAACTGACGTCTCACCTCTGCTACCATTTTCTGTGCGGCACGTCCTACTGCGTTCATTGTAAGTCCGCAGAACAGGAATGACATCATAGCACCTATGAACACTCCGGCAAGAACGGTCGGATTCATCAGGTTGATCTTGAAATACTCCATGAAGTCAGGTATGGTGGCAGAAGCCACTTCCACGGTCCTTCCTGATATGTCGATGGTGGTCTCCCCTATTCTCTGAAGCCCTATCTTGATCTCCTCCAGATAAGAGGCCAGCAGGGCCAGGGCCGTCAATGCAGCCGATCCTATGGCAAATCCTTTTCCGGTAGCCGCCGTAGTGTTGCCGAGTGCATCGAGAATATCCGTACGCTGACGGACCTCCGGTTCCAGCTCGCTCATCTGGGCATTGCCTCCCGCATTGTCAGCAATAGGTCCGTACGCATCTGTGGCAAGAGTTATCCCCAATGTGGAAAGCATGCCGACTGCCGCGATACCTATACCGTAAAGTCCCAGACTTATATTGCCTGCCGTAAGCATGTTCTCCACATCGAATCCGATTGCGCACAGGTATGCAAGAATAATGGCCGCGACAATGGTGATGACAGGAATCGCCGTCGATATCATGCCGAGTCCGACTCCGGATATTATCACGGTAGCAGGTCCTGTTCCGGAACTTTCCGCCAGTTTTCTGGTAGGTCTATAGGAATGTGACGTATAATACTCGGTAGACTGTCCGATGATGATACCGGCCAGCAGACCCACCACCACGGAACAGGAAATCCATGCCCAGTTGGGTATACCTAATATATATAGTATGCCGAACGTAGCCAAGGCTATGAGAACGGAAGATACATTCGTACCGACGCTCAATGACCTTAGGAGCTGCTTCATACCTGCTCCTTCCCTGGTCTTTACAAGATGGATGCCTATAAGAGAGAGGATGATGCCGACCGCAGCTATGAGCATGGGCGCAAATACGGCCTTAAGCTGGACTGTCTGCTCAGTTGCGGAATAGAATGCAGATGCTCCGAGAGCGGCGGTAGCCAGAATGGAGCCGCAGTACGACTCGTAAAGATCGGCACCCATTCCGGCGACATCTCCCACATTGTCACCTACATTGTCAGCAATGGTGGCTGGATTCCGCGGATCATCCTCAGGAATTCCGGCTTCTACCTTGCCGACAAGATCCGCTCCGACATCCGCAGCCTTTGTATAGATACCTCCACCTACACGTGCAAAAAGAGCCTGAGTGGATGCTCCCATACCGAATGTCAGCATGGTCGTGGTAACCACCACAAGTTTCTGAGGACCGTCAGCTTCTATAAAATGATCCAGGACAATATACCACAACGATATGTCGAGAAGACCAAGCCCCACTACGGTAAGTCCCATGACCGCTCCCGAACGGAAAGCCAGCCTGAGACCTGAGTTAAGAGAACGGCGCGCGGCATTTGCCGTTCTTCCAGAAGCATACGTCGCCGTCTTCATGCCTATGAATCCTGCCAGTCCGGAAAAGAAACCTCCTGTCAGAAATGCAAAAGGCACCCACTTGTTCTGGACCCCGAAACCGTATGCCAGAACTGCGAAGAAAACAGCGAGAATAATGAAAACGATGGTCACCACCTTGTACTGCTGCTTCAGATAAGCCATCGCACCCTTACGGACATAGGCCGCAATCTCCCTCATAGTAGGGGTCCCCTCATCTTCCTTAAGCATTCTCCTGTAGAAGAAATAGGCAAACCCTAACGCCATCAGTGAAGATAGAGGCACTAAATAGAATAATAAATCTACTGACATCTGTTTTGTTTTGTTAAGTTATTGATTATATGTTGACTGTCTTAAAGTCACTTTCATTGAGGGACGGATCCATGGACATGGCCATGCGTCGCAGGACCGAGATGTCCCCCGTAGAGACGAACCGTCTCGAAGGCGGCACGTGAGCCGTCTCCAAACCGTTCCCCGCCACCCTCATGGCCTGCCTTGCCACAGCCGGGGCAGGGTTGATGATACGGACCCCGTCACCGGCAGCCTGCGCTATAGGCTTCTCAAGAAACGGAAAATGAGTACATCCGAGCACAATCACGTCGGCACCTTCAGACGTCATCTCCCCGACGTATTTCCGAATCAGGTCATACGGGATCTCCTCTCTCTCCACCGCCTCCACCAACCCTCTGCCGATCTTCTCAATGACCTTCACGCCTGAAGCGTACTTCATCACAGTATCACGATACAGGCTGCCCTTGAAGGTATTTGCCGTAGCCAGCACTCCTACCACTCCTGTCCTGGAAGCTATCGCTGCAGGCTTGACAGCCGGTTCCATGCCTATGAAATGAATCGGGAACGCAGATCTCAGATAAGAAACAGCGGCGGCCGTAGCCGTATTGCAGGCCACAACCACCGCGTCAGCACCCTCGTCTACAAGAAAACGTACTATGGCATCAGCACGCCGGACAATGTAGTCAGGAGACTTGTCCCCATAGGGGCAGTGTGCCGAATCTGCCACGTATACATAATCCTGCCACGGCATCAGGGCATTCAGCTCCTTCCACACAGACAAGCCGCCTACTCCCGAATCATAAACCCCGATCATATACCGCGTCCGTACACCCGTTACTTCAGATATTCTTCAAGGAATCCTGGAATCTCATCCTCGGACAGACGGTGAGCGACGATGGTGCCCTCACTGTCCACAAAGATATTCTGAGGTATGAAATTCACATTGAACAGAGAGACAGCAGCACTGTTCCAGTACTTAAGATCGGAGACATGCGGCCATGTCAGCTTGTCCGATTCTATAGCAGCCAGCCATGAATCCTTGTCCATATCCAGGGAGACACCGAGTATTTCCAATCCGTCCTTATGATATTTCCTGTATATCTCCACCAATTTGGGGTTGAACTGACGGCATGGGCTGCACCAGCTTGCCCAGAAATCCACCATGGTGACTTTGTTCTTCCTGTAGATATCCGACAACGTCACCGGCTCTCCGTCGGGACCATTCATCGTGAAATCCTGGCATTTGTTTCCTGGCTGGAGACTCAGCTCCTTCTGATACAGCGTATCCAGACGGGCCAGTATCCTGTTGGATTCAAATTCCGGCAGGGCATGATAAGCCTCCAGCAGTCCACCTACCGAATCCAGAGGAAGCGTGAAGAAGTCATTGTTGAGGAAATACAAGGCGAAATTGGAGACAGGAGCCTCATTTACAGCAGCCTCCTTGAGCTCCTCACACCTGTCCTGATACTTGATATACACATCCAGGAGGGAGTCCCTCTCCTGCTGTGCAAGATCCATAACGCGCAACCTCGTCATAATGGCATCCATACCGTATTCGTCAGCCACGGCCTGTATCCTATTGCCAAGATCCGTCATCCTCTTCTGAGCGTCACCTCCTGTAACGACCGACTGGCTGAATGCAGTATCTGCACCAGCGACAGTATAGTTGTCGTTCTCAAGGAATATCTGCACCGAGCCAGGTACGCCCTCTATAGTGATAACATACGGTTCTGCCGTGGAGACCGTTCCCTTGAAATGGAACTTGCCGCCTACTACATCAACCGTATCCTTGACGGGATTGTTCCTGTCCCTGTTGAACAGGTAAGCTTTTCCATTGACGAGACTCTCAATGTCTCCAGTGACAGTACCCTTTATGGAATACTGATTTCCGCTGTTGCAGGCTGCGGCAAGAAGAAGCGCAGCTCCTACGAAGACTAATTTTCTCATATTCTTATTCATTTAAAAACCATTCTTTATAAGTCATATAGCCCTGAGCGTTCCTGTGCGCGGACTCCTTCACCGCCTCCGACCCGTCCTTGACCTTCTTGGCAGGAACTCCGGCATACACCCCGGGTCCAAGCTTTGAATTGCTGAGCACCACGGCTCCGGCCGCTATGATACTGCCGTCCGCGATCTCCACTCCGTCAAGCAGGACAGCCCCCATGCCTACCAGTACATCATTGCCGACCTTCGCTCCGTGAATGACAGCATTGTGTCCTACCGACACATCGTTTCCTATCTCCACCACCGACTTTCTATACAGCGTATGCAGCACTGCTCCGTCCTGTATGTTCACCCGGTTGCCGAGCCGGATGGGATTCACATCGCCGCGAAGCACGGCCCCATACCATATACTGCAGTCATCCCCTATCTCCACATCTCCTATAATTGCCGCATTTTCAGCGATAAAGCAGTTCTTCCCGATTTTCGGAACAATCCCGTTAAGAGGTTTTATTATAGCCATTCCCATTTAATATTACAATAACTTACAAATATACGCAGAAACTGAGTGCAAAGGAAATTTATTTACTTTGCCGAAGTGCCACAGCATAAATGACGAAGTCAAATATACGCAGAAGCCGAGAGCAATGCAAATGAACCTGTTCACCTGCAACGGCATGTGCTGCGAGAACCGAGTCTGGAGCCGGAGAAACAACGTGTCAGTAGATTTTCAGTGAGGTATGCATACTGTTACTGTAAAATTTCGGACCAATGGGGAAAGGTCTATTGATTTTCAGCGAGTCATACTTCAGGCGTTGATGTGTACCTCACGTCCAACAAAGCGCGCTTACAGAAATACC
>UQUN01000039.1 GCA_900544175.1 uncultured Alistipes sp.
GTGCCACCGGGAATCGAACCAGGGACACAAGGATTTTCAGTCCTTTGCTCTACCAACTGAGCTATGGCACCATTCCATACCTTGTTGCGGTTTGGGAGTGCAAAAGTAAGAGTTATTTCGGAATTTCCAAAATTTTCTTAACAAATCGAATAATTAACTACCTTAGCGGAGTGTTTGGAGATTGCCCACAAAAACAGGAGGATTAAGGCAAATGAAATACGCAGATGTTGTAATACCGCTGAAATTCAAGGACTCAGTAACATATTCAATACCCGGCGAACTTGAGGACCGCATAGTTCCCGGCAGTATAGTCAAAGTCACTGTCGTAGGAAGAACGTACACTGCCGTAGTCCTCCGGATAAAGGACAATCCCGAGTTCGATCCGTCCAGAATCAAACCAGTCAGGGAGATTGTAAACTTTCCTCCTGTCACCAATGAAAACATGGAATTTCTAAGACTGGTAGCCGGATACTACATGTGTTCCTTGGGCGAGGCATTCAGATTCGCGGCCCCGTCTACCGTCAAGCCCCTGAAACGAACAAGGACTGCCGGAGATACGGATGTCACAGACGACTGCGACAGTAAAATCACACTGCCGGTACTGTCGGAAGAACAGGAAACGGCAGCCGGCAAGATAAGGTCGTTTTTCAAAAACGGAAGGAACGTACTGCTTCACGGTGTCACCGGTTCCGGCAAAACCGAAATCTACATCACACTGGCTGCCGAATGTATGGAAAAAGGTCTCAACGTACTGTATCTCGTACCGGAGATTGCGATAAGCCGGCAGATACAGAGTCGTATGGAAAAGCACTTCGGAGACCGCCTGATGGTCTATCACTCGGGACAGACACCCACCCGTAAAAGAGAGGTGTACCGCAAAGTAGCAGACAGCAGCAAGCCATTCGTCCTTTTAGGATTGCGTTCCGCATTGTTCCTGCCCTTCCGGCAGTTAGGTCTGGTAATTGTGGACGAGGAGCATGACAGTTCGTACAAGCAGAGCGACCAGGCTCCAAGGTATCACGGAAGGGACACCGCCCTCATGTTGGGAATGGTGATGAAATGCCCGGTACTGCTGGGTTCCGCGACACCCTCATTCGAAAGCATCTACAACGTCCGTTCCGGGAAATTAGGACTCGCCGTACTCAGTCACCGCTATTATGAAAGTAAAGACTGCCTTGTGAGAATTATAGATATGGTCAAAGAGAAACGCAAGAATGCGGTCAAAGGGCCGTTCTCTCTGATACTTCTGAAAGCCATTGAGGAAAGACTGGCCAAGAAGGAGCAGGTCCTGATATTCCGGTCCAGAAGAGCCTACGCATCCGCCCTGCAGTGCTCCGAATGCGGAGCTGTTCCCAAATGCCCGAGATGCAACATTCCTATGAGCTACCACAAGTTCAACGACAGTCTCAGCTGCCATTACTGCGGCTGCTCCATTCCAGCACCACACATATGCCCGGAATGCGGCAATGGTTCTTTGAAGCTGCTCGGAGACGGCACCGAACGCATTGAGGAGGCATTAAAGGAAATATTTCCTGAAGCGAGGACAGAGCGGTTTGATGCGGATACTGCACAGGACATGAAAGAAGAGAGCAGACTACTGAGACAATTCGCCGCTGGGGAAATCGACATCATGGTCGGAACACAGATGATATCGAAAGGTTTTGACTTCAGCCAGCTCACTCTCACAGCTGTTCTAAAGGCAGAGGCCATGACACAGGTATTCGACTTCAGAGCTGACGAAAGAGCGTTGCAGCTTCTGACACAACTTATGGGACGTGCAGGCAGAAGGAATGTTCCTGGAGAAATGATAGTGCAGACCAACCGGGCAGATCATCCTGTGTTCGAAATGCTTCTGCATCCAGGTGCCGCCGACGGCAATATACTGATCGACGAGAGAATGGAGTTCGGGTATCCGCCATTCTCACGGATAATAAAGATAACCGTAAAGGATACTGACAAAGAAAAGGCTGCAAGACTTGCGGATGAAGTACGCAAAAAAGCCTGTGATGCCGGATTCGATGACATCTGCGGCCCTGCACCGCACCCCATGGAGACATATGCTGGAGAACACAGAATGCAACTTATCATAAAGACCGGGCGCTCCAGAAACTGGTCCGGCCCAAAACAGAAACTATATGCATGTCTCCGTGACATCCCGTCATCCAACGTCACTGTAGATGTGGATCCTGTAAGCACATAGACAGCAGGGATGGTTGTCACACAGGCATATATGGCTCGAAATCCCTACCGACCACAACTCTGAGGGCACGGGGCAGTACCTCTACGGTAAGCGGAGTAGTACCGACCACCTCTCCGTCTATCTCCACCCGGTCCGGCATTCTGGTTATTACCGCTGCCCGGCTGAAAGTCTTGTGAGACACTTCTTTGATATTGTAGATCGTACCTTTAAAAAGCTGCTTGAAAAGAAATAGGAACTTGAGCTTGGATACCTTTCGGGCCACCATTAAATTGATCTTCCCGTCATCAGCGACAGCATCCGGCACCTGCATCATACCGCCACCGCTGTACTTTCCCACCCCCATGCCTACTGAAAACACACGTCCGGAAAAGAAACTTTTGCCGTCAACCACCACTTTCGCATGATTGGAACGACGGCCGGCCAGTGCCTTGAACGCAGCCTTCACATATGCCAGGTCTCCACCCCTGCCCTTGTTTTTAGCAACATTGCAGTAATGACATATATTCGCGTCCAGCCCCACTCCGGCCACATTGACCATATAGCGGACATTCTTGACTCCTGCCTGCATATATTCCACCCGGCCTATATCCTGACAGACTGTCCTGCCCTCCATAATTGTCTCAACTGCCTTTCTACAGTCATTCGGAATACAGTACATCCTGGACCAGTCGTTGGCCGAGCCGGCCGGCAACACCGCCAGAGTCACATCTTCCAAAGGCACTTCCTGTTGGTGAAAAAGACCGTTGACCACTTCATGAAGAGTCCCGTCACCTCCTACCGAGATGATATTGCGGAATCCGCGCTTAAGCGCATAGATGACCAGTTCAACAGCATGGTACCGATGAGTCGTGAACACTTCCTCGAACGGGAGTCCCATTTCCTTAAGCATATTAGACAACAAAGGCCACTCTGACGCGACCTTTCCTCCTCCCGCATTGGGGTTCACCACTGCAATCCACGTACTGCCGTTCATCTGTTGATAAAATTTCCGCAAAACTAATATAAAACTGACATTAATTATAGACATGATGAAAAGATTTTTTAAATTTGCGGGTTAGGTTAAGATAACAATATGGGGAAAATTATTGCTATAGCGAACCAGAAAGGAGGAGTAGGAAAGACAACCACCGCCATCAATTTAGCTGCCTCCTTAGCGGTTCTGGAAAAGAAAACACTGCTCATCGATGCTGATCCGCAGGCCAATGCGACATCCGGCCTGAACTTCGACCCTGAATCAAACAAGGGGAAGACACTGTATGAAGTGCTCATATGCAGACAGGACATACGCGATGTCATACTCGACACTGAGATCAAGGACCTCAAGCTGGTTCCGTCCAACATCGACCTTGTCGGTGCCGAGATTGAACTTGTCCGTCTCGCGGACAAGGAAAGAGAGCCGGATAGCGCGATCAAGGGCATAGACAAGGAGATGCTGCTGAAAAACGCGGTCAAGGAGATAGCCGGTGAATTCGAGTATATCATCATAGACTGCTCTCCGTCCCTTGGACTGATAACCATAAACGACCTTACGGCTGCCGACTCGGTGATAATACCTGTCCAGACAGAATTCTTCGCCCTGGAAGGACTCGGCAAGCTCCTCAACACAATAAAGCTCATTCAGGCAGGACTCAATCCAGACCTGAGAATAGAAGGATTCCTTCTGACAATGTACGATAGCCGGCTCAGACTGGCCAACCAGGTGCTGGAGGATGTCCGCCACCATTTCGGAGACATGGTATTCAACACCATCATACAACGGAACGTAAGACTGAGCGAGGCCCCTTCGCACGGCAAGCCCGCGATACTTTATGACGCGATGTCGGCCGGTACCAACAACTACCTCAACCTCGCGAAAGAAATAATTTCCAAGAACGCATAACCTGACGAAGATGGCCAACAAAAGAGACGCTTTAGGGAAAGGGCTCGGGGCGCTTATTGCCGGAGCGGACAACAGCATCGCTAAATCAGTCACACCCCAGGACAGCAACACTGCAAGAGGGCTTGCATCCATCTGCGAGATACCTGTTGACAAAATCACGGTAAACCCGTATCAGCCAAGAAGCAACTTTGACGAGACATCCCTCGATGAGCTGGCCGGTTCCATAAAACAGCTCGGCATCATACAGCCTATAACAGTTCGCAGGATAGGCATGAGATATCAGATCATCAGTGGCGAACGCCGCTTCAGGGCTGCCAGGAAGGCCGGACTTGAGACAATACCCGCATATATAAAGGAGACCGACGACCATGGGATGCTGGAGATGGCCATAGTGGAGAATATCCAAAGGGAGGATCTGGATGCCATTGAAGTCGCGCTCAGTTTTCAGAGACTCATGGACGAATGCGGCCTTACACAGGAATCCATGGCCGACAAAGTGGGCAAGAAACGAGCCACGGTCGCAAACTACCTGAGACTTCTCAGACTGCCTGCCGAAATACAGGTATGCATAAGAGACAAGAAAATATCAATGGGCCATGCAAAAGCCATCCTGTCACTTACAGACCCTCAGGCACAGATCAGCCTGTGCGATGAAATAGTCAGGAAGAGCCTGTCTGTCAGGCAAGCTGAGACAAAAGCCCAGAACATGCTCAGGAAAGCCTCAGAAGAGGAACCGGAGTCTCCGGACCAGACACGTCAGGAACTGCCTGATTCATACTACAAGGTTCTTGAGATAGTGGGAAGGTACTTCAACAACAACATAAGCCTTAAAAGATCAGATCAGGGCAAAGGCAGTATAACCATTCAGTTCTCCTCCGACTCGGAAGTGGAATCGTTTTTGAGAGCAATAGAGAGGATTAACTGAAAACACCCTACTGACGTGCGGAAAACTGTACTATTAATCATAATATTGCTGCTCTCAGCAGTTCCACTTCAGCTCTCGGCCCAGTTTGTCAACAACGGATCCGGCGGCGGGATGCAATCTTCCAGCGACTCATCCTCCAGAGAGGAGAGCTATACATTGAAACGTTATTTCAACTCCCTTGCCCACAGAGACAGCATGGCCATAGGCTGGGCATTCGGAGGTTCAGTCATACTGCCCGGAACGGCTCAGATATACAACGGTGACTACTGGAAGCTGCCTATAGTATATGCAGGCATGGGAGGCATGCTGGGAGGAGGCATCTACTACAACTCCCAGTTCAAGAAGACAGGAAGCGAGTCAGACAAACTGGCAAGAAACCTTTTCTTCGTAGGTGCCGCACTGTTTTACTGGGGCCAGATGCTTGACGGGGCTGCCAGCTACGACTCATACAGAAGCCACCTGCCTGGCAGGGCCACCATATATTCCGCCCTGCTGCCTGGACTCGGACAGATATACAACAAAGAATACTGGAAACTGCCGATATATTACGGCGGTCTTGCTGTAGCAGGCTACTGCTGGTACTACAACAACTTACAGTACAGACGTTTCCAGCATGACTACAATATGGCCACCAACCCCAACGGCAACTATACGGGCTCGATGTCCGTGGACAATCTTCAGTACTACAGAGACTACTACAGGCGTTTCAGAGACTACTCAATCGTAGCCACAATATTGATATATATCCTGCAGATCATAGACGCAGACGTATTCGCCACCATGAATGAGTTCGACATAAACCAGAGTCTCAGCGTGGACATACAACCAGTGATAATAGAACCGCTCAATTACGACTTCACGTCCAACTACACATCCATCATGCCGGTAGGCAATGCTGTCGGTGTGGGAATGAGCTTCAAATTCTGATCCGAATGATGAAAAGAGCTGTTACAATACTTATGGCCGCAATCTTCTGCATACCTTGCATATATGCCGCCGACAACAACAAACCGGTAAAAGACCGAGAGAAAAAGAAATTCTCCCTGTCACTCTATCCTGACAGGAAAACACTTCTGAAAGAGATAGACTCGCTTACCAAGGCAAACGAGATACTGAACATCGAGCTGGACAGCCTCTATGAGGCATACAGCGAGCTTGCCGTTTCCATGGAACTGGGTTCCGGAGACACCCTCGGCACGGAAGTAATTGGAAGCGCCTGGTCCGTCCAGTTTGCAGCAGACACTCTGCCTGTGTCAAGAGACTCCCTGCTCAGCCTGTGGTATCAGAAAAGAGACATTGACCTGATCGATGTGGAGCCATCCGACATAGATACCATCAACATGACATCCGACATACCGGACTCAGTATACCTCCGGAGACTCCAGAAACTGAATCCATACATATCAGTTCCATACAACCGCATCATCCGTAACCACATCATCTATTATACTCAGAAAATGCCTGACAAGATGGAGCGCATACTCGGACTTGCCACATACTATATTCCGATTTTCGAGGAGATATTCGACCAATACGACATGCCCCTCGAGCTCACCGCAATGGCTGTCATCGAATCCGCCTTGGACACCAAGGCCGTATCAAGAGCCAGGGCCAAAGGCATGTGGCAGTTCATGTATTCTACCGCCAAACGGTACGGACTCAACATCAACTCCTTCGTGGACGAAAGATTCGATCCGATAGCCTCAGCCCATGCTGCGGCAAAATATCTGAGGGACTCCTATCTAATATTCGGGGACTGGACTCTTGCCATAGCATCATACAACTGCGGTGCAGGCAACGTGAACAAGGCCATCCGCAGATCTGGGGGATCCAAGGATTTCTGGGAGATATACCCGTACCTGCCCCGTGAGACCAGAGGATACGTGCCTTCTTTTTTCGCCGCCCTTTACACCATGAGATACTACAAGGAGCATAATCTGACACCGCAGGTCATCAGCCTGCCTCCGCACACAGACACAATAAAGGTAAACAAGATGCTTCACTTCGAGCAGATAGCGCATTTTACAGGTATTAGCATCAAGGAGCTCAGGACACACAATCCACAGTATCTACACGACATCATCCCCGGTACAGAGAAAGAGTACACACTGCAGCTTCCATACACTTACACCAACGCCTTTATAGAGCATGAGGCTGAAATATACAGCTACAAGGACTCGGTATACTTCAGCCCGGCGGCTCTCAAGACAATACAGCAGTCCGCCACTCCGAGCAAGATAATCCACAAGGTCAAACGAGGAGAGACTTTGAGCCACATTGCGTTGAAATACGGAGTATCAGTCCGTAACATCCAGAGGTGGAACGGTATAGGAACCAACATTCGGGAAGGACAGAGGCTTGCCATCTACACCAACGGAAAAGGTCCTTCGGCATCGTCATCGTCCGGCAACAGCGCACCTTCAACCAAGGTATCCAACGGATATGTGATGTACACCGTCCGCTCCGGTGACAATCTGTGGGATATCGCCAGGAAATTCGACGGCGTAAGCATGAACGACCTCATGAAACTCAACGGACTTTCCAAAAACAGCAAGATATACCCAGGCAAGAAACTGAAAATCAAAAAGGCACAGTAAGCTGGAACCTGAGTCCGAGACTGTCATCATCCCGATCCGAATACTTTGAGGCCGAGCATTTCAGGCTCAGGCTGATCCACCTGACAGGCTTGTATGTCACCATGGCGTACAGTCCGGCACCTTTTCCATAGAACGCAGGAACCGAAAAGGCGCCGGGTACATCCCTTTCGTAACAGTATATCCTTGTAGCCCAGTCCGGTGCATAAAAGAATGTGGCCCTGACAACACATTTCAGTTTATCAGACGGCAGACTGTAGCCGGCTTCCTGATAAAACAGGAAACCGGTCTTCCTGTCATGGCTCATCTCTGCCCTGGTGACAAACTGCAGTCCGTTCATGAACCGGCAACTGTACTGAGTCCTCAACCTGAACAGACGGGTGTCTCTCCCGTTATCGTACGTACCGCTCAGTTTCAGGTACAGTGTATGTATATCAGAAAGCGTCCACTCACAGTCAAGAGCACCTTTCAACGAGCCTGACGGTTCCCGGACTCCAAAACGGGAAAAGGGATAGCGAGTGTACTCCAAACTGCCGGAGACTGCCAGATCAGCCACAGGTGTCCACCGCAATGCAGTGGACAGTCCGTGCTCATTGTTGCAGTTGCTGCGGCAATATGCTCCGGCATGAGTGGCTATATAGTCCTTGGAATAGTATCTGTACAGTACCGACATTTCCATATCGGACCGGAGCGGCAGGACCGCCCCGGCTATGACGGCCGGATGGATGTCCCTGTCAAGAGCCGTCTCCCCGAATATCCTGTAGCCATTGAGAGAAAACATAAAATCCACGGACGCATTGCCCCACCAACCGTCATATCTCAAATGTGAATTATAATACGATTTGCGCCGTCCGTCCCTGCAGCTGTACCGGTATGCTGCTACAGTCACCCCGACCTTTGCCCAGCCGCACCGCCATGACACATTGCCTCCTGTCACATACTCCCTGAGTGCATTCCTGGCCTTGACATCTGCCTCGCTGTCATGTATCCCGTCATCCGGCATGGTCACGAAATACCCATCCTCTATCCTGGCATCATGACCGTTGTCCGAATAAAAAAGGGAAAGCTCCACATTGCCAGGCACCTCCATAGTGACACCTGCTCCATGAAAGTACCTGTTTTCGTCCACGGACCAGTACGGCCGCACCGCCGCCTCTTTCCTGAGAACCGATGCCGGTGACGAAAGGCCGGACATGGAAAATGAGTTCCACAGCACCAGCCCCTGACCGAAACGAAGGGAATAGTCCCCGACAACAGCACTGACAAGGTTGAAACGACCATCCGCAGAAAGACTTATATCCTCTGCACTCAAGTACATTGAATAGAAGTCCGGGAACATAATCTCTCCGACATCGGTTTCCAGGACAAGCCCCACACTGTAGCGGCCTCCCAGGTCAGCCTTCATTTTTGTAAGCAGAGGTATGGGCCAGCCGTCCGTATCCCCGTCCTCCTGCGTTCCACGTACTGCCTTCCAGCGACTTCTCACCATCCATCTGCCAGACAACCTCATCCTGTCGCCGGTATTCCGGCCTTTCTGATGCCCGAGGACAATGAACGGCAGCATTTCCTTGACACGGACGGCATCGAAGCCGTCCACCAGTGAAAGCTCAGCCACTGACGCAGGAGGTCCGAACTCCTCCCGGTATTCCAGCAGGCTCTCGACCATAAACGGTGTCATCAAAGGAAATGCCTCCAGCTCATCCCTGCCGGCACTTGAAATATCCATGGGCCTGTCCATAAGATCCAAAAAATACAATGTCAGGGCTTCTGGATCACCTCCCCCGTCCTCACACTGCCTCTCTATCATTCTCACCACAGCATCAGGCAGTTCTTGAGCCGTCAGGCACACGTCAAAAAAAAGAGCCGTCCCGAGAAGGACGGCCCCGCATGCCGCTGTCTTCCCCACATATCTACCCCACATAACAGACTTATAATTTGTTCCAATATCCTTTTCAGTCTACCTTGAACTTGTATTTTATTTCCTTGAGTTCCTTATTGGCCTTATCTATCTTGGAGGCCAGGTCTTTTTTGAATTTCTCGACTTTCTCCATGACATCCTGATCCCCGACAGCAAGTATCTGGGCAGCCAGTATTGCCGCATTCTTTGCTCCGTCCAGGGCGACAGTGGCCACAGGTATACCGGAAGGCATCTGAAGAATGGACAGTATCGAGTCCCATCCGTCAATGGAATTGGATGACTTTATAGGCACCCCGATTACGGGAACAGGAGTGTACGCCGCGATCACACCTGGCAGATGAGCCGCACCTCCGGCCCCGGCTATGATGACTTTTATGCCCCTCTCCTTGGCCCCGGTGGCGAACTGCATCACCTGTACGGGAACCCTGTGGGCCGACAAGGCATTGATTTCAAAAGGTATTTCCATTGAATCGAGGAACTCCGCAGCCTGTCTCATGACCGGCATATCGGAAGTACTTCCCATGATAATAGATACAAGCGGTCTCATCATATTCTGAATAATTAAGTCTACGGCAAATTTAATCCAAAAAAACTTAATTTCTACATTTTTTTAGGTTACTTTTGCATCATGGACAGAATAAAACTTCACGACAAGCATTTCAAGCTGTTTATCCCGAACAGCAGGATTGAAGAAGCCATCCGCGCCGTAGCCGGCCAGATCAACAGGGACTACCGCAACTCTGACAGCATACCGGTTTTTCTTAGCGTACTCAACGGGTCTTTCATGTTCACCGCATCCCTGATGAAATATCTTGAGATACCATGCGAGCTGTCATTTGTCAAGCTGGCATCATATAGCGGAACCACGTCCACAGGAAACATAAGACAACTGCTCGGACTGTCAGAAAGCCTGAAAGGCCGCAGAGTGATCATCGTCGAGGACATTGTGGATTCAGGCAAGACAATCACCGAACTCCACGCCATGCTGCTGGAGGCAGGGGTGTCCGACATAAAGGTATGCACACTGTTCCTGAAACCGGCCGCATACAAAGGAAACATCCATATCGACTACCATGCCATGGAGACAGGTAATGAGTTCATAGTCGGATTCGGCCTTGACTATGATCAGCTTGGAAGACAGTATCCTGACATTTACATTTTAGAGTGACACCGACTGAACTAACCAACACACATATATCATCATGAGATATTACATACTACTCGGCCCTCCCGGAGCCGGCAAAGGCACTCAAGCCAAACATATAGCGGACAGATACAATTACCTACACATCTCCACAGGAGACCTCCTGCGGCACGAGATCGCAGCAGGCAGCGAACTGGGCAGAAAAGCCGCCGAGCTTATCAACAGAGGCGACCTGGTTCCTGACGAGGTAGTAGAGAACATGATACGTAACAAGATCACCGGCAATCAGGATGTCAAAGGATTCCTGTTCGACGGATTTCCGCGCACCATTGCCCAGGCCGAGGTTCTGGACTCAATGCTGAAGGAATTCAACGGGAAAGTGGATGCGGTCCTTTCCATCACCCTGCCTGACGAGATGGTGTTCGAGCGCATACTGCACCGGGCCCGGATAGAAGGGCGCAAGGACGACACTGACCGCAATATAATCGCCAACCGCATCTCCAACTATCACGAGAAGACCGAGCCCCTTGTCAACTACTACAAAGGCAAGGGAAATTACCGTGAAGTCGATGGCAATGACACCATCGAATCCGTGTTCAGAAATATCGCAAGTATATTAGACGAATAATCCGGCCAGTTCCTCCGCAGTCACAGGTCCGAAATACTCCGATAGCGGCATGGTAGAAAGAATGGCCTTCACAGCATCGTACGAGTGGGGCAGTCCGGCAATGGCCTGCTCCACTTCTTCCGTAGGACGGATGAAAAAGTAATCCCCACGGATAGAACATGTACGGATGACTCCTCCACGTACATCAAGGGAAACTTCCACGAACCCCCAGGGGAAACGGCGTGTCTGATTCATTCCATAACGGGGAGAATGTCCGTAGTTCCAGTCCCATAAAGCATATTTCCCTTTCCTCAGGGCATTGATGGATACCTTCTCGTCCTCTGTATAATCACGGCATACACATCCGGTACGCAAAATTACGAAATCCCGCAGGTACAGAATAAAATCCTCCACACTCATGCTGCAGCCGGCAGGCAGGTGCTCCGATATATTGGTCACTCTCGCCCTGTTGGACTGCACGCCCTTTCCAGTGAACTTTTCAGGACGGGTGTTCAAAGCCGCCGACAGGTCGGTGACCGACGATGCGAAAAGAAGAGTCCCGTGCTGCAGCACTCTGTCTCCCTGAACGCACACAGCATTGCCCGAGAACTTACGGCCGTCTATCACCAAGTCGTTACGACCCTGAAGCGAGGCATCCACTCCTATTTCCCTCAAAGCCTCCAGAACAGGTGCTGTAAAACGACGGAACATCGCCGAAGTATCCTCTCCGGGCACTTTCTTGTCGATGAATGTATAATTGACATTGCCCAAATCGTGAAATACAGCTCCACCACCGGTAAGACGGCGTACCACCGGTATGCCATGACTCTCCACATACCCGGCGTTGATCTCCGCCGCAGCATTCTGGTACCTTCCCACTATGACGGAAGGAGAGTTGCGCCACAGCCTGAAAACAGGCTCCTGCAGACCGGTGAACAGGAACTCCTCTGCAGCGAGATTGTAATACGGATCGGTCGTTATGTCAGTAAAGCACAGCATTTCGGTCATATTTTACAGATATCAGTCCAAGTATATACCGATAGCCCCAGTAGACTATGAATGCGGCCAATACACCAAACAAAGCACCGCAAAGTACGTCAGTCACAAAATGCCTGGCAAGATAGATACGGCTGAACGAAACTGCCGCAGCCCACAGCAACATTATCCATGTATAAGGACAGCGTCTGAAAATCAAGGCAGTAAGCACAGCCAGCCCGAATGTATTGGATGCATGGGCGGAAAAGAATCCGTATTGGCCGCCGGTCCCCTGCGGCAGATGCAGCATTCCTTCCAACAGCGGATCATGGCCGGGTCTCGGCCTTTCTACAAGATTCTTGACAATATTGGTCAACTGGTCAGTAATGCCGAAACACAGTGCGGCAGCAAGGACACCTGTCAGCCCGAGCACCAGCAGAGGCACCTTCGTCCCATACCGGAAAGCGACAGATCGTCTGCCGTACCACCTGGGAACGAACATCAGGACTGCAATAAGGACGTACAATGGTATCCATGCCTTGCTGGATGAAAGAAAAAGCATCACCGCATCCCAGAAGGGCGTATGCATGGAATTCAGAGCAAGAATTATTTCGTGGTCCAATCCTATAAGCCAGTCCATCATAGCACGGTGCGGTTTAAAGTGCTCCACAGCATGTCCTTGAGCTGAGGTATATTCTCTCCGCTCACGGATGAGAAAAATATCGAAGGCACACCCTCAGGCAGTTCCTTACGCAGGCCGTCACGCAATTCATCGTCCAGAATATCGGCCTTTGAGATGCCTAAGACACGGTCCTTGTCCAGCAGCTCAGGATTGAACTGTTCCAGTTCACCCAGCAGAGTACTGTACTCGGCCCGAATATCCCCGGTGTCGGCCGGTATGACGAACAGCAGCATGGAGTTGCGCTCAATATGCTTTAGAAACCTAAGTCCCAATCCTTTACCCTCGTGGGCTCCCTCAATGATGCCCGGAATGTCGGCCATCACGAACGAGTGGTCGTCCCTGCAAGAGACGATACCGAGATTGGGCTCAAGAGTTGTAAAGGGATAATCAGCTATTTTGGGTCTTGCCGCCGAGACCGCCGACAGCAGCGTGGACTTACCTGCATTGGGAAAGCCCACCAGACCGACATCGGCCAGCAGTTTAAGTTCCAGGATAAACCATCCTTCCCTGCCAGGCTCGCCTTCCTGGGCGAAGCGCGGGGTCTGCATGGTCGCTGACTTGAAGAAGTCATTGCCCTTGCCTCCGCGACCTCCGCGTACCAGTATCTCCTGCTGTCCGGCCTCAAGTATCTCGCACAACTGCTCCCCGGTCTCAGCATCCCTGGCCACTGTACCTAACGGCACGTCAAGGACGATATCCTTACCGTTTGCTCCGTGCCTGAGGCCACCGCTTCCGGCCCCGCCGTGCTCAGCCTTGATATGCTTGCGGTACTTCAGGTGAATCAGTGTCCAGTACTGCGGATCACCGCGAAGTATAATATGTCCTCCGCGACCTCCGTCACCACCGTCCGGACCACCCTTTGGTATATATTTTTCCCTGCGCAGATGAGTAGAGCCGTTTCCCCCGTTACCCGACGCGCAGAATATCTTCACGTAGTCTATGAAATTGCTTCCTGGCATAAGTTTCTATGTAATAACACTTTCGCTTCGCACCCAGATCTCTTGTCGCTGGAA
This sequence comes from uncultured Alistipes sp., assembly GCA_900544175.1. Classification (GTDB taxonomy): domain Bacteria; phylum Bacteroidota; class Bacteroidia; order Bacteroidales; family UBA932; genus Coprenecus. The sequence continues at coordinate 13,938 of UQUN01000039.1, forward strand.
ATCCGGCACATACGGACAAAGATAGAAAATCTTTTGATGTCTTAGAGAATTTATGCCGTTTTTGGCGGAATGTTTTTGGATCACCGTGCTTTATCTTCCATGAAATACAATTAAGTTCCCCTCCATGACTGATTATATTTGAGATATCAACTGGTTCGATGCGATATTGATAGTCTGGAAATGCCGCCTCAATTTGCTGTATTGATGTATGCCCAAGAATGTTCCCTGTTCCTTGGGAGAGTGGATTATTTCATGACTATAACATCATAGTTCCGTTCCAACTCTTTGAGAAACTTGTTTGCAAAGTAACGGGACATTTCGTAAGCAGTCAGTAAGACTGTATTTCCGTTAACCCAACGGACAATGCCAAAAACAAAACGCTAATTCTACAAATGGAACAAGAGTCGCTTGACATAAACACACTGCATATCGAAAAGTCGAGACCATTGCCAAGTTCCTCTCGTATTGGCATCATATTCAAACTACTTGTAATCAATCCGTTCTGACTTTACCATCCATCCCTTTCTGGGATTAGTACATACTGTTTCAACAATTCCTTGCGTCAGTAGATTTTCAGTGAGGTATGGTATGCATACTGTTACTGTAAAATTACGGACACAATGGGGAACGGCCTGTTGATTTCAAGCG
>UQUN01000040.1 GCA_900544175.1 uncultured Alistipes sp.
CGGTTTCAGAAGCTGCAATCGGGCATCCGGATATGTGGTCAGCTTACAGCCGGCATGCACATGGCCAGGCTACGCATGCGGAGAATGTACCGATTTTCCGCACTTGCGGTACACTCTCCAATATTCGAAATCTTACGGGAATGCAACTAAAATTTTAGTTAAATTGGTTTATTTCACTATATTTGTAGACACAAACCACTAACAGTTGTATTATGAGAACAAAAGCGCACCTATTCAGAGTAATAGCCACAGGGACGGTCATTGCCCTTGCCACCGCCTGCGGACAGAAAAAAACGGAAGGACTTATCAGTGTGAACTTCAACCGGGTTACCGATGTTCCGGCCATGAACATCTCAGAACTGGCCGGTGAACCGGAATTCATAGCCCTTGACAGCAGGGCCGAAGCCTTCGCCACAGGTTACAACTACGCAATAAGCGACCACTACATCTGCATCGGAGCATCCATGCGCGGCCCGGCCAAACTTTACGACAGGGCCACGGGCAAATTCCTCTGTGATGTAGGCACCATCGGCCGCGGCCCCGGCGAGTACCTCAATACCTACGGTTCTCCAAGGATAGACGAGGAGGACGGCACGATCTGGCTTCTTCCCTGGCAGACCAAGACACTGCTCGGTTACGACATAAGCACCGGCAAGTTCAAGAAAGAGGTACCCCTGAAATACGGAGTACCCAAAGGACAGTTCCAGGTGGACTCCAAGGCCGGTACGGTAACAGTCGCCGCACTGCCATTCAGGGATATAGTGCCGATGATAGCATGGCAGCAGGATATGCAGGGCAATATACTCTGGGAAATACCGGCAGGCCACCTGACCATGACACCCGAGTTCAGCAATGAGATAGAAAGCAGAGGCAACGTGGAAGGAGCTTTCGACCTGTCGCTGATAACCTGGGGCGGCGGACAGGACTCACTGTACGTAATCAATGAGGGTGCCGTCAATCCGGTCTACACCATTGACTTTCATACCAAAGAGGTGGAATCCGAGGACTACAGCCTCAACGTCAACGAGGATGCCCCCATCCACTCCTATATAATGCTGCCCGGACACTTCATCACCAGTGTAAGCTACCCCGTACAGACTGAATGGGGATTCAGCACCGGCAAACCCGAATACGTCGTCACCGACCGCCGGACAGGAGAAAGCATAAAAACCACATTCTACAACGACTACCTGGCCAGAGAGACCGACTACGTATCCTTCACCGGCGGCTACTGGTACACTGTCCTTGACCCGGAGACCTTTACCGAAGTTGCGAAGAACGCCCTGAAAGAAGGCAATCTCTCTAAGGATAACAAGGCCCGTATTCAGGAAATCCTCGACGGCCTCACCCCCGAGAACAACAACATCCTGATGCTCGCTCCCATAAAGCTCAGATAATCAAGCAACAGAAACATAAGATCCAAGGTCAGCGCAGATAAATTTGCTCTGCGGCAGGCATGTGAGTATATTTGCTTGAAATCCCATAACACTGGCCATACTCATGCATATACGAATTAACATATTCCTGACACCGCTGACCCTGCTGATGCTGCTGCCGCTGCTCTCCGGCTGCCGACACGCGGACATACACGGTTACGCCGGCAGCCACGACGACACTCTGGCATACTACGTCAATAAGATACAGGACTGTTTCGCCGTACAGGACTACGACGGGGCATTGAGCATATCGAACAGACTTAAAGACCTGGGCAGCGGGACAGAGAACAGCCTCTACGTCCTTTACGCCGAAATATACAAGGCTCAGTGCTTCATGACCACCAACGTCGTCGACTCGATGTACTTCTACTTCGAGAAAACCCTTCCGGAGGCTCTGGCGGAAAAGGACTGGTGGGCCGTCGCCACATTGTACAATGCAATGGGAGGTAACGCCGCATTCGGAGAAGGAAACTACTCCAAAGGCATAGGCTACTTGACCGAAGGCGTGCAATATGCACGTGAGATACAGGACACTTCCAGGCTGATGCTGCTCGAGACAAACCTGGCGATGCTCTATTACGCCATCAACGATTCCACAGGCCTGCGCTATGCACTCGATATCTACCGTATGGGACTTGACAGGAAATACGACTACAATATCTTCCTCGGAGCACTCATAACGGCCTACATGTACTGGATGCTGCACGATGCCCCAGAAGCCATCTCATACGCAAGGAAAGCCCTGCCTTATGTGGAGAAATACGACCTCGCACGTGAGACATGGTCCCTATATGCCGACATCCTCCGGAACAACGGCGGCAATGACAGCGCGGTAATCTACTATGAGAAGGCATTCCGGGAAATGCAGGGGCCAGGCCTTTTCTCCGTCTCCGGCCTCTTCATAGGCTACTCGCAGTACCTGAAGGAAAACGGACAATACGACAAGGCCATAGACGTGCTTCTGCGCGGACTAAGAACTACCGACACCCTGAGAAGTCCGATGATGAGACCTCAGATGTTTCTGATACTGTCCGAGATATATGAGAAAATGTCCGAATACGGAACAGCCCTGGACTATTATAAAAAATACAATGAGGAGGGCAACAGGCTCCTGAGTCTAGAAACCGAGAGGGAGATCAATGCCGTCCGGATGGAATATGAGAAAAAAAGGCATGAAGTGGAGCTGCTGGGATGGCGCAACAGATACAACACCGCTGTCATGGCTTGTGCTCTTGCGATATGCGTACTGGCCGGACTGTACGTGCTCTATCACAATAAGAAGAAAAACTACCACCAGCTGCTCAAACAGCATCAGGCCATACTCGAGAAACAGGATGCCGGACCGGCAAGATCCGCCGCGGTATCCATGCCGGAAGACCGGATGAAAGAAATGTTCGACAGACTGGAGTCGCTGATGCGCGGACAGAAGCTGTACCGCCAGGGCGACCTGTCAAGAGACAAGGTGGCACAGATGCTCTCGACCAACAGGACCTACCTGTGCGCCGTCATAAAATCATTCACCGGCATGTCGTTCAACTACTACGTAAACTCCTTCCGCATAAACGAGGCCGTGATGATACTGTCCGACCCCGGAAACGACACGCCGATCAAGGCCGTCGCAGCCAGTCTCGGATACAACAACCTGACCACCTTCTACAGACTCTTCGAAGCGGCCAAAGGGATGCCGCCGTCCAGATACCGCGATACTGTTTTACAAAACGCCAATTTGGCGGATTGTAAAAAGTAAAACTTTCTTTTTCATGGTTTATGATATAATATTGTACCGATGAAACACCGTTACGATTTATAACATTTAAACTTATACCAACATGAACAAGATGAAATCAATGAATGCCGCAATCACCGTATTGCTGTGCGGAGCACTCCTTACTGCCGGATGCAATAAGGATGAAAAACCTCAACCGGAACCTGACGCGCCCAAACTTGAAATCACTTCCGGGGACATCACGGCTGACCCTTCCGGCCAGGAATGCTCAGTAACTTACACCATAACTGACAAAACGGGAAACGGAGAAACAACCGCCCTATGCACAGCGGACTGGATTGCAGAATTGGACTGCACCGCAGAGAACACCGTGACATTTACCGTCCTGCCCAATGAGACAGGCGAAGAGCGCAATACGGTACTCACTGTCTTATACAGACATGAAGGAGGAGAGACCAGGGACTCAGTGAACGTCAGCCAGAATGCAGCAGTGCCCGGATACGACTACGAACTGAACGCCAGCGTGCTTACCGGCACTTACTACGGGACCAAGTACGGAGTCAACGGCGAATACAGCTACTACACCACCATATCGGACGTGCCGTACACAGATGACGGATACGGACAGCCAGGCGGGACATACTATGTATTCGACTGTTTCGGTCCTGCTCCCGAAGATGCCGGAGCCCCTGTGATTCCGGTGGGCACCTACACTCTTGGAGAGCCGGGAACAACGGCTGAATTCACGTTCACCCCGGAACTGTCCGGAGCGTTCACCGCGGGTGATGACGGACGGCCCGGCCCCATGTACGCGATATTCGCTGAAGGCACCATGACTGTAAGCGAGGACGGAAACGGCGGCTATCTCATCGAAGCCGAGCTTCTGGACACTGACGGGAAGACCCATCATGTCATATACTCCGGAGATTCCGGAACATGGAGGGATGACTCCCTGCCGCCATACGGCAACATCGAGGAGGACGTGGACTTCACTGCCATAGCCGCAACTGCCGAGCTCTACAAAGCGGCGAGCGACAAGACGATAATGCTCGTCACGATGCAGTTTTCAGACAACACCGTCGATGACAACGGCAATATTCCTCAGACCGGAAACGTCCTGACAGTTTCAGCATGGCTTCCATACGATGCAAGCGGAGCCATAGCGTCAGGAAAATACAACATCTCATCTTCGGTTGTAGGCGAGAGTTTCGCGCTGGAGCAGGGATTCATGGATTACAACGGCCTGGCCGGCGGCACTTATATGACAGTCTACGGAGAAGACGCTTACCCTTATTACGGTTTCATCACTTCGGGAACCATGACCGTAACTGACTTGTTCGGTTCTTATTACATAAGTTGGGACTTCACCACGGACAGCGGACAGAAAATAACCGGAAGCTACGGCGGCAGGCTATCTGTAGGTATGCATGATGAGGCATTCTCGTCACTTGAGGGGGACATCACTCTTGACCTCACCAACGTAGAGGCCACGGCAAACTATTACGGAGACTGGTATACCAACGGCGGTGGAAACTGGCAACTCTCTCTCAAACCGCCGTTCGGTGTGACAGAAGGCGACGGTATGCAGGTAGACCTCGTCGCTGAGAATCTAGGATTCGAGGCAGGTATCCCGTCCGGGACATACACGGCCGGTGCCGATGGTACTCCAGAGCCGGCATACCCGGCAATCGGCGAGTATCGGCAGGGGTTCCTGAAGTATGGAGGAGTTATGAACGGAACCGGCTATATGGGAGGATTCGACGGAATGCAGCAACCGAGCCTTCTTGCTCCGGCGACATCGGGAGACCTCACCATCACCGCCAATGATGACGGAACCTACACACTGACATTCAGTTTCCTGGATGACAAAGGCAACACATGGGACGGAGAGTGGACCGGATTCATCTCACTTATCAACAGCGATCCATTAGCAGGACTTTAAAAAAATGAATACTGCGGCACAGCCCAGATAGTGTCTGGCAGCAGCATCGCAGGCTCATTTTCAATAACATAAAGGCCGGAAGGATACAATGTCCTTCCGGCCTTTTCTATTCCTACTCTTAAATGTCTAATTAGTCCACGAGGGAGATGCGCTTGAAGACGGTCACCTTGGCATCCTTGTCAACGGCTGCGATAGCGGCCTTGACTGAGGTCTTGCCGTCGCCCATCTGGTACTCCTGCTCCTCGAGGGTGTTCTCCTTGAAGAACTTGTTCAGACGGCCGTTGGCGATGTTGTTGACCATTGCCTCCTGGAGATTGGCGGCCTTCTCGGCTGAGACAGTCCTGATGATCTCACGGGCCTGATCTGCCTGCTCGGGAGTAAGCCAGCCTTTGGCGGTATTGGACTGGATGTGGTCCTCGCTGTCCACGTGGGCGGGGTTGATACCAGCCTTTGTGAGAGCAGCATCCACCGCTTTCTTCACAAGCTCCTCCTTGGTCTTCTCAACAGCTACCTTGAGCTCCTCGTCTATCACGCCCTGAGGCACGGCCTCTTTGTTGACAGCGACGGGATTCATGGAAGCCACCTGCATGGCTACGCCCTTTGCGAGATCGAGGGGAACTTCCTTGTTGAAGCCCACGATGGCACCAAGCTTGCCGTTGATGGTGTGGATATAAGAGATAATGTAGGGAGCCTCTATTTTCTCGTATGCGACGAGAGAATGTTTCTCACCTGTCTTGCCGATCTGCTCGGTGATGGCTGCCTCTACTGTACGGCCGTCAGCGATAGTGCAGGCTTTGAGGGCCTCCATATCGGCAGGCATTGCCTTGATAGCCGCATCAGCGATGGCATTGGCAAGAGCCTTGAATTCCTCATTCTTGGCTACGAAATCTGTCTCGCAGCCGAGGCAGAGCAATATTCCCTTGCTGCCGTCCACCTTTGCCACTACGGCACCCTCGGAAGTCTCGCGATCAGCTCTCTTGGCAGCCACGAGCTTGCCTTTCTCACGGATGATCTCCTTGGCTCTCTCATAGTCACCGTCTGCCTCGATAAGGGCCTTCTTGCAGTCCATCATACCGGCACCGGTCATCTTACGGAGTTTCTGAACGTCTATTGCTTTTATTTCCATGGTTTTCGAGATTTTAGAATTAGTTTTCCGCCACTTGACCGGCTTCTGCGGCCGGTGCGGGAACTTCCTCTACAACGGGAGCAGGAGCTGCGGCCTCAGCCTTGGCAGCATTTCCCTTGCGGGGACGCACCTTCTTGCCGGAAGCTGCATTCTCGGCCTCACGGGCCTCATCCTCCTTGTCCTTCTCAAGCCTCCTCTCCTCAAGTCCTTCCTTGACTGCCGAGCAGAGTGCATCAAGGATCACTGACACAGACTTTGCGGCATCGTCGTTTCCGGGAATCACATAATCAATAGGGGTGGGATCGCAACATGTATCAACAACTGCGACAACCGGAATATTGAGACGGTTGGCCTCCTTTACTGCATTCATCTCCTTCTGCACGTCTACCACGAAGAGGGCAGCGGGAAGACGGTTGAGGTCAGCGATGGAACCGAGGTTCTTCTCAAGTTTCGCTCTCTGGCGGGTAATCTGAAGACGCTCACGCTTTGCAAGTGTCTCAAAAGTACCGTTGGTCATCATCTCGTCGATGGTGTGCATCTTCTTGACAGCCTTGCGGATGGTGGGGAAATTGGTAAGCATTCCGCCGGGCCATCTCTCTGTAACGTAAGGCATATTGACACTCTGGGCATACTCTGCCACGATGTCCTTTGCCTGTTTCTTGGTAGCCACGAAAAGGATACGGCGTCCCGCACGGGCGAGCTGCTTCATGAAATTCGCGGCTTCGTCTATCTTGACAACAGTCTTATGCAGGTCTATGATATGGATTCCGTTCTTCTCCATAAAAATATACGGAGCCATCCTGGGATTCCATTTTCTCTTCAGGTGACCGAAGTGAACACCTGCATCAAGTAAATCTTGGAAATTTGTTCTGGGCATTGTTTTGTTTGTTTTGTTCTCTTTATTAAAGAGGTCTCTTTAGTTAATTTTGAAGTAGCGGCCTTCTCATGCGGCCGGTCTCCTAAATTTCTCGCAGTCCGGCAAACAGGAAGCAGCCATACAATGTCGGATCTTTCTGTTTTATACCGGTACCGTGCAATAATGGTTCTACGTAAATACTAACGTTTGCTGAACTGGAAGCGTCTACGTGCACCGGGCTGTCCAGGTTTCTTTCTCTCTACCTCGCGGGCATCGCGGGTGAGGAAGCCGTTGGACTTAAGGACGGGACGGTAAGCCTCCGTGTTGATCTCGCAGAGTGCGCGGGATATGGCAAGACGGAGAGCCTCGGCCTGACCTTTGATTCCGCCACCGTCAAGGTTGACCTTGATGTCGAAATCTGCCAGGGTGTCTGTCACAGTCAGAGGCTGCATCACGATATAACGGAGCGAATCCTCCTTGAAGTAGTCCTCAAGGGTACGGCCGTTGATGGTGATGTTGCCTTTGCCTGCCGATACATAAACGCGAGCTACAGCTGATTTACGTCTTCCAAGGGCGTTGATTACTTCCATGCTCTGTTTACTTTTGTTCGTTAATGTTGATTAATACTGGAGACTGGGCCTGATGTGGATGCTCCGGACCTGCATATACATGAAGATTCCTGTACATCTTGGCACCCAGACGGGTCTTGGGGAGCATCTTGCGGATAGCCTCCCTCACTACGGCTTCCGGCTTGCGTGCGAGAAGTTCCTTGGGAGTAGCGAAACGCTGGCCTCCGGGATAGCCGGTGTGACGCACATAGACCTTGTCAGTGAGCTTCTTTCCGGTAAAACGGACTTTCTCGGCGTTGATTATGATGACATAATCGCCGCAGTCCATGTTCGGAGAGTAGTACACCTTGTTCTTGCCGCGCAGCATTATCGCCACTTTGGAAGCAAGGCGGCCCACAATCTGGTCCGTAGCATCAACCACTACCCACTTCTTCTCGATCATGTTCGGGTTAGCCGACACTGTTTTGTAGCTTAATGTGTCCACTGTGTTGATTTTTAAGTTAATACATTAAAATATGTTGCAATCCCCCTATTATAAAGGGGGTGCAAAGATATACAAAATTTCCAAGCTGTCAAAACTTTCCGATACACGCCGACTCATCTTATCGGTGATTTTTCAGTAAATCAATATCATTTTGGCAGATTTGTCGTATATTTGGAACACAAATCCATTAAAACCTACCTGCCATGAAGAAAATCGAAATCTCTCTGCAAAGGAAAATAGCTGCAGTAGCTATCTGCATAGCACTCACTGTCGTAACATTCATACTGGTTTCATACATCTGCCGCAACTGGCTGCATATGAACTCGGATTTCCTGCGTATTCTCAGCAGTCTCGTCATCTCCGTTCCTATAGGAACCGTCGCCTGCAAGGCTATCATCGAGTCCTGGACAGGCGAGAAGATCGAATAGGGTCAGATGCCCGGTTCTTCACCCCAGCGCTTGTCTATATAGTCAAGTATATCAAGGACCTTGGCCGGGTCGTTCTCGGTCACTAAGCGCAGCCTTGTCTCCTTGAAGTCAGGCAGTCCCTTGAAATAGCAGGACAAATGCCTGCGCATCTCCAGCACACCTGTACGTTCTCCTTTGAACTCCAATGATTTGGCGAAATGCTCCTTCGCCAACGCCACCCGTTCTGTCACACTCATCGGAGGCAGAATTTCTCCGGTATCCAGATAATGCCTCATCTCCCGGAATATCCACGGATGCCCGAAACTTGCACGGCCCACCATCACTCCATCGACACCGTAACGATCAAAAGCCTCGGCCGCATCCTGAGGAGTTTTGATGTCGCCGTTGCCGATTACCGGTATCTTCATCCGGGGATTGCGCTTGACCTCCCCTATCAGCGTCCAGTCAGCCTCACCCTTGTACATCTGGCAGCGGGTACGGCCATGAATGGTGATGGCCTTGATGCCGGCATCCTGAAGCCTCTCCGCCAGCTCTACTATGATCTTGCTGTCCTCGTCCCATCCCAGACGGGTCTTGACCGTCACCGGCAGCTTTACGGCATCCACTACCCTGCGCGTGATATCGACCATCTTGTCCGGCTCCCGCATCATCCCCGATCCTGCGCCCCTCCTCGCTATCTTATTGACAGGACATCCGAAATTGATGTCAATGACATCCGGCCCGGCCGCCTCCACCCTCAATGCAGACTCCACCATCGCCTCCGGGATATGACCGTATATCTGCATACCGATGGGCCGTTCATAGTCAAATATCCTCAGTTTATACAGAGAGCCGGGGACATCACGGATAAGGCCATCGGACGAGATGAACTCAGTGTACATCATGTCCGCACCGAACTTCTTGCATACATATCTGAAAGACAGATCGGTAACATCCTCCATAGGCGCAAGCAGCAACGGTCTGTCCCCAAGATCCAGATCTCCTATTCTCATTATTTGTAACTCGTTTGTAATCAAAAAAACAGTGGCAAAAGTAAAAATTAATTATAGAAAACCATATCTTTGCGCCGAATTTAACAAGCGAGGAATTAGAATATGGCAACGAAGAGTAAAATCAACCGCATCGGCGTCCTCACTTCTGGAGGCGACGCACCTGGAATGAACGCGGCCATCAGAGCCGTAGTGAGAACAGCCATCTACAACGGGAAGGAAGTGTACGGATTCTACAGAGGATACGAAGGTATCGTAAACAAGAACTTCATCCCTATGCAGTCCCACTCAGTATCAAAGATAATATCACAGGGAGGAACCATCCTGAAATCATCACGGTTTCCCGAGTTCAAGGACAAGCTGGTTAGGGAAAAAGCATACAGCAATCTGAAGGAAATGGGCATCGACGGCCTCGTGGTCATCGGTGGCGACGGCTCGTTCCGGGGAGCCAATCTATTATATAAGGAGCACGGTTTCCCCGTAGTGGGCGTTCCCGGCACCATAGACAACGACATCTACGGAACTGATTTCACCATCGGTTTCGACACTGCAATAAACACAGCTGTACAGGCTATCGACAAACTCAGGGATACGGCGGACAGTCACAATCTGGCTTTCTTCGTGGAAGTGATGGGACGCGATGCCGGCTTCATTGCCCTCAACACAGCCATTGCGACCGGAGCCGAGGCCACCCTGATACCGGAAATCCCCACCACAATAGACAGCCTGTGCGAGTACCTCCAGTTCGAGAGACGCAAGAACAAAACTTCCGGTATCATCATCGTGGCAGAAGGAGGCGACCTCGGCAGCGCCATGGAGATAGCCGCCAAAGTCAAGGAACGCATACCGGACTATGAGACAAGAGTGACCACCCTCGGTCACATACAGCGCGGCGGATCACCCACCTGCAACGACAGGGTGCTGGCAAGCGTCCTCGGATGCGAGGCTGTCAAAGCCCTTCTCGAAGGCCGTACCGATGTCATGGTAGGCCAGATGCAGAACGAGACGGTGTTCACCCCGTTTGCAGAAGCATGCAGCCGTCACAACGAGATCAACACCAAATGGTACGACATCTCGCATATCCTCTCTATATAAATTTGTATAGAATTTATGTCACACACAGCCCTGCTCGGCAATAATTACATGTCTGCAACATAAAGTAGATAATTTTGAACAGGGTTAATAATTAGTCAAAGCAGCCGGAGTGTCGTGACGACAGCCCGGCTGCTTCTGTTATGCTGCGGTAGCCGATACTATGATACTACAGGGAGTCGCCGGCCATCTCGCGCTCCACGTCCTCGGTGGTGATGGGAAGGCGCCTGGAGCCGAGCAGACGGCAGCCCTTCTCGGTGATGAGCAGGTCATCCTCCAGACGGATGCCGCCGAAGTCGTAGTACTCTTTCTCCAGCAGTGCGAAATTGACATACTGGGTATTGATGCCCTCATTCTTCCATTTCGCGATAAGTGCCGGAATGAAGTAGATACCTGGTTCGTCAGTGACAACATGGCCGGGTTCGAGCATCTTGCCCATACGCAACGAACCGAGACCGAACTGTGTAGAACGCTTATAAGTATCGTCATAACCGACGTAGTTCTCGCCGAGATCCTCCATATCGTGCACGTCCAGCCCCATATTATGGCCGAGACCGTGGGGCATGAAAAGAGAATGAGCTCCCGCCGCCACTATCTCGTCTGGGTCTCCCTTAAGAATGCCGAGGTTGACAAGGCCCTGGGCCATCAGACGGGATACGGTCTGGTGTACCTCCGTATATGTGATGCCGGGACGGGCTATGCTCAGGGCCAGGTTGTTGGCAGCCGATACTATATCGTAAATCTCCTTCTGTTTCGTGGTGAACTTACCGGAAGACGGTATAGTCCTGGTGAAGTCCGAGCAGTAATTGGTATTTGACTCCGCTCCAGCGTCTATGACTATCAGTTTCCCGTCTGTCAGGATGCCGTCGTGGTTGTGGTTGTGCAAGGTCTCACCGTGCTGAGAGAGAATAATCGGGAACGACGGCATCAGCCCCTCTGCGATGGCTATACCCTCCATAACACCCACCAGCTGCTGCTCCACCATACCAAGACGGGCCATCTTCATGGCCGTAAAGTGCATGGCGTAGCCGATGTTGCAGGCCTTGTCTATCTCCTCTATCTCGCACTGCTCCTTGATGAGCCTCATGGACACCACAGCCTTGATGAATTCCTCCGAAGCATCATCACGCATACGGTCGAAAGGCACACCCAGCATCCGATTCAGACGAATCATATTCTGATAACGGTACGGAGGCAGGAAATGCACCTTGCGCCCCCCGGCCTTGGCCTTGGACAAATATTTCTCCAGCTCTCCGAAAGGAAGTGACTTGGAGACGCCCACGGAAGCGGCCTTATCGCTGACCTGCGGCTGAGGACCCATCCAGATAATGTCGTCGATATCCACGTCATTGCCGAAAACGATCTCCTCCCCGGACTCAAGATCGATGACTGCTGCCAGATCAGGGTCCGTAAGACCAAAATAATAATTGAATGTACTGTCCTGGCGGTAACGGTAGGCATTACCTGCATAGTTGACAGCCGCCTCACCGGTACCAAGGAACAGAAGTATACCGGAGCCTACCTTGGTCTTCAAGGTGTTTCTCCGGTTGATGTAGACTTCTTTAGCGAACATATTGCTGATGTATTTAATTATTTGTATATGCAGTTAAAAACTTCAAAATTACATTTTATTTGTCACAAAAACAAGTTGGAAGCGGAAGACAGAAAAGACAGAAAATGGCGAAAATCGGGTTCAGTCGATTTTCAGTGGGGATACCCCCTGGATCGCAAGAAACCTCTCCTAAAGCCACTTCCGCCGTCACGGGCATACCGGCTGCAAGCCGAACACATATCCGGATGCCCGATTGCGGCTTCTGAAACCGGGACATCACTCATGGAAC
>UQUN01000041.1 GCA_900544175.1 uncultured Alistipes sp.
ACCATCACTCCTCACAAGAAATTCAAAGCCGCTATCTACGTGCTGAAGAAAGACGAGGGTGGTCGTCACACTCCTTTCCACAACCACTACCGTCCCCAGTTCTTCATCCGTACCCTTGATATCACCGGAGAAATCATGCTCCCTGAGGGAACTGAGATGGTAATGCCCGGCGATAACGTAGAGATCACAGTAGAACTCATCTACCCTGTAGCTATCAACGCAGGTCTCCGTTTCGCTATCCGTGAGGGTGGACGTACAGTCGGCTCCGGTCAGGTTACCGAAATTCTCGAATAATCCATATAGAGAGTAAAACTTAAAGGGGGCTCTACTCGGCCCCCTTTTTAAAGGGACATAGTTCAAGGGTAGAATAGCGGTCTCCAAAACCGTTGATGGGCGTTCGAATCGCTCTGTCCCTGCAAGATATCAGACAGTTACGGGTCTGACATTTTAACAACCGGCTCGAGGCAAGCTTCCGGCTAAAAGCCGACAAACATTAAACAATGAGCAAGATTTCTGTTTATTTTAAAGAGTCGTACAACGAATTGACCAAGAAGGTTACCTGGCCTACATGGAACCAACTTCAGAGTTCGGCGATTGTAGTGATGGTGGCGTCAGTCATCCTTGCTGCAATAATATTTCTTATGGACTTCGTGTTCAGACACCTGATGACCACGATCTATAATTTACTGTACTAGAAGATGGCAGAGCTGGAAAAAAAATGGTATGTTCTCCGTGTAGCCGGAGGTAAGGAGAAAAAAGCCAAGGAATACATTGAAAGCGAAATCAAGGCCATGGGTCTTGATCACTATGTAGGGCAGATTCTCATACCCACGGAAAAAATCTATCAGGTAAGGAACGGAAAGAAAGTCAGCAAGGAAAGTATATTCTTTCCCGGTTACATTCTTGTCCAGGCCCACCTGACAGGAGAACTGCAGCATATAATCCGCAATATCCCCCACGTATCCGGTTTTCTTACAGAGCGTCAGGGCAAGGACAAGGAACCCATACCCCTTAGACCGTCTGAGGTCAACCGCATTCTCGGGATCGTGGACGAACAGCTCGAACAGGACGAGGAGAACATCACGCCTTTCGTTATCGGCGAGGCCGTGAAGATCACCGATGGCCCGTTCAACGGATTTGACGGTACTATCGAGGAGATCCTTCAGGACAAGAAGAAACTCAAGGTGATGGTCAAGATATTCGGACGCAAGACTCTTTTGGAACTGAATTTTGTTCAAGTAGTTAAAGAATAAATCAATAGTAATTATGGCTAAAGAAATTGCCGCGTTTATTAAATTGCAGATAAAAGGCGGTGCCGCGAATCCCTCACCTCCAGTAGGACCGGCCCTCGGTTCTAAGGGTGTGAACATAATGGATTTCTGCAAACAATTCAATGCCCGTACTCAGGACAAGGCCGGAAAGGTGCTGCCTGTAATAATTACAGTCTACAGCGATAAATCGTTCACGTTTGTCGTAAAGCAGCCTCCTGTAGCAGTGCAGATCAAAGAAGCAGCGAAGATCTCCAAAGGCTCGGCTGAGCCCAACCGCAGCAAGGCCGGCTCACTCACCTGGGATCAGGTAAAGGAGATTGCACAGGACAAAATGCCGGACATGAACGCATTTACCCTCAAATCAGCCATGAAAATGGTTGCCGGTACTGCAAGGAGCATGGGTGTCACTGTAACCGGAACATTTCCTGAAGACATAAAATAATCGCACGCTATGAGTAAATTGACAAAAAACCAGAAGATAGCTGTTGAGAAGGTAGATTCCGCAAGACAGTACAGACTTCTGGAAGCATGCAGACTGGTGAAAGAGGTTAACTACGCCAAGTTTGACGCTTCCGTAGATCTCGCAATACGTCTTGGTGTGGATCCCCGCAAGGCAAACCAGATGGTACGTGGCGTTGTGACACTTCCGCATGGAACAGGAAAGGTGACCCGCGTACTTGTACTTTGTACACCTGACAAGGAGAATGAGGCCCGTGAGGCCGGTGCGGACTTCGTCGGTCTGGACGAGTTCGTAGAGAAGATCAAAGGCGGCTGGACCGACGTTGACGTCGTTATCTGTACTCCATCTGTCATGAACAAGGTCGGTGCTCTCGGACGTATACTCGGCCCCCGTGGCCTGATGCCAAACCCCAAGACAGGTACCGTGACAATGGAGATAGGCAAGGCTGTCAAGGAGGTGAAGGCCGGTAAGATCGACTTCAAGGTAGACAAGACCGGCATCGTGCACGCAGCCATAGGCAAAGTGTCCTTCAGCGCCGAGCAGCTGGCTGAGAACGCACTCGAGCTTCTCAATACAATTGTCAGACTGAAACCCCAGTCCCTGAAAGGAACTTATGTGAAGAGCATTTTCGTATCTTCGACCATGAGCCCCGGTATTTGCATAGATTCCAAAACTTTCAGTGCTGCTGAATAATTAACTTGAGTATCATGAGAAAAGAGGAAAAAGCACAGATTATAGAACAGGTTGCCGCCCAACTGAGCGAGACACCCAATTTCTATGTAACAGACATATCGGGACTTAACGCGGAGAACACCACTGCCCTGCGCAGAGCATGTTTCGAGAAGGAAATCAAACTGATGGTCGTCAAGAACACACTCTTCATCAAGGCTCTCGAGAAGATGGAGGGCGAGGCTGTCGAGTCCATCAGACCCATCATGGAAGGTTCTTCCGCAATAATGTTCACCACTACCCCCAACGCTCCAGCAAAGGTCATCAAGGAATTCAGCGAAAAGATGGGCAAACCGGAGCTCAAGGGCGCGTATGTTCAGGATTGCGCCTATATCGGTGCCGAGAATCTTGATGTTCTCGTCAATATCAAGTCCCGTGAAGAACTCATCGGTGACATCATTGGTCTGCTGCAGTCTCCTGCAAGAAATGTCATCTCCGCACTCCAGGCTTCTGCCGGCGGAAAAATCGCAGGACTGGTCAAGACTTTATCGGAAAAAGAATAAAAATAAAACAAACAATTTAATAATTAGAAATCATGGCAGATATCAAAAAATTTGCGGAAGAATTAGTTAACCTTACTGTTAAAGAAGTTCAAGAACTCGCACAGGTACTTAAGGACGAGTACGGAATCGAGCCTGCAGCTGCTGCTGCAGTAGCCGTTGCCGCACCTGCAGCAGGCGCTGCTGCAGAGGCCGAGCAGACCCAGTTCGATGTTATCCTGACCTCAGCCGGCCAGGCCAAGCTCCAGATCGTGAAGGTCGTTAAGGAGATCACCGGTCTCGGACTGAAAGAGGCTAAGGAACTCGTTGACAAGGTTCCCGCTCCCGTAAAGGAGAAAGTGTCCAAAGCTGAAGCTGAACAGGTAAAAGCACAACTCGAAGAAGCTGGCGGAGAAGTTGAAGTTAAATAAACATACTCTATCCCGCTGACGGGAAAATTCAGGTTTAGAGTCTCCAGGGACTCTAAACCTTTTTGTCGTTTTTCAAAGTTTATCTTCAACCAAAACCGGACACAATGGCGCAAAACCTTAATAATCAACGAATTTCATTTGCATCTTCCAAGACACTTCTCGATTATCCGGATTTCTTGGAAGTACAGCTAAAGCCTTTCAAGGATTTCTTTCAGCTGGACACGACACCTGAAAACCGCCGCAATGAAGGACTGTTCAAAGTATTCCAGGAGATATTCCCCATCACTGACACAAGGAACAACTTCGTACTGGAATTTGTAGACTACTTCATCGACCCTCCCCGCTACTCCATCGACGAATGCCTCGACAGGGGACTGACATACAGTGTGCCGCTGAAAGCAAAGCTCAAGCTCTACTGCACAGATCCAGAACACGAGGATTTCGATACTTCCATTCAGGACGTATACCTCGGCACTATACCGTACATGACTGAAAGAGGAACGTTTGTGATAAACGGATCCGAGCGTATAGTTGTGTCACAGCTGCACCGGTCTCCCGGTGTTTTCTTCGGACAGAGCATCCACGCTAACGGAACAAAGCTCTACTCGGCCAGGATTATTCCGTTCAAGGGCTCCTGGATCGAATTCGCCACGGACATAAACAACGTCATGTACGCTTACATTGACCGTAAGAAAAAACTTCCGGTCACCACACTTCTCAGAGCAATAGGTTTCGAGAGCGACAAAGAGATTCTCGATATTTTCGGGCTCGCACGCGAAGTCAAGGCCACTAAGGAGGAACTCACCGCCAACATAGGCTCAAAACTGGCCGCACGTGTACTGAAGACATGGAACGAGGACTTCGTTGACGAGGATACCGGAGAAGTAGTATACATCGAGAGAAACCAGATCGTGGTTGACCGCGAGACCATCCTCGATGAAAGCAATATCGATGACATTCTGGACGCCGGAGTCAGCACTATCCTGCTGCACAGGGACGATGTTGACCTGAGCGACTACACCATCATATTCAACACCCTTCAGAAAGACGTCTGCAACTCCGAAAAAGAAGCGGTGTTCTACACATACAGGCAATTGCGCAATTCAGAACCGCCCGATGAGGCTACCGCCCGCGACGTGATAGAAAAGCTCTTCTTCTCCGACAAGAGATACGATCTCGGAGAGGTAGGACGCTACCGTCTCAACCGCAAGCTCGGGCTCACCACTCCAGCAGACGTCAGGGTCCTGACCAAACAGGATATCATAGAGATCATAAAATATCTGATCCAGCTGATCAACAACAAGGCCGCCATTGACGACATAGACCACCTGAGCAACCGTCGCATCAGAACTGTAGGGGAACAGCTCGCCAACCAGTTCAGTGTAGGCCTCACCCGTATGGCCCGTACCATAAGGGAGCGTATGAACGTAAGGGACAACGAAGTATTCGTACCCACCGACCTGATCAACGCCAAGACACTTTCATCCGTCATCAACTCGTTCTTCGGCACAAGCCAGCTGTCGCAGTTCATGGACCAGACCAACCCTCTGGCGGAGATGACACACAAGCGCCGCCTGTCCGCACTGGGTCCCGGCGGTCTTTCCAGAGACCGTGCCGGATTCGAAGTACGCGACGTGCACTACACCCACTACGGACGTCTCTGCCCTATCGAGACTCCCGAGGGTCCCAACATCGGTCTGATATCCTCCCTGTGCGTATACGCAAGAATCAATGATCTCGGTTTCATAGAGACACCCTACAGAAAGGTTGAAAACGGGAAAGTTGATCTGACTCCCGAAGGATGCGTATATCTCAGCGCAGAGGAAGAGGAAGGCAAGATGGTCGCACAGGCGAACATCAGCATGGACGACAACGGAGACATTCTCGACGAGCGCATCAGCTGCCGTCTCGAAGCCGACTTCCCGGTTGTCACAAAAGAACAGGTCCACTACATGGACGTAGCCCCCAATCAGATAGCATCCATAGCCGCATCACTGATTCCTTTCCTCGAGCACGATGATGCCAACCGAGCACTCATGGGATCCAACATGATGCGTCAGGCAGTTCCAGTCATCAGACCTGAGGCCCCCATCGTCGGCACAGGACTCGAAAGAGCCGTTGTCCGTGACTCGCGCACCCAGATCGTGGCTGAAAGAGACGGAGAAGTGGTGTACTCTGATGCCCGCGAGATCCACGTCAAGTACGACCGCACCGAAGCTGAGAAATTCGTAAGTTTCTCTCCCGATGTGACTGTCTACCACCTGCCTCTCTACAGAAAGACCAACCAGAGCACGTCCATACACCTGAAGCCCATCGTGAAAAAAGGCGAAAGAGTCCATGCCGGCCAGGTCCTCACCGAGGGATACGCCACACAAGGCGGGGAACTCGCCCTCGGACGCAACCTGAAGGTAGCTTTCATGCCCTGGAAGGGATATAATTTCGAGGACGCCATAGTTCTCTCGGAAAGGATACTGCGGGAGGATATCTTCACCTCCATCCACGTGGACGAGTACATAATGGAAGTACGTGACACAAAGAGGGGCATGGAGGAACTGACATCAGACATACCGAATGTCAGCGAGGAAGCCACAAAGGATCTCGACGAACACGGCATAATAAGAGTCGGTGCGAATGTAGAGCCAGGCGACATCCTCATCGGCAAGATAACACCTAAAGGAGAAAGCGATCCATCTCCGGAGGAGAAGCTCCTCAGAGCCATTTTCGGAGACAAGGCCGGTGACGTGAAGGATGCCTCCCTGAAGGCCTCCCCTTCCCTCTCCGGTACAATCATCGGGAAAAGGCTGTTCTCACGTGTCGCCAAGGAGCCTGGGAAACGAGGCAAGAACGCACCCAAGGATGAGCTCGTCAAGGCAGAGGAGGACTTCACGGAGAAGACAGCCGCACTCAGAAAACTCTTCATCGACAAGCTCACCGTTCTGGTAAAGGATCACAAGAGCAACGGAATATCGGATCTCTACGAGACAGAGCTGATACCGAAAGGCGCCACCATTACCAGGGCAATGCTTGAGAACATCAAATACGAAGACGTCAATCCGGCCAAATGGACTACGGACAAGACGGCCAAATGGACTACGGACAAGACGGCCAACAATCAGATAAAGACCCTGATAAACAACTACCTCATAGCATACAAGGAGTACGATGCCGAACTGAAGAGGATCAAGTACAACCTCACCATAGGAGACGAGCTTCCCTCAGGCATCATGCAGCTCGCAAAAGTATATGTTGCCAAGAAAAGGAAGATCAGAGTCGGAGACAAGATGGCCGGACGCCATGGAAACAAAGGTATCGTGGCAAAGGTGGTAAGGGACGAGGACATGCCGTTCCTCGATGACGGCACCACAGTGGACATCGTACTGAATCCTCTGGGAGTGCCCTCGCGTATGAACCTCGGACAGATCTACGAGACCGTGCTCGGATGGGCCGGAAAAGAACTCGGGCTGAAATTCAGCACCCCCATCTTCGATGGAGCTTCACTCGAGCAGATATGCGAGTATACGGACAAGGCCGGCCTGCCCCGCTACGGCAAGACATACCTGCGTGACGGAGGAAGCGGCGAGTACTTCGACCAGCCGGCCACAGTCGGCGTGATCTACATGATCAAGCTCGGCCACATGGTGGACGACAAGATGCACGCACGTTCCATCGGCCCCTACTCCCTCATCACACAGCAGCCTCTCGGAGGTAAGGCACAGTTCGGAGGCCAGAGATTCGGAGAGATGGAGGTATGGGCACTCGAGGCGTTCGGAGCATCCAACGTACTGCAGGAGATCCTCACCATCAAGTCCGATGACGTAACAGGACGCTCACGTGCATACGAGGCCATCGTCAAGGGCGATCCCATGCCTGCGCCCGGTATTCCCGAATCGCTCAACGTGCTGCTGCACGAGCTTCGCGGACTCGGACTGAGCATTAAGTTAGATTAATTCGTATTTGATAAATTGAAATATCCAAAATATGGCTTTTAAGAAAGACAACAAGATCAAGAGCAACTTCAACAGGATCACTATCGGACTCGCCTCTCCGGAGGAGATTCTGGAAAGGTCATCCGGAGAGGTCCTGAAGCCCGAGACTGTCAATTACCGTACATACAAGCCTGAGCGTGACGGACTTTTCTGCGAAAGGATATTCGGCCCCACAAAGGATTACGAATGCCACTGCGGAAAATACAAGAGAATCCGCTACAGAGGCATCGTATGCGACAGATGCGGAGTTGAGGTTACCGAGAAGAAAGTCCGCAGGGAAAGAATGGGACACATTACCCTGACCGTGCCCGTAGCCCATATATGGTACTTCCGCTCGACCCCGAACAAGATAGGAAGCCTCCTCGGCATAGCGTCCAAGAAGCTCGAATCAGTAATCTACTACGAGAGATACATAGTCATACAGGCTGGAGCAGCGAAGGATCTCAATATAGAAAACCTGTCTCTCCTCTCCGAGGACGAGTATCTGGATATCCTGGACAGGCTGCCCAAGGACAACCAGTCACTGGACAACAGCGATCCGCAGAAGTTCATCGCAGGTATGGGAGCAGAGGCAATCTACACGCTGCTGGCCAATCTGGACCTCGACGAACTGTCCTACGACCTGCGCCACAGGACCGAGAGCGAGACATCCCAGCAACGCAAGGCTGAGGCACTTAAAAGACTCAGTGTCATAGAAGCGTTCCGCGAGTCGAAGAATGTCAACAGGCCGGAATGGATGATTATGAAAGTAATCCCTGTCATTCCGCCAGACCTTCGTCCCCTCGTTCCTCTGGATGGCGGACGTTTCGCGACATCCGATCTCAATGACCTGTACAGAAGGGTGATTATCAGGAACAACCGCCTGAAGAAACTGATAGAGATCAAGGCACCTGAAGTCATTCTAAGAAACGAGAAGCGCATGCTGCAGGAAGCCGTGGATTCCCTCTTCGACAATTCCCGCAAGTCCAATGCCGTAAAGACTGACTCGAACCGCACCTTGAAATCCCTTTCCGACAGCCTCAAGGGAAAGCAGGGACGTTTCCGTCAGAACCTCCTCGGTAAACGTGTGGACTATTCCGCGCGTTCCGTCATCGTCGTAGGTCCGGAACTCCACATGCACGAGTGCGGTCTGCCTAAATACATGGCTGCCGAGCTGTACAAGCCGTTTATCATCCGCAAGCTGATCGAAAGAGGCATCGTGAAGACAGTGCGGTCCGCCAAGAAGATAGTGGACAAAAAAGAGCCTGTCATCTGGGACATTCTGGAAAATGTGATGAAAGGCCATCCTGTACTGCTCAACCGAGCCCCTACCCTGCACCGTCTGGGTATTCAGGCATTCCAGCCGAAACTCATCGAAGGAAAAGCCATCCAGCTGCATCCTCTCGCATGTACCGCCTTCAACGCGGACTTCGACGGTGACCAGATGGCCGTCCACCTGCCTCTCGGCAACGCAGCCATCCTCGAGGCCCAGCTGCTGATGCTCGGCTCACACAACATCCTCAATCCTGCAAACGGAGCTCCCATCACAGTCCCGTCGCAGGACATGGTACTCGGTCTGTACTACATAACCAAGCCGAGAGCCGGCTCCAGAGGAGAAGGCATGGTATTCTACGGACCGGAAGAAGTCATAATAGCCTACAACGAGAAACGCATAGACCTTCACGCAAAGATATCAGTACGGCTTCCCAAAGACATGACCGACCCGTCCAAGGGATACCGCATATTCGAGAACACCACTGTCGGAAGAGTCCTGTTCAATCAGGTCGTACCTCCCGAAGTCGGCTACATCAACGAGCTTCTTACCAAGAAGTCTCTCCGGGACATTATCGGAACTGTCGTGAAAGTATGCGGAGTCGCCCGGACCGCACAGTTCCTCGATGACATAAAGTCGATCGGATACACCATGGCATTCAAGGGCGGACTGTCATTCAACCTTGCCGATGTGATCATCCCCAAGGAAAAAGCAGAGTTGGTGGAAACCGGCTACAACGAAGTCGAGAACATCCAGCAGAGCTTCAACTCCGGTCTGATCACGAACAACGAGCGCTACAACCAGATCATCGACATCTGGACGACCACAAACTCAAGGCTCACCAACATGGTGACCAAGAACATCGAGGCCGACCAGCAGGGATTCAATCCTATATTCATGATGCTTGACTCGGGTGCCCGTGGTTCCAAAGAGCAGATCCGTCAGCTCTGCGGTATGCGAGGCCTGATGGCCAAGCCCCAGAAATCAGGATCTTCCGGAGCAGAAATCATCGAGAACCCTATTCTCTCCAACTTCAAGGAAGGACTCTCGGTGCTCGAATACTTCATCTCCACACACGGTGCCCGTAAGGGTCTTGCCGACACCGCGCTGAAGACAGCCGACGCCGGTTATCTGACCCGTAGGCTTGTGGACGTGTCCCACGACGTAATCATCAACGAGGAGGACTGCAAGACCCTCCGCGGTATCGTGGCCACGGCCATCAAGAACAAGGACGAAATAGTGGAATCCCTCTACGACCGTATCCTCGGCCGTACATCGGTTCACGACATCTACAACCCTCTGACAGGAGAACTTATCCTCCCTGCAAACGAGGAGATTACAGAGGACATCGCCGCCAAGATATCCGCCCTGCCCATAGAGCAGGTGGAAATCCGCTCAGTGCTTACCTGCGAGTCCCGCAAGGGTGTCTGCGCGAAATGCTACGGACGTAATCTCGCGACTGGACGCATGGTCGAGAAGGGAGAAGTCGTCGGCGTAATAGCTGCCCAGTCCATCGGTGAGCCCGGTACCCAGCTGACCCTGCGAACATTCCACGTCGGAGGTACCGCATCAAGCATCGCGTCCGAGTCCGAGATCATAGCCCGCTATGACGGCCGTCTCGAATTCGAGGAGCTCCGTACAGTCACCAAACATGAAGACAACGGAGACTTCGAGATTGTGATAGGACGTACTGCGGAAATGAGAATCGTGGATGTAAACACAGGCATAACACTCTCCCAGCACAATATCCCTTATGGAGCAAAACTTTTCCAGAAGGACGGTGCAAATATTTCCAAGGGAGACCTCATCTGCGAATGGGACGCATACAATGCCGTCACCATCAGTGAGGTAGACGGTACAATATCGTTCGACAGCCTCATAGAAGGCGTTACATTCAGGGAAGAGGCCACTGACGAATATTCTCTCCACCGCGAGAAAGTCATCATCGAATCCAGGGACAAATCGAAGAATCCGACGATCCATATCATGAAGGACGGTGTAGACATCAAGCAGTACAACCTGCCTGTAGGAGCACATCTTATGGTAGAGAACGGTGATGAAGTCAAGACCGGAGAGGTTATCGTAAAGATACCGCGTGCCATCGGAAAGTCTGGCGATATCACCGGAGGTCTTCCCCGTGTCACGGAGCTGTTCGAGGCACGTAATCCGTCCAACCCTGCCATCGTGGCTGAGATCAACGGAGAGGTGCAGATGGGCAAGATCAAACGTGGAAACAGGGAGATCATCATCAGATCCAAGTCAGGTGACGAGAAACGCTACCTGGTACCTCTGTCAAAACAGATTCTCGTCCAGGAAAACGACTACATAAGAGCAGGTATGCCGCTGTCTGACGGAGCTGTATCTCCTGCCGACATTCTGGCAATCCAGGGTCCCATCAAAGTTCAGGAATACATCGTCAACGAGATACAGGAAGTATACCGGATGCAGGGCGTGAAAATCAACGACAAGCACTTCGAGATCATTGTCCGCCAGATGATGCGCAAAGTGCAGATCGTAGATCCCGGAGACACAAGGTTCCTGCCCGAACAGCTTGTGGACAAATGGGAATTCAACGAAGAGAATGACTCGATGTTCGGCAAGAAAGTCGTACAGGACGCCGGAGACTCTACAGAACTCAAACCCGGACAGATCGTGACTACGAGAAGACTCCGGGACGAGAACTCCCTGCTAAAGAGACAGGATCTGAAACTCGTCCAGGCCCGTGACGCGATACCGGCTACATCCAACCAGATACTTCAGGGTATCACACGTGCAGCATTGAGGACAAACAGCTTCATGTCCGCCGCCTCCTTCCAGGAGACTACCAAGGTGCTCAGCGAAGCTGCCATCCGCGGCAAGGTGGACACTCTCGAAGGTCTGAAGGAGAACGTCATCTGCGGTCACCTCATCCCTGCCGGCACAGGCCAGCGCGAATTTGACCGCATAATAGTGGCATCCATGGAAGACTACAACAAGATGGCCGCTCCGAGACGCAAAGAAGAGTAAAATCAGGAATCAGACCATCACGAAGAAAAAAGACATCAGGAACTGCTGATGTCTTTTTTTGTGTCAGTAGATTTTCCGCGGGGTATGCATACTGTTACTGGGAAAGTCCCATAAATTTCAAGCGAGTCAGACTTTATGCGTGATGTGTACCTCACGTCCAACAAAGCGCACTTACAGAAATGCCTGATAATCAAATGCTCTGGAAAAAGACATCTGCTGGACTTGTGAGGATATGGGGCAGAATGGCCGTTTGGTGGCGGAATATGCCGGGTCCAGCAAGTTGCTAAAACGTATATCTTTGATAATAAGCAGGATGATTTTTGGTGATATGCTGGACATTGCAAAATGGCTGCGCATGAGGCGCAAGTGCCCGGGACGCGATCTCCTCCTCACG
>UQUN01000042.1 GCA_900544175.1 uncultured Alistipes sp.
TGGTGTCGAGGGCGGCCTGCGGGTCTGTCATCATGAGCGAGTCCGCTGCGGCCAGGACAGTCAATACCGAGATAAGACCGATATGCCTTTTCATGCCTTAAAGGTAGTGAAAATCCCAATAAAAATTCCCATGACAAGCCTAAAACTCATCATGGGAACTTTTAGCTATGCTGTACAGCCAGCGATCCGTTCATTAAGAAAGGTCTTACTTCTTGCTGCCGGCTGCCTGGAGCTTCTTGGCTTCCTTGCGGGCCTTGCGCAGTGACAGGTCGTACATGATAGGAGTACCTACGAACACTGAAGAGTAAGTTCCGACCAGGATACCGACAAGCAATGCGACTGCGAAGCCCCTGATCACCTCGCCTCCGAAGATGGCGATGGCAAGCATCACGATGAATGTGGTACCGGACGTGTTGACGGTACGGGCCAGAGTACTGTTGATGGCGTCGTTGATATTCTGGTAAAGCTCGCGCTTGGGATAGAGCTTGCGGTACTCACGGATCCTGTCGAAGATGATCACGCTGTCGTTGATGGAGTAACCGACAATCGTCAGTACTGCGGCGATAAATGTCTGGTCCACGTCAAGGGTGAACGGCAGCACTCCGGTAAACAGTGAGAAGAAGCCGACTGTGAGAATGGCGTCATGCGCAGTGGAGACAACACCGCCGAGACCCCATGTCCAGCCTTTGAAGCGGACAGCGATGTAAGCGAAGATCGCAAAGAGCGCTATGGCCACTGCTATCAATGAGTCACGCTTCATGTCGTTGGCTATGGTAGGACCTACCTTGTCGGACTGGATGATACCGTTAGGATTCTCCAGTGTCGAGATAAACTGGTCATATGTGATAGGATTGACGAAATAATCCTTGAGTGCCTCATACAGCATATTGTCCACAATCGCGTCAGTTTCGGTATTCTGGTCATCGATCATGTACGTAGTGGTGATTTTCATCTGGCTGGCACCGCCGAACTGCTTGACCTCGACACCTTCCTCGAATTTGTTCAGAACAGCTTCCCTGATGTCCTCTGCAGCCACATCCTGGTCAAAACGCACAACGTATGTACGGCCTCCGGTAAAGTCTACTCCGTAGGTGAAGCCCTTGAAGATGATGGAGCCGACACTTATCAGAACCAGTACGATGGAAATAATGTATGCATATTTACGTATCTTTACAAAATCAACATGCGTATGCTGCAGGAAGTCCTTGGAGAACTTGGTGTAGAACGATATGTTCTTGCCGCGGCTGAGTCTTGCCTCGAAGATAAGTCTTGAGATGAAAATGGATGTCAGCATGGAGGTAATCAGACCGATAACCAAAGTGGTCGCAAAACCCTGTACCGGGCCGGAACCGAAGAAGAAGAGCACCAGACCGGTGATGATGGTGGTCAGGTTACCGTCAATGATGGCCGAATAGGCATGCTTGTAACCTTCTGACACCGCAAGACGGAGAGCCTTGCCGGCACGGAGTTCCTCCTTGACGCGCTCGTAGATAATCACGTTGGCATCCACCGCCATACCCAATGTCAGCACCAGACCGGCGATACCGGGAAGGGTGAGGACGGCTCCGAATGACGCGAGTGCTCCGAAAAGGAAGAGCACGTTGCACAACAGAGCGGCGTCAGCTGCCAGACCTGCGCCCTTATAGAAGATTATCATATAAAGCAGAACGCACAGGAAAGCGATTGCGAAGGAAATCATACCTGCCTGGATGGAAGCGCTACCGAGTGAGGGGCCTACCACCTGCTCCTGAACGATAGTCGCGGGAGCGGGCAGCTTACCGGAGTTGAGCACGTTAGCAAGGTCGGTAGCCTCCTCGATGGTGAAACTGCCGGAGATAACGGAACGGCCTCCGGTGATCTCCGTATTGACACGGGGGAACGAGTACACCATACCGTCAAGCACAATGGCTATGCTCCTGCCGATGTTGTCGGCTGTCAGACGGGCCCAGGTCTGGGCTCCCTCTGAGTTCATGGCCATGTCGACCTCAGGCTGTCCGCCCATATTATTATAGGCCACACGCGCATCGGAAACCACTCCTCCGTCAAGAGGAGCCTTGCCGTCACGGGTATTCACCTTTATGGCTATAAGACGGTAATAATTGCCGCCGGGATACTCGGGAGCCGGCTTCACTTCCCACATTGGAACGAGGTCGGCAGGAAGGGCCGCCTTTACCTGAGGAAGCCTGAGCCAGTTATTGATCTTGGCTGTATCCCTGTAGTGCGCTGTACCGATAACCGGACCGGGCATCAGCTGACCATTATAATAAGAAGGATTCAGGGCATAGAAGAACGGATTGTTCCTGGCGTAGTTGAGCTCGTCGGCAGAGATCGAATCCTCCTGCTGAGCCAGCTCGGCCACAAGCTCGTCGGATGCGGAGCCCTCAGCTGCGGCCTTACGCTCGGCTTCCATAACAGGAGCGGCGTCTGACGCGGCTGCCTCATTGTCAGCCTCAATATCCCTGATTATGGTATTCACTTCCTGAAGATAGCGGAACACCTCAGGATTCTCGTAGGTTGTCCAGAATTCCAGAGATGCCGTTCCCTGAAGAAGCTTGCGGACGCGCTCCGGCTCCTTGACACCGGGAAGCTCCACCAGTATACGGCTGGAATTTCCGAGTCTCTGGATATTGGGCGATGTCACTCCGAAACGGTCTATACGGTTACGCAGCACATTGAACGAGTTGGCGACAGCACTTTCTGCCTGCTCGTGGAGAACGTTGATAACATCTTCATTTGTGCTCTGGGCGTTGATCCTGTCCCGGAGATCGATTGTTCCGAATATCTGCGAAAGTCTCTGATTGGGGGCCACCTCATTCCACGCCTCGTGAAAAAGGGTGATGAAGTCAGTATTTCCGCCGGTTGCCCTTTCCCTTTCTTTGGCCAAAGCAAGCGCCTGCTCGAACTCGGGAGAGGTGTTGTAGTTGGACAAGGCCCTTACAAGGTCACTCAGCTGGACTTCAAGCATGACATTCATACCTCCCTTGAGGTCAAGACCTAAATTAATCTCCTTCTCCTGCACCTCCTTGTAAGTATAACCGAGATATATCTTCTCGGCACTTACAGAGTCGATATAATACCTGTTCCTTTCTTTTCTAATCGAATCCAGATAATAGGCCTTGTCCAGATCCGACACCTCTGCGAAAGAGGGTTTCTGCTGCTCTGCCATGACCGCCGCTTCAGCGAACTTGTCAGCTTTATTCTGCTGGATGGCAGAAACGGCTGTAAAAGAGAGCTGATACAGGCAGGCCAGAGCAATCAATACCGCCAATAGAGAAATGGCACCTTTACTTTGCATATCAATTCTTTTTTAAACTTTCTAAAAACACAGTTTATAGTTTGCATAAAAATGAGGGTACAAAAGTACTATTTTTTTCTTATTTGTAAAGTATTTAGTAATTTTGTTCAATAAAATTCAGACATGACTGCCTTTATTAAACAATTATTGACATTATCAGCAGTTTGTCTGCTGTGCCTGCCTGCGTCGGGACAGCAGACAGGCAACAGGGCAGACCAGGATCTGATGAAGGCCGGCATACTCCATACCGGATATAAGTTCGCCGAAGCCGAGAAGCTCTATCGGAAAGCACTTGACAATACATCCGACTCACTTGCCGCACTGTCCATCATGGACAAGATTGTCCAGTGCCAGAACGGCCTGAACATGATGCAGTACGTATCGCACATCTCAGGTATCGCATCCGACATGTTCAGCATAAAGGACTTCTATCTCTACCTTGACGACCTTAAAGACAAGAGCTGGATTACAGTACCGAATCCGTTTGTCAGAACCGAGCAGGGAGGACAGCACCAGTACTATACAGCCATGTATTTCCCACCTGACAGGGACTCCGTAATATTCTCCGCACCTGATGAGTACGGAAGATGGAGCATATACATCTCCGTAAAGAAAGACAGCACCCTATGGTCTGTACCTGAACTCCTCAGTGCCAACATATTCTCCGGCAAGAACGACATTTTCCCCATCCTCAGCCAGGACGGACGTACACTGTATTTCGCGTCCGACGGAATGCCCGGCATGGGAGGATACGACCTTTTCTATTCCAAGTGGGACGAGACGGCGGAAGACTGGAGCACACCTGAGAACCTGGGCTTTCCGTTTTCGTCCACCGGAGACGACATCCTGTTCCTCAACAGCAATGACGGGAAGTATTCCATAACCGTATCCAACCGGGAGACCGCCGGAGACTCCGTGAGGATATACGTCTCAAAATATACGGCCACAGCCGTCAAGTCTCCCTTAAGGCCGGACGAGAGTCCGGAAGTACTTGCCTCATTTCCACCGGACAGACCTGATGACAATACAGGTACCGTATCAGGCCATGAGGACGATGCAGGCACGGACTATAAGGAACATTCAGCAGGGACCGAGAGCTATTCCAGACTTATCCACAATCTGCGCAGACTGCAGGACGAGCAGAAATCACGCATCGACAAGATAGAGGAAAGCCGCAGGATATACGAGACGGCATCCGGAAACGACAGAGAGTTTCTGGCCGGCATCATCCGTGATCTGGAACAGGAATCCCTGGACATCAAGAAGAAAATCGACGATGTCTCTGCTACAGTAAGACAGATGGAACTACAGTTCCTTACTGAAGGTATCATTCCCGAAGTGTATGATGAGAATGAGTACCGTACCGTGGAGCCCAAGCCTCAGGCAAAGAAAGAAAAAGAATACGTATTCCGGAAACACAGTCCGGGAAAGATTCCGTTTCTCACTGTTGAGACGCCGGAGCCGGAATTCGATTACACATTCAGGATACTGGGCAGGGACAAAGGCCAGTTCGTCGAGGACCGGACACTTCCTGAAGGCATCGTATACCAGATACAGTTCGCAGTCCTGTCCACCCACGCATCCATAAGAGACATAAGGGGCATGAGTCCGGTATTCGTAAGCAGACTCGCATCGGGGAAATACCTTCACACAGTAGGCCTGTTCAGAACCTTCAAAGAGGCCGCTGCCAGTCTCGACAAAGTAAAGAAGAACGGATTTCCCGACGCTTTCGTCATAGCGTTCAAGAATGGCAGAAGCATAGACATGAAAACGGCCAAGGCACAGGAAGGTAAAATCAGAAAGACGGTATCCGGGCAGGCGGCTCAGATGCGGGCCAGGCAGCAGGACCAGAATGAAAACATGCTTTTCCAGGTGGTCCTCAGAGGCTACAGCGACAGCCTTCCGGCAAACGTCTTAAGCCTGATCCAGAAATCCTGCAAAAAGGACATCTCCCAGTCTTCCGATGACGAAGGCAAATTGTTCGCAGTAGGACCGTTCAAGAGCAGAGAGGAGGCCGACGAGCTATTGTCCGTCCTTGCCGGGGCAGGAATCACTGATATATCCATAGAAAACATCAAGCTATAAGCATGGCACTTATCATATCTCTTTCTATCATAGGAATACTTCTGATTATCGCAGAGATTCTTCTCATTCCGGGCATATTCGTCACCGGTATACTCGGCCTTGTCTCACTTGCAGCCTCATGCTGGTTCGCGTTCAGTGATTACGGACAGACAGCCGGTTTCATCACAGTAGCCGCCAACGTCCTGCTGGCCGCTCTTTGCACTGTGCTGTCCATGAGATCAAAGACCTGGAAACGGCTATCCCTGCACACCGAGATAGACAGCAGGACCGACAGCACGCCCGCCGACAAAGGTATCCGGGAAGGCATGGAGGGAATCTCTGTCACCAGACTGAATCCAATGGGCAAAGTCCTTTTCGGCGACATCACGGCAGAATGCACCGTCCGCAACGGCATCATAGAGTCCGGACAGAAAGTCACGGTCACGCTCATAGATGACAACAAAATATATGTCAAATCACTATAACTGTTATTTTCAATTATGATTTCTTCAATAGGAGTAGTTATTATCTGGATAGCTGTGGCCATAGTAGCCCTGATTATCCTCCTGTGGTTCTTCCCGGTTACCTTATGGTTCCAGGCTCTGATATCCGGAGTCAGGATCTCCCTGATCCAACTGGTCCTCATGAGATGGAGAAAAGTCCCTCCGAGCACCATCGTCATGGCTATGGTCACAGGAACAAAAGCCGGACTCAGACTGGACGCGAACGCACTTGAGGCGCACTATCTTGCCAAAGGCAATGTTCCCAATGTAGTCAATGCGCTCATCTCAGCCGACAAGGCCAACATCAACCTTGACTTCAAGATGGCCGCAGCCATCGATCTTGCTGGACGCGATGTATTCGAGGCTGTGCAGATGTCGGTCAATCCCAAGGTCATCAACACCCCGCCCGTAACGGCAGTAGCCAAGGACGGCATACAGATGATCGCCAAGGCCAGGGTAACTGTCCGTGCCAATATCAAGCAGCTGGTCGGAGGAGCCGGAGAGGAGACCGTCCTGGCCCGCGTCGGCGAAGGCATAGTATCCAGCATCGGAGCATCCGAGTCCCACAAGGACGTACTGGAACATCCTGACTCCATATCCAAAGTCGTGCTGGCAAAGGGCCTCGATGCAGGTACCGCCTTCGAGATACTTTCCATAGACATAGCCGACATCGACATCGGAAAGAATATCGGAGCCGTCCTGCAGATAGACCAGGCCAACGCCGACAAGAACATCGCACAGGCCCGCGCAGAGGAGCGTCGCGCCATGGCCGTGGCACAGGAACAGGAGATGAAAGCCAAGGCACAGGAGGCCCGCGCCAAGGTCATTGAGGCCGAGAGGGAGATTCCCCTTGCCATGGCTGATGCTTTCCGCTCCGGCAACCTCGGCATCATGGACTATTACCGCATCAAGAACATCCAGGCCGACACTGACATGCGCGAGAACATCGCCAGGGAGCAGTAGCGCATCGCATGAGCGCCAAACGCCACTCCCTGATATTGAGACTGCTCCTTCTGCCGGTTCTGCTGCTCAGACCGGTGGAAGGCAGCAGTCTTGATTTAATCCAGGTTTCCATTCTTTGTGATTCGGATTATTCGATAACTGGTAAAAGAGAGTCCGACCAGAAAGATGTGGCCGGACTCTCCGCATTATCTGAAACTGTCGGTGACTCTAATTTAAAGTCTAAAGAAGTGTGCCGTCAGGGGATATTCTGACCGTGATATCATCGTCGCGGCGGTCTTCCAGTTCGATGAGATAGAACTCAGCGGAAGGTGTCTCCACATATTTCACATCATCGATCTCCGCCCCCGGATATTCGGCATTGAGAGTGCTGAGCACTGCATCGGGCAGTTCGGAGCGGCGCACATCCCACTCTGTCCATACCCATTCACCTGCACCGTTGAAATACACATTCTTCTCCCTGCCGTCGTGCCATATCTCCACCTCCAGATAACCGTCATCCCAGTCTCTCTCCTGGATACGGGCACCAGGATACATCTGCTCGATCAAAGCGGCGACATCACCGTCCACGGCAGGACCGCCGCCGTTGCCTCCCCAGTTGTCTCCGCCTTCAACTACACGGACTGTCCCGTCAGCAAATACGTCCACCTTGATATCATCATCCCTGTACTCCAGGTCGAAGCGGTAGAACTCCTCCTGGGGAGTCTGATAGAAGTCCACATCATCAATCCAGTACTCTCCGTACTCGGAGCTCTCCAGGGCCGCCATTATCTCTGCCGGCACATCATTGACGCGGACCTCCGTCTTGGTATACAGCCAGTTCTCGGACCTGTCGAACAGCAGTTCCCTGCACACGCGGCCATCGATGATCTCCACCTCGGTCATTCCGTCCTCGACATCTATCTCCACTATACGCGAACCGGGATAACGGGTCTCGATGAACTCAAAGATACCCTGAGCAGGATTGTCTGGGATATAGTCGTCATAGTCATAATCTTTCTCAGCATCGACCACCGTCTTCACCAGCACCCCGTCCTCGGAATAATAAAGGTCCACTTCCTGCATGACACCGTCTGCATTGGTGCCCTCCACCTCTATGATATAGATAAGCTCCACCCCGTTTCTGAGCAACATATCCACGTCATCTATGCGCCAGTCGGCATATTCGCCCGCGGCGAAAGAAGTCTTCACCGTCTCGGGGAGCATATCAAACGGGATGTCCGTCTCCGTCATCTGCCAGTCACAGCGCGAGTCGAACCAGGCCGAATAACGCACACGGTCCGAATCCGCCTTAACTACGGCAGCGGTAAAGTCCGCTACATAATAACCGCTTTTCTCCGACCACACGACATCCTGGGCGTCCGGATACTTCTCCAGAAGAGCTGCCTGCAGTTCATTCCTCAATTCGTCGTTGATACCACCTTCCGGACCCTGCTTATTGCAGGAGGTTGTAATAACCATAAGAGACAAAATACACCCTGATACAATAAGTTTTAAATACTTCATAATTTTTGTTTTTGTTGATTTCACTGAATTAATGCGGCATGCACATTTATGTGACACACCCTGCAAAAAACGGGACGCGCTTAGTCATCCATGTCGATGAGATTGTAATTCAAATCGAAAGTGAGCTCAAGGCCGTTGGTCAGACTCACCTCCACATCACGGCGGCCACGGTCGATGGAGTGGATATGCACTCCGGGAAAATTGGTGTCCACATAGGTCGCAATCTGCTCGGGCACCACACCATCAGGAAGGACCGAGTACTTGCAGTCCACCTCTTTCCACTGTCCGTCCTTATAGAACTCTATCTTGATAGAGTTGGTGAACATCACCTCATAGCGGACTTCCATGAAATCGCGCTCCTCCTTGGCGAAGGATACCTTCTGATCTGAGAAGTAGGTGTTTATAAACTCCTGGGCCGCTGCAGGAAGCTGGTTGAACTGAATGGGACGGTCATTGTCCGCATGTGCGGCAGTCACTGAAAGAAGCAGCACGGACACTGCTATGAACATAATCTTTTTCATTGTTTTGCTTTTTTTAATAATTATTACTGTCTGTTTTATTTTCGCAATGCAAAGATTGTCCTCGATTCTGAAATGAATTTAAAATTTCGGCCATTTTACGGAAAATTTATGCATTTTCTCCTCAAAAGAGTACCGGACCTCCAGATTACAGTACCTCTGAATAGCCCCGACAATAGCAAGTCCGAGTCCAAGCGCCCCCTCCCGGCCACCGCTCTTGTAGAAACGCTCGAAGATGTGCTCTGCATCCAGCGGAGTCTGGCCAGTATTGGATATTTCCAAGGTACGTCCTGAGATTCTGACACATATGCGTCCTTGAGCGGGAGTATATATAAAGGCATTCTTCAGCAGATTGTTTACTAAAGCTGATGCCAGCGACTCGTTCATCTCCACCTCCAGATTGCTCTCCGGCATCGGGAAATCCACTTCTATTTCCTTGTCCTCGTATATCTCCGAGAATATCTCCACACTCTCCTGGACCACCTTCGGAATGCAGACAAGGGTCTTCTCCGGGAATTGTCCGTTGTCTATTTTCGTAAGCATGAGCAGAGTACGGTTGAGTCTCACCACAGAGCCCAAAGTGCGCTGTATGCCCATCAGTTCCTCCATCTGCTTCCTGGTAAGCTCTGTATTGTCTATAAGCCACTCCACCCGGTTGCCGATCACCGCCAACGGAGTCTGCAGCTCATGCGAGGCATTGCCTATAAATTCCTTCTGCGCCTCAAAAGCCTTCTGATAACGGCTGAGTGCCTGCTCGGCGGCCGTATTGAGTTTCCGGAACTCGGTGATGTCTGTCGGATTGTCCAATGGAGGGTTTCCGCCGCCTATCCTGAACCTGTCAAGCCAGCCCAACAGCTTGTAAAACGGCCTCATGTTGCGGTAGAAAACCAGCACGGTGACCAGCATGACCGTCAATAGCAGGAGAACATACAGGGCCACTATCCACACCAGCGTAGAGCGCATCAGTTCCTGCTTGTCTATAGTAGGAGTATACACCTTCAACAGATAATACTCCCCGTCATCCATCATGAAGACAGTGGTCAGCACGCGGGAAGGCTCATACCCTATCAGAGGAAAATACTGCTCGCTGTAGTAGTAGCGTATCTGAGGATAATCCCGTGCGAACTGCTCCCCTACCGGAATGATATCGTACATGATATTGGTTCCTTCATTGGCCGGCAGCTCATTGCCCGAAAGAGCCCTTTCTATGACCAGCTCGGTAAACAGGTCAAGAGAGTCATCCGTCTCATCGTTGACATCGTCCATCATCTTGAAATAGAAAAGCGCGGCCCAAGCGGCCATCAGAGGCAGCAGAACCAGGGCAAGCCTGAGAGTTATGCGGTAAATGAGCTTCATTCTTCCTGCTGTTGCGGTAATTCCACCAGTTTGTACCCGAAACCGTAGGCAGCCTTTATCTCTATATCCGCTCCGGCCGCCTGCAGCTTCTTCCTCAGATTCTTCATCTGCGCATAGACGAAATGGAAATCATCAGCCTGGTCGGCATGATCGCCCCAGACCGCCTCGGCCAGCACAGACTTGTCTACAATATGATTGGGACGCTGCATGAAGTAAAGCAGGATATCGAACTCCTTCTTCAGCAGTTCTACAGACTTGCCGTCTATCTCCACAAGTCCGTTGTCGGGCTGAAGATGGACATTCCCGTATTCAATAGCCAGATTGCCTCCGCTCCGGCCACGTCTGAGGACACTGCGGATACGCGCCTTGAGCTCCGCCATGTGGAACGGCTTGGGCAGGTAGTCATCCGCTCCTTTCTCCAGGCCATAGACCTTGTCGTCCAGAGAGTCCTTGGCCGAGATGATGATTACGTTCTCCCTCTTATGCAGTTCCTTTATGTGATCCAGCAGCTTCAGGCCGCTTCCGCCGGGCAGCATGATATCCAGCAGTATGCAGTCATAAGTATACCCTGAGATCTTTGCGTCGGCCTCCGCGAAGTCCGATGCGGTCTCCACCACGTACCTTTCCTCTGCCAAGGCCCTTCGCATCAGTTCCCTGAGTGACGGATCATCCTCAACTATAAGCAATTTCATGACAGTATCCTCTAAAAAACATTACAAATTTAGTTATGAATTCTAAAAAGAAACTGAAATTATTACAAATAATGCCTTATATTTGCACCCACATATTCGGGGTGTGGCGCAGTTGGCTAGCGCACCTGCTTTGGGAGCAGGGGGTCGAAGGTTCGAGTCCTTTTACCCCGACAGAATATCAAGCAGTTACAGTCTCTGTGGCTGCTTTTGTTTTTCTCGCCGACCTTGGGTACGACAACATTGTCACATGACTTTCCGGTTGTCCCAAAAGACTATGCCCGTCTCCACCTCCATGATATTGAAGCAGCCCGAGCCACCTACTTTTCCCGGTAGTACAGAAGGACTATATTGAGAATAAAGTCTATCCCGAGAAGGATTTGACCATATGCGCTCTACGAGATTTTGTGGTTCAGTCGATTTTCAGTGGGGATATGCATGTAGTTCATGGGTCGCAAGAAACCTCTCCT
>UQUN01000043.1 GCA_900544175.1 uncultured Alistipes sp.
CCCTTTTTTGCAGATGAATTGTTTATCCGATGAAACATACTTTTGCAGGTGATCCAGATAAACACATACTTTTACTGGTGATCCGCTCTGTGGGGGGTATGGATGCAAAAAATAAGGACAACCCTGATGAGTTGTCCTTTTTAGTAGCGGAGAGAGGACTCGAACCTCTGACCTCCGGGTTATGAGCCCGACGAGCTACCAACTGCTCTACTCCGCGATATATTTCTACCTTTTAGGGATTAATTATCTTTTGAGGATGCAAAAATAGATATTATTTTTTAAAAACCAAAAATAATGTCTAAAAAATGTCAGAAATCTTCACTCTTTTTTGTTCCCCTGTCTTTATGTTTTTGATAGTCAGTTCTTTGTTTTCTATCTCCTCACTTCCGGCCATCGCTACATATGTTATATTTTTCTTGTCTGCGTACTCGAACTGTTTACGCAGTTTGGCAGGTTCTGGGTATATCTCCGCAGAGTGTCCGGAAGCCCGGCAACTTGCAGCTGCGCGTAGAATGTATGGAAGTTCTTCAGACCCCATGTGAGCGAACATGTACTCGGTGGAGGCTGTTGAGTCTTCGGGAAACTTGTCCAGACCGAGCAGGACATCGTAGATCCTGTCCGCGCCGAATGATATGCCGACTCCTGATGTGTCCGGAAGTCCGAATATGCCTGTGAGGTCATCGTATCGTCCTCCGCCGCAGATGCTTCCTATCGTAAAGTCCAAGGCTTTTACCTCGAATATCGCGCCTGTATAGTAATTCAGGCCACGCGCAAGGGACAGGTCCAGTTCTGTTTCTGTCGTTATACCTGCCTCTTCTATGAGCCTGAGCAGTTCCTCGGTCTCGTCTATTCCGCGTAGTCCTGTCCCGGAGCCTGACAGTATTTCCCTCATGCGTGCTGTCTTCTCGCTATTGGTGCCTGACAGGGTGAGTACGGGCTCTATCCTGGATATGCTTTCCGGCTGTACGCCTCTTTCCAGAAGCTCTTCTTTCACTGCCTCAAGCCCGATCTTGTCGATTTTGTCGATGGCGACAGTAATGTCGGTGAGTTTGTCCGGCTGTCCGGTGATCTCGGCCAGTCCGGATAGTATCTTGCGGTTGTTGATCTTGAGCCTGACTCTTATGCCGAGTGCCTTGAACACTTCGTCCACGATCTGGGCCATCTCCAGCTCGTACAGCATGGACCGGCTGCCTATGACATCGACATCACACTGGTAGAATTCGCGGTAGCGTCCTTTCTGCGGGCGGTCAGCTCTCCATACCGGCTGTATCTGGAATCTCTTGAAAGGAAATGATATCTCATTACGGTGCTGGACAACGTATCTTGCGAAAGGTACTGTGAGGTCGTAGCGTAGTCCTTTTTCGCAGACTTTGAGCGCAAGAGTGTTGCTGTTTGTTTCGGCGAGCTCTGCACCGGGCATTTCGTGTATGGTCTTGAATGCGTCTCCGGAGTTGAGTATCTTGAACAGCAGTTTGTCTCCTTCTTCTCCGTATTTGCCGAGAAGGGTGGACAGGTTCTCCATGGCAGGTGTCTCGATAGGGGAGTAGCCGTATTTCCTGAACACTGACCTGACAGTATCGAATATGTAGTTCCTTCCGGTCATTTCCGACGGACCGAAGTCGCGTGTCCCTTTGGGTATGGATGGTTTCTGTATCATGATCTGTGAGTTTGGTCTGCAAATTTAGAAACAGTTTTCTATATTTGCATATAAATTTCGGAGATTATGGATATTGTAAAAACAGGTATAGACGGTCTTCTGGTGGTTGAACCAAAAGTGTTCGGGGACGCAAGAGGGTATTTTATGGAGGTCTTCTCGGAAAGGGAGTTCCGGAGTCTTACTGGACAGGATGTGCATTTTGTCCAGGACAACGAGTCAATGTCGGCCAAAGGCGTGCTCAGGGGACTGCATTTTCAGATGCGTCCTCACGCTCAGTCCAAGCTGGTCAGGGTTGTGCGTGGAAGTGTGCAGGACGTGGCGGTGGATCTCCGGGCTGGCTCTCCTACTTTCGGGAAATATTTTTCAGTGGTGCTGAGCGGGGAAAATAAACGCATGTTCTATATTCCGGACGGATTTGCGCACGGATTTCTCACACTTGAGGATGGAACTGTATTCCAATATAAGTGCGGGGCTTTCTACGAGCCTTCGTCGGAAGCCTCGGTGAGATGGGATGACCCCGAAATAGGCATTGACTGGATGATGTCTGGCTGCAGTTATATCCTGTCCGACAAGGACCGCAGGGCTCCGCTTTTGTCAGAACAGCCTTATCGCTTTTGACAGGCTTCTTTCCCATAAGGGGACTTTGACCCCGAATGCGGCCTGGATAAGGGATTTGTCCAGAACTGAGTAGGCAGGACGCAGGGCTGCCGAAGAATACTGTGAGGACTGTATGGGATTGATGTCGCAGTCCAGCCGTCTGAGTTTCATAATCTTGTCGGCGAATTCGGCTCTTGTGCAGCATCCCTCATCCGAGTAGTGGAACACTTCTCCGTATCTGGGCTGGCCGTCCAGTTGAGGCAGTATGTGCAGGATGGCCTCTGCCAGGTCCTTGGCATATGTCGGCGTGCCTTTCTGGTCGTACACCACGTCTATGATCTCCTCTTCCTCTCCGAGCCTGATCATTGTCCTGACGAAATTCTTCTTGCCCATCGGTGAGTACAGCCATGATGTGCGGATTATTATGGACAGGCATCCGGATCTTTTGACCGCAGTCTCTCCTGCCAGTTTTGTCCGTCCGTATTCCGACAGCGGAGAAGGCCTGTCGCATTCGTGGTAAGGTGTCCTCTTGTTTCCGTCGAATACGAAGTCTGTGGATATATGTATTAGGTAGGCTCCGTGTCTGGCGGCGGATGCTGCAAGGTTCATGGGACCGTTGACATTGATCCTGATGGCTGGAGTGGCATCGGCCTCGGCTCCGTCTACGTTGTTGTATGCGGCGCAGTTGATGATCTTTGTGATGGAATTGTCCGTAATGAATGTCTCGACGGCTTCGGGATCGGTTATGTCAAGTTCGCTGCAGTCTGTAAAAAAGCATTTGAAGTCATCTCTTTTTTCCATCAGGACGCGAAGTTCGCTTCCCAGCTGTCCCTCAGAGCCTGTTATCAGAATGTTGTCCATAAATCAAAATTTGTGTGGCAAAGATACTCAAATAAAACTATCTTTGTGGAAATTTTGTATAAGATGGATTATAATACGAATAGAGAGAAGCTGATCATGCCGGAATACGGAAGGCATATCCAGAAGATGGTAGAGCAGGTGAAGATGATACCTGACAGGGAGAAGAGGAACGAGCAGATAAGGGCGGTGGTCGCGGTTATGGAGATACTTAATCCTCAGTTGGCAGAACAGCCTGATTATAAACATAAATTGTGGGATCATGTACAGTTCATCGCAGGTTTTGACCTCGATGTGGACTCGCCGTATCCCAAGCCTACGAAGGAGGATTTCGTAGCGCCTCCTGATATAGTGCCCATGCCGAAGGAGCCTTTGGCGGCGGCTCACTATGGACGGAACATCCAGAACATGGTAAAGGTAATAGCCGCCATGCCTGAGGACGAGGCACGGGACAAGATGATAAAGTCCATGGCCGTGTATATGAGACAGCAGTATCTTATATGGAACAAGGACACCGTGTCCGATGAGACTATATTCAAGGATATCGAGAAACTTTCAGAAGGCAGGCTTGTAGTTCCTTCGTATATTCATCTCGAAAGTATTTCCGACAAGGAAAAGTTCAACAGACCCGGGATAATTCTCCAGAATATACAGGGCGGTCAGAACCGTAATCAGTTCAGAAAGCAGGGACGCAACAAGAACAACAGGAATAAATGGAAAAAGCAGCAGTAAGGGGAGACAGGAAAAAGAAGAAAAAGAAGGGGCACTCGTCCTTTTATGTGTTTATGCATAATGAGACGGTGCGCTTTGTGCTGGGAGTTGTATTTGCACTGGCGGCTGTTTTCACATTTGTCTCCATTGTCTCATACATGTTTACGTGGGCCAAGGACCAGAGTCTGCTGTCTGATGACAATCTGTTCAACAATGTAGTGACCGCTGAGAATACGGGTGGAAAGCTAGGATTCCTGTTTGCCAGTCTGCTTGTTTCAAGGTTGTTTGGAATAGGAGCCTTGATTGTCCCGTTTTTTCTGGCAGGTATTTCCATTTATTGTTTCAGAAGGAAGGGAATAAGGCTGTTGCGCCTTTTTCTGCTCT
Source organism: uncultured Alistipes sp. (assembly GCA_900544175.1). GTDB lineage: Bacteria > Bacteroidota > Bacteroidia > Bacteroidales > UBA932 > Coprenecus. The sequence continues at coordinate 4,208 of UQUN01000043.1, forward strand.
CGCTGATGGGATGTATAGTCCTGTCAGCGCTGTTTTCGTACATATTCTCCTTCACTTCGGCCGATGCCATGTTCGGAGACGGAGCTGGTGGTTCCTACGGCTATTATATGAATGAGTGGCTCGTATCCATGACCGGGGCTTTCGGGACAGCATGTATCATATTGTTTTTTCTGATGTTGTGGATTGTCCTGATGAACAATAGGGTAGTGGACAGGATCAAGGCGGTCTTCGACAGGCTGTCCGTAAAGAAAGAGAAGGAAAAGGACGTGGAAGCGCAGGCCGGAACAGAGGATTGTCAGGAAGGTGAAAGCGGGTCGGACGAGGATGACTGTGTTGAGGAAGGGCTGCAGGATGAGGGGATTGATATGGAAGATGACGGCGGAGATGAAGATTATGATGATGCCGGGAATGATGTGCATGGATGCGACAGCGGGGAGGATAATGGGGCTGACGAAGGTGTTCCTGGTTTTGAAATCATCCCTCCTGTTGTGCAGGTGAAGCGGTCCGAGGTTCCGGAACAATCCGGGGAACCGCAGGCGGCTGAGTCTGCTGACGGTGAAATACCTCCTGTAGAAGTGCTTAACGGCGATCCTTCGGATTTTTCAAGCGAGCTTACTGATGAGCAGTGGAAGACCAGGTACGATCCGAGGCTGAGTCTTTCCAATTACAGGATGCCGGACTTGTCCCTGCTGAAGGATTACTCAGAACAGATTCATGACGTTTCCCGCGAAGAGCTGGAACGCAACAACCGTCTTATTGTCACTACTCTGAAGGACTATAAGATAAGTATCTTGAAGATATCGGCGAGGGTGGGCCCGACGGTTACTCTTTACGAGGTGGTACCGGCTCCGGGAGTGCGTGTGGCGCAGATCATGAAGCTTGAAGATGACATAGCCCGCTCGCTTGCGGCACTTGGTGTCAGGGTTGTGACTCTCTCAGGAAGCAACGCCATAGGTATCGAGGTGGCCAACGAGAAGCCGAGCATAGTGTCCATGCGTTCTATCCTGAGCGATCCGAAATTCGCTGCGACAAAGTATGACCTGCCTGTGGTTATCGGACGCACCATTTCCAATGAAGCCTATTCATTTGATTTGGCTAAGATGCCGCATTTGCTGGTAGCGGGTGCTACCGGTCAGGGTAAGTCGGTGGGCTTAAATGCTATAATAACGTCATTGCTGTACAGGAAACATCCCGCAGAACTTAAATTTGTTCTGGTAGACCCCAAGAAAGTGGAATTGTCGCTGTATTATCCTTTGGAGAATCATTATCTGGCCAAGATGCCGGATGCGGAGGAGGCCATCATCACGGACACCAAGCGGGTGGTGTATACGCTCAAATCGCTTTGCAAACTGATGGACCGCCGCTATGACTTGCTGAAGGCAGCATCTGTGCGCAATGTCAAGGAATATAACGAGAAGTTCCTTTCACGTCGTCTCAATCCATATAAAGGGCATGAGTACATGCCGTATATAGTGGTGATCATAGATGAGTTTGCCGACCTGCTTATGACGGCCGGCCGTGAGGTAGAGGAGCCCATAGCCCGTCTGGCCCAGCTTGCCAGAGCTATCGGCATCCATCTGGTGATAGCTACCCAGCGTCCTACGACAAACATCATCACTGGTACGATAAAGGCCAATTTCCCTGCCCGCATCGCGTTCCGTGTAATGTCCAGCGTGGACTCGAAGACCATTCTGGACCAGACAGGAGCCAAGCAGCTTGTGGGTAAGGGAGACATGCTGATCTCTACAGGAAGCAGCGAGCCCTCCAGGGTGCAGTGTGCTTTTATAGATACTCCGGAAGTGGAGAATCTTACCCGTTTTATTTCTTCGCAACCAGGATTCGGCGGTCCGTATCTGCTGCCTGAGTACGAGATGGAGGACGGGGAGGACGGACCGGTAAAGAAACTCTCCGGTGTTGCCAGAGACGATCTTTTCAAAGAGGCAGCCCGTCTGATAGTACGGGAACAGCAGGGTTCGACTTCATTGATCCAGCGTAAGATGAATCTTGGATACAACCGTGCAGGACGCATCATGGATCAGTTGGAGGAGGCCGGCATCGTCGGTCCGTCGGAGGGCAGCAAGCCCCGTCAGGTCCGTATTACCAGCCTGGAAAGTCTGGAGGATCTGTTGTCGACATTATAACATTAGAATAAAGGATATATGCGGATGTACAGGAATCTTGTAGCGGCTGTCGCCATTGTTTTCACGAGTGCAGTCTCTGGTTCTGGCACTTCAGCCATGGCACAGAGAAGAGAGTCTGTTCCAGAAGCGGAGAAACTGCTTGTGGAGATGCGGAATGCTCTCGACCGTATGGGAGCGGCTGAATTCGAATTCAGTTTCAGAGCCGAGAATATGGCAGGGGATGTGCTCGGAGAGGAATCCGGCAGTTTTGTGGCAGAAGGAGAGTGCTTCAGGATGACGGCTTCATTGCTGACCGTGTACTGTGACGGACGGACGAAATGGATATATGATATGAATAATGAGGAAATAGCGATATTCCCTCATGACGCAGAGTCGACTGATCCGGCGGAGAACCCGTTTGCTGTCTTGAGAAAAGCGGATCCGTCAGAGTACAACATGAAAGGACAGGTAAGGACAGTAGTGCATGACGGACATCCGGCATATCTTTTCCGTATGTCCTCCATGGACGTCAATGCCGCGTATACATTCATAGATTTCACGGTGTCTGCAGACAACTGTCTGCCAGTGGCTGTCACGTATGAGAGCCGGAACGGTGACAGGTACAGGCTTGAGATATTGGCTGTACGGGAGAGACAGCACGTCTCCAAGGACTTCTTTGCGCCGCCAGCTGATCTGCTTGATGATCCTGATGTGCTTGTGACCGATATGAGATGAGTGTCTTTTGATACCCGTCAGGCGGTCAGATCAGGCAGGCGGCTTTCAGCACTTCCCTTATGGACGGATATGTGGCTTTTGCGTATTCCGCAATATTGCCGGCCGGTATCCATGCCGTGCTTGTTATACCCTCTTCTGTCTGCGGTCTGGTGTAGGATGAGACGCCTGCCTGCATGGCGTACCAGTAAGTATGTTTCAGTACGAATTGACCGTCCCTGTGATAGGTGTGATCGGTTATGCAGATCAGGTCCTTCAGTTCGGGTCTTTGTATGCCGCACTCCTCCATCACTTCCCTGATGGCCGTCTCGGATATCTGCTCCCCCTTTTCTTTCTTCCCTTTTGGCAGGTCCCAGATTCCGTTACGCAGTATCATCAGGTACTGGTCGCAGCTGTTTCTTATCAGGCCACCGGCCGCATCTACTTCAGTGAACAGTGTCCTGAACTTGTCGTATGTGCTATTGATGTCACGGCAAAGGAAGTACAGACGCCTGATATGCTCATTCCTGTCAAAAGTACAGATTGTCTCCCGCATGGTATCAGGACCGTTGTCCATCACGATGACTCCTTCCGTATCCTTGTCTGCTTGCCCGCTGTCCTCGCAGAGGATAAATGACCGTTGATTGAAGAAAATAGTTTTCATATCGCAAAATTATGAATAAAATGAGTATATTAGCACCGCAATTTAATCAAAATGAATATGAAGAAGTATAGATGTACAGTATGTAACTGGGTTTATGATCCCGCTGTGGGAGACCCTGACAACGGAATAGCACCGGGTACGCCATTCGAGTCCTTGCCGGATGACTGGACCTGCCCTCTTTGTGGTGTTGGGAAAGAGGATTTTGAACCGGAGGAATAACTTTCTGAAGAAGAGTTCTCATATACGGGGCCGTACGCGGTAAAGGCGTGCAGCCCCGTTTTTTATTTTAAAAATTGGTAAAGTTCAAGTATTTGAGTATTTTTGCGTCCGATTTTAAGAAGGTATTATAAAACAACGGTATTATGAAGATTAAAAGTATTCATGGCCGCGAGATTCTGGATTCCCGCGGCAATCCCACAGTTGAGGTCGAAGTTGTTCTCGAATCAGGTGTACGCGGACGTGCATCGGTTCCTTCGGGAGCATCTACAGGTGAGCATGAGGCTCTCGAGCTCCGTGACGGCGACAAGAAACGTTATGGCGGAAAAGGTGTGCTGAAGGCAGTCGAGAATATCAACAACGTTATCGCTCCCGCCCTCATCGGCTGGTCGGTTCTCGAGCAGCGTGCCATCGACCACAAGATGCTGGCACTGGACGGCACCAAGACAAAGTCCAACCTCGGAGCCAATGCCATCCTCGGTGTTTCCCTTGCTGTGGCTCATGCAGCTGCCGCTTACCTGCACATGCCTCTTTACCGCTATATAGGCGGAACCAATACATATGTAATGCCTGTCCCGATGATGAACATCATCAACGGCGGCTCTCACTCCGACGCTCCCATTGCATTCCAGGAGTTCATGATCCGTCCGGTAGGTGCTCCCTCTTTCCGCGAGGGTCTGCGTATGGGTGCTGAAGTCTTCCACGCGCTGAAGAAGGTGCTCCACGACCGTGGACTCAGCACCGCGGTAGGTGACGAGGGCGGTTTCGCTCCCGCACTCAACGGCACCGAGGACGCTATCGAGTCCATCCTCGCAGCCATCAAGGCAGCAGGTTACGAGCCCGGCAAGGACGTGAAGATCGGTATGGACTGCGCATCTTCCGAGTTCTATAAGGACGGTGTATACGACTACACCATTTTCGAGGGAGAGAAGGGGGTCAGGAGGACTTCTGACGAGCAGGTTGACTACCTCGAGAGCCTGATCAACAAGTATCCCATCGACTCTATCGAGGACGGTATGAGCGAGAACGACTGGGAAGGCTGGAAGAAGCTGACCGACCGTATCGGCTCCCGCTGCCAGCTCGTGGGTGACGACCTCTTCGTAACCAACGTAGAGTTCCTGGCCAAGGGTATCGAGAAGGGCTGCGCCAACTCCATCCTCATCAAGGTCAACCAGATCGGTTCCCTCAGCGAGACACTCGATGCTATAGAGATGGCTCACCGTCACGGCTACACCACAGTGACCTCACACCGTTCCGGAGAGACAGAGGACTCTACTATCGCGGACATCGCAGTGGCTACCAACAGCGGTCAGATCAAGACCGGTTCACTCAGCCGCTCCGACCGTATGGCCAAGTACAACCAGCTCCTCCGCATCGAGGAAGAGCTCGGCAGTCTCGCAGTCTACGGCTACAGGCGAATCAGATAACGACACTTTATATATTCATAGAAAGCCGGCCCATATTGTGGACCGGCTTTTTTATGCAACGATATCAATGTCTATAGAAATTTCCTGATTAATCTATCACCGACAGTGAATTGAGAAGACAGTCCGGACTGGATATCGGGGAAAATCCGTCAAGGGGAGATGCCCCTTCTTTTGTGAATATCTCGTGGCGTCTGAAAACTTTTCCATAATTGCCATCGGAGTCTATTGCAACAGCCGTGATGGTATAGTCTTTTTCCCACTCCAGATAATATGTGGGGTAGTGTTTCAAACAGTGTGTCTGGGTTAAGCCATCAGACCTCTTAGTTTTGCA
>UQUN01000044.1 GCA_900544175.1 uncultured Alistipes sp.
ACTTGCGTCTCATGCGCAGCCATTTTGCAATGTCCAGCATATCACCGAAATTCATACCGCTTATTATCAAAGACATACGTTTTGACAACTTGCTGGACCCGGCATATTCCGCCACCAAACGGCCATTCTGTCCCATATCTTCACAAGTCCAGCAGATGCCCTTTTCCAGAGCATCTGATTATCAAACATTTCTGTAAGCGCACTTTGTTGGACGTGAGGTACGCATCAACGCCTGAAGTCTGGCTCGCTTGAAATCAGCAGGCCTTTCCCCATTGTGTCCGTAATTTTACAGTAACACAGTAACAGCATGCATACCCCACTGAAAATCTACTGACACCATTAGGGCCTTGCCTATCATGATCATGCCGGGGTTTTCAAAGACGAGGCGGTCGCGGTGTTTGCGGACCACGACACCTCCTCTGCCGTAGTAGTCTGCGTTAACGAGACAGTTAGCGAGAGCTTCGCGGACAGCCTTGTGCTGGGGTGTGTCGTCGATGCGGTAGAGCCCTTCGAGACGGAATGAAATCTTGAGATCATGGACTATTCGGGTGACTATCCGGCGGTAGAGATTGAAGATGCCGCCGTTGATATATACAGGTCTGCGCTCGAAGTGGAGTGGACGCGGGGAACGTTGATGACGAGGATGACGGAGCCGTCAAGCTGCAAGGCCGCAGGAACATATTACTACAGCATTTCAGTCTTTTTTATTGAGGCGATCCTTCATGGAAGTGATGAAGGCGGAACTGATGATACCGGTTGGGATGGCGAGCATGGCGATACCGATGAAACTGATGAAGGCACAGAGAATGCGGCCTATGGGAGTAACCGGGTAGATGTCGCCGTAGCCTACCGTGGTGAAAGTAATGACGGCCCACCACATGCTGTCCCCTATGTTCTTGAACACTTCAGGCTGCGCTCCCTTCTCTACGAAATAAACCAGTATCGCCGAAAAACAGATGATAATCAGGCAGGCCGTGAAAGCCGTCAGCAACTCGGAGCGCACTGACTTCATCACTTTCAGTATGAGCTGAAAAGCCGTGGAATAGCGTATCAACTTGAATACCACGAACACATAGGGCAGTATAATGATGTGAACAATTTCGGTATCCCAGTAAAAATACGTCATCACAAAAGGTATTACCGCTACCAGATCTACCAGTCCGTAAAACGAAAACACATACTTCAGACGGCTGCGGCAGTCTGACAGATCAGAATACAGTGCCGGAGCCGAGTAAATACGGAGCAGGTACTCGATGAGAAATACAAGTGACGCGAAATGTATGAAACTTTGGAACAACCATCCGTACTGCTGGAACTCCTTAAAAGAAGAAAGCACTACTGACGTGATGGACAGCATGATAAACAGCATCGCTGTAAAGCGCACTGCCGTACTTTTCAAAAACTTCTGTACGATATTGATACGTTTTTCCATAGAAATGCCTTTTACTGTCTGACAAACTTATTTAAATCTTATGAAAATCCAGTCCTGACGGTTTCTGGAATACACGCAGCCCGAACTGCGGCATCGAGGCTATTATATATTCCATAATATCCGCCGCCAGGTGCTCGTGAGGCACCCAGTTCTTGTCTTCTGTAAAAAAATACAACTGAAGCGGCAATCCTTCTGCAGTCGGTTCCAACTGACGGACAAGAATCATCAGGTCATGATTCACTCCTGTCATGTTGCCCAGCCTGTATTCCACCGCTGTCCGAAACAACTTTAGATTCACCGTGCCTTCTCCAAGCTCCATGCCCTGAATCCATGGCTCACCTGCAAGCTGACTCAATTCCTCATTAGTGCAGAAGCGAATGGAGTTCATGTCTATCATGATCGCACGGGCGACTCTTCTGCCTCCGCTCTCGCGCATCCCCCTCCAGTTCTTGAACGAGTCGCTTACCAGCACATACGGAGGAACGGTTGTTATTGTATTGTCCCAGTTACGGACTTTCACCGTATTCAACGTAACTTCCTCCACCTCTCCGTTGACACCGTATTTTTCCATGACAATCCAGTCCCCCGGGCGCAGCATGTCATGGGCAGAAAGCTGTATACCGGCCACGAGTCCAAGTATGGTGTCCTTGAATACAAGCATCAGCACTGCGGCCGACGCGCCTAATCCGGCCAGAAGCGTGGTGAAGTTCTTGTCCAACAAGATTCCGACAACGAGTATCACGGCAACGCAGAACACTACGACTTTCAGCATCTGGTAAACTCCTTTCATCGGTTTGTTACGCAATACGTCCGAGTCATTGGAGATAGCGTACAGAGATGATATGAACTCGCACACCAGCTTGCAGGCAACCACTGTCACATAAATATTCAGGAATTTATTGACAATCGCCGTCAGCTGGTCTGAGTGAGGGAACAAAAGCGGAAATGCAAACAGAAAAGTCACCGGAGGAATAAGATGGAACACATAATGCAGAACCTTGCCGCCTGTCAGGTAATTGTCCCAACGGAAGGATGTCTTGACGGCCAGCTTGCGTATCAATGGTATAAGAAATCTACAGCATAGGAAATCAACAAGATAGGCGCCTATGACTGTCACACATGCCATAATAATCCTTACCTGTCCGGCCGCATTCAGTATTTCTCCGCTGTCCATGATTGTGTTATCGATTTACCGCTGCAAACTTACTAATTATTCCCGATCCTACGGACAGATCATGAAGAAAAGACTCATTGTTAAACTAAAAAAATAGTTGCATTTTTAAGAATTTAGTTTTATATTTGTCGCAGTAAGAATTAACTATATGGCAAAGACAGTAAAAAACAAACCGCTTGAACTTACAAAAGCCGAACTGGAGATCATGCAGGTCATCTGGAAGAAAGGGAAAGTGCTTGTACACGACATTCTGGAAGACATGCCAGAGCCCAAACCGGCATATAATACAGTCTCCACCATTGTCAGGATACTGGAGAACAAGGGATTCGTCTCGCACAAGGCCTATGGACGGACGTACGAATACTTCCCGCTGATGACCAAAGAGGAATACACAGGAAACTACATGAGGACTGTACTGGACAATTTCTTCGACGGCTCGGTAAGCCGGATGGTCAACTTCTTCTCCTCGCAGAAGTCCATCTCACTCGAAGAGACCGACGAGATTCTGAGGATTCTGGATTCTGATAAAAATAAAAAATAGACTGGACCATGCAGGCTGTCAGATACATATTTGAAACAATGATATGCAGTGGAATATTCCTGGCGCTGTACCGTCTGGTGCTGGCCGGAAAGGTGAGGCACAGGGTATGCAGAGCCTATATTGTAGGAACGATGCTGCTCTCTGCTGTAATTCCTGCCCTGAACGTCCCTCTGTACACCCCGTCCCAGGCCGAGGATACAGGCCTGTCACCACAGGAGGAAAGGCCATTGTTCCGGGATGATACCGGCTCCGCATACACGGAATTTCCTGAGGAAAACGCCGAAGAAGGTCTGACGATATCCTTGTCCTCCGCTGGATCACCAGATACCCATACAATGATGAAAGTGATCCGTAAAGGCTGTATTTACCTGTATCTCATGGTAGCGGCGGTATCCCTCGGCCTGCTAATACACAGCACAGCCAGAATATACCGTCTCCGGAAAGGCGCGAAACTGAGCCGTCACGATGGCTGCAACATCATCGAACGGGATGACATCAGCACCCCATTCTCCTTTATCAGAACGATATATATTGGACCTGGATACACATCGGTCGAGCGAGAGATGATTATCACCCATGAGACCAGCCACATACGGCACGGTCACTCCTACGAGCGCATCATCCTCTCAGTGCTGCGCTCCTTGCTATGGCCCAATCCATTTCTGTGGAGAGCCGCAAACGACCTGAAGGAGGTGCAGGAATGGGAGGCTGACTACGATGTACTGGAAAAAGGAAATGACCTGACTCTATATAGAAAAGCCATTTTCAAACAGCTCTTCGGATATAATCCGGAAATATCCAGCGGGCTGAATCATTCACTTACAAAAAAACGATTTATCATGATGACAAGAACAAAACTTGGCAGCCACACCATGGTCAGGCTGGCTGCCGTCCTCCCGCTGATTGCAGCCGCATTTCTCGCATTCGGATGCGGCACACGAAGTACTGCGGCCGAATTGCAGGAAAGCCGTCCGTCCGAAACACATTCCCCCGCAACGGGGTCTGCCACAGCACAGGACTCAGTAATAAGGGTAGATATCATAAAGGATGGGGGAAAATACTGGGTGGCAGTAAACGGCAAGAGGTTTACTCCCGAAGAACTCGGCACCGGGAGCGTACTGGAGCAGATGAGGGCTTCCGGAATTGAAAACAAGACTGTGGAGATGCGCATCGACCCGGACGTACCGATGGGAATAGTTACCGACACCAAATATGCCATGAGAGGGAACAAGACCCTGCGACTTAACATATTCACTGGTGAAAATGACATTCCAGCCACGGTACTCCTTCCGCCACTTCCCCCAAAAGACATTGAAACCATACGAGTCAATCCCAAGGATATCCATATTCTAATGGTCAACGCACAGGATGCCATCATGTTCGACGGTTTCTACGTCAAAATGGAAGACAAGGAGGAAGCTGAGGTCATTGAGACAATGGCTGCCGATATCATCCGTAAGGAAGGCATTGCCTCCGAGGATAAGGAAATCAAGTATTTCTTCTCATTGAACTATCACCGCGACTCGTCTCCGGAAATCTACGTTGATGTCAATAAAGCTCTCCGCAGCGCATACTCCATCGTGAGAGACGAATACGCCCGTCAGCATTACGGCAAGCCACTCAGCGGACTCACCCCGCAGGAGCAGGAACAGGTAAAGAATGCCGTACCCCTCCGTATATCCGAGGCTGAGCCGGCAAGTCCAAGCCGATGACACCATTTGACAGAGTCTTCTATGAATAATTTTGTACTGTTCTACACATGAGAGAAATAGATCCGAAAGAGATGACCAGGGCATATGTGTTTGAAATGTGGATGGATGTACCTATGCCCATGGTCACTTTCTTCAAGACGCTCGATGTCACCCGGCTCATACGGTTCAGCAGACGCAGCGGCCTGAAGTTCAACATGCTGATGTGCTGGTGCAATATGAGATAGACGGAGCACACGCTTCACACTTTCTGGACAACCTGCAAAAAGCAATCAATGATTGTTCCCGACATAAAACCTATCCTAAATCCATATCCGGCAACGACATCTGACCAGTGTCCGCACTGTCCAGGTAGTGTTCTGACAGGGTTCGCCGTGTCATCATTCCTTGCGGAGGGCATCGACGGGGCTGGTGTCGGTGGCGCGGATGCTCTGCCACAGGACGGTGAGGGTGGAGACGGTCAGGGTGAGCAGGCAGGCGATGGCGAAGATCCACCAGTACAGGTCGATGTGGTAGAGGTAGTCCTGGAGCCAGGCGTGCATCAGCAGCCAGGATACGGGTATGGCAATGAGGAAGGCCAGGGCCACTAACTTGACGTAGTGCATGATCAGTTCGTGGAGGATGCGCTGTCTCTCTCCGCCGAAGATCTTCTTGACGGCCACGTTCCTGCGCTCCTGCAGCATGTAGTAGGTGCTCATGGCCAGCAGGAGCACGAATGCCATCGATACGGTCAGTCCGGTGATGTTGATGGCCGTGTAAAGTTTGTTCTTTTTCAGAAAGTTTAGAAACGAGTGCATGGTGTACGGTTTTGTATGTCAGTTTTTTCAGTGCAGGTCGATTAAATAACGTAAAAGGGAGCGTAAATGTTGCATCCACTTCTGTGTACTTTGACGCAGCCGGGCAGAAAAGTTACACTCGTCAGAAAGAAATCTGTCAAGAAAAAGCGGCCGTTCCCCTGTTGTAAAACCGGAGAACGGCCGCGTATCGATTCAGGATTCACTCAATCCGCAAGACCTGCCTGCGTCCCGTAAATCCATGCATAATAGTCGCCAGAGCACAGCACGACACTGAACTTCCTCAAATCTTCTGATGAGTTGGAAGACAATGTCAGAAGCACATCATTACCGTCTCTCTGGACACGAAGCCAGTCAATCTGCTTATCAAAATACTGTTCCTCATCACAACGGGAATTCTCTTCCTCAGTCGAAGTATAGCGATCTTCGCCCAACCATATCTCGGTTATCCACCAGAAGTGCTCAGTCGTCAGACGCACTTCTCCACCATCCCCGCTCATGAAAACGTAACTGTCCGAAAGACCTATCACATCATTCCACAGACCGTCCGGCCGATCTCCCAACGGGTCTTCCGTACGTTCTTCCGATTCAGCCTGCACACCTGATATCTCAGAGACTTTCCCGTCCACCTCCAGTTCAAGCAGGAATGTGCGCTCCTTCCCGTCATTCTCGTTTACGGACATCCGTATTTCCCGGTCCGCACACTCCACTGTCAGCCACCCGTAAGTCTCCGAGTATCCCGTCCCTCCTTCATCCTCTTTGACTCTGAAATCCACCTCGCCTATCCGTACATTTGCAAGTCTCCAGTCCGACGATGCTGTCTGCACACTCAACATTCCGCCCATTCCTTCGAATGTCACTTCTGTTGAGGAAAAGTCCGTCTCCTGATTCGTTTCTTCAGGTATCGAAGTGCATGCCGATAACGCCAGCACACACCCTAAAATCTTGATACACTTTCTCATAATATGTAGTTTTAAAGTTAATCATAGCCACAGTAAATCATCCCGATCAAATCATAACTTGCCCTCCGTTATTTCCTTAATAAACCATACCGGTATGTCTTTTACAAAGATACAAAAAAAATAAAGTATCAAATTTTATTCAATTTTTGTATAATGCTGCATATCAATGCCTCTCAAGCAATTTCACGACACGTAAAGAAAAGTCAAACCCGTCCGGAAAATCAGAATCCGTTCAGCGGCAGCAGGACGGTAGGTATGAGGAGGAGGAAGCCGAGGACAATGAGCAGCAGGATGAACTTCCATATCCAGCGGACCCACTTGGCGTAGGGGATACCGGCTATGCCGAGGACGGCGATCAGGACGCCTGAGACCGGGGTGATCATATTGGTGAAACCGTCTCCGAACTGGAATGCGAGGACGGTAGCCTGCCGGGAAAGGCCGATGAGGTCCGAGAACGGAGCCATGATGGGCATGGTGAGAGCTGCCTTGGCGGTAGCCGACGGCATGAAGAGGTTGATGCCGGTCTGGATGCCGTACATGGCCGAGAGCGAGCCGATCTTGCTGCCATCTCCAAGACCGGAGGCCATCGAATAGAGTATGGTGTCGATTACCCGGCCGTTCTCGAGGATGTGTATGATACCGGCAGCCAGACCCACGACGAGGGCCGCGGAGAAAATATCCTTCGCCCCTTCGAGGAATTCCCGGGCAATGCGGTTGGCATTGTACCCTGCCGCGATGCCCGAAAGGATGCCGAGGGCGAGGAACAGGGCCGCTATCTCCTCTATGTACCAAGAATATCCGAGAGCTCCGATGATCAGGAACAGTACGGTGAACAGCAGCATGGTCAGGATAAAATATCTCACGTTGCGCCTCAGGGCAAAGAATGCGAGGACAATGTAGCAGAATGAGGCGGCGGGCAGAAGCCACGCGGCACGGTAGGAGCCGTTGCCGATGCTGATCTCGCAGTCCCCGGCGTAGAAAACGGAGAACAGCACCGTTGCCGCCGAGGAGATGGCGAAAGCCACCCAGGAGGAACGGGTCCTGAGCACTTCCGGCTTCGAGGAGGCATCAGCTGTCTTTTCCCTCCACTTGGCATCCGCCTCGTACATGACTGACCGCTTGGGATCGCGGTGTATCCTGTGCGCATAGTGCAGCACGAAGATGATCATCGCCAGATTAAGCACGGCCCAGCAGACCAGCCGGTACTCGAATCCGGAGAACATAGGCAGGCCTGAGAGGTTCTGCGCCACCCCTACCGTGAACGGATTGAGGACTGCCCCGGCGAAACCCACGTGTGCCGCCACATAGACCATACACACCCCAACTATTGAGTCGTAGCCCATCGATATCGCCAGCGGCACTATCAGCACCGTGAACGCAATCGTCTCCTCGCTCATCCCGAACACCGCTCCGAATATCGAGAACATCAGCATGACAAGCACTAAAACGATATTGTTTACCCCTACAGCCCGCAGCACCCTGAACCTCTCGAGCCGCGAAGTGAAGGCCAGAAACGAGTGTATTCCGGCATCCACGGCCTTGGCTGAATTGACGATCCAGAATGCTCCGCCGATAATCAGCAGGAATACGATGATGCCCGCCTGAGCCGTGAATCCCTCATAGAGCGAAGTCATGATCTGCCAGGTCTGCGGCACCGATTCCTGCCGTACAAAAGTCACCCCTTCGTCTCCGGTCACGTATTCCCCACCGGGTATGAACCATGTAGCCGCCGCAGCGATGAGGGTCACGGCAAAGATTATCACATAGGTGCTCGGAAATTCCAGCTTTCGGTTCAGCAGTCTCATTTCTTTCGTGTTCTTGAATTAGGGAATCAAAAATAGCAGTTATCGTTCAAAGTTGTATAGGTTCAGTCGATTTTCAGTGGGAATATGCATATGGGACGCGATTCTGAATAAAAAAGGTATTTGTCGGTACAAATGGGATTTGCTTGTAACACGCATATGTATTGTAACTGACTTACAGTAACCGTCATATATCGGCGTATAAAGCCCCGTCCTCACGGCGTTCCAAGGCGGCTTTACGGTCAGGCAGTGCTCCACAACGGCAGCGTTTCCCGCGATCCGGTGCCGGTGCGGCAGACGGGCCGTGAGGAGGAGATCGCGTCCCGGGTACTTGCGT
>UQUN01000045.1 GCA_900544175.1 uncultured Alistipes sp.
CGTCTTTCTTCAGCACGTAGATAGCGGCTTTGAATTTCTTGTGAGGAGTGATGGTTCCCGGGTGAGCGATAACCTGACCTCTCTTCACCTCTTTCTTGTCGATACCGCGGAGAAGCAGACCTACGTTGTCACCTGCCTCACCCTCGTCGAGGATCTTGCGGAACATCTCGACACCGGTAACTACGGACTTCTTGGGCTCTTCACCGAGACCGATGATCTGAACCTCGTCACCTACTTTCACAATACCTGTCTCGATACGGCCGGTAGCAACGGTACCACGACCTGTGATGGAGAAGATATCCTCGATAGGCATCAGGAAAGGTTTCTCGTTGTCACGTACAGGGAGGGGTATGTAGCTGTCGACTGCGTCCATCAGCTCCATGACTTTCTCAACCCACTTGGGCTCGCCGTTGAGGGCTCCGAGAGCAGAACCGGCGATGATAGGAGCATTGTCTCCGTCGAAACCGTAGAAGCTGAGAAGCTCGCGTACTTCCATCTCGACAAGCTCGATCATCTCGGGATCATCAACGATATCCACTTTGTTAAGGAACACGACGATTCTGGGCACGTTCACCTGACGGGCGAGAAGGATGTGCTCGCGGGTCTGGGGCATAGGACCGTCAGTTGCGGCAACTACAAGGATGGCTCCGTCCATCTGAGCGGCACCGGTAACCATGTTCTTTACATAGTCTGCGTGGCCCGGGCAGTCAACGTGTGCATAGTGACGTGTCTCGGTCTGATACTCGATATGCGCGGTGTTGATAGTGATACCGCGTTCCTTTTCCTCGGGTGCGTTGTCGATGGAGTCGAAAGAACGGACTTCAGAAAGTCCTTTTTCAGCCAGTACCTTGGTGATGGCTGCTGTCAGAGTGGTTTTACCGTGGTCAACGTGGCCGATAGTACCGATGTTGACATGCGGCTTGTCCCTTTTGAAAGTTTCTTTTGCCATAATGTCTGATTTAATGTAATTAAAATTGAGCCGGTGATGAGATTTGAACTCATGACCTCTTCCTTACCAAGGAAGCGCTCTACCCCTGAGCTACACTGGCTTGCAAAAAGAGCGGAAGACGAGGTTCGAACCCGCGACCCTCAGCTTGGAAGGCTGATGCTCTACCAACTGAGCTACTTCCGCTTTTTTCGTTTCGAAGGGGCATCTTCTTCAGTACCTCTTCGCTTATGTGTGGGGAGAGAAGGATTCGAACCTCCGAAGGCGTGCGCCAGCAGATTTACAGTCTGCCCCAGTTGGCCACTTTGGTATCTCCCCTAAAGAGTCAATCTCTTATATTTCAATGCACTTGAGCCGATAGAGGGATTCGAACCCACGACCCGCTGATTACAAATCAGCTGCTCTGGCCAACTGAGCTATATCGGCAGCTCTTATTTTTGGGACTGCAAAGATAAATCTTTTCTTAAAAAAAGCAAAACAAATTTATAAAATATTAGAAAAATGTTCTGTGCGGCATTGGGCGAACGGTACGCGTCATCTGGATAAGGAGACGATGGCATCGAGTATGTCTTCAGTGGAGAAGCCGCATTCGGCGCACAGCTCCTTGACGGTCCCCTGTTCGATGAATTTGTCCGGTATGCCGAGACCTGTAACGGATATGTGTCCGGCAGCGTGCTCCGTCACGTATGATGCCACGGCATCGTGCAGGCCGCCCGCTATGGTGCCGTCCTCCACTGTTATGATTTTAACGGCCTTTTTGCAGACGTCTTCCATTATATCTTCGTCCAGTGGTTTCAGAAACCGCATGTCGTAGTGCAGGACATGTATGCCGCGTTCCTCTGCGGTGCGGACGGCTTCAGCGCCCCGGTTGCCGACCGGTCCGATCGTGAGCAGGGCGATGTCCCTGCCGTCGTGAAGAAGCTGTCCCTTGCCGACAGGTATGGTGGTGAATCCGGTGTCTCTCCACGGGATGCCTTCCCCGGCCCCGCGCGGATACCTTATTATAATAGGACCTTTCACGTCCGGTCCTGCTGCGGTGTACATAAGGCTGCGCAGTTCCTGCTCGTTGAGAGGGGATGCTATTATGAGGTTGGGGATGGGACGGAACGCGGACATGTCGAATGCTCCGTGGTGGGTAGCTCCGTCCTCGCCGACGAGACCGGCCCTGTCCAGACACATGACGACCTTCAGGTTCTGGAGCGCCACATCGTGTATGACACTGTCGTAGGCTCTCTGCATGAAGGTCGAGTATATGTTGCAGAACGGCAGGTAGCCGGCGGCTGCCAGACCGGCGGAGAATGTTACGGCGTGCTGTTCTGCTATTCCTACGTCGAAGGTACGTTCCGGAATCTCCTTCATCATGATGTTCATCCCGCAGCCGGAAGCCATAGCAGGAGTGACGGCGACTATTCTGCTGTCGGCTCTTGCCAGTTCCAGCAGGGTCTCGCCGAATACGTCCTGGTATTTTGCGGCACCTGATGCAGGAATGTTGCGCTTGCCGGTCATGGGGTCGAAAGTGCCGGGTGCGTGCCATACGGTCTGATCTTCTTCCGCAGGTTTGTATCCTTTGCCCTTTTTGGTGATGACGTGCAGGAGCTTGGGTCCCTTGATGTTGCGGAGTGACGCCAGTGTGGTGGTAAGCTGCCCGATGTCGTTGCCGTCTATGGCTCCGAAGTATCTGAATCCGAAGGACTCAAAAAGCGACCCGCTTTTAAGGATGGCCATTTTGGTACTGAACATGAATTTCTGGACTCCTCTGCGCAGACTGGATGATCCGATAATGTCCCAGACACGGTTTTTTATGCGGTTGTATGTTTCTGATGTGGAAATCTTCAGCAGGTAATTGTGCATGCCGCCCATACCTTGGTCTATGGAGATATGGTTGTCATTGAGAATCACCAGAATATCGGTTTTCATCGCACCGGCGTTGTTGAGTCCTTCGAATGCCATGCCGCCTGTCATGGCACCGTCGCCGATGACGGCCACTATCTTTTCGTCGCTGCCGGAAAGCTTTGCGGCTACGGCCATGCCAAGTGCGGCCGAGATTGATGTGGACGAGTGGCCTACACCGAAGGAGTCGAACGGACTCTCAGTCATCTTGGGAAATCCGCTGATACCTTTGTATGTCCGGTTGGTCCGGAATTGCTCGCGGCGTCCTGTTATTATCTTGTGGGCGTATGCCTGATGGCCCACGTCCCAGACAATCTTGTCTATTGGAGTATTGTAGACATAATGAAGCGCCACAGCGAGTTCCACTGCTCCAAGGCTGGCTCCGAGGTGTCCAGGATTGGTGGCGCAGCATTGTATCATGTATTCTCTAATCTCGCTGCACAGAGTCTCGAGTTGTTTTACAGACAAGCCCCGGATATCCCCGGGGCTGTTGACATTGTCGAGCAGAGACATAGGCTATCTCCTGAAAATAGTCTCTGCACGGTCGGGCCCGAGCGAGATGACGGTGACAGGAACTCCGGTCTCGTGTTCGATAAATGATATGTATTCCTTGAACTCGGCTGGGAGGTCATTCTCGTCCTTGATGTCGGACAGACTGCATTTCCAGCCTTTGAACTCTTTATATACAGGTGTGATTTCAGCGTATGTGTCGTATGGTACGCTGTCCTGGCGTCTGCCGTCCACTTCGTAGCCGACGGCCACCTTCAGGGTGTCGAATGAGTCCATTACATCGGCTTTCATCATTATAAGCTCGGTGACACCGTTGAGCATGACGGCGTATTTGAGAGCTGTCAGGTCGAGCCAGCCGGTTCGGCGGGGACGGCCTGTCGTGGCTCCGAACTCATTGCCCTGCCTGCGCAGTTCCTCACCGGTCTCGTCGAACAGCTCGGTAGGGAAAGGTCCGCTGCCGACACGGGTGCAGTAGGCCTTGAAGATGCCGTATACGTTACCGATGGTTCCCGGGGCTACACCGAGGCCGAGGCAGGCACCGGAGCATGTGGTGGTCGAAGATGTCACGAACGGATATGAGCCGAAATCCACGTCGAGCATCGAACCCTGTGCTCCTTCGGCAAGTATGCTTTTGCCTTCTGAAAGCCTGCGGTTGACGTAGTATTCTCCGTCTACCAGGTCAAAAGTCCTGAGATATTCTACGGCTTCCATCCACTCCTTGACGTCCATGTCGGGGTCATATGCGTAGTCGAACTGTTTCAGGAAGGCTATGTGTTTCTTTTTGAGGTTGTCGAATCTGGTGTTGAAGTCAGCGGCAAGGATGTCGCCGACTCTCAGGCCATTGCGGCCGGTCTTGTCCATATATGCGGGACCTATGCCCTTTAGGGTGGAGCCTATCTTGGATTTGCCCTTGGCGGCTTCGGAGGCCGCATCGATGATCCTGTGGGTAGGAGTGATGAGGTGCGCTTTCTTGGAGATGCGGATGCGCTCCCTTACAGGAACACCGGTCTTCTCCAGTTCGGTGCATTCTTTCCTGAATATAATCGGGTCAAGTACCACG
The DNA here is from genome assembly GCA_900544175.1 of uncultured Alistipes sp. GTDB lineage: Bacteria > Bacteroidota > Bacteroidia > Bacteroidales > UBA932 > Coprenecus. The sequence goes on from UQUN01000045.1 coordinate 4,407, forward strand.
CCGTTGCCGATCAGGTTGTCAGTGCCGTCCCTGAATATGCCTGAGGGAACGGAATGCAGTACGAAACTCTTGTCTCCGTAGTGTATGGAGTGTCCGGCGTTGGGTCCTCCCTGGAAGCGGGCGATGATGTTGTATTTGTCCGCAAGAACATCCACTATCTTGCCTTTCCCCTCGTCTCCCCACTGGAGACCGAGGACTACGTCTACTTTTGCTTTATTGTTGTTGCTCATCTTTGTCATCTGATTAAATGTTAAAACGGAAGGTCGTCCCCCATCTCTTCCATGTCGCTTGAGGGAATGTCATTCACGGGAGCGGCAGAAGCTGTGTGGGTCTGCTGCATGGGACCCGGGTATCCGGACGGCTGGACAGGCTGCTGGTATTGCTGCTGGACTGACTGGCGGGAGGTCTGTCCCTGCCATCCGCCGGTCTGCCCTTGAGCGGCCGGATTGTCTGCCTTGCGTCCGAGGAGCTGCATGTTGTCCGCCACTATCTCGGTCGTGTATTTCGTATTGCCGTCCTTGTCGTTGTAGGAGCGGGTACGTATGCGGCCCTCAATGAAAAGCTGGGTGCCTTTTTTTACATATTTTTCTGCTATCTCTGCTAAATTTCTCCAGCACACGATATTGTGCCATTCGGTCTGTTCTTTCATCTCTCCGGAAGTGCGGTCTCTGAATTTTTCTGTAGTGGCCAATGAGAATGTCGCCGTGACTACACCGCTTTCCAGATGCCTCACCTCGGGGTCTCTCCCCGCATTTCCTATAAGTAGGACTTTATTCAATGACATGGTTTGGATTATTTTATGATTTCAACGTGCTAAGATAGCATTATTTTTTGCCATTTCAGCCAAAAAACGGTACTTTTGGCATCTGTTAAATCCTAATACCTTAAATCAAATGCAAGAAAAAGTAGCAAAGATGCTCAACGACAGCGTAGTGGCACGTTGGGCCGCGTTGATTCTCATCGCGCTGATGATGTTTTTCGCATATATGTTCGTGGATGTCATGTCTCCTCTCAAGTCACTCGTGGAGTCGACCAGAGGCTGGGACAGCGGTGCGTTCGGAACTTATGCGGCTTCGGAATACATCCTCAATGTCTGTGGTTTCCTTATTCTGGCCGGTATCATTCTGGACAAGATGGGTATCCGTTTCACAGGTACGCTATCGGCCTCACTGATGGTAATCGGTGCAAGTATCAAGTTTATCGGTGTGAGTGACTGGTTCCAGACAACCGGTTTCAACGAGTGGCTCGGCAGCTGGTGGACGGCTATGCCAGGCAGTGCGAAGATGGCCTCCCTCGGTTTCATGATCTTCGGCTGCGGTTGCGAGATGGCCGGTACCACAGTGTCCAAGTCTATAGCCAAATGGTTCAAGGGCAAGGAGATGGCTCTGGCAATGGGACTTGAGATGGCTATCGCACGTCTCGGTGTGTTCGCAGTGATGTGGCTGGCTCCTATCATCTCCAATAAGTTCGACCAGTCTGTGGTTGCTCCTGTCGGTTTCTGCACCGTGCTGCTTCTGATAGGACTCATCAACTACATAGTCTTCTCGGTGATGGATTCCAAGTTCGACAAGCAGCTCGTGGCAGCCGGCATGGCCACTGAGGAGAAGTCCCCGGAGGACGAGTTCCATATCCGCGATCTTGGCAAGATATTTTCCAGCAAGATGTTCTGGCTGGTAGCCCTGCTCTGCGTGCTCTATTATTCGGCTATATTCCCTTTCCAGAGGTATGCTCCCAATTATCTGGAGGTGACCCTCGGAGTCGATAACGCCACGGCGTCGCAGCTGTTCAGTTTCTTCCCGATTCTGGCCATGTGCCTTACCCCGCTGCTGGGTATTTTCCTGGACCGCAAGGGCAAGGGCGCGACCATGCTGATGCTCGGAGCAATCATCATGATAGTATGCCATCTGTCATTTGCATTCATTCTGCCGCTCTATCCTCATAAGTGGCTGGCAGTTACTCTGATCGCAGTACTTGGTGTCAGCTTCTCCCTCGTGCCGGCCGCCCTGTGGCCGTCAGTGCCCAAGATTATCGACGAGAAGATTCTCGGCAGCGCATACTGCCTTATCTTCTGGGTGCAGAACATCGGTCTCTGCCTTGTGCCCCTGCTTATCGGCAAGGTGCTCCAGTCTACGGGCGGATATCTCGCTCCAATGATCATATTCTCGTCTTTCGGCATCCTGGCATTTATCCTGAGCTTCCTGCTCAAGTCTGAGGACCGTCGGAAGAAATACGGTCTGGAGCTGCCCAATGTAGTGAAGACGGAAGAATAAATCGGACTGTCATGAGCGGACTGTTCAAGACAATCAAGGATACTGGGGCCATCCGATGGGTGGCCCTTTTGTGTCTGGCCCTGCCGATGTTCGCCTCGTACTTCTTCGACGACATCTTCTCGACAATCAACCAGGAGTTCGAGGATCCGTCGATGGTGGCCCTCGGCTGGTCTATGACCGATTACGGTTTCTACCGCAGCGCATATTCGCTGCTGTGCATCTTCGGAGGACTGATAGTCTGCGGTATGCTGCTGGACCGCTGGGGCGTGAGACTGACCGGTTCCATATTCGTCGGGCTTATGGTCGGGGGAGCGGCTTTGATTACCTATGCCATATCTGAGAGTTTTGCCGGAAGCCGGTTGTGTGCCTGGCTTTCAGGAACGTTCGCAAAGCCGTCGCTGTCGCTGGCATACGCGGGGTGCGCGATGTTCGGCCTGGGCAGCGAGATAGCCGGTGTGACTGTCAACCGGGCGATAGCAAAATGGTTCAAAGGCCGCGAGATCGCCTTCGCGATGGGCCTGCAGCTGGCCCTGGCCCGTCTTGGTACGGCGGTGGCTCTCATTGTAGTGCCTCGTATCGTGGCTTTGGACGGCTACATACCTTTCTCTGAAACATCCCGTCCGGCCATTGTTGGTCTTGCCATGCTGCTCGCCGGCCTTATTCTGTGGGCCTTGTTCGTGGCGATGGACTATGCCTCTGACCGTCGTGGAATCTCGGCGGCATCTGCCGGAGCGGCTTCTCCCGAAGACCGGTTCCGTTTCCGGGATGTGGTCAAGGTTATCACGAACAGACATTTTCTGCTGATATCACTGCTTTGTGTGTTCTTCTACTGCTGCGTGGTCTCGTTCCGCAAGTTCGCTACAGCCATACTCATGCCCCGTTTCGGCATAGACAGCGGCGTGGCGTCCGTCATGGTGGCCATGATACCTTTCTTCACACTGGTTTTCGCTCCGCTGTTCGGAGCCGTGGTGGACAGGGTGGGGCGCGGTACGAAAATCATGATATTAGGCTCGGCCATGATTTTGTTCTCGCATCTGACAGTGGCCTTTGCTCCCGGAGTACCGGCTTTCGGATTCATCGCCATAGGGGTGCTGGGCCTGGGTTACTCGCTTGTACCGGCTGCGATGTGGCCGTCGATACCGAAGATTATCGCAGAAAACAAGCTTGGAACGGCATTCTCACTGGTCTACTGGGTGCAGAACATCGGTCTGTTTACCGTCCCCATAGTCGTGGGGCATATAATCGACCGGGCGGCTTCGCCCATAACGGCGGAATATTTCTTTATCGGTCTGGCAGTGTGCGCTATCGTGACAGCCGTGCTGCTCAGCCGTTCTTCCGACCGTCATCCGGAGCTGGGCCTGGATGAGAAGGCCGGCGGCCGTTGACCTGGGCCCGTCTGTCAGTAGCAGAGTCCGAAATGCCATAGCGGGACGATATTTCCTGCCCCGTACTCGATATCGTCCTTGACGACGTATGCCTCCTCCAGACCGGATATCTGTCTTTTGCCTTTTCCGAGGCCTCTGATGCCGCCGGTGTCATCGCGCAGTTGTGCAATCAATCCAGCTTCCTCTATGTAGAGGTGGAATTCTGTCTTTGTCTCGGACAGCATTTTCCGGAATCGTTCCTGCAAGGTGCTCATTATTAATGAATTTTTGCAAAAAAATAATAAGAAACTGTTTAAATTTTATTCAAAAATAATTTTATGGCAGCGATATGCAGCATGGCTTCGTGCGTATCGGCCCTGTATTCATAGTCAATGGTCAGTCTCCTGAAG
>UQUN01000046.1 GCA_900544175.1 uncultured Alistipes sp.
GCGCTCGGCGAAGTGCAGAGCCTCCAGCTCTATACCTACACACAGTGTACTTATGAAAAGGGCACGGTAGTGCAAGGCTCGCAAGAGGGCTGGATAGAGATGAAGAAGTGCGAATACACCGAAAACGGCAACGCCATCACCTGCTGGGAGGCGAACGTGGTGCCCGGCTACACGATAACCAAGCTGATGGCGAACAACGACAACAAGGAACGCGACCTCTCTGCTGCCATCACCCCCGAGGCAGGCAAGTTCTACAACATCACGCTGGATAAGGACAAGGGATATACCGACGACGGACAGGGCAACTACACTGTGACCTCCGCCGAGGGCCTGAAGAACATCGCCGAGCTGGTGAACAACGGAGATACCGACATCAACATCACCCTCGACAACGACATCGACCTTTCGGACATCAACTGGACGCCGATAGGAGACTACTATAACCGATACACCGGCACCTTCGACGGTGGCAACTATACCATCACGGGGCTGACCGTTACGGGAAGTAACGAATATGCGGGCCTGTTCGGACGCATCGGCTCCGGCGGCACGGTGAAGAATGTGGTGCTGAAGGACGTACAGATAGAAAGCGATAACCAGTATGGCTGTGTTGGCGGCGTAGCGGGTAATAGCGATGGTAACATTGAAAACTGCTCGGTGTCGGGCAGTGTCAGCAGTCGCCATACCGCAGGCGGCGTGGTGGGCCAGCAATTTGGCGGTTCCATCACCCTATGCGGCTCCTCGGCCACAGTGAAGGGAACGGGCGAAGTCGGCGGCGTGGCAGGTAAAACGGATAATAGTGCCACCCTGACAGCCTGCTATGCCACAGGAAACGTGACCTTTGAAAGAGCCTCCACAATCAACACCTTCGCTGGCGGCGTGGTGGGATTTAACGGAACCGGCAGCATTCTCACCGCCTGCTATGCCACGGGCAACGTGACCGGTACAGGCACTGGAACCGGCTCTTGTTATGTAGGCGGCATAACGGGAGACAATAGTTCGGGCACCCTGACCGCCTGCTACCATGCTACAGGGACTGTCAGCGGTCCAGATGGAGCCACAGGCGGCGTAACGGGTCGAAACTATACATCACTCGGTGCCCCTGTCATCACCGCCTGCTACTGGGGAGACAACGGTCAGGAACAAGGCATAGGCTATAATCAGGCGGGCACCATCGGCGGAACCGAGCAGGTGACGGACGGTAACTGGCAGAATGCCGCTAACGCCATGAACGCCGCATTGAACGCTGAAAGTTGGCGATACACATTTGAACCCGGCAATTCATTACCTCTATTGGTGCAGAATCCATAAAAAGGCAGCCCAAAAGTTTGGCTGATTGGATATAAAATAGTAAATTGTAGGCATTTATGATACGCAAGATACTGACAACTTACGCTGCACGGCTGGATGAATATCTGGCCCGCTCACACCGGCAGCCCGAAGGGGTGGCCGAGGTCGGGCTGATAGGCTCTGCCGGCGAGCAATGCCCCAACAAGCTGGTGGTCTCTCTCGTTAATCTGGAACGGGAAGCCAGCGGCGACGGCGGCTATATGCAGCGTGCCGCAACCGGCTATGCCGGCAGACGTCAGCCGCTGCTGCTGAACATGCACATCATGATGGCGGCAGTATATGAAGACAAACGGTATGCCGAGGCGTTGTCAGTATTGTCCGATGCACTCACTTTCGTTCAGTCGCTGCCCCGGTTCGAGGTCGGCAATGAAAGTTATACTTTGGAACTGGTTCCCATGTCCAACGATCTTATAAACAGAAAAGACCAGCGGATTGATACTATTTTCAAAGGGCTGGAAAACATGGAGCGTATGATAGACGCAATAAGGACAGCTCCGAGACCCGCATTCCACGGTGATTATTTCCTCACGGACGAGGAACTTTCAAAACTGTTGAAAGTAAGCCGGCGTACCTTGCAGGAATACCGAACCCTCGGCGTGATACCTTACTACCTTATACAAGGGAAAGCCCTTTACAAAGAATCGGACATAAAGAAAGTTCTTGACGACGCATATAAAAGATGCAGGGAAGAACAGCGATGGGTATAAAACGAAGCTAAAGAAACGGCCTCTTTACAAGGTCGTTTCTTTGTTGTCGGACAATTGGTATCCGAATTTCCTTCTCCGTTTCCTGACAATAACCTCTTCTTCGTACAAGCCAAAAGTTCGGTCCATTCCGGCTGCTTTCAGCCGTTTCATGTCCTCGTCCACTTTCCTGTCAGTCACTTTGGCATAAAGCTGCGTGGTCTCAATACGCATGTGCCCCATCATTTTGCCGACTGTCTCGATTGGAACACCCAATGAAAGGGTTATATGGGTTCCGAAATTGTGTCGTGCTGCATGGAAGACCAGCTTACGTCCTATACCGCAAATTTCGGCGATGCGTTTCAGATAACGATTCAATGAACTGTTGGAATACATGGGGAGAAGCTTTCCTTCAGGAGCCATATCGCGGTATTTTTCAATAATATGGAACGGCAGTTCCATAAGCGGTATTTCAAAATCTACACCGGTTTTCTTGCGAGAACTCCTGATCCACCAGGTACCATCTTCCGCGAGAGAAAGGTTTTCATTTGTCAGCAGACACATGTCGCTATAGGGAATACCCGTATAACAGGAAAACAGGAACATATCTCTCACATGATAAAGAATCTGATCATGGAGAGGTGTTGTCATAATCCTATTCAATTCTTCGGAGGTGAGATATTTCTGTTCCGGTTTCGGATGTACCGGTTCATATCCGACAAACGGGAATACTGTTATTATACCGTCATCAGCAATAGCTTCTCCGACAATTGTTTTCAGTTGGACAGTAAGATTGACTATTGTGCCTGAAGCCAGACAACATTCCGTACGTAGATACAAGTCATATTTTTCAATGAAGGAACGGTCCAATGCGGCAAAAGGGATATCTGACAGCTTATATTGCATCTGTAAAAAACGTACCAGATGATTGTAGGAATTGCGGTAAGCCCTCAATGTCTTTTCCGTACGATTAATCCCAACACGTTTCTCGAAATTTCTAATGAAAAGTCTGAAATAGCTTAATAGGGTTTCCTGTTCCGAAGCCATACCCAAAAGTTGATGCTTTACATCCTCTGCTGTTACATCCTCACGGATTGCAGATTGTTCCGCATAGATGCCGAGCGCGGCAGCACGTATTTCATCCAGTCTGTTGTTTATGTCTCTTGCCGCAACACTTTTCCCACATGCCCGTCCGGATGACCACAATGACTGTGGCACACGAAGCTTGACACTGAATGTTGTTTCAGAGTGCTTGCCGACAATAAGCCGTGCCATTACGGGACAGTTTCCCCTGGCATCCGCCTCGCTCTTTTTAAGGTAGAACGAAACCTTTACATCTGTCTGATTCATAATCTGTTCCATTGTTTGCAAAATTAACGGAGACAGAGTTAATCATCGGCATGTCAAATATCGTCAGACATCGACAAAGCTATCACCATTGACTTACGGAACCTATATTTTTCATATCTCAAAAAAAATAAGTACCTTCGCTAAGCCAAAATGATGGAACTGCGTTCTTTACGGTCGGAGCAGAAAGGATTTCCAAACAACTCCATACAACTGGAATGGGCAACGGATAGGTAGCAATTTTTCTGCTTAACTATTCAAAAAACGGCTTCAAGGCACACATTTACGAATGCGGAATAATGCTGCGTATCTCCCTGAAAGCCCAATAGTTTACATTATTCTTCCTAAATCCATCCAAAATCGGGCGAGTTTGCGTATTTTTGTCTAAAATAACTGTAACGGTTATTCAGGACTAGACATAGCTGCGGTCCCTGTACTCCTTGGGAGACATCCCCGTTACCCGCTTGAAATACTTGCCGAAGACTGACTGGGAAGGGAAGTTGAGCCCGTCGCTGATCTGCTGCACCGTCATCGACGTGGAGTTCAGCATGGCCTTCGCCTCCGTCACCACGTAGTCCTCAATGCTTTCCAGAGCGGAACGTCCGGTAACCTCCCTAACTATCCGGGACAGGTACTTGGGCGTCATGCACAGCTCTCCCGCATAGAAAGCCACACTTCTCTCCCTCTTGTGATGTGCATATAGCAGATCCAGGAATCTCGAGACAGTCTCTTCCTGCCTCGTATGTTTCCGGATATCCTCCACCTCGTATTTGCGGCAGGTATATCCATAGAACATCGACAGCGACAGATGCCTGGCAGCCTGAATCTTGGACCTGACATCTATGTAGGGAGAGCTCACCAGGTCCAGAAGCAGGTCGAAATACTGTCCGAAGACACGTTCTATACCATCCGCCCTCAGCACAGGATTGCCGTACAGCGACGCTCCCAGCGAGTGTATCCGGCACAGGTCGAGTTGCGGCAGCACATCTGGTGGAGGCTGGGCTTCGCGGCCTGGGCCGGAGCCGGAACGGTATTCCCCTCCTTCTCCGCATTCAGCACCTCGGCCATCCTCCCCAACTACGGCCTGGGCCTGCGCTTCGAATTCAAGCACAGGATGAACATCCGCATTGACTACGGATTCGGCAAGGGCACGTCCGGGCTGGTGGTCCAGTTCGCCGAGGCATTCTGAGGGAGTGATGCAAATAGAACTTGCTTTACTCCAGGTTTATGCGTATGTTTGCAAATTATGAAGAAATATCTGATCATAGGTGTCGGTATGCTGCCACTGGCTGCCTGCACGGACTCCGGACAGCAGCAGGAAAAACCCAACGTGATATTCATCATTGCCGACGACCTCGGCTACGGAGACCTGAGCTGCTACGGACAGGAACGGTTCCAGACCCCGAACATCGACTCGCTGGCCGCTGACGGGGTCATATTCACCCGTCACTATGCCGGCACATCGGTGAGCGCCCCCTCGCGGTCATCCCTCATCACCGGCCTGCACACCGGACACACCCCCATCCGGGGCAACAAGGAGCTGCCGACAGAAGGCCAGTACCCAATCCCCGGAGACACCTATAATGTATTCCGCCTGATGAAGTCCCAGGGCTACGTCACCGGAGTTTTCGGGAAATGGGGACTCGGCGCACCCGCGACTGAGGGCGCACCTGAAAACCAGGGAGTGGACGAGTTCTACGGCTACAACTGCCAGCGGCTGGCCCACCACTATTTCCCCTATCACCTGTGGCACAACACAGAGAAGGTCATGCTCAAGGGCAATGAGGGCACAGCCGAAACCGAATATTCTCCCTACCTAATACACAGCCAGGCCCTCGACTTCATCCGAGAGAACAGCGACAGCACCTTCTTCATGATGTACACCTCAGTGATTCCCCATGCCGAGCTGAGGCTGCCGGAAGAGGAGATAGAGCCGTTCCTCGGTAAGTTCGAGGCGGAGAAATCCTACAAGGGCTGCGACGGAGGGCCGGGCTACAGGCAGGCAGCATACGGGTCGCAGGAGCATTGCCACGCAGCCTTCGCCGCCATGGTCAATGTCCTGGACAGGCAGGTCGGAGAGCTCCGGGCCCTGCTTGACAGCCTCGGAATCAGCGACAACACCATCGTGATATTCACCTCCGACAACGGCCCGCACATCGAGGGTGGAGCCGACCCGGCCTACTTCAACAGCAACGGCGGCCTGCGCGGCATCAAGCGAGACCTCTATGAGGGCGGCATCCGCGTACCATTCATCATGACCTGGCCCGGACACATAGAAGGCGGCAGGACCACCGACCACGTCAGCGCGTTCTGGGACTTCCTCCCTACTCTGGCCGACATCACTGGCGTAGAACTGCCTGAGGCACAGGGACCCGGACAGGAGGGCACTGCCGCACCAGCTCCGGGACACACATCCGACGACACCAACTGTCCTGTACCGTGTACCTATATCACTGACGGTATATCGTTTCTACCTGCAGCCACAGGCCAGGGAGAACAGCCCGAGCACGAATACCTCTACTGGGAATTCCATGAAGCAGGAGGCCGCCGCGCCATCCTCCAGGGTGACTGGAAAGGCGTCATCTACGACTACCGCAACGGAGGCGCCATGCAGCTCTACAACCTCGCCGAAGACCCCGCAGAGCAGCACGACGTCGCAGCAGATCATCCAGACATCGTCTCCCGCCTCAGCACCCTGCTCGAATCAGCCCGGACTCCATCCCCCATCCCGGAGTTCAACTGATTTAACTGACAGCCAAGCAACACCCCCGTGCTCCCCAAGATTCGCGCTAATTTCCGAGCCGCGGGTGCAGCCCTTTTACTTACCATCCTATATATCAATAATTTAGAATCTTCCACTGCACATCTGAGCATTTTAAAACCGGCCAAATGTGCACCGCTTTTTGCAACTATCTATAAATCAAGCAGTACTTTCACCCCAGCGCACCGCCATTTCCATTTTCTCAGCGAAAATTGCAGCCCGTTTTCTAACTACCTGAATATACCGCACTTACAAAACGACTTGCATTTCTCAGGTACTTCTGACGCTGCGAGAATTGCAGGACCTTTTGCAACACACTGATTCATAAGCAACTGAAAAACGGGGTGCATTTCACAAAATTGATTATCCGTAAATTTACATCTTGTATCATTTGCTCTTTTGATGTCGGATCTGCTTCATCTATCACCCCTATAGCATTGACATGAACCATTTGACCACCGCATGACTACAGCCCGTAATTAACCGGTACCGAACATTTTACATTCATGACCGGCTCTGTCCTCAAGCCACGCTCAAAAGGCACTGCTCGGAGGCGGTCCGAGTGCGGGGTAATTTCATTTCCGGCAGTACTGCAGATGCCACATGTCGTGCCCGAGGAATTTCCTTTGCTCCATGCGTGTGAATCCAAGTGAGAGATACAGCCGTTCCGCGTCCGGATTCCCGAAATCCACCAACAGGCCGATGCGCTCATGGCCTTCCGCCAAAGCCCGGTCACGCATTGCGGCAAGCAGCCTGCCTCCGACACCGCATCCCCGGAAGGCCGGCAGAACAGCGATGGAATCGAGATAGAATTCCCCGGGACCGGTCTCATCCTCGATAAAGGGGAGTGCTGTCCCGATGTGCATACGGATTACGTCAAAAGTGTGGCTGCGCAGCTCCTGCAGCCTGGCCCCGTCGTAGCCTATAACAGCTCCCGCCAGAGCACCATCCACCTCAGCCACAAGCGCATTGCGCCAGCTGTACTGCGAAGTCTCCATCCTCGCCAGTTCCTCTAAAACGATCATATAATCATCCCCGCAATACTTCCGCACGGACTCCTCTCCGCCTATGGCCATCACCACAGCCGAGGCTATCAACTGTGCATCATCCTCCGATGCCTGTCTTATAACAATCTGTCTCATATAATTTTACTTGCAGCCGTTTCCGACCGCCATCCGACACAAAGATGGGAAAAACATTGCAACTGAAAGAAAAATCGGCCAAAAACCGCTACATATTAACCTTTCCCGAAACGCCGCCGGCACCTACTTTTGCAGCATGAATTCACAAACAGAAGTGTAATAGAAAATGAAAAAGATTCTCAAAACCTTCATCGTAGCGGCAATCTGCCTCATGGCACAGACATCCGTCTCAGCCGAAGAAAACACGGACAGTAAGAACAGCAACAAGAACCTGTATTTCAACCGCGGATACAGAGCGAACATAGAACTGGACTGGTCCAACGGCGGCAAAGGCTTCGGAGGCTACCTAAGGCCATCCGTAGGCGTGGACATCTGGAGGTTCTCCCTCACTCTTTCTTACGAGCTGATGGGCAATCCGCACCGCAAGTCCTACACCGACCTGTCGGGAGCCACTGCCACAGAAAGCTGGCGGAGAGTCATTCTCCATCCGGGCCTTTTGCTCCTTTTAGTTTATTTTTGTTCGATATTTTTGTAAAAATAAAATTATATTTTATATTTGCA
>UQUN01000047.1 GCA_900544175.1 uncultured Alistipes sp.
TCCTCTTCCTCGGCGGCGGTGCATCCCTCCAGTTCCTCTATGTCGCCATGAACCTGACAACCAAACAGATTGCAGAAATCACAAAACAGTCCCCACACAGCATAGACATAGCCAGATTCAGACTCAGAAACAAATTAGGGATCAATGACCGTACAGTGTCACTGCAATCATTTCTGTCAAAGTACAACCACTGACAGTATATATGTTGTAAATATTCTATATTACGATATATATATTTTGTATAATTAGACCTGGACTGTAATCAGTAAGATGTCTTTATATTTGTTTCGGACATCCGGGCAACAGGATGTCGCACCAATCATTTAACAACACACAAAACACTAAAGCCATGATGAAGTCAAGTACAACCATTATTCTTTGCCTTGCGGCAGCTGCTCTGCTCCTGCCGTCGTGCAACAAGAACCTGAAGCCGGACCTGCTGCCCGGCATAACCGTTCAGTCAGACACAGTGTATGTATCATCAGAGGGAGGCGAAGCCGGATTTACCTATAGCCTGGAGAATCCAGTGGAAAATGAAATGCTCCATGCAGAACCACAAGCTGAATGGATAAGCGGTATAACTGTCGGAAATGACACCGTATCATTTACCGTCAGTGCAAATACGGAAGCTGAGACAAGAACTGCCGGCATCATCCTCTCATACTCGTCGGCATATGATACTGTATACGTAAGACAGGAAGCGACCGAAATAACATACACCGACCTGGGAGAATACGCCAACTGCTACATAGTGCCTACAGAAGGCCACTGGTTTTTCAATACCGGGAAAGTAAACGGAGGACAGATAGACGGCATCGCATCAGTCGACTGGCTATGGGCCACCAACCCTGTTTCAGATTCTGAATCACAGGATATACTGACAGATATCGAGTATAGGGACGGAGCCGTCTACTTCACATCTACCGGCCAAAGAGGCAATCTGGTACTCGCTGCTCTGGATGCTTCCGGCAATATAGTCTGGTCCTGGCACATATGGGCGGCAGAAACTCCCGGCTCACATATCTACCCCAACGGCGTAGAATTCATGGACCGGTTTATCGGAGCCTACGGGACTGAACCGGGAACTACTGATACCTACGGCATGCTGTACCAGTGGGGAAGAAAGGATCCGATATACGGCGGCACCTTGAATGAAGCCACAGACAACATCGCATTCGCAACAGCCGAAGCGGAGACAATTGTCAATGAGAAACTCGGCAGATCCTGGGAATTCATCGAAGAAGGAGGGGACGCTTCCAGAGGCATCAGCGAACCTATGACTATGTTCTGCGCCCCGTCCAGCAACTGGATTCTTGACCCCTCGGAGACAAAATGGGCAGAACAGAAAACCGATACGGACCCCTGCCCTGCAGGATGGCGCGTACCTTCTTCCGAGGACTTTTCAGACATAGTCAACGCTGAATTCGACGTAGTGAAAAACGGCTTATCCCTGGATGGAGACGGGTTCACGGCCTGGTATCCGGCCCAAGGCTGCAGGGAAGATATTACCGGCGTATTGGTACTCATCAACAGCATGATGTGCTGGACATCCACCGAACAGATCAGGGAAGATGTAATAGATCCATCCAAAATATACTATTTCTCAGAAAGAGTAGTCAGCAGCCCTTATCTCACAACAATGAATAACGCCCCAGGTAACAGGGCCATGGCACAACCCATACGCTGCATCAAGGAATAGTACCTCCGGCTCATACGCTATTTTCACTTCGGCCCGGAGCAGACTTTTGTTCCGGGCTTTTTGTATGAATCCATACCGGTCTGCCATGTATTTAATAAAATTCCGGAAATATTGAGTATATTTGTTGAAATTTAAACAAATCACAACTGTCATGAGAAAAACCTGTATTATAGCGATTGTTATCGCACTGTTCTCTTTCTCGTCCTGTTCGCAGTACAAATACGAGCAGGTGGACGGAGACCCGACCAAGACAAGAATCTACACACTTGACAACGGTCTGAAGGTGTACCTGAGCGTCAATGACGAGGAACCACGAATCCAGACATTCATCGCCGTGAAGGTAGGAGGCAAGAACGACCCGGCCCAGACCACGGGTCTCGCCCACTACTTCGAGCACTTGATGTTCAAGGGCACGCAGCAGTTCGGCCATCCGACTACGAGGCCGAGAAACCTATGCTGGACGAAATCGAGCGTCTGTTTGAAACATATAGAGTCACTACGGACGAGACTGAGCGCGCAGCCATCTACCACACCATAGACTCCATCAGCTACGAGGCGTCCAAGCTGGCCATTCCCAACGAGTACGACAAGCTGATGTCCATCATCGGAGCTTCAGGTACCAACGCCTTCACCTCCACGGACATGACAGTCTATACCGAGGACATCCCCTCCAACCAGATAGAGAACTGGGCAATGATAGAGGCCGACAGGTTCAAGAATCCCGTCATCAGGCTTTTCCATACTGAACTGGAGACTATCTACGAGGAAAAGAACATGTCCCTCACCCAGGATGCCAGGAAAGTATACGAAGCCATGAACGCCGCCCTCTACCCCAATCACCCTTACGGCACCCAGACCGTTCTCGGCACTCAGGAACACCTGAAGAATCCGTCCATCACCAACGTAAAGAACTACCACAAGACCTACTACGTGCCCAACAACATGGCAATCTGTATGTCCGGAGACTTTAACCCGGACGAGGTGATACAGATCATTGACAAGTATTTCGGAGACATGCAGCCCAACCCCGACCTGCCTGAGCTGGAATTCACTCCTGAAAAGCCAATCACCGAGCCAATCGTCAAGGATATCTACGGTCTGGAATCGGAAAGCATATCCATCGGCTGGAGGCTGCCGGCCTCAAAGGACCGTTCCAACGACATAGCCCAGATGGCCGGATTTATCCTGAGCAACGGAACGGCCGGACTCATCGACCTGGATCTCCTGCAGAACCAGAAAATTCTCTCAGGATACGGATATGCCAGCCTTCTGCCTGACTACGGCAGCTTTGAGCTGTACGGCAAGCCAAAAGAGGGACAGACACTGGATGAGGTCAAGGACCTGCTGATGGCCGAAGTGGACAAGCTGCGCAACGGCGAGTTCGACGACGACCTCATCGAAGCCACAGTGAACAACCTCAAACTGTCCATGATGAACTCCCTAACCAGCAATTACTCCAGGGCCATGAACCAGGTCAACGCGTTCATCGAGGGCGAGGACTGGGGCGATGTCGTCACCTTGATTGACCGCATGGCCAAAGTCACCAAGCAGGACATCATGGACTGGGCGAACGAATATCTTACACCCGAAGGCTACGTAGCCATCTACAAAAGGACCGGAGAGGACAAGAACATCCAGAAGATCTCCGCTCCCGAAATCACACCTATAGTCACCAACAGGGACAAGCAGAGCGAATTCCTTACCAGAATACAGAACACCCCGGTAAAGGAAATCGAGCCCGTCTTCGTAGACTATGAGAAAGAGATGTCCGTACTGGATGCAGGCTCCGGCATCGATGTACTCTACAAGCAGAACGACATCAACGATCTGGCATACGTCATCTATGTATTCGACAAGGGAGTGAACAACGACCCTGCCCTGTCACTGGCTTTCAACTACCTCAATTATCTCGGAACCGCTGACAAGAGCGCGGCTGACATCGCCATGGAGATGTACAAGCTTGCATGCAACTTCTACTTCTCCGCATCCACCGACCAGACTGTAATCCAGGTATCCGGATTGAGCGAGAACATCCCCGAGGCCATGAGCGTCATGGAAGACCTTATCTACAATGCAGTTCCTGACGAGGCTGTACTTGCCAACGTCAAGAACGACCTGCTGCAGAGACGCCGGAACAGCAAGCTCAGTCAGGGCGGCTGCTTCGGAGCCCTCCAGACATACATGATGATCGGCAAAGAGGCCATAGACCGGATAACACTCAGCAACCAGGAACTTGACGCCCTCACCTCCGAGGACCTTCTCTGCAAGATACGCGACCTTATGGACAAACAGCATGAGATACTGTATTATGGTCCCGAAAACACTTCCGAAGTATTGGCGGACTTAGCCGAAAATCACCGTATTGCCGATAATCCGGAGCCGTTGAAGAAAGAGCCGCTGCAGTATCGCAGACCCGGAAAGACCAGCAAGGTATACCTGGCCGAATACGACGCCAACCAGCTGTATTATCTGCAGTATTCCAACAGAGGGGAGAAATTCGACTATGCCGCTGACCCCTATGTGTCTCTGTACAACGAATACTTCGGAGGAGGTATGAACTCCATAGTATTCCAGGAGATGCGCGAGGCAAGAGGCCTGGCCTACACCGCCCAGGCATACCTGTCCACCCCTTATGATCTCGACATGCCCTACATGTACATCGCATTTATCGCTACCCAGAACGACAAGATGCAGCAGGCCATAGAGGCTTTCGAGGACATTATCAACAACATGCCCGTATCCCAGCCGGCATTCGACATCGCCAAAAAGGCCATTATATCCAGAATCAGGACATACAGAGTAACCGGTGACGGCGTCCTCTGGAGTTACCGCAGCGCACGTGAGCTCGGACTGAACGAACCGCGTGACAAACAGATATTCGAGGTAATACAGAACCTTACTCTGGACGATGTTGCCGCCACCCAGCAGCAGTGGGTCAAGGACCGCACCTATGACTTTGCCATCTTGGGCAGAACCAAGGATCTGGACATCAAGTACCTGAAGACCCTTGGAGATGTAGAGTACGTATCCTCTGAGGAAATGTTCGGATACTAACACACAACCGCGCCCATAGAGGGCGAAGTCAAAATTCACATCCTAAAGGGGTTGTTTCAAAATTTTCATTTTGACACAGCCCCTTTTTACATGCTTCAAGCCAATGTCCATTTTTCATACAGCCATTGTATGAAAATCATACAGAACCGAATCTCGCTCAACAATATAAGTTATTAATAACCATTCAGATAATCTCACAGGCACGATTATTGATTAACGGCATGGCAAACACACTACTATGCTAAGACTTATTCTCAGAAATCTGGGTCATACCCTCAGAAGATACCCTCTCCCGGCGGCCATCAACCTCGCCGGTCTGGTCGTGGCCCTCACCGCATTCATCATCATCATGTCCCATGTGGAGTACGAGACCACCTTCGACCGTTCCTACCCTACCTCCGGGAGGATTTTCAGGGTGGACTGCCCCGGGAACGACGAGACTTTCCGAAGTATCCTGCCCAACGCTTTCGCCCGGGACGTCATCAACTCCTCGGCCCACATCGAGGCCGGAACGATGCTCATGCCCTACTTGGGCAAGCTGCCGTTCTACATCGACGACGCTGCCGGTGAGCCGCACGGATACGAGCTTAGATGCGACATGGTGCAGCCGGACTTCATGAAAGTATTCGGAGTCCGCCTGACAAGCGGAGATCCTGAGGCCCTGACCCGCCCCCAGACCGCCATCATTCCCCAGAGCATGGCCGAGAATCTCTTCGAAGGGGATGCTGTCGGCAAGACCATGCGTACCGACGGCAACTGGTTCTTTCCGGGTGGGGAGCTGACTGTGGGAGCCGTCTACGAGGACTTTCCCTCCAACAGCAACCTGCAGAACAGCATCTATTTCGCAGTGGATGAAAGAGTGACGCCCTACACCTACGGAGGGGCGAACTTCATCTGCTACCTGCTGCTGGATTCCCGGGAATCCGCGTCGCTGGTAGAGAACGAGTTCAACTCCAACTTCGACTTCTCACTGAGCTGGATGAGCCCCATAGAGCTCGTGCCGATGGAGGACATATACTTCATGGAGCAGGGTGGAGACGGCAGGGTATTCTACAGTGGCAGCCGCAGCACGACCATCCTGCTGACGGCCATCGGCATACTGGTGCTCCTCTCGGGAGTGATCAATTTCGCCAACTTCTTCACCTCCCTCGCCCCGGTGCGCATCCGGAGCATCAACACCCAGAAAGTAGTGGGCGCATCCACCTCCAGGCTGCGCTGGATGCTGACCATGGAGACAGTCGTCATTGCGCTCATCGCCCTGATCATCTCCTTCCTGCTGGCCGGTTGGATATCCCCGATGCTGGTCAGCGCCAACATCCTGAAAGGGCTGTTCACGGCTCACAGCATCGGTATCATCGTCACGGTCAGTGTCATCACCATTGCGGCCGGAATCCTTGCCGGACTGTATCCGAGCTGGTACGCTACCTCATTTGCCCCGGCACTGGTGCTCAAGGGAGATTTCGGCCTCTCTAAGGGCGGACGCACGTTCCGCAACGTGATGAGCGGCATCCAGTACACAGTAGCCTTCGTAACACTGGTGTTCATGACTTTCGTGCTGCTGCAGAACCGGCTGATGCGCAACACCATATTGGGATTCGACAAGGACGAGATAGCTGTCGCCAACGCCAGTGCCACCATCACAGCAAAAATGGATATGCTCCGCAGCTCCGCACAGAAATACCCCTCGATAGCCGGCATAGCCTATTCCTCAGAGAAAGTCGGTGCCTCGGACTCCTACAGCACAGGAGGCATCGAGTACAACGGGGAGAACATCCAGATGTTCTTTATCGGAGTGGACCCGCAGTTCATGGATGTCATGGGCATAGAGATGGTGGAAGGGCGCAACTTCAACCAGTATGACTCAGCTGGAGTCACGGTAGTGACCCGGTACATGATGGACCAGTTCGGGATCATGCCCGGCGACATCCTACCGGAGACCGGTGAGGTAATAGGCATATGCGAAAATGTCCGATTCAACTCGGTCCGCGAGCCCAATACCCCCATCGCATTCGTACCTTCAGGGATATACAGCGGAGTTAACGGAGTGCTTTACTTCCGCATCACTGCCGGCAGCAATGCGTTCCAGGCAGCGTCCGATATAGAGTCCCTCATACGCGAGGCCGACCCCTACTGGCCCTCACAGGTAGAGTTCTACGATACCATACAGAACAATCTGTACCAAAATGAGATCCGCACATCCCGCCTGGTGGTGGCGTTCAGCGTCATCGCCGCCATCTTAGCTCTATGCGGAGTCATCGGTCTCGTGCTCTTCGACACCGAGTACCGCAGGAAAGAGACAGCCGTCCGCAAGATTTTCGGAGCCAGCGTCGCCTCCATTCTCGGGCGGGCCAATATCGGTTACGGTACCATTGTCCTCATCTGCTTCGCGCTTTCCTGCCCCATAGCGGCCGTCATCACCTCGCGCTGGCTGCAGAACTTCGTCGACCGCGTCCACATCACCCCCTGGGTCTTCGCCCTTGCCCTCGTGGCCGTGCTGGCCGTCACTGCACTGATCGTCACCGCCGTCTTCTACCGCCGGGCCACCGCCAATCCCCGCGACGGACTTAATTAATACAAGAAGCCGAACAGCCATAGCGGAATACGGTTGCCATACCCTACATCTGTCTCATCTACAGCGAGGAAGCTGTCTGCAATATCCGCTATCTGCTCAAAAGTCTTTCCCTTGCCTCCGACTTCGAACAGATACCTGCCATCAATGAGGAAGTCTCCCCGGGTGGGAAAACTGACATCGTGACCGATGCGGAGTTGGCTTAGAAAGAATGTCTCGCGCTCGTTTCCACTGTCCACCCGCGGACATAGGACATGC
This sequence comes from uncultured Alistipes sp., assembly GCA_900544175.1. Taxonomy (GTDB): domain Bacteria; phylum Bacteroidota; class Bacteroidia; order Bacteroidales; family UBA932; genus Coprenecus. The sequence continues at coordinate 7,581 of UQUN01000047.1, forward strand.
ATCAGATTGGGATTGTTCAGGTATATCTTGTCTGGCTTTGTCAAGGACTTATAACCGGTCAGTAAATTTCCAAAACTTCCCTTTTTCGTCCACCGTGCCAGGGGTTCTCTGAATAACTGTAATCAGAAACACGCCCGTATTTCGCAATCATCTAAGATACAATGACATACAGAAAGGCAGTGTTCTTC
>UQUN01000048.1 GCA_900544175.1 uncultured Alistipes sp.
TGATAACCATAAAGTTACGAAAAATACCCCCAATTAACCTACTGATTTACAACTAATTATAAATAAATTTAAACAGCTTCTGAATGCCAGATTATATCTCTTGATATGTTCGGGGTATTTACACTGACGCTCAGCTCGGACGGTCAGACAATTACAGGAACACCCAATACTGTGGAATTCAGTACTTCCACAGGAGGTTCGCAGGCTATTACCATGAATGCTATTGATTTGTATTCGTACGATCAAACGTCGGGCGGTATCGGAGTTTATACCGTAGGAATGTCCTCTCCTGCAGGTTCATTCACCATGACGAAGAAGTCATCGGCAGCACCTGCTTACGCTCCGGCATTTGATGCCAATAACGTACTCAATCAGCGTCCTGTATATAGAACAAACTATGTTCTTAAATAAATAGTACGTAGATTATTCCCTAACGCCGGTCGGGTATGTTCCCGGTCGGCGTTTTTGCTTTATTTCAGCAGCCAGGCGATGGCCCGGGCCATGCGTTGCTCCGGATGGTCGAAATGGTTGCCGGGATTCCATTCGAAAGTGGTCTCGATACCGTAGGACCTGACCCTCTCCACCACTTCGGCGGTGCAGGTGTCCACCCTGCTCATCAGCGGATGGCGTGTGCGGCTCTCCCGGTCGCCGAGGGAGAAATATGCCTTTTCCGGGCCGCTCTTTTCCCCACAGCCGCTCTTCGGCTCATTGTTCCTGATATAATCCGTGAATCCCGGATACCAGAGGGAGCCTGAGACGCTTGCGACCCTCCGGAAATACCCTGAGTTCCAGGTGGCCCAGAGGGCGAAGAGGCCTGCGAGGGAGTAACCGGCGATTACCGGCAGGATATCCCTTATACCGAACTCCGCCTCCACCTGCGGGACGCACTCCTCCATCATCCAGCGCAGATGCTCCGTCGCCAGCCCCTTGTACGGAGCCTGACCCTTCCAAACCCCGTCCGCCGGCCAGGGCGACAGCTCGTCGTCCAGCCCCGTACCCGGATTGTTGACGGATACCAGCACCATCGGCGGACAGTCCTTCAGCCCGTGGTATGCCCTCCACACATCCTCGCCGTTGCCCCTGAACGAGTGGATATAAACCACTGGCACAGGACTGTTCCGGTAAGCCTCCTCATTTTTCCAGACAGTATATTCCATATAGTGCAAACTTACTAAAAATCCGTGAAAGGCTTGCAGGGATTTGACTGCATAGATACATACCCGTAATTTTGCGGCAGAATTAATCTTTAAAAGTAACGCAATATGGAAAAAAGTAACAGCATGAACATCTACAATCTTATCATCCTGGATGAGAGCGGCAGTATGTCGGCCATCTATGACGAGACACTGCAGGCGGTAAACGAGGCTTTCAGCGGTATCCGCAAGAACCAGGAGGAGTTTCCGGAACAGCGGCATTATGTTTCCATAGTGACATTCGAGGGCATCGGAATGTCCGGGGTCAGAACGAGGCGGGACAGGGTGCCGGTAGGGAAAATCCGGGATTTTACGGAGAAGGACTATCAACCGGGAGGATGTACTCCGCTGCTGGATGCCATGGGACGGAGTCTGCACGACCTGGAGAGCAAGGTAGGGGAGAACGACAGGGTATTTGCGACGGTTATAACGGACGGATACGAGAACTCCTCACAGGAATATACTGGGAAAACGATTAAGGCTCTGGTGAGCCGGCTGCGGACGAAGGGGTGGACATTCGCCTATATCGGGGCCAATCAGGATGCCATAGAGGCTGCTTCGGAACTCAACATCGACAATGCACTGAATTTTGAGTCTTCTCCAAGCGGAATGTCGGAGATGAGCGGCAGATATCGTAGGGCCAGCAGGCGTTTCGCATGTCTTTGCAGCGAGGCGGCAGCTCCGGGAAGTGCGAGTTTCTCCGAACTTTTTGAGGAAGATGAGGAAGAACAGCGGAACAATTAGGCCTGCCAGATAATCAGCTTGCGGTCCAAGCTGACTTTCTTGGGCATGCCACCGATGCCGTCAATGTAGTAATGCCTGGCAACGCGGTCGCTGACGGCGGAGCGGAAAGCCGACTTGACTCTGGAAACCTTCACATTGATGGCATTGTTGAGCGGATCGACGATGTCATCAATGCTTTTATGGATGTCTTCCAGGCTGTCCCTGCCGGTTATTCTCAGGTAGATGTCCAGAAGCTCGTCATGATAGTCGGAAAGTTCTTTGAACCTTATGCCTTTTGGATGCCGTAAGAATAGAAAATAGACGGCTTTGGAAAGATGATCCAACTTTATCTCTCTGTTGCCGTAATCGGAAAGATATATCCTGTTCTGCGGCGTTATGGTCAGGCGGCTCAGCCTTATACGGCTGTCCAGCAATGTCTCGAGTTCCTCAATGGAGATACCGAACTCCACCTGTATCCGCTCGATTTCATCCAGAATCGCTCTGGCCTTCGGGTCAAGGATATCCGGCTCTTCTTCGGCTACGGAAGCAGGAACTGTCTGCATTGAGGCAAAGGTATCATCTTCTGTCTCCGCGTCAACCTTGAAAAGTTCAGCCATTCCTTTCATTTTCCGCTTTAGCCTCAGGGATTCCGGCTCAATGGAAGGCGTGGCACATGGCATGGAAAGACAGTCAAATGCTTGTTTAGGCGATTCGGATGCAGGTTCGGTCTTCGATAAGGCAGGACGGTGTTCCCTTACTCTATGGGTCTGCAGTACAACCCGTAGACCGCCTAGGTTGATTCTACCGTTCTCCGCGCAGTAGAAATGCAGTCCGTCCTCGCCGTGGAACAGGAATCCGGTATACGACTCGATATGGAGCATAGCCATTATCCTGTCATTCACGGCTTTGGCATTGATGTCCCCATCCTGAATGTCAGGGAAGCAGTAGCTCAGGGCCTCGGATGACAGCCTGGCGAATACCTCCGGCAGGTAAACGAGGCTGAATCCCCATTTCTCAAACATTGAATTGAAGTATTCGTAATCTTGGGCTATACATTCGTCAATACGGCTGCCTTCCTCATTGCTGAGGAACAATACCGCATCCTTGCTCAGAAACGGCAGTTCTACATTCGGAATTATATGCATCGTAAACATATTTTAAACACAAAGATAGGCGTTCTTGGATATAAATTGTAAATTTGCTAGCATTAAGAAATCTAAATGTTATGGAAAATATTGACAAATCATCGGGAATCAATGCGATTCTCAGTCTGTTTACGGGCGTGACAGACAAAAGCGACAATGAGAAGAAAGAGAAGGAGTTGTCAAAACAGTTTGGGCAATTGGCTGAACGATTGCTTTATGGCGGATATTTCAGCGTAAATAACAAAAGGATATATCTGGAAGAAATAGAATTTTACTATCATGAGGAAGAGGGTGACTTGAAAGATCCGGCGATGTATCATACCAATGCCCATCAAGGTCAGTCACTGGAATATTTTGTCCCTGGTTCTTTGAATTGTCATGTATCCGGTATAGATGTGACTTTTGAGAATGAGGAGAAAAAATACCGTGCATCATTTCTGATTAGAGGCTATAGAGTGGAGCGGTTCAACGATGGAGAATGGAAAGTGAAAGAGGGAAAAGCCTTCGAGAAGAGGTCGACTTATATCTATCAGGATATTATTGATAATATACCGTTGGACGGCAGTGGTATTCATGTCGAATGGATTAATGAGACCATGCCTGAGAAACATGATGTCGTATCGGAATGGAGGAGAAATATTCCGGCGCAAGAATATTATGAGACTGAACCTCCTTATCATAAAAAGCGCGGAGAAGATCATATAGGGACTCCGGAAAAGGATTATTTCAAGAAAGGAAAGTTCTGGTATAAAAAGTGTAACCGCATGTGGAACTTTAAAAAAGCAAATTAGTCGATGAGAAGCGAGAAAATATATCTGTCTGAATGGCTGCAGAAAGATTTCACGGATGTGTATGGCGCATTGTGCGTAATCCTTGACCGATGCGGTGCCCCATACGGATTGCTGCCGTACTCTAAGGATATCTGGTGCCGGGATTATATGCCGGTGCATATCGGCGGAGGAAAATACGTGGGTTTCAAATACTTCCCGGATTACATGGACAATGAAAAAGAACGGAAGTACATAACGGAACAAGAGAAGGCTGCGGAAGGACTTAGCATTCATTTTTCCACGATACTGGATGTAGTGATGGATGGTGGCAATTATGTGCGCTGTGGGGACAAGGTAGTTATGACCGACAAGATTCTTACAGAGAACCCGCATCTTCGTCCATTGAGACTACTGGCCTTACTTGAAGATGCGTTTCAGGCTCAAGTGATTTTGATTCCCTGGGATGACTGTGAACCGTATGGCCATGCAGACGGTATGGTTGCCTATGTCGGTGACAGCCGCATACTGCTCAATAATTACCGTCAGATGGGAAAACGTTCTGCCGAGTTCGCAGACCGTCTGATAAAGATACTGTCCCCATATTTTGACATAGTCGAACTGAAATACAGTGACCCGTTGAAAGGCAGTTGGTGCTACATCAATTATGTTGACACTGCGGAATCAATCATTTTGCCGGCCCTGTCCGAGAACTTAGAACATGGATGTGACTGCTCGGCCCGTGAACAGATACAGAGCGTATTTCCCGACAAGACAATTAATCAAGTCTATGTCGCCCCTCTCATTAAAAAAGGCGGAGCCCTTCATTGTGTCACTTGGGAGCACTGTCTCGCATCTGTACAGTAAACAAGTCTTTAGCAAATTAACAGCCCTCAGCATCCGGAGCCGGAGCCGTCAACCCTGTAAATGGATATTTTTTAGTAAATTTGACCATGTGTTGAATTAATCTTAACGGATAAACTATGGAAAACGAATGTGTTATCAGGCTTTACAGCCGTTATAGCGACAGAGGTTCGGTCAGCAGTACTCTCAAGAGGGAAATCCTTGTTGACGCATCGGCGATTATTCCCGGAAGGGCTTTGCCGGACTGGCCTTTCAGCGCGGAGCCGCCGGTGGTGGATTACTATGACGGCGAGTACATGGAACTTAGCTTCGAGGGCAAGCACTTGAAGGTCAGGGTAGGAGGGGAAATGCTTGAACTGTTCAGCGCTGAGGTTCCCGAGAATATCCATGTCCGCGAGTCGGTGGTCGGATATCTCTCGATAGAGGCGGTGCGGCCCTGCGTGTCCCTGGATTTCCCAGAAATGTTCCGACGCGGGTCCTTCAACGCTCTTGTACAGACATTCCTGTCGGACAAGGCGTTTGCGGATGACCCGACGGCAGTCAAGCGCTTTATGTGGACTTTTCTGGCCGGTGAGAATCTGTTTTTCCTCCATGACAGCACTTTGGCCAAACTGCGCCGGTCCGCGGATATTGGCAATAGGTATGCGCTTTACGGTCTGGGCCGCTATCATTATTACGTGCGTCCTGATGAGACGTCCGACAGCATCGCAGAGCGTTGTTTTAGAAAGGCTTATGAGAAAGGATACCCTGAGGGGGCGGCAGGCCTGGCCCTGATGTACCGTTGCGGGGACATAGGACTGGTGGACAGGCTGCGGGCGAAGACCTTGTTGGCCGAGGCGATGGAGCATGGGTGCGACCTGGCCGCATTTGCCTACATTAGGGACTTGATATTCGGAAGGTCAGGGTTGAAATCCGATCCTGCGAAAGCGATAGAACTCCTCAATGGGCTGATACGCGGCCAAGGGGACAATCCGATGTGGAGGTATATGCGCGGATGGGCCGTTCAGGTAACCGGCAGTTTCCCGGATGCGAAGGATGACTATGAGGCGGCGGCCCATGGAGGGATTATCGCTGCGTGGTCTGACCTGGCATGCGCCTTGTCGTTCAATGAAAACGACGAGCTGACTGACCCGGAAGCATTTTCAGCGGCACTGGCTGTCGGGGCGGAGCACCGGGACTGCTACTGCGTCTATCTGCAGGCATTGTGCCAGGTGGAGAATTTCGACAATATGCAACGTTACAGTCAGTTGTGCGCACGGAACAGGTACATCTCCCTGCTGGAGAAGGCCTACGGCATGGGGTCGAAGGAAGCTGCGGTGAGCCTTGGAAACACCTATCACTATGGTTTGTACAATACTGTCGTGGACTACGGCGAGGCCTATAAATGGTATGCCCGCGCCTCAATCCTCGGCAGCGGTGACGCATACGGGCAGCTGTACCTCATGTCGCTCAACGGGGATATCGAGGAAGAGGGGGATGCGCAGTATTTCAGGGACATCTGCGCTCTAAAAGGAGCCCGCTACGGTTCGGAGGCAATGCTCTCTAAGGCAGTTGAGGCATATAAGCAGGGCCGTCTGACCGCATTTGCCCCGGAGATAGAGCAATATTATCTGCCGCTGTCCGACGGGCAGGGGACACAGGAAGAACCGGATGAGACGGATATACCGTATGAGGAGGAATATCCCGATGATGACGGACGCTACGATGCTTATGTCTAACCGATTAACACTACACAGGCTATGAAAATATATCCTTCTCAGATTCGCCGGTCCGTAAGACTGCTCAAACGGATGCGCAGCAACTCCCGGAAAATGATGATGTGGAAGAATTATCTGCTTGCAAATGAAGTCGTTGCAATGCTGGATGCGCTCCCGGAACGAAGCGGCCGGCACTCGCCCTACGACAAGATATTTCTCATGAAGATCCTTCTGGACAATATCTCCAGGAGCGACACTCCGCGCTTCGCGATCAGTGTCCTCGAGCGGCAGGCCGCACTTTTCAAGTCAGTAACGGAGGAGGATCTGAAAGAATATGACGATCCGCTGACTGTCGGAGAGGTGGAGACCGAGCTGGGAAAATGGCGGGAATACGTCGACATAGACGGGGTGACTGAGGAGGAGTGGTGCAGTAAATATCACCGGTATCTGCGTTTTGACCCGATCGAGCGCACTCCGCTGTGGGAAGAAATCTACTATGAGGTGGAGAAAGAGACGGACGAGGCCATAGGCAGGAATGTCCCAAGGGGCATGGGCTTCTGCTTCATGTACTGGAGCTCTAAGGCCGATGTGCTTGCCCGCAGAGGCATCTTCTGGAAAAGCCCTCACGAGATGAATCCGCGCGTGATGTTCGACTGAATGTTGTCCCGCACAGAAATTTAAAAACTGTTTAAATTTTATTCAAAAATAATTTTATGGCAGCGATATGCATCATGGCTTCGTGCGTATCGGCCCTGTATTCATAGTCAATGGTCAGTCTCCTGAAG
>UQUN01000049.1 GCA_900544175.1 uncultured Alistipes sp.
GAATGATCCTTTCAGTCTGAATATTTTTCATACCTTTGTACCGTAAGAGTTTCCCAAACAAGCAAAGCGATGCAGACCACGGCAATTAGGACGGTTGCCAACTCATTACCTGAAAACGAAGTAATTCTTCTAACTCTCTTGATTTCAAAGAGGTATATTTCTTATACAGATTTACGGAAAATCCATGGAAAAACCTTGCTGTTTCAACGGAAAGCAGCATGGAAAGCTGCACCTGCCAAACATAAATTTGCTATATTTGCTTTATGGAAACACTCATCGGAGCCGGACGCAACTATTGATGAAAAACTGTTTACTCACCATAACAGGCGCCGTATCACTGGCTCTCGGCGTGGCCGGGATGTTCCTGCCGGTTCTGCCGACCACCCCTTTCCTGCTGCTGACGGCGTGGTGCTGGATTAAAGGCTCGCCGCGTATGCACGCCTGGCTGATGTCGCACCCTAAATTAGGGCCATATATCAAGGACTTTCAGGAGCACAAATGCATCAGCCGCAGGGTCAAGGCTGTCTCGACAGTGACCCTGTGGCTGACCATCACCCTGAGTATCATCCTGGTAAACGCCATATGGCTCCGTATCCTGTTAGTCATCATAGCCATCGGCGTGACCGTCCACATATTGTCCTTCAAAACCAAGGAATGAGCATGAAAAGGCCGGTCCCCTATGAAGATTCGGGAGATTTATTTATGCGCATCTACGAATTCCTGAGCATCAGAGACCCCGTCTTCCGTACAGAGGACATCGTATTTCTGGAGCGGTCCCCAGTTTCCGTTCTCATCTTTCGCTGCTCCGACCAGTATGTACTCTACGTTATATGACGGAAGCAGATACAATACCGGATCCGTATAAGGCTCACGGGAGTTCAGCATGGCGTAAAATTCCTCGTCGGCATCGTCATTGTAGTAAGCCTTGTTCAAGAAAGCATAATAATACTCGCATCCCGCCGGGTCAGTCGACACTTCCACCGGCATAACTACCGGATAGTACTCCATATCCACGACAAGGTCAGCCATGAATGGGTCAATCGCCAGCACCTCCTGCACATCATAATACTTGTCAAAGTCCATGTTGAGCGTGACATCGGCAATCTCCAGGGCGGGTGTCGTGAACTTATATGTCCAAAGCTCGGTAGTGTACTGATTGTCCTCGACACCGAAGGCATATATAGTGTACTCGGTTTCAGGAGTCAGGTCAGTAAGTTCTTCCGTATAATCTCCATACACATCCTGCCCCCAGTAGTACATGCTCAGGATGTAGTTCATGGTCTCCTCGTCGGACATTCCCTCAAATACTTCAGGATTGAGTTCCAGTGCGATGTATGGATCATCATTGGTAGTGGAAACATTGAGGGTCGCGGAATAAGCTGTCAGATTGTCCACACTGATAGTCAGCACATTGTCCGACTTCTCCACTACAGAGCCTGTCGTAACTTCAGCCACAGTAGGCTCTCCGATAACGACACCGTCTTCATTGAGAGGATAAGCGACTATGGTATACTGCATCTGGGCCAAAAGTTCAGTCCACTCTTTGTCGGACTCTCCACTGCGGGTATAGTACTCCATAGTGTCTTCAAATGAGACACCGAACATATTCTGATAAATGTCTATTATCGTAGAAAAATCGTAATAACACAATTCATAAAGAGTCTGCCCGAATGCCAGTCCGAAATCCAGTGTAGGCTTGTCATAGCAGTCCACATAGTACAGTCCGTCATAATCCACAGGAGTCGTATGGCAAGTGATAGTAGTTCCGTCAACTTCGGTCTCGAGTATAAAGTCCACATCGATGAGAGTTATCTCAGCTGTAGTCACATTGAGCTTTATCAAGTCCGTCGTCCTATTCTTGGACAGCGTATCATAGCCGTATCCATAGATAATGTAATCGGTATCGGGGACACACTGCCTGTAGCGGTAGTTGAGCTTTTCTCCCTTATCCACGAAATCACTGTAGTGCATACCATAGGACACGCCTTCCTCTATCCACACACTGTCACTCTTAAGTATCGCCTCATCGGTGGTCAGTCCCATTTCTTCCAGGTTCTCCGTCATGTCGCACATGAGGAAATAGGTCATATCCGGATCAGAAGGGATGATATCCACTACTATCTGACTTTCATTCAGTTCTTTAAGATTAATTTCCAAAGAATATTCCTTGGGTTTCTCTTCCGTCGTGCCGTTCTGGACAATGGTGAATGATGCCTCAGGAGCGGAAGGATATGTAACTGTCACGACACACTCGCGGGACTCCTCAGACTCATTGGCTGCCACTGTAAAGAGGATCGTACCTTCATCCGTCCTGAAATCCGATACCCATCCGGTACCGTCCTGCTGCTCCACGGCAGGCAGCGTACCTTCTATAGGGTTCTCAACCTCCCATGTAACGGAGTACTCGCCTCCCTCAACAGAAACTGTCACCTCGGTCTGTCCGAGAGTCAATTTGGGTTCAGCTGTCTTCTGGTCTTCATTGCAGGCGGACAATACCGCTGCCAGGGCCAAGATTGATGTAAATAGATAAGCTTTTCTCATAAGTGAAAAAATTTGATTGTTGATTAATTTTTCACAAAGCTATTTTCCCGTCCCTGCAGCTCCAAATTTCCGCATTACCAGATTGTATATTTTACAAATCGACAGTAATACAATCCTGACTCTCAATACATTATCTTCTCCGCCGTATTTCCTCCCGATACTTGCCGGGAGACAGTCCGGTCTCCTTGGAAAAGGCCCTGTAGAAAGCCGTAACGGAACTGTATCCAACCACCGGACCGAGTTCCTTCAAATCCACTGCACCGCCCTTAGCCTCGATGATGCCCACCGCCTCGCGGATACGGAGATGGTCCACATAGCTGCTGAAGTTGCCTCCTGAAAACGCATTCACGGCCTTTGATAGATAAGTCCGGTTGGTCGCCAGCTCCTGCGCCATGCTTTCCAGCGTAAGGTCTTTCCGGAGATACAGCTTGTCCACGTTCATCATCCGCTCCACCTTTTCCCAAAGATGACGGTCAGCCTCTTCTGCCGGCTGTTTCTGCTGCGTCCGCTGCATGTAGCTCCGGTACTGGTCCACCAGAGTCCGGTTGAGCCGACGCTGCCGCCTGAAAAGGACAATGAAGAACACCGACACCACCACCACGATTATCAGCACGAAGACTACAACAAGTACCAGCCTGCGGAACTTCACCAGATCCAGTTCCTTGGCCTGTACCTCCTGCTTGTGCAGCACCTCCTGATAGGACATTCTCAGGTCATTGAGTTCCCACTCCTGGCTCCGCACCCGGCCCATCTGACTCGCCCGGTAATTGGACAAAGAGCCTTTCATATCCCCGAGCTCATAACTGACATCTGCCAGATGGAGCTGCAGCTCGTTCCTAAGCTCCATATTGGCATACCGGTCGGATATGGCAAGCCCTTTCCCGTACAGTTCCGCTGCCTTTCCAAGCATCCCTATATCCTCGCAGAAACGACCGTAATGCAGGCATATCAGGGATATCACCACCGGCTCGGTCACTGCCTCGCGCTCCAACGCCACGGTATACAGCGAATCTGCTGCCGTACTGTCTCCGTCCAGCAGAGACATATCCGCCTTCAGCAGGTCTATGATGCTGTAACTCCTCACTGCGGATAAGAGAGTCTGCTGCCCTCAGGACGGCCATGCATCCCCGGGAGAATCCGACAAAGACAGCATCTCAGCCATGACCATGGAAGCCACTCCCTGATAGTATGGAGACAGCGAGTTGTCCCGGACCAGCGCATAGACCTCCCGGGCATAGTCCAGACCCCGGACATCCGAACGCATATAGCAAAAGTTGACGATATTGATCAGAGGGTAAGCCATATTGGCCACCTCTCCCAACTCCTTATAGACATCATAGCTCTTAAGCAGCATCCCCACCATTCCGGGGAAATCCCACTCCGACTTCATACGGTACATACCATACAGGACATAGTACATGCCCTCCATGCCCAGACCGTCGATACTGTCCAGATTGCGCTGCACGATACCCAGATAGTGAGCCACCGAATCCAGAGACTCGCGGTAGAGCCAGTACTGCGCGTTGTACAGCGACGCACACACCTTGGAGAGGGTATCGGACTGGGTCCCGTAGACCAGAGGCATCGTTATGCTGAAAAGCGAATCCCACTCTCAGTCCACGGTCAGGCGGTCCAGCCGGTCACCCAAAGCATCAACGCCATGGCTCCTGTTATCTCCAATAACAGTACCGCCGCACCCGTACAGCGACAGCGCGGCGATACCTATTATTAATATTGCTGTTAGCTTACTCCTCATGACGAGACCGTCGGTCTTACCTGAGGACGGTCTTGAAGAAGTCGTTGCCCTTGTCGTCCACGAGGATGAAGGCGGGGAAGTCGACTACCTCGATCTTCCAGATGGCCTCCATGCCGAGTTCGGGATATTCGAGGAGCTCGACTTTCTTTATATTGTCCTGGGCGAGGATGGCTGCAGGACCGCCGATGCTGCCGAGATAAAAGCCACCGTGTTTCTTGCAGGCATCGGTCACCTGCTGGCTGCGGTTGCCTTTGGCGATCATTATCATGCTGCCGCCGTTCTCCTGGAATAGATCCACGTAGCTGTCCATACGGCCGGCCGTAGTGGGGCCGAAGCTGCCGGAAGGCATTCCCTCCGGAGTTTTCGCAGGACCGGCATAGTAGATCGGATGCTCCTTCATATACTGGGGCAGGCCTTCTCCTTTCTCGATACGCTCTTTCAGTTTGGCGTGGGCTATGTCACGACCTACGATGATAGTTCCGCTGAGCAGCAGGAACGTCGATACAGGATACTGCGACAAGTCGGCGAGAACTTCCTTCATCGGACGGTCAAGGTTAATCTTCACACCGCCGGAATGCTTTGCAAAACCACCGCGAAGCTCTTCTGGAACAAGACGGATAGGATTGTTGTCCAGAGTCTCGAGCCAAATACCGTCCCTGTTGATCTTACCCTTGATGTTGCGGTCGGCACTGCAGGAAACTCCGAGACCGACAGGACAGGATGCACCGTGACGGGGCAGACGGATAACACGGATATCATGAGCAAAATACTTGCCGCCGAACTGGGCACCGAGACCGATATTGCAGGCTGCCTTGAATAGCTTCTGCTCCATCTCAATGTCGCGGAAGGCACGACCGAGGTCATCTCCTGTGGTCGGCAGGTTGTCGTAGTATTTGGCGGAGGCAAGCTTGACAGTCTTGAGGTTGGTCTCTGCCGAAGAGCCTCCGATGACGAATGCGATGTGATAGGGAGGGCAGGCTGCAGTACCGAGGGTCTTCATCTTCTCGATCAGGAAACTCTCGAGCTTCTCGGGGTTGAGCAGGGCCTTGGTTTCCTGGAAGAGAAAGGTCTTGTTGGCCGATCCGCCGCCCTTGGCTATGAACAGGAACTTGTACTCTCCGCCCTCGGTGGCATAGATGTCCACCTGTGCAGGCAGATTGTTGCCGGAGTTCTTCTCCTTGTACATATCCAGAGGAATGGTCTGGGAATAACGGAGACTGTCAGTTGTATAGGTATCGTAGACTCCATGCTGGAGAGCCTCCTCGTCGCTGATGCGGGAACCGTCGGCAGTCTTGTCCACCCACACCCTGCGGCCCTTCTTGGCCACCACAATAGCCGTTCCGGTATCCTGGCAGAACGGCAGTTTCTGATTCTTGGCCACATTGGCGTTGAGAAGCATTGTCAGAGCCACTGCCTTGTCGTTACGGCTGGCCTCGGGATCATTGAGAATCTTGGCAACCATCTCGTTGTGCTCCGGACGGAGCATGAAGGCCACATCGTGAAATGCCTGACGGGCAATCAGCCTGAGTCCCTCGGGGTCGACTTTCAGAATCTCCTCGCCCTCGAATTGGACGGTGGATACATAGTCCTTGGTGACAAGATGATATCTGGTAGTATCCTCACCCATCTGGAAAAGTTCCTCGTATTTGAATTCCATATCTGTTGTTATTTATTGTTTCGTATGGGCAAAGATAGTAATTTTGTGCACGCAATTAACCGACAATAAACACGAAATTATGACCGAAAAGGGAAAAATGCTCAACGGCGAATGGTACGATGCCGCATCCGATCCCGAACTGCTTTCCGAACTGTATGCCTGCCGGGACAGGATATACGAACTGAACCGCCTGCATCCCAGGGAAACAGCCGGCAGGGACATCCTGCTCCGGTCCATCATCGGACACATGGGACGCGAGGTCACCATCCTCTCCCCGTTCTTCTGCGACTACGGCACTCATATATCAATCGGAGACTGCACCTACATCAACTTCAACCTGACAGTTCTCGACGAGGCCCCGGTCTCCATCGGCAGCCACGTCTTCATCGGTCCGGGCTGCAGCCTGCTCACCGCTGTCCATCCCCTAGACGCCCAGGAGCGCAACAAGGGTACCGAGAAAGCCCTGCCCATCACCATCGGGGACAGTGTCTGGCTCGGGGGCAATGTAACCGTCCTCCCCGGAGTGACCATCGGTGAAGGCGCCGTAGTAGGCGCAGGAAGCGTCGTCACCCGCGACGTTCCGCCCCGCACCGTAGTGGCCGGCAATCCGGCCCGCATCATCCGTCGGCTGTAACCATCCGTTTTTAGATGTTAAGAAAGCCCTGCATGAAATCAGGGGCCAAAAGGTCATTCTTGACAGTGATGTCGCAAAACTCTACGGTGTTGAGACCAAACGCGTAAACAAAGCCGTAAAGAATAATCCGGACAAATTCCCCGACGGGTATATTCTGGTTCAGTCAATTTTCAGTGGGGGATGCAGGCAGGTCGTGATTCTGAATAAGAAAAGGTACTTGTAGGTACCATTTGGATTTGCTGCGGGCAGTTTGTTTTTGCATCAGTGGTCTCAGTAAGCAACCGTCATATACCAGCGTATAAAGCCACGCGATATGAAAATCCAGAGCATAAAGCGACCTGTCAGCCTATTACTCTCCTTCGACAGGCCGCTCCGTGGCAGATTCCCCATCCGGCCCCACACCACCATCCGGCCACCACCACAA
>UQUN01000050.1 GCA_900544175.1 uncultured Alistipes sp.
TTTATTTTTGTTACAAATTTTAAAAATTTAAACAACATTAATTTTATTAAATTTTATTACTTATGAGAAAAGTCCTTTATTTTGCAGGTATGGCGCTTGTAGCTGCGTCAGTGCTTGTTGCTTGTGAGAAAGATCCTGGTGAAGACAACGGGGGCGGGAACGGAGGAGATGTCGTACGTCTCGCTATTCCTCAGCCGAGTTTTACAGACACGACTAAAACATCTGTGACAGTAGCATGGGCAGCTGTAGAGAACGCCGCTTCATACACTTATATGCTCAACAACGAAGAGAATACTACAACCGAGACCTCAGTGGTAATAGATGTACCTGAGGCTGGTGAATATTCATTCAGAGTTAAGTCAGTGCCGGCCGAGGGCAGTACTGAGTTCGCCGAGTCGCAGTGGTCTTCGACTATTACTTATGAGTACAAAGGAGAGATAACCGATCCCTCTGATGATTTGGCAGCATGGGTCGGAACTTATAGTCTCGTATCTACTCAGGCATTGAATGTTAGTGCTGGGGCCAATCCTACTCTGACAGACGAGCCTGTGACAATAGATGAGATTATAATAGCACCCTCTGAAAGTCCGGACTATTTGTACATATATGGTCTTTCCGGTCTTGGTGCTGATTGGCCTTGCATTGGAGCTGCTATTACGGATGAAGCTGGCAATGTGGGATTGTGCTTCCTCGGTGATGGTATGGAGTTTTCTGTAGGAACAGGTGGAGAAAATGGTGAATATGAGCTGTATTGGTATGGACTCTTCCAGAGAGACAACGATCCCTCGAGCATCGCTTGGGTAATAGGTATGCAGTGGACATTTGCGTTCTTTGGCTCACCCGATGGTGAAGTAACCTCATTGGCTGCAACAGGATATTTTGATGAGGCTGGAACAGATACATTTAAGGTAGTCGGAACAGATATCTTTTCACAAGCTTCTGATGGTATTATCTTATACTATGAAACAGCCACCTTGCCAGCAGGAGAACTGACTCTTACGAGAACCGGTGACTACACACCTTCATCTGTGGCATCGCGTGCTTCAAGAAACCTTCCTGTATTCCCTGCAGGAAATATGGTCTACAGAAGAGCTCTCTAACTAACGATATAAGCTATAAATAAGTAAGAGCCGTAACACCTACACGGGTTTACGGCTCTTATACTTTTACATCCCCTGTTTTTAAGTACGCATTGAATATTTTCTGCATAATTCTTTGTGGTCTAATATAATTTTCTTAACTTTGGACAGTAAGTAAAAAAAGTTGACGATTTGACAGCATTAATGTTATGGAAAATACTTCAACCTATTGAATTTTGATTATAAACAAATTTAACCACTTCCTAACTATAAAATATTATAAAATGAAAAAGCAAACAGTATTTCTAAGTCTGTCTATCGTCTCCACAATGCTTTTGGCATCCTGTCACAAACAGTCCAGGCTTGACATCGAATCCATAAACGGCTCAGCTACTATCATCGGAACAGCAATGTATGATGCCGGTGCTATCAGTAAGGATGAACCCTATTCTCAAGACTGGCGTCCCGCATCCGGAAAGACAGTCATAGTTTCCGTAGCCTACACGGAGTATTCCTCCGGAAGCTCGCAAGGATACAAAACATTTACTTGCACTGTTAATTCCACCGGTCACTATGAGATATCCATCCCTGTAAGTGCCGCTCCGGTAAGTGCTACTGTTAGTCTTATTCCATTCACAGACACCAAAAAGGTTGTTGTTGACGAAGAATTGCGGCTTATCTCAAACGCTCTCTTCAACAGCAATACCGTAAATCTGTCCATTAAAGACAAATTCACATACGAGGCCAACCTTGAGGCCACCAGTGATGCTACTGCTGACAACTTTAATCATTAGAATATCCTATGAATATGAAACGGTTTACTTTCATTACAATCATTATCGCATTGGCTGCCGCAACAGCATACGCCAACGACAATCCGGACAAAAAAGACAGGCAATTCACACCGGAAACAGGGGACTTCGGCATCACCATAAGTGCCAATCCCATAACAAGTTTCATCGGCAATCTTTTCAATAATTCAACCTCAAATTCATTGACAGACCTGGGTGGTGAGCCCTACAATCCAGGGTTGACAACCCTCCAGCCGGCCGTATCATTTGCAGGAAAGTACTTTCTCAAGGACAATCTGGCTGTCCGTGTAAACTTCGGATGGATACTCCATCACGACAAAAACAATGTTTATGCGCCTGATGACGCAGCCCTTCTTGAAGACCCCCTGTCCAATGCCAATGTCATTGACTCACGCATAACCAACAACAGCGGAGGCAGTTTCATGGCTGGAATCGAGTACAGGGTAGGCAAAGGCAGAATTCAAGGAGTTTTCGGAGGAGGTCTGTTATATGCTTTCAGCACCTATAGAGTAAAGTACTCCTACGGCAATGCGATAACGGACATCAACCGCGAACCCAGCACTGGACTGGACAATGTCACGGCTCCTTCCGCTCCGGGATTCTCTTATCAAAGATACCTCCGACAGTTCACAGACGCGCCGACACACTATTTTGGTCTTGTAGGATTTGCCGGAATCGAATGGTTCGTCGCTCCAAAAGTATCATTGGGAGCGGAGGTCAATCTTGTTGCTGCAGTCAATTGGACAAAAGGTCTATATTACACCGCAGAGGGATACAATGCCCTCTCCGAGAAAGTTGAAGAATGGACGGAACTTCAGACCCCGACCTCCAGTGGTTTTGATTTCGGCACCGAGAATATCGGAGCGAACCTGTCTGTAAACTTTTATTTTTAAAACAACGTGAGTTAGAAATTAATGCTATATCGGCACTTGGCTTTTGGGGAAAAGAATCAGTATTCGCAATGGCGACAGGCAGAATGGTGCTTTCTGTTTCCAGTGTACGGACTATTCACCTATCAATAAAATTATCACAATGAAAACAACATGTCAGCAAGTCGGATATCTCCTCCAAACTTAGTATGAAGATGGATATGGATCTGTTCGGACTTCTCTCGTCAAGTGCGGAGTATGAGTATTCCGAGATATTCTCCAGTCTGGCGTCTTCAAGCACCAATGTTGTCTATGGTGAGACGAAAGTCAGCTATTATGCGGACCGGTACAGTTTCTATCTTCCTTCCGGCTTGTACGACAGGATATTGGACGGTTATTTGGATGACGTGTTCATGGAGTATCTGTACAATGCTTCCATGGACGAGCTTTTCAATGCGTACGGGTGTTTTGTCCTGATGAATTTCATCTCCGGCGCCGAGGCGGTCGCTGTCTACAAGGCCACGGAAAAGAAAAGCACGGTATTCAGTGCGAGGGAACGGAACATGGATTATCTGATGTCGGCCAATGTGGATGTGGGCAGTCTGTTTTCTGCAGGACTCAGTTTCGGCGGTGGAGGCGGTGCGAGTACAGGGGATACTGTAGTGCATAATTTTAAGGAGACTGCCTTCTCCGTGTGTACGTACGGCGGTTCGGCACTTGGTGTGCAGTTCAGTCCGGCTCAGGATGTCAATGACTGCCACATCGACATGTCGGACTGGTGCGCGTCGCTTAAGGACAAGAAATATCACACGATAGTAGGATTTCAGGATGACGCCCTGGTGCCGCTTTACGAGTTCATAGAGGAGGACAACCTGCGGGAGTCCTTCATCCGGGTCATGGAGCGCGGTTATGCGGAAGACGATGCTATGCGTGAACCGATATTGTATTTGGAAGTAACTACTCGTTTGAATGGACAGGTATTGTTTGAGTTTGACTTAATCTCGCGTTATGGAGAAAAAATATTGTTGTCTAAATACAGCAATGTATTAAATAGCAAGTATGTGATGCAGAAAGAACTGGATAGGTTAAGGTCTTTATATCCAGGTTTGAGGGTCGAGAAGCGTTTTATCCATGAATTTCGTAGTGAGGAAATGCTTGCTGACTTGGTTGTATCTCCTCCTGTAGAGGGCGTATACGTTCCTTTGAAGGTGGGTTTTGCTATTGAAAAGATGAAAAAATATGTAGACGAGAAAACCGGCAAGATATATCTTATTCCTGACTCGACGGATGCTCCTGTATACACATTGTACGGAGATAATGTGGTTGCCGATTATACTATAGGGGATGTTATCGAGGCGATGGAGCCTGCAACAGGTATTACCGTAGATGATATACGGAATGATTACCGCCTGGTGGCACTGTAGTGGCCGACGGGGAGTGAGAGGGTAGTGTCGGAAAGGGCTGTGCTGCGGAAACGCTGCCATACTATGTCGATGGCGGCTGGAGACGGATGTACCAGGTCTTCGGTGAACCAGGAATAGTCGCGGAGCTCGTCCAGTACGATCTCGTATGCGGGGAAATATGATGCATTCTGATTGTCGGCCTGTCTGATGATGCGGTCTGCAGCGAGCAACAGTATCGCTTTTGAAATCTGGTTGCCGTGCAGGCCGTCTTTCTTGTGGCGTATCGGGGATACCGTAAATATGAAGTGCTTTTCCGGAAACCGGTTGACAGTCCGGACCCATGATGCGGTGATGCTGTCGATGTCCATAATCTCGCGCCGGAACTCCTGTGCCGGGTGCTTGTGGCAGTTGGATACGATGATGTCGCGTCCGGTGTGGCGGTATACCCATGCGGTTCCGAATGTGACGATAATCCGGCTGGCTTTTCCGAACCATGCCGATGCTTCCTTAAGTGATTCGTTGGCGTTCTTCAGAAATTCTTCCGGGGTCCTTCTGGCAAATGATCCGTGGTGGAAGAATGAGACATAGCCTCCGCCTTCGGGTGCTATCGGCCGATGACGCAAGGTGCTACCGTCGGTATTGTCTGTGTCTTGTCTTTGTCTGCGTCTTTGGGGATTAGTGTCCCGGAGAATCACATCCGCCTCGTTGAAAATGTGACTTTCGGCCAAAAAATCTATGGCCCGGGCTATGGAAAACGGGTTGTAGAGCACTCCGAACGGGTTGTTCATTATGCGGTAGCCGTCGTCGGCGAGCCTTATGCCTATCTCAGTCGAGAAGCATGATCCGAGTGACAGGATGTACTCGTCCTTGCGTATCCGGCAAGAGAGGCATTCGGTGCTGACAGTTGTTCTGCCACCTCTTCCATGGATGTCTGTAGTCGTGTCAGTCATGCGGCAAATATACGAAGAAGCCGAGCGCAGAGCAAATCCATTTGTTATGCCGAGGCGTGAACAGTATATGCGGTGCAGCCGAATATACGCAGAAGCCGAGAGCAATGCAAATGTATCGGACGTTTAATTTGCTTACAAAATTAGCAAAAAATTCTGCATCCGATATAATTTGAAAGACAAAATATTAGAAACTGTCAGGCCGGGCAGGCGGACATTGATTTTTAAACGTCCGATTAACAATACTGCCGGAAAAACTATGACAAACTTCACGGAGGGCCATGGCAGACAACTGTCACGGCCTTCTTTATTGCGTGTGTGGTTGACTTACTCCACACCGCAACGGCAGCGTTTCCCGTGATTCAGTGCCGGTGCGGCAGACGGGCCGTGAGGAGGAGATCGCGTCCCGGGTACTTGCGT
>UQUN01000051.1 GCA_900544175.1 uncultured Alistipes sp.
TACACGGTTTTGGGTTCCAGCCATTTCGGCCGGCATTGCCCGGGCGGATTTTGCTAATGACCCACTACGGCACCGGATCGCGGGAAATGCTGCCGTTGCGGTAGTGGCCGGATGGTGGCGTGGGTCCGGATGGGGAATCTGCCACGGAGCGGCCCGTCGAAGGGGAGTGATGAGATACTGGCTCCGATAGTCAGACATTCTCATGTCGCGGGGCTTTATACGACGATATATGACGGCTATTATAAGTCAGTTACAATACGTATGCGTGTTCCATGAGTGATGTTCCGGTTCCAGAAGCCGCAATCGGGCATCCGGATATGTGTTCAGTTTGCAAGCGGCATGTCTTATCCTGTGCAAAAAGGATGGGGAGGGTCGGGGACACTGGCAGGGCGTAAGACTACGTGGAGAGAATGAGGACATTTCGAGGAAATTTTTGGAAAGATCATAGTAACTTCTTGAAGCAGAAAAACGTATTTTTGCAGTATGGTGACGGGGAGACTGTCTCCGAAATGAAATGCTTACGAATAACGAATATGATTAGAACTCGAAATCTGACACTTATCCTCTTGACGGCTACAATCTGCAGCACTGCCCTGACTACGAGCACAATAAGCTCAAACGCGACAAACGTGAGCAGCTTCACACCGGACATTCCGGAGGCGGGCGTGCCAAAAGAACTGGCACAGTGGCGTAAAACAACTTACGGCAATGTGAGATACCGCCTGCATTTCAACATACCTCAAACGCGCTCCGAGAGGGTCGAAGGCCGGATTACGGCCAGCCTGACCCTGAAGAGCCCGGAAGATATCGTACTTGATTTCAGAGAGCCGGCTACTGGCATACACTCGGTCAAGGTCAATGGACAGACAATCCGGACAGAATTCCTGCCGATGCAGGAAAATGCCTGTACACAGCCGTGCTGCATAATGGCCGATGAACATATCATAATCCCGGCAGCCCTGACAAGAAGTGGAGAGAATACCGTGGAGATAGCCTTCACGGCCGATGACCAGTCCCTCAACCGCAACGACGAATTTCTGTACACGCTGCTTGTTCCGGACAGGGCCCGTACCCTCTTCCCCTGTTTCGACCAGCCGGACATGAAGGCCCTCTACACCCTTTCGCTGGAGGTGCCTGCCGACTGGAAAGCCGTATCCAACACGTATATAGAAAAAGAGGAACTGATACACACCGGTGATGCGGCAGAGGAGCAAGCCTCCACGCGCAAACTGATAACATTCTCCAGGACTGAGCCCTTGAGCACCTACCTCTTCTCTTTCGTGGCCGGAGAATTCTACCGAAAAGACTATGACGACGGCAGGCACCGTTTCAGCGCCTACTACCGGGAGACCGACACGGCCAAGACAGCCCAGCTCGATGACATCTTCGCAGAAGTAGCCGCCTCACTCGAATGGCTCGAGGAGTACACCGGCGTACCCTACCCTTTCGCCAAATACGATTTCATCATCCTGCCCGGCTTCCAGTACGGCGGGATGGAACACACCGGAGCCACCCTGTACAACGACAGCCGTATGTTCCTGAGTCCCAATCCAACCCTCGGGGACAGACTCTCAAGGACAGAACTGATAGCCCATGAAACGGCCCACATGTGGTTCGGAGACCTGGTCACCATGAAATGGTTCGATGAGGTCTGGACCAAAGAAGTATTCGCAAACCATTTCGCGGCATGGATATCCGAGCCGCTGTATCCGGAAGTCAACCACCGTCTCAACCGCCTGCGCTCATTCAACACATCTGCCCTGAGCGAAGACCGCACCGAGGGCACCGTATCCATATCCCAGGAACTGCCCAATCTGCGCTATGCCGGACTTGTCTACGGTCAGATCATCTACAACAAGGCCCCGGTAATGATGGAAAAACTCATAGAGATCATGGGCCGCGACGCCTTCCGCCAGGGCATACAGACCTACCTGAAACGGTATGCCTACAGCAACGCCACCTGGGATGACCTCGTAGGCGTCCTCGACAGCCTCACCTCTGCCGACCTGCGCGGCTTCAGCCGGGCCTGGGTCTACGAAAAAGGTATGCCGGACCTCACATTCCGCATCACAGGCAAACACAGAGACAGCCTCACCGTCACCCAGAGCGACCCGCTCGGACGCGGCATACTCTGGCCACAGAGTTTCGGGGTAACGGTCAGCGACGGAACTCAGTCCGTACTGGTGGAAGTACGCATGGACGCCGCCGAAGTAACCGTACCTATCATGACCGGTACGACCGGAACACCTTCCGGCACCGGACTTACCGGAGCGCGTTACATCCTTCCCAACACCGACGGCCGGGGATACGGCCGGTTCATCCTGCCACGGGAATCCGCACGGTGGCTGCTCGGCCATTGGTCTGAAATACAAGACGGCACCGCCCGATTCGCCACTCTGATGAACCTCCAGGAGAACTACCTCGCCGGCCTGATATCCGCCCTGGACTGGAGCCGTTCCATCCTCGCCTGCCTGGAGAAGGAGACCGACCAGCTCACCGCCTCCTCCCTTTCCGGTTTCCTCGGCCGGGCCATGGACGACCTCAACGGAACAGACCGCGAAGCCGTAGAGCAGCGGCTGTGGAATCTGGCCCACACCCATCCCGAGCAACCCATCCGCACGATTCTCCTGCGTTCCCTGCCGTCCGGACTCACCACCGCAGCCCTCTGCGACAGCCTGTACGCCATCTGGGAGAACCAAAGCGAGCCCCTGTACAGCGAGAACAACTACATTTCCCTCGCATGGGAACTCGCCATCCGTTTCCCTGACCGGGCCGGACACATACTCGCCACGCAACGGGCACGCCTGACCGACCCCGACCAGCTCCGCCGCTTCGACTACATCTCCAGAGCTGTAAGTCCTGACGAAACTGCCCGCGACACCCTCTTCCAAAGCCTCATGCAGGCCGAAAACCGGCGCATAGAGCCCTGGACAGCCTCCGTACTCAGCTACCTCAATCACCCCCTGCGCGAGTCCTCCTCCGTCAGATACATCCGTCCGGGCCTCGACATCCTCGAGGAAGTCCAGCGCACCGGCGACATTTTCTTCCCCCGCAACTGGGCAGGAGCCCTGCTCGGCAGCCACCGCAGTCCGGAGGCATGGCTGGAAGTTCAGGAATTCCTCCAGGACAATCCGGACTACCCCGCCCTCCTGCGCAACAAGATACTCCAGGCCGCCTACTCCCTTTTCAGGGCCAACACCACCGTTGCGGTCAGCACGACTCCCGAAGACTCCCTCATCTACGCCCGGACCATGCAGAAACTCCTGCCCCTCGCCGGCCGTCCCTCCGGAGAGATAATGACAGCTGCCGCAGAAGCCCTTTGCGGTACACCCTACAAAGGCGGCACGCTCGAGAGCACCCCCGAACATCTCACGGTCAACCTGCAGGAAACCGACTGCATCATCCTGGTGGAAGCCTGCACCGCAATGACCCTTCTGCTGAAGGACAATCCCGGAGGCGGCATTCCTCCATTTGAAGACTTCTGCACCATGCTCCGCAGCCTGCGCTACCGCAACGGCATCATCAGCGGCTATCCTTCGAGGCTGCATTACACCTCTGAATGGCTGCTGCAGGCCAGTGCCAACGGAGTTCTCCGCGAAGTGACCCAGGAGCTCGGCGGCATCCCGCTGGAGCAGGAATTCTCCTTCATGTCCTCCCACAGAGACAATTATCCCCAGCTTCGGGGAAATGCCGGGACCGCGGCCGCAGAGCAGATACGCAGAACCGAAGAACGGCTGGACACAGCCACCGCCTACTATTACATTCCTGCCGAGAAAATACGGGAGGCAGAGGACAATATCCAGGACGGAGACATCATCTGCATAGTCAGCAGCACACCCGGCCTGGACATCACCCACACTGCCATAGCCTGCCGGAAAGAGGACGGCACACTGCATTTCATCCATGCCTCCATGCGGGAAGGAAAGGTGGTCCTTGAGACCCGCTCCATCGAAGAATACGTAAAAAAAGGCGGAATCCGTGTGGCCCGCCTTAATTGAGACTATATAATCCATCACGTGAGATATTTTTTACTTACACTCATATTTGTCTGCGAAATTTGCAGCATCTGCTCCGGCCAGACACTGGAAGCAGCCTTAAAGGCAGACTCCCTTTCCAAAAGCTATTCCGACAGATATCTGTTTTCAAAATCAATAGAATACCTGGAGACTGCTGTTCCTGTCTATGAGGAATTGTCATATATGCGCGAACTGGCTGACGCCAAATACAGACTGGGAGACATGTACTGTATGAAAGGCCAGTACCATCTCACACTGGGCTATACTGTAGACGCACTCAGAATATACGAAGATGAAAAGGACACTTACAATATTCTGAAATGCTACAACAGTCTGGCGCAGATATACTACATCTGTGAGGAGTACGAAAGTTCCTCCAGATATCTCGAACTGTTCGGGGAAGGCGCAAAAATGCTTCAGGACACGACATTACTGATAAAGATGCTCAACAACAAGGCTGTCCTTGCCGGGGCAAACGCCGACACAGTTCTGACAGACCGGTACATAACAGAATGTCTGGAACTGACCCGATCATCCGGTGATGAAGAAGTCTGGCTGAACGTATTGATGAATCTACTTCCCGTCGCTCTGAACGTCCACAATATCAATGACTCTATTCCTACAGTCATGTACGGTCTCCTCAATGGAGCTGAAAGTATTGCGGACAAGTTGGACGACATCAACATTTCGGGCAGATATTTCTCGACTATGGGCCTGTGCCACTATATGACAGGCGACTATTCCAAGGCAGCAGAAGAATACAACAAGGCTGTCGGTTACTTCTCCAAAGGAGAATTCGAACTATATCTCAACGAGTGTTATACGAGACTGCACCACATCTACATATCCCTGGGAAACATGGAAAATGCCTACTCGTCTCTGCTGAAAGCACACAGCATGGATTCGGCCATGGGGACAAAAAGCATGTACATTTCCCTTTTCAAGTACGAGAACGAGCTGATGCTTTCGCACCAGCTGGAACTGCTGGCACACAAAAAGAACCGTCAGAACGTCCTTCTGATGTCCGCAATACTGATACTTCTGGTATGCTGCTCTCGAAAAAGTAGACACGGAAGGGTAGAAAAAGATAGGAAGTAGTAT
>UQUN01000052.1 GCA_900544175.1 uncultured Alistipes sp.
TGGTGTCGAGGGCGGCCTGCGGGTCTGTCATCATGAGCGAGTCCGCTGCGGCCAGAGCCTGACGCAACTGTGTGCCCCTGTCGTTACAAGAGATGAGGACCGGCAGAAAGAGTACTGCGGCCAGGACTGCCAATACCGAGATAAGACCGATATGCAATTTCATCTCTTGATATACGCGGTAGGCTATCGCTTGAGGAACGTCAGGAACTCCTTTTCGGAGCAGTTGCCTATGGGGCCGGAGATGGTGCTGCCCTCGGAATCTACCACTGCATAGAGCGGCTGGGAGGCCGAGCCGAACTGCTGCAGCTCCAGGTCGCGGTACCGGCGGCCGATGGTCCGGAATTCGTCATCGGGAGTCTTGTCGTCCACGTAGAGATTGGCTATTACGAAGTCATTGGACAGCCTGTCCATCACTGCCGGGGATGAGAGCACAGTGGCCTCCATCTGCTTGCAGACGCTGCATGTGTGCGACTTGAAGGCGATGAAGACCGGCTTGCCTGTGGCTCGGCTTTCGGCAAGAGCCTCTTCGAGGTTGGTGTAGCTCTTGAGGGTGGAGTATCCGGATGCGGCTGCCGTGTTGCCGCCGGCCTCAGGCACATTGCCTCCTGAGGACAGTGTCAGGGTGGAGCCGTCCATCGGCGGGATGAGGCCGGAGATGCTCTGCAGCGGGGCTCCGAAGAGGCCGGGTATAAGATAGAATGCAAATGTGATGCAGACTATGGCTGCTATGTGTCTGCCCCAGCCGATGCCCTCTGAGGGGGTGTCGTGACTGGTGCGGAACACTCCGAGGAAATACAGGCCGAGCAGCAGGGCGAGGACAACCCATGCGGCGATGAAGCCGAGTCTGGTAATGATGCCCCAGCCGAAGTATGCATCGATGTTGTAGAGGAACTTCATGGCGAAGGCGAGCATGATGTAGGCGAATACGACCTTGACCATGTTGAGCCATCCTCCTGATTTCGGGAGCTTTTTCATTACGCTGGGGAAGAATGAGAGTGCCACGAAGGGGAGGGAGAAGCCGAGTCCGAAGACCGCCATGCCGAGAATCGGCCTGAGTGCCACTCCGTCCAGTACGGCGGCTGCGAGAATGGAGCCTACGAACGGGCCGGTGCAGGAGAAGGATACAATCACCATGGCGAGTGCCACGAAGAAGGCAGCGATAAAGCCGCCTTTGTCAGCCTCGCGGTCGGCCTTGTTGGCCAGCCCGGATGGCAGGGTAATCTCAAATGCCCCGAGGAAGGATATGGCGAATATCAGGAACAGCAGAGCGAATATCAGGTTCGGGATCCAGTGGGTGCCTATGGCATCGGTAGCTGCCGTGCTCTGGAAAAGAGCGACTATCAGCCCGAGCAGGGTGTAGATGACGATAATCGAGAGGCCGAATATGATGCCTTTGAGGATGCCGGCACGCTTGGAACTGCCTCCGCCGATGAGGAAGCCTACCGTCATGGGAATCATCGGGAACACGCAAGGCGTGATGACTCCGGCCAGACCGGCCAGAAAGGCTATGAGCAGGAATCCCCAGATGCTCTGGCCGTCACTCTTGGCGGCCGTATGGCTGTCGGATGCGGGTGCGATGCTTTCCTCGACTGGGGTGGCTGAAGGGTTGACGGTGACGGATATTTCCTCCTCGTTGAGGGTGCATTCCAGTCCGTTGCAGGTCTGGAACTCCAGCCAGCCCTTGAATGTGAACGGCTCTTCTGTCAAAGGTTTGATAATCTGTCTGAAGCGGGCCGCGCCTTCGAAATACAGCACTTCTGTCTGAAATCCAGGATCGATTTTGGTATGCGCAGTCTCCACATCGCTCAATGTTCCGTTCAAGGAATATTCCGGACTGTTTTCGGTGTTGAGGGATGTGGCCATAGGGCCTCCATGGACTGGAACAGAGCTGTATATGTACCAGCCAGGATCAAGGTTGACAGTCATCATGATTTCGACGTTGCCGTCTTTCAGGACGTTTGACTTGGTATCTACTGAAATGATGCCTTGAGCGTATGAGCAGACGGATGCCGCGCAGGCTGCAAGGGCTGCAAGTAATCTTGTAGTTCTCATATTTCTAAAATGCGTAGTGATTATCTTCTTTTTGGGCAAAAGTATTAAATTATCCGTAATATTCTTAAATTTGCATGTTTAATTCCAACAGCAATGACACAGGAAGAAGTATTCAAGCAACTTACCGCCCATGCCAAGGAGTACGGTTTTGTATTCCAGTCAAGCGAGATCTACGACGGACTGAGTGCCGTATATGACTACGGCCAGATGGGCGTCGAGCTCAAGAACAATATCAAGAAATACTGGTGGGATGCCATGGTGCGTCTCAACGAGAATATCGTCGGCATCGACTCGGCCATATTCATGCACCCCAAGATATGGCAGGCATCCGGTCACGTGGGAGCCTTCAACGACCCGCTCATCGACAATAAAGACTCCAAGAAGCGTTACCGTGCCGACGTGCTTATCGAGGACTACATCGCAAAACTGGAGGAGAAGATCACCAAGGAGGTCGAGAAAGGCCGCCGCAAGTTCGGCGAGAACTTCAACGAGGAGCAGTTCCGTGCCACCAATCCCAACGTGCTGCGCAACCGGCAGAAGATGGACGAGGTTCACTCCCGTATGACGGAGGCGTTGAATGCCAACGACCTGCAGGGGCTGCGTGACATCATCATCGACTGCGGCATCGTCTGCCCCATCTCCGGTACCAAGAACTGGACTGAGGTGCGTCAGTTCAACCTGATGTTCTCCACCCAGCTCGGCAACATCTCCGGAGAGGACGGCATCATCTACCTCCGTCCCGAGACGGCCCAGGGCATTTTTGTCAATTTTCTCAATGTCCAGAAGACCGGCCGCATGAAGATTCCATTCGGTATTGCCCAGATAGGCAAGGCATTCCGCAACGAGATAGTGGCCCGTCAGTTCATCTTCCGTATGAGGGAGTTCGAGCAGATGGAGATGCAGTTCTTCGTGCGTCCCGGCTCGGAGCTGGAGTGGTTCTCCAAGTGGAAGGAGGCCCGCCTGCAGTGGCACAAGGCTCTCGGACTGGGAGATGAGAAGTACCGTTTCCATGATCACGAGAAGCTGGCCCACTATGCCAACGCGGCCACCGACATCGAGTTCGAGTTCCCCTTCGGCTTCAAGGAACTGGAAGGCATTCACTCGCGGACCGATTTCGACCTGAGCAATCACCAGAAATTCTCCGGCCGCAAGATTCAGTATTTTGATCCAGAGACAGGGGAAAGCTACACCCCTTACGTCATAGAGACATCCATCGGTCTCGACAGGATGTTCCTGGCCGTGCTCTCCGCATCCTACTGCGAGGAAAAGCTGGACAACGGGGAGGAGAGGGTCGTGCTCCGTATACCTCCTGTGCTTGCGCCGGTCAAACTTGCAGTACTGCCTTTGGTCAAGAAGGACGGGCTGCCTGAGATAGCAAGGGATATCATTGATGACCTCAAGTTCGACTTCAATTGCCAGTACGACGAGAAGGACAGCATCGGCAAGCGTTACCGCCGCCAGGACGCCATCGGTACGCCTTACTGCATCACGGTGGATCATCAGACCAAGGAGGACAACTGCGTGACCCTCCGCAACCGCGATACGATGGAGCAGGAGCGTATCCCTATCGCCGAAGTCGGACGCATCATCAGTGAGAGGACGGATTACAAGCCGGTTTTACAGAAACTGAATAAGATAGGATAACATTATGGCTACTACAGAAGTAAAGTATCTTGGACTGGACCTGAAGAGTCCGGTGGTTGTCAGCAGTTGCTCATTGACCGCTGATGTGGACAAAGTAAAGGAAATGCAGCGTGCCGGAGCCGGTGCCGTGGTGATGAAGTCTCTCTTCGAGGAGCAGATCCGTGGAGAGGTGGAGTTCATGGCGTCTGCCGGACATTCGTATCCCGAGATGGACGACTACCTTCATGCCTACATCCGTTCCAATTCCATAGCTCAGTACACGGAGAAGGTGAAGGCGCTGAAGCAGGCCGTGACGATACCTGTCATAGCCAGTATCAACTGCTACAGCCCCGGCGAGTGGGTAGAGTATGCCCGTCAGATTGAGGCTGTCGGTGCTGATGCCTTGGAGGTCAATCTTTACGATATGGCGACAGATCCCAAGACCTCACCTGTCTCCATTGAGGAAGGCTATATCAGTGTGGTGCGCTCCATCGTATCTGAGTTGCGGATCCCTGTGGCCGTAAAGATAGGCCAGCACTTTACCGGCATAGTCAATTTCGCAGACCGTCTGGTATCCTGCGGAGCGAAAGGCATAGTGATATTCAACCGTTTCTTCAGACCGGACATTGATATCGACAATTTCAGACTGGTGCCTGCAGCGCCGCTGTCCCATGAGGGAGAGTACGGCGAGGTGCTTCGCTGGACGGCGATACTCTCGTCGGCTGTCAGGACTGATATCGCTTCTACCACTGGCATTCATACTCCTGAGACAGCCATAAAGATGATACTGGCAGGGGCATCGGCGGTTCAGGTCTGCTCGGTGATATATCAGAAGGGCGCAGGCGTTATAGCCGCATTCAATGACAGAATTCAGAAGTTCTTGGAAGACAACAATGTAGAAAACCTTTCCCAGATACGGGGTCGTCTGAACTATTCCACTATAGCGGACCCGGCCATGTACGAGCGCGTCCAGTTCATGAAGACTTTCGGCTCCCTCGCCCTTTAGCCTTGCCGTGGGTAAAAGGACTGAACCTACTTGGTTTACATCTCATGTGAAGCCAAGATAGGTTCAGCATTATTATAATGGCTGTCTGCAAAATTATCCCCATGTCTTGGTGCCATGTCCGGACTCCACGTTGCTGTACATGTCACCCATAAAGCACCCCGGCTTATTAAGGCTCGTCGGGAAAGCCCTGTGTGAGGGAATGCTCAGGTA
>UQUN01000053.1 GCA_900544175.1 uncultured Alistipes sp.
TATATATTTTTATATTCATATTTTAGAGTGATATTTTACCTGTCTTTCATGTCGCCGAGGGGATAGAACGGGAACATATTCTCCTCCATCCACTTGTTGGCCTCTACTGGAGTTACTTTCCATCCTGAATTGCAGGTGCTGACAACCTCTACGAAAGAGGTTCCCTTGTGCATCATGGAGTTCTCGAATGCCTTGCGGATGGCTTTCTTGGTCTTGCGTACGGCGGCGGGGTTCTGCACGGACTGACGGGTCACGTAGCAGGTGCCTTCGAGCTGGGCGATGAGCTCGGTAATCTTGAGGGGATAACCGTTGAGCTCGGCCTTACGTCCGTAGGGAGTGGTGGCTGTAACCTGTCCCAGCAGGGTGGTAGGGGCCATCTGACCTCCTGTCATACCGTAGATGGCGTTGTTGATGAAGATGATGACGATGTTCTCTCCACGGTTGCAGGCGTGCATTACTTCTGCTGTTCCGATGGATGCGAGGTCGCCGTCACCCTGATAGGTGAACACGTATTTGTCGGGCATGAGCCTCTTGGTGGCTGTAGCGAGGGCGGGGGCACGTCCGTGAGCGGCCTGCTGCCAGTCAATATCGAGATAGTTGTAAGCAAATACAGAGCATCCTACAGGGGAGATACCGATGGTCTTGTCCTGGATGCCCATCTCCTCGATAACCTCGGCGATGATCTTGTGGACTACGCCGTGTGAGCAGCCGGGGCAGTAATGGAGAATATTGTCTTTAAGTACGGGAGTTTTACCGTAAACCTTGTTCTCAGGTTTGATTATTTCGTTAATGTCCATCATAATAGCCTTTTGTTACATAGTTTTTTTGAAGACTTCCAGAATCTCCTCGGGGTCAGGAATCATACCGCCCTGACGGCCGTAGAAGTTTACAGGGATACGTCCGTTGACCACCAGTCTGATATCCTCTACCATCTGACCTGCGTTCAGTTCGAGCGAGAGGATGCTCTTGAGCTGGGGTACGAGTGAGTCGATCTCTTTCTTGGGGAAAGGATAGAGGGTGATGGGGCGCAGCAGGCCGAGGCGTATGCCTTCCTCGCGTGCCAGCTCCACAACCTTCTCACCGATACGTGACATACAGCCGAAAGCTACGATGAGATACTCGGCGTCCTCAGCCATATAGGTGGAGAAGCGAACCTCGTTGGCCTCTATCTCCGCATATTTTTTCTGCAGCTTGATGTTGAAGTTCTCCTGAACCTGAGGGTCGAGCGAGAGGGATGTGATGGTGTTGCCGTGACGTCCCTTGCAGCCTATGGTTGCCCAGGAGTCGCACAGGGCGCGGATCTCCTCTTCTGTCCTGCGTGGTTTGGCGGGACGGAGCTCCACTTTCTCCATCATCTGGCCGATGACACCGTCACCGAGGATAATGGCAGGGTTGCGGTATTTGAAAGCGAGGTCAAAAGCCTCACCTACGAAGTCGTACATGTCCTGAGCCGATGCAGGGGCGAGAACGATGGGATGATAGTCTCCGTGTCCGCCGCCTTTCACAGTCTGGAAATAGTCTCCCTGGCTTGGCTGGATGGTACCGAGTCCCGGACCGCCGCGCATTACGTTAACTACTACGCAGGGCAGCTCGGCTCCGGCGATGTAGCTGAGTCCCTCGCACATGAGGCTGATTCCGGGGCTGGAGGATGAAGTCATGACCTTCTTTCCGCAGCATGCGCCGCCGTATACCATATTGATGGATGCTGTTTCACTCTCTGCCTGAAGGACAACCATACCGGTGGTTTCCCAGGGCTGTACTTTCATCAGGGTTTCCATCACTTCCGACTGAGGGGTGATGGGGTATCCGAAGTATCCGTCGCAGCCGCAGTCAATGGCTCCATATGCGATGGCCTCGTTACCTTTCATAAGAATCTTTTCTGCCATATTCTCAAAATTTAGATTTTAACACGATAAACAGTGATAACTGAATCAGGGCATACAGTGGCGCAGTTAGCGCAGCCGATGCATTTCTCGGGATTAACCAGAGACAGGAAGTTGTAACCTTTGCCGTTGACCTCGTGGGACAGGGCAATGGCGCCGGTGGGGCAGTTTACGACGCATACGCCGCAACCCTTGCACCTTTCTTTGTCTACTACAATAGCTCCTTGTGTTGCCATAAATTTAGTGTTTGTTATTGGTTGTTGATGTTCAATATTCCAAATGATGATATAACCTTCTCACTTATATAGTCCCATCTGATGATGATGCCTATGATAAGCAGTATGCCGATCCAGATGAATCCTTTGGTAGTAGGAGTCTGGGCCGTGTACCAGTTCCTGAGTTTGGTGAAAGGATTGTTCATTATTTTGCAGGATCTGATTTTTCAATGCGTATGCGCGCATCGACGGCAGTGATGGACTTGGCGTTTCCGAGGAGAGGGTTGATGTCCATCTCGAAAATCTCCGGGGCTGCGGCGCACAGAGCCGATACCCTGCGGATAGTCTCGTTGAACAGTACAAGATTGACACCTTCCTTGCCGCGGATGCCTTCAAGCAGCTTGAAGGCCCGTAGTCCTTTGATCATCTCGTCTGCCTCCACCTTGGATACGGGCGACAGCGAGTAGCTGATATCCCGGAGTGCCTCCACGTATATGCCGCCAAGTCCGCACAGTATAAGGTGTCCGAACTTTTCCTCTCTCTTGGCGCCTACGAATATCTCTGTACCAGAAAGCATGGGCTGGAGCAGGACACCTGTCGCATCCTTGATACGCATCATGCGGTAGAATTCGGATGTGAGCGTGGTGTCGTCATTGATGTTCAGGGACACTCCGCCTACGTCAGATTTGTGGATCGGTCCTACAACTTTCATTACTACAGGATACTTGATCTCTCTGGCGGCTTCCATGGCGGCTCCTAACTCGCTCACGACATATTCTCTGGAGCGGTTGATGCCTGCGGCGTCAAGCAGCAGCTGGACCTTGTCGGGAGACAGATAGCCGTTTGTACTGGAGTCCACCACTTCCCGTATGATCTTCTTGTCTACGGGAGGAAGAGTGATGTCTTCAATGGGCTTGGGACTGTTCATGATCTTGACAATCGCCGAGCCAAGGGCAACTTCGTCAGGGAATCCTATTCCGCCTTTCTCATGGAAAGCCTCTATCTCTTTCCGTGCGTTCACAACGGAAGGAAGTACGGGGTAGATAGGTTTCCTGCAGGTCTTGATTTTCTCACTTATGAGATCATATACGTCGTATACTGTCGTGAGACCGGGATTGCCGAAAATGATGGAAATGGCATCTACGTCAAAGTCATTCTCGCAGGCGTCCAGTATGTATCCGAGCTGTTCTGCTGTTCCTGTAGCCAAAAAGTCAATGGGATTGGCTGTGGATGAGCCGAGGTAAAGTTTCTTGAGCAGTTCATCGGCCTTCGGTCCTGAGATATGAGGTATCTCGATACCGTTGGACGAGAGTATGTCGGTCTGCATTACTGCAGGTCCGCCGGCATGGGTGACGATGGCCACCTTGCGTCCTTTTGGCTCGGGATACATCATGGCTGCTGCAACAGTGACGAGTTCGGTGCGGCTGTAGCACCTAATGATTCCGGTCTTGCGGAAAAGAGCGTTCACGGCCTTGTCCGGAGACGCCATGGCTCCGGTGTGGGATGATGCGGCGCGTCTGCCGGCCTCGCTGTATCCGGCTTTGATCGCGGCTATCTTCGCTCCTTTTGCTATAAGTGATTTCGCGTGTCTGGCCAGTTTCGCGGGATTGTTCATGCTTTCAATGTACAGCATGATGACGGGGGAACTCTTTCCGTGTTCGTAATTCTCGTCGAGATATTCGAGAGCATCCTCTACGCCTATCTGTGCGCAGTTGCCTACCGAGAATACCTGGCTGAAGTGCAGTCCGAGCTGCATGGCGGCCTCGAGGATGAACACGATGGTCGCACCGGAACCGGATATGAGTGTGGCTCCCGCAGGATTGATTTTGGGAATGGGCTGAATGAAGGCTCCGATGTAGGTGTGTGTCATCACGCCTACGCAGTTGGGACCAATGAGGGCCGTGTTTGTGGAATTGCAGACTTCGGTAATCTTTCTTTCCCATTCTGCCCCTTCCTTGCTGTCCTCCTTGAATCCGGCAGACAGGATGATGATGGCCTTGCAGGTTTTTTTGTTGCAGAGTGTCTCAACTGTGGAGAGACAGGTTTTTGCCGGTATGGCAAGAATTGCGCAGTCAACGGAAGGCAGCTGCTCTATGTCCCTGTGGGACTTTACTCCCTGAGCCGAGTCGCATTTCGGGTTAACCACATACAGTTCTCCGGAGTAGTGTGTGTCCAACAAGTTTTTCAGTGTCGCGCCTCCGGGCTTGTGGGTGTCGTCAGATCCTCCGACTACCACAATGCTTTTTGGTGCTATTAACTCTTTTGTTATCATTGCGTGATATATTTCATCTATAATTCCGCAAATATACTAATTTTATACCAAAGTAATCAGAGAACTTACTATAATT